>JAUNMH010000007.1 GCA_030537495.1 Clostridia bacterium | reverse complement strand
TCATGGTTTCTTCCTTCACTAATGTTAGGAATACTTTCGATAATCTGTGCCATTGTCACGTACCTCCAATTTCTCTATTATATCAAAACTTACAGTGATTCAGCAACTGAATTATACAGACTGCTTGCTACTGCATCAGCCTCATCATACATTTTCTTACCTTCTTCAGCAAAGAACTTAGCCTGTTCTTCATCCTTAACGCCGGGAAGATTGATAAGAACATTTAGCCATGCGCCCTTAATGCATCCAGTAAGATTCAGAACAGCAACGCCTAGGTCACTGGCAGCATTTGGATTTGACTTTCCGATCATTTCCTTAGCAATGCTAAGACCTTCGTAACCAAGCTGCATAGTTCTGAAAGGCACCTGAGTAGCAACTAGAGTACCGTCAGCAATAGCTTTTCTTCTTGCTGCCTTTTCTTCATCAGTCTCTTTCGGCATCTTGAAAGCATCAGCAATTAGGTTGAACGCTTCAGTATCCTTATCTACAGAAGCAACAAGTTCTTCATAAAGAGCCATACCCTTTTCCTTAGCTTCCTTGCAGATGTCCTGATAATCAGCATACTTTTCCTTACCAATAGTAAGGTCTGCAACCATCATGAAAAGACCAACCCCCTGAGCACCTGCAAGAGCACTTACAGAACCGCCACCTGGAGCCGGTGCATCGGATTTCAAAACGTCCAAATATTCTTTAACCTGCATGTCGATTAGCTTCATGCCACCACCATACCTTTCTTAATAACTGTATCTGCCAGATTTGATCCAAATCTGTAACAAAGCATTTCCATATTTTCTGCGTCCCAGATTACAAGGTCGCCCTGCTTTCCAACTTCCAGAGTACCAACCTTGTCGCCTCTGTCAATTGCACATGCCGGGTTAATTGTAACTGCGGTCAAAACTTCCTCAGGCATCATGCGATACTTCAAATATCCTAAGTTCATAATGAACTGAAGGTTAAGCGAAGGGCATGAACCTGGGTTAAAGTCAGATGCCATAGCAACTGGAATCTCAAACTCATCGATCATTCTTCTAACCGGTGCAAAGGTTGCTCCTAAGTAGAAAGATGTTCCCGGCAGACACATAGCAGTTGTGCCACCCTTAGCCATGGATTCCATGCCCGCATCATCGATTACAATAAGATGTTCTGCGGAAGTTGCCTTCATTTCACCTGCAAGAACAGACCCGCCTATAGCCTCGATTTCATCAGCGTGAATCTTTAGACCATAGCCCATGTCGCGAGCAGCTTCCAGATACTTTCTGCTCTGCTCAACGTTGAAAACAGAATCCTCAGTGAAAATATCGATGAATTCAGCCAAATCGCGCTCCTTAACATAAGGCATCATCTCGTCAATGCACAGCTGAATAAACTCGTCCTCTCTGCCTTTCCAGTCTTCAAGAACAACGTGTGCCGGCATGAAAGTGGAAACAATGTCCATAGGATGATCTTCGTTCAGCTTCTTCAGAACTTCCAGAAGCTTAACCTCTGTCTCCAGGTCGATTCCGTATCCGCTCTTCGCCTCGCAAGTAGTCACGCCCAGACCCATCATCTCGTCAAGGAAGCCCTCTGTTTTTTCATATAATTCATCAAAACCAGCAGCTCTTGTCTTAGTAACTGTGTCTAGAATTCCGCCACCTGCTCTAAGAATGTCCAGATAGCCTGCTCCCTTAAGCTTTAGAGGGATTTCATTCTGTCTGTAGCCTCCGAAAATCATGTGAGTGTGTCCCTCAACTAGACCCGGAGTTACCAGTTTTCCTTCTGCATCTATAACTTCGTCGGCTGCAGACGCACCTTCAGGAAGTGCGCCCTCAGCTGTGATTTCTGCAATTACGCCATCTCTAATGAGAATGGCTGCGTCCTTAAGTTTAATATTGACACCCTGCTCTTCTCCCTTGTGTGGGTGACTTCCCACAGGAGTCTGCAAAGTTCCTATATTTTTTATAAGCAAAGTTGCCATTTTACAGCTCTCCTTATTTTACAAACTTGTCTACTGTTGCTGCAACAAGATCGTCGTCAGCAAGGAATGGAATAGTGATGTGACCCTTACCTTCGTAGTTCTTATTGTATTCTACGGAAGTTGTAAGAGCGTTTTCATTTCTAGCCCAGTTTCTTCTTGCAACTCCGCCCATTACGTCCCACATCATAGCGGACTTAATGATTTCGTCAGTTCTTTCACTTCCGTCTAGCAATAGACCGAATCCACCGTTAATAGACTTACCGATTCCTACACCACCGCCGTTGTGAAGTGCACATAATGACATACCTCTTGCTGCGTTACCTGCGAAGCACTGTACAGCCATGTCTGCCATAACATTTGATCCATCCTTGATGTTGGATGTTTCTCTGAATGGAGAGTCTGTACCTGATACGTCGTGGTGGTCTCTACCCATCATGATAGGACCGCATTTTCCTTCTCTAACCAGCTTGTTGAAAGCAAGAGCGATATTTGTTCTGCCTTCTGCATCCTGGTAAAGGATTCTTGCCTGAGTACCTACAACTAGCTTGTTCTTCTTTGCGTCTCTGATCCATACCCAGTTATCTCTATCCTGAGCTCTTCTAGTTGGATCGATGCAATCCATAGCTGTCTTATCTGTCATATCAAGATCTTCAGGTTTTCCTGATAGGCAAACCCATCTGAATGGTCCATATCCGTAGTCGAATAGAACTGGTCCCATAATGTCTTCAACATATGAAGGCCAGATGAATCCATCTTTATCGTCATATCCGTTCTTGGAAATTTCCTTAATTCCGGCGTCGTACATAGCTTTCATGAAGGAGTTACCATAGTCGAAGAAGTAAGTTCCATTTTCAGTTAACTTCTTAATCGCTGCATAGTGTCTGTGAAGAGTTTCGTCTACTCTCTTGCAGAACATATCTCTGTCGCTGTGAAGAAGTTCAGTTCTTTCTTCAAATGTCATTCCTACTGGGCAGTATCCGCCGTTATATACGTTGTGGCATGATGTCTGGTCTGAAAGAAGATCGATGTTGAAGTTCTTTTCAGCAGCTGCTTCTAATAGGTCTACGATATTTCCGTGGTATGCAATGGAGATGCTTTCCTTAGCAGCAACCTTTTCATTTGCTAGCTTGAAGATTTCATCGATGTCATCCATGATAACATCAACCCATCCCTGGTCATGTCTAGTTACAATTCTTGAGTAGTCAACTTCGGCAAAGATACCTACTGCATTTGCAATGTTTGCAGCCTTAGGCTGAGCACCACTCATTCCGCCAAGTCCGGAGGATACGAATGTATGTCCTGCCAGGTCTCCCTGTTCAGCAACTCCTAAGTATTTTCTTCCTGCATTTAGGATTGTGTTAAATGTTCCGTGAACGATTCCCTGAGGTCCGATGTACATCCATCCACCTGCAGTCATCTGTCCATAGTTCGCAACTCCCATTTCTTCTGCGATTTCCCAATCATCTAGGTTGTCGTACATACCAATCATCATAGAGTTTGTAATAACAACTCTTGGGGCAGTTGGTTTTGATGGGAATAATCCTAGAGGGTGTCCAGACTCTACGACTAGAGTTTGGTCTTCTGTTAATTCCTCTAAGTACTTCTTGATAAGTCTGTACTGTAGCCAGTTCTGGCAAACCTGTCCTGTTTCGCCGTATGTAACTAGTTCGTATGGGTAAAGTGCTACTTCGAAGTCCAGGTTGTTTTCGATCATTACCTGGAATGCCTTACCTGCCAGGCACTTACCTTTGTATTCGTCAATTGATTTTCCGTAGATTCTGCCTTCGGGTCTGTATCTGTAAGCGTAGATTCTACCTCTAGTTGTAAGCTCTTCCATGAATTCTGGAGCAAGCTTTTCATGTAGTTCTTCTGGAACGTAACGAAGTGCATTTTTAAGTGCAATCTTTGTCTGCTCCTTTGTAAGTCTGAAGCCTCTGTCTGGAGCTCTTCTAATTCCTTCCTGGAATTCAGGATAATCTGGGTATTCGTTACCCAGCTGGATTGTCATAGCTCCCTGTATTGCCTTGTTATCAATCATCTATATTACCTCCGTTTATCTAAGTATAACGTATAACGACTATATTAAATGACTATTTTAGTGTAACAACCTTTTCTACTGCTTCTAAGATTGAGTTGTTCTTAACCATTTCGTCGAACTGTACAAGCTGGTCATGCATGATGATATCTTCTTCTACAGGTGGAACTGTTTCACGGATGAAGTCGTAAGCAGCCTTTGTTGCAGGTGCCAGGTTATCGATTCCGTTTTCGCCCATTTCCTGACGAAGCCAGATTCCCTGTGCTGCAGCTGAAAGTTCGATTCCGATTACTTTCTGTGCATTATCTAATACCATTGCAGCTGTTCTTGCTGAGGTTGCACCCATTGATACGTGGTCTTCCTGGTTAGCTGATGTTGGGATTGAATCTACGCATGATGGATGGTCGTAAACTTTGTTTTCTGAAACCATGGAAGCTGATGCGTACTGTGCGATCATGTAACCGGAGTTAACTCCACCGTTCTTTGTTAAGAATGCAGGAAGTCCTTCGCTTAATGCTGGGTTAACTAATCTTTCTGTTCTTCTTTCTGATACGCTTGCTAGTTCTGAAATAGCAATCTTTAAGAAGTCAAATGCAAGTGCCATTGGCTGTCCGTGGAAGTTTCCTCCTGAGATAACTTCGTCGTGATCTGGGAATACGATTGGGTTGTCTGTTACAGCGTTGATTTCTCTGGATACTGCCTCATATACGTAGTTAATAGCATCTCTTGATGCGCCGTGAATCTGTGGCATACATCTCTGTGAGTATGGATCCTGTACCTTGTTTTCCTGTAGTGGAAGTGCATTTCCGGATCCTTCAAGTAATGTTCTCATATTTTCAGCTACTGTAATCTGTCCCTGATGTCCTCTTAATTCGTGTGTCTTAGGGTCATATGCCTTGCAGATTGCGTGAAGGGCTTCACCTGTCATAGCTGCAGCGATATCTGCAATCTTTGCAAGATTCATTGCATCATATAATGTGTTCAGACCTACTGCAGTTAACATCTGAGTTCCGTTGTTAAGTGCAAGACCTTCCTTGGAAGCAAGTTCTACTGGCTTAAGTCCTGTTTTCTCGAAAGCTTCCTTAGCTTCTACAACTTCGCCCTGGTATTCTACTTTTCCAAGTCCGATAAGTCCAAGTGCAATGCATGATAATGGTGCTAGGTCTCCGGACGCTCCAACTGATCCTTTTTCAGGTACGATTGGGTGGATTCCTGCGTTAAGCATATCAATCAAAGTCTGCAGCGTTTCAAGTCTGATACCTGAATTTCCGCGTGATAGGGAGTTTGCTCTAAGAAGCATAGCTGCTCTAACATACTTTGTTTCGTAAGCATTTCCTAATGAGCAAGTGTGGCTGATAATCAGGTTCTTCTGTAACTGTGCAGTTTCTTCTGTTGAAATTGCAACGTTAGCAAATTTACCGAATCCTGTAGTCAAGCCATATACAACAGCCTTTTCTTCTACCTTCTTCTCGATGTAAGCTCTTGCTTTCTTAACAGCTTCTACAGCTTCAGGAGCAAGTTCTACTTTTTCACCATGTCTGCATACGCGAATAACCTCTTCGATTGTAAGGTCACGTCCATTAATAATTACTGCCATATTTTTCGTCTCCATTTCATTCTATGCAAGAAGATGCATAATTATAAACAATAAGATTCTTATCTCTTTTGCCTATATTATACATCTTTTGAGTGTACATTTCTATATTTTTTGTTTGAAAATGCCTTGTAATTTTCTACTTTAGGGCGGGTTTTCCTTACTTTTCGAAAACATTTTTGATTTTTCTTTATCGCTTTATCACTATGCAGTTTTATCGTTTTATCGTGCATAATATTAATACATTATAAAAACACTTTATTATTATGCATAATATGAATTTTTCTGCATAGTCTAAAGCTTCTTCCAAAAAGAAACCCACACCCGGTGAAAAGTGTGAGTTTCTGAAAGTTTTGATAATGCGTATATGACTACTTTTACATTCTGTCGTATACGATTTTTCCGCCAACCATTGTCATTACTGGTAACATGTCTTTGATTTCCATTGGATCGATTGTGAAGATATCTTTATCAAGAAGTACCATATCAGCATAGTAACCCTTCTTGATTCTTCCCTTATGATCTTCTGCGAATTCCATATATGCGCTTCCGACTGTGTATGCGTCAATTGCATCCTGGACTGTAACGCATTCATTAGGATAGAATCCGCCTTCTGGCTTTCCACTTCTGTCCTTACGTGTAACAGCCATATAAATGTTAGGGAATGGGTTGCATGATTCAACAGGGCAGTCTGTTCCGTAAGCGATATGCGCGCCATTTCTCTGAAGTGTTCCCCAAGCATATGAAGTTGAAGCGAGTTCTTTTCCGCAAAGATTTTCTACAATGTTCATATCGTAGTCAAGGAAAATTGGCTGAGCGCCTACAAGAATGTCCTTTTCTACAATTCTATCAAGCAATTCCTTGTCTGTAATCTGGCAGTGAATCAATGTATGACGAAGTTTATTTTCTCCATCAACAAAAGCTCTTTCGTAGCAGTCCATTGTCTTCTCAATGGCAGCATCACCGATTACATGTGTAACTACCTGAAGATTATGCTTCTTTGCAAGCTGGCAGTACTTGTCCATTTCTTCTGGTTTGATCCATTCTAGGCCATGATTATCTTCATCGCCTACATAGCCATTCTTCATCAAAGCAGTACGTGCGCCTAAACTTCCATCCTTAAATAACTTAAGAGGTCCTAGTGTAAGCCATCCATCGTACTTGTCATACTCTCCATTTGCATATTCGCCTTCTTCAAGATATTTTTCAAATTCTTCGAAGTTGTTGAAGCAAACCTGGTGTCTGTAACGTAGCAGCGCTTCACCGCTGTCATATACTTCGTGGAACATCTTAAATGCTGCAGGTCCATCCATAAATGTTGTTCCTACATCATTACTCTGTACAGTTGTCAGTCCGTGAGCAACGCCATATTTCATTGTATCAAGTAAGATTTTTCTTCTTTCTTCCATTGAGAAATCTGGAATAATAGCTTTTACAACGTTGCATGCATTTGCAGTATAGATTCCATTTGGATATCCATCTTCGCCAATTAAGAATTCTCCATCAGGGAACTGTGGAGAATCTCCATCAATTCCTAGAATTTCAATGGCCTTAGTGTTTGATGAAACGATGTGTCCGCAAACTCTTTCAAGTACAATTGGGAAATCAGTGCTGATTCTATCCAGGTCATGTCTGTTAGGAAGTCTGTCTCCATCTACAAAATAGTCCTGGTTCCATCCAATTGCATGCATACCGTTCTTGCACTTTTCGGGATATTTTGCAAGGAAGTCCTGGCAACGTTCTACCATTTCATCAATTGATGTAACGCCTTCAATATTTACCTGATTTAATGTCTCACCAAACTGCATGAAGTGAAGATGAGAATCGTTTAATCCTGGAATCAAAGTCTTTCCTTCACAATCAATTAATTCAGTGTCATCATCCTTAAGAGCTAGAATTTCATCGTTTTTGCCAACGGCTTCAATATATCCGCCATCAACAAGTACAGCTTCTTCGAACACATTCTGTTCTACATAAACCTTAGCGTTATATAAAATCTTTTTCATTTTATAATTCATCTTCTTTCTTTACTTAGCTTCATTAGCTTCTTTCTTTAACTTTCTGTCGAAAATCCAATAAACTACTGCACCTAGAAGAGGTACGCTGAATCCTAAGAATCCGTTAACAGGGTCTTCAATAGCACCGTTGATAAATAATCCGATAAAGATAAGTCCTGTAACAATTACAGATACAGGGTAGAACCATACTTTGTAAGGTCTTTCAATATCTGGATACTTCTTACGTAAAATAGGTACTGCGAAAATTACTAATACACTGTATACCATAGCAGTTAATACAACTAGGTTTGTCAGCTGGTCTAGACTTCTTAAGAATACTAGGCAAACTGAGAAGATGCACTGCACGATAATAGGTGCAGTTGGTACCTTGTACTTAGGGTGTAATTTAGCAAAGCACTTGAAGAAGTGTCCTTCTTCAGCCATTGCGTAGTACATTCTTGGCTGTGCCAATATCATACCGTTCATTGAACCGAACATAGCCAGAATCATACCAACTGATACTACAATAGCTCCTGCGCTACCTAGCACTTTCTTAGCGACTGCTGTTCCTAGGTAAAGGTCTCCTGATTCGATCATGGAAACGATTTCTTCGTGAGGTAAAACCTTCATAATAGCGAAGTTGAATAATGTGTAAATAACAGTTACTCCACCGATACCGATAATAAGTGCAAGTGGAAGGTTCTTATGAGGTTCTCTGATTTCCTCTGCTACTGTGTTCAGATTTGTCCATCCTTCATAAGCCCATAATGAAGCAACTACTGCAACTGCAATCATGCTGAAGATGCTTGTATCATTATCTGCTGCATAAGCCTGAGCTGAACCGAATGACCAGTCAGGAGTTGCTGTACCTACAAATAGAGCAACACCCATGATTAGAAGTACCGGAACAAGCTTTGCTACCATTGATAAGCTCTGGATAAATGCTGCAAGCTTAACGCCTACAAGGTTGTAAAGAGTTGCAATAATAATCAGTGTTGCTGCAGCCATTTTGATACCCATATCACTGATATCAAAGAATGATCTGAATACAGTCATAAGTGCGATTGCTACTGCTGCAACTGATCCTGGTCCACCAACTAGCCAATCAACAAAACCAGCTGTAAATCCAACAACTGGATGATAAGCTTCGTTTAAGTAAACAACTCTACCTCCAGCCTTTGGCATTGCTGTACCTAATTCAGCATAGCAAAGTCCTCCGAATAATGAAATAACACCTGCGATAACCCAACAGATAAGTGCAAGGCTGCTGTTCATGCCAGTTCTTTCAAGTACATATGATCCTAAATAGAAAATACCTGAACCGATCATGATTCCGCCAATGATGCTGACGCCACCGAAAACTCCTATTTCTCTTTTAAATTCAGTCTTTTCGGTCGTCAGATTACTAAGATTTTTTTCCTTTGACATTTTGTCATCTCCCCTCTATAATAGTCACTTCTCTTAGTGTTCAATCAGAACCACACTCATTTTATTACACCGAACCTTTCTTTTCAATAATCTTTCATATGAAAAATTATTTTTTTTGAACATGGCAAGAAAAAAAGAAGTGCTCCGCCGTTCCTAGAAAATCAGGTGCGTAACACTTCCTTAAATGCAACTTTATGATATTTTTAATTTGAAATTAGTCTGCTACGTAAGGTAGTAAAGCAACGATTCTTGCTCTCTTAATAGCAGTAGTAACTTCTCTCTGGTGTACTGCGCAAGTACCAGTAATTCTCTTAGGAAGAATCTTACCTCTTTCGGTAACATACTTCTTTAGTTTATCAACATCTTTGAAATCGATTACTTCTGTCTTATCAGCGCAGAACTGGCATACTTTCTTTCTTCTCATGCCACCACGTCTTCTATCCATCATGTTAATTATCTCCTTTCTTTAGAATGGAACATCTTCATCTATAGCCTGGAATGAATCAGGCATTTCTGCAGGCATACTGTCTGCTCCAAATCCCGAAGATGCACTCTGTCTCGGAGCTGCTCCACCCTGTGCGAATCCGCCCTGTGGTCTGTCGCCCCATTCCAGAAATTGTACTCTGTTAGCAACAACATCAGTTGTGTAAACAGTAGCACCATCTTTGTTCTGATAGCTGCCGGTCTGTAGTCTGCCTTCAATAGCGACTAATCTGCCCTTTGCCAGATACTTTTCACAGTTCTCAGCCTGCTTGCCGAAAACAGTTACTCTTGGAAAATCTGCTTTTCTTTCTTCACCCTGTCTAACAGGTCTGTCAACTGCTACTGTAAAAGTAGCAACTGCCATCTGAGTAGCAGCAGTGTATCTAACTTCCGGATCTCTTGTAAGTCTTCCAATTAGGAATACGCTATTCATAACTACACTCCTTATTTAGCTTCTTTGCAAATGATGATATGTCTCATTACAGCGTCAGAAATTCTAAGTCTTCTGTCTAATTCCTTAGGAAGCTCAGTGCTTGCCTTGAATTCAACAACAACGTAGAATCCTTCGTTCTTCTTTTCGATTGGGTAAGCTAATTTTCTCATTCCCCAAACATCAACCGCTTCAACTTCACCATCAGCAGCGATAAC
Organism: Clostridia bacterium; assembly: GCA_030537495.1. GTDB lineage: Bacteria > Bacillota > Clostridia > Peptostreptococcales > Anaerovoracaceae > Senimuribacter. The sequence goes on along the minus strand of JAUNMH010000007.1, from coordinate 110,749 downwards.
AGCCTTAACCTTTTCGATTGCAGCGTCTCTTGCAGCTTCTTCTAAAGTAGGATTGATAATGAACATTAATTCATAATTTTTCATCCGTTTCACCTCCCTATGGACTAAATGGCGTAAGTCCCCACACCTACGCAGAGAATGCGTGTCCAAAACACGCTCTAATATTATAGCACAATGATTTCAAAAAACAAGTGCTAATTCACAATTTCCCACATTTTTTCTAATCCATCAAAACAGCCCCAGCGTTGCGGTCAAAGAAAATGCTCTTACTACCCGTACTAAGAGGAATTCCGTAAGCAACCCTCACATCCTCAGGAAAGCATCCCATTCTGATTCCGCCCTGGCCAACAGTATACATTACTCTGTTATCAACTCTGTTATCAGCAGCAATTGATACAGCCGAGCCCACAGCAATACCCAAGTCAGTAATGTTAAAAGCACAATTTGCCCCTGCCTTTGCCATTTTTCCGCAGTTTTCATAGCCGCACATTCCGCAAGCGAACCCAAAAGGTTCGGATTTCGCCCCCATCAAAACCACCACATGGCTCTTGTCCACGTTTCCTGCATCTCGATTGAAAATCTCGATGCCAGTTTCCTTGTAAATTTCTCTCATGATTTCAGCTAGTCTATCCTTATCTTCACCTGAAATCGCCATAGAAATTATTTTATCCTTGCCGCTTCCCTTAGGTGCAGTTCTTGCCGCGGCAACCATAATGTCCGCTACATGCATTGCAGCTTCACGTTCTGCTGTTTCCATATTTTTAATCATATTCCGCATCCTCCATTCCTTATTTAGAAAATTATAACCAAGTATACTTATAAATTCAATAGACCTTTCTTGCCACAAAGCAACATATAGAGTAAAATTGTAGTATTACTAGATTTTTCGTAACAGGAGATAGAGAAATGAATAAACCTACATTAGTTATAATGGCTGCTGGAATGGGCAGCAGATATGGCGGTCTAAAGCAGATTGACGCCATCAGTGATCAGGGAGAAATCATCTTAGACTTTTCATTATATGATGCCATGATGGCAGGTTTCGAAGATGTAGTTTTCGTAATCAAAAAAGAAAATGAAGAAGATTTTAGAGCTTTGATAGATGAGAGAGCAGGAAAACACTTGAACGTAAAGTATGCATTTCAAGATATAAATGACTTGCCGGAAGGGTATAGCGTTCCAGAGGGCAGGGTTAAGCCATGGGGAACAGGCCATGCAGTAATGAGCGCGCGAAAGGTTGTAGATGGACCATTTGTTGTAATTAACGCCGACGACTATTATGGTGCTGGTGCTTTCCAATCCATTTACGACTATTTGAGCCAGGCAGAAGACGGCGACAAATACAATTTCTGCATGGTCGGATACAACTTAGAGAAAACTTTAACAGAAAATGGTCATGTGGCAAGAGGAATCTGCACTGTTGACGAAAGAGGAATGCTTGATGACATTGTAGAAAGAACTAAAATTATGCGTCGCGGCGACGAAATCCAGTTTACTGAAGATGACGGTGAAACCTGGACTTCACTACCTGAAGGAACCACAGTTTCCATGAACTTCTGGGGCTTCACTAACTCCTTCTTAAAAGAGCTTGAGGCTGGATTTCCTGCATTTCTTGACAAGGCTCTTGCCGAAAATCCTCTTAAGGGAGAATACTTCCTTCCAGCTGTTGTTGATAAACTGATTAAAGAGGGCAGAGCTGAGGCCAAAGTACTTAAATCCGATGACAGATGGTATGGCGTAACTTATAAGGAGGATAAGCCTGGCGTTGTGGCTGCTCTTCAGTCAATGAAGGATAAAGGCCTATACCCAGAAAAACTGTGGAAGTAGGTTTTGATGTAAAAGAATAATACACAATAAAACGGCTGTTGCCAGGAGAGTTAATGATAGATGAGAAGTGGCTCTAAGGCAACAGCCGTTTTATATTTGATTACGTGTATTAAGTAAGTGTTTACTCTAAAAAGATTAATCTTATTCGAACATTCCCTTTACAACAGGCTCGCCATCCTTAACCATTACCTGGCCCTTAGCGATAACTGTCTGGATGTTCAAATCTTCTGTCATGATACATAAGTCAGCATCAAAACCTTCTTTGATCTGTCCCTTTGTATCTAAGCAAAGCACACGAGCCGGGTTGGCTGTGATGGCTTTGATAGCGATTTCCAGCGGAATATTTTCACGCTGAACGCACTCGCGAACTTCTTTCAGCAGGCAGCTGGACTGGCCCATGCCAATGCCTAGGAACTGACCGTCAGCACTGAACAGTGGCAGACTTCCCTGACCGTCAGAAGAAATAGTGAATAGGTCGCTGCTGATTCCTTCATCAAGCATGCGCTTAATTCCGTCGCAAACTCTAACCTCGTCGCTAACGGTTACCCAATAGTCGATATCTTCGTTTCCTGTAAAGTCAACGGTTCCGCCAAGTTTTGCGTATTCTACAGCCTGATCAAAGAGGGCTGCATTTCTATTAACGTGAGTAGGCAGGAACTGAGTTGAAGGAATTTCAGTTTCTTCAATAGCTCTTAGGATCATGTCCATTTTTCTAGGACTGTCTCCTAGGTGAATATTGATGATACCTGCTTTTCCTGAAAGAATTCCGCCTATACGTGTATCTGCGCAAACGCGAAGGAACTCATCATAAGTCGGCTGAGATGAACGATGGTCAGAAATAGCGATTTCGCCTGTACCAATAAATTCATCCACAACCATAATGTCCTGAGTGATGCTACCTGTCAGAGTTCTTACAGGAACCTGATAGCTTCCGGTGTATCCGTAAGCTGTAATTCCCTGTTCGCGCAGTCCCTTAATCTTAGAGATCAAAGCTGTCAGGTCACGACCGTAGCCGTCTGTTCCCAGACAGCCTACAACAGTCGTAATTCCCCATCTTGTTAAACCGGAAAGGGTAGCTTCAGGTGTTCTATTAGCAAAACCACCTTCGCCGCCTCCGCCTAGAATATGAACATGTGAGTCAATAAATCCAGGTGTGGCAATTAGGCCCTCTCCATCAATTACTTCTACCTCCCAGTTTTCTGGAATGTCCAGATTATCTGAGATTTGACAAATCTTGCCACCGGCAATAAGAAGATCCTTCTTGCCAAGTTTTTCCGGTGCATATACATTAACATTCTTTATAAGTTTCATACACTAAGTCTCCTTAGAATCCAGTTACACTAGCAATGATAATAGTTGCTACTGCGAACAGAATTAGAATTCCTAAGAATTTCCACATAAATTTGATCCACTTTGACCAATCGATTCTTGCAATTGCAAGGGATCCCATTAAGCATCCTGAAGTAGGTACGATTAGGTTAGTGAATGCGTCACCTAACTGGAATGCAAGTACTGAAGTCTGACGAGTTACGCCAAGTAAGTCAGCAAGTGGAGCCATAATCGGCATAGTCAGAGCAGCTTGGCCTGAACCTGATACAACGAAGAAGTTGAATACTGACTGGAACAGGTACATAAGAATAGCTGCTAATGTTCCAGATAGACCTACGAATGCGTCTGAAATTCCGTGAAGAATTGTGTTCAGAACTGTAGGTTCTGTAGGGTCTGATCCGCCTAGAACAAGCATGATACCCTGAGCCATACCAACGATAATTGCAGCACCAACTAGGTCTGCAGCGCCCTGCTTAAATGCAGCTGCCATATCATTTACAGTCATTCCGTTCAGCTTAAAGATAACACCGATAACACCGGCAATGATACCCATAATGAAGAACTGTGAAGCGATTTCAGGAATGTAGTAACCCTGCTTCATAACTCCCCATACTACCCAGATCATACCAAATAATAGAGTTAATAGAACAAGGATGTGTCCTAATCCAAACTTTTCTACACTTCCTGCAGCGCTCTTGCTTTCCATATCATCTCTGAAGAAAGCGTCAGATTCGTAAGAAACTGAATGCTGAGGGTTCTTCTTGATCTTGCTTGCATATAACATAGTCATTGCAGCACCAAGTAATGTGAAGAATACCCAAAGTCCAATTCTGAACTTAGCTCCTGAGAATACAGGCACGCCTGCGATACCCTGAGCGATAGCTACTGAGAATGGGTTCATCCATGATGTACCGAAACCAATCTGAGTTGCAACGTAAGTAATAAGTACAGCCGTAACTCCGTCATATCCCATAGCGATAACTATTGGAACTAAGATCATTAAGAAAGGAAGTGCTTCTTCACCCATTCCGAATACTGCTCCACCTAGTGAGAACAGAATGAAAAGAGCCGGGATAAGAAGTTTTTCTTTTCCGTTTGTCTTCTGAATCATGTTCATGATACCGGATTCAACAGCTCCAGTCTTAAGAACGATACCGAATGCACCACCGATTACAAGGATGAATGCGATGATACCAACTGCAGAACCCCACTTGTCTCCGCTTACTAAACCTTCAAATAGGTAGTTGAAAAGTCCAACGCCGCCACCTGCAGCAAATAGGCTGATGCCCTTCTTTACAGGATTTCCTGCATCGTCAAGAACGTAGCTAAAACTTCCATCCTTAATAACTGTTCTTGTCTTTTCTGCACCGTCGATTACGTAAGTAATATCTTCAGTCTGATATAAACCCTGTGGAATCAGATAAGTGAGTAGCGCCGCGAAGCATACTACAAAGAAGATGATTACGTAGGTGTCAGGAACTTTGAACCCTTTATTCATGGATTCAAGAGTTTCACCTTTTTTCTTTTTACTCATATATAAAGTCCTCCTAAAAAATCTATACCCTTTACATATGCAAAAAGCATGCCAAGAAATTATCTTCAAATTCAGCAATTTAAAGCGATTTTTGGGTTGATATTCGGAGGTTATCTTTAATTTTTTGGTTTTTGGTTGTTTTTGGGTTCATTTTCGGCCTTAGTCATTTACTGCTCTCTATAGTCTCACTTTTGTATCAAAACTCCCTCGGCTTTATCACTCATCTTAAGCCCGTAGCCACCTTCTTTAACTAAATAGCCTTCTTTCTGAAGCTTATCCAAGCATTTTCTTACACGATATTCGCTAACACTCTTTACCTCTTGATCCTCGTGCCCTTGCAGATGCTTCATAATATTGCTTCTTCCCACCAATTTTCCATCCTGCTGAAGTTCTGCTGCTGCAATAAGTACAGCCATGGAAATCCTGTCTGGAAGGCTGAGATTCTCGCTGATTTCAGCTAGTGTTTCTTCTTCTGCATATAATTTAGTATCTTCAAATACCTCATTTAAGAAAGGTAAATCCCTAGCAGTTATAACATCATTTTCACACATGGCGAATGCAAATTTAACTAAGTTCTGAAGTTCACGAACATTTCCTGGCCAGTCATGCTTCATAAGAAGCCTCATGCCGTCTTTGGAAATTTTTTTTTCAGATGCGAAGAGTTCTTTCTGCCAATATTCGATAAGCATTGGAATATCTTCTCGACGCGCCGCCAATGACGGAAGGTGAACATATCCCTCGTGGAGCCTATAGTAAAGGTCCTTTCTGAACTCATTTTCCTTAATCATCTTCTTCAGATTGCGATTAGTAGCAGCAATAATTCTAACATCAACTGGAATTATTCTGTTGCCACCGACCCTCATAATCTGACGTTCCTGAATTACTCGAAGAAGTTTTGTTTGCATTTTAGGTGAAATATCCCCAATTTCGTCCAAAAATATAGTTCCGCCTGCTGCCTGTTGAAAAAGTCCAATTTTACCTTTCTTTCTGGCACCTGTAAAAGCACCCTCCTCATATCCAAATAGCTCTGACTCAATGAGCTGGTCGGGTAGGGCAGAAAGGTTAATTGCAACAAAAGGCTTGCGACATCTATCCGAGGCATTGTGAATTGCGCTGGCAAGAAGCTCCTTACCCGTGCCATTTTCCCCCTCAATCAAAACCGTCAGGTTCGTTCTAGCAACTTTTTCTGCGATTTCTTTAGCTTCCATAAGAGCTCTAGAACATCCAATAATGTCAGAAAATCTATATCTTGCATAATGTCCGGACCCGATTAACTCTCTCCTTACCGTAGTCATTACACGGCTAGTTTCATCAGCTACATTGGACAAATTTCTAGCAAAATTCATCAGATTTCTCATGTATGTGTCTGCATATTCTGGCAAAACCTCATCGATAAGTCCATAATATGTGATTATTCTAACTATTGCCGCAAATTCCAGATTTCTGGGCCCCAGGTCATAGACAGCATCAATTCCAGGAGGAACTAAATCTATTTCTCCTGGTGTAATAGCTATTTTAATGTCTTTATCGGGCTGCTTGCACCCTGGGTAATATGGCTCCAATTTAAGAAAATCGAAGCCTATTTTCTTCAACAAATTTATTGACTCAAAAGTACTTTCCTCTGATTCATTAACAAGGAGAATCCTTTCGTTGCGAGGCAAGGCAAGTAGCTTTTCAATATTATCTTTAAACATAGTACGCTCAGCCACTATGTACTCATCTAAAATAGCCTCATTATTTGCATTTTGTTCCTCAAATTCACGATATACTTCCTGACTTGAGAACACTGCAAAGTATGTGCCTTTCTCTGGAGCTGCCCTATCATCTGTCAGATGAGCAACAATCTTCACAGATTCTGGCAAGAATACCCTAAGCTGCTTAACAAGAGTATTTTGTGTAAACTGACTTCCGCTTACTAGCAGAAGGGGCATGGATAATTTGTCATTCATTCGAAGCTTCTCCTCTTAAATGTTACGGCCATAATATTGAATTGTTACTACATAGACTATTTTTTGGTTTTCATCTATTCGAAAAATCACAACATAATTGTCTACTAGCAATTGTCTATATCCTTTACCTGCGAAACATCCTTCGAGTCTCTCCTGATGTGATTTTGGAAATAAACCTAAATCTATTATTGATTCCTTTATCCTATTGATTTGTTTTTTTGCTACTTCTGGAGCAAGCTTGCTATAACAGATGTAAGCATATATTTCATCTAATTCCGTTGCTGCCTTAGGTAAAATTTTAACACTATATTTATCCAAAATACTTCATGTCCAATTCCGCAAAAACTTTTTCTGCGTCCTTTGGCTTTCCTCCATTTAATAAATCCTTTTCAGACTCGTAAATTGCCTGGTCAATTCGATTCGTTCTAGCAAATTTGTCATATAATTCACTGCTCATAACAACTAAATCGCTATATCCATTCTTGGTTACGAAAATTGGTTCCTGTTCTTTATGCGCAAGGTTAGATAGTTCCGTAGTATTGCGCAAATCTTTAATTGGTACTATTATTGGCATAAACTCATCTCCTTTATGATTATTATTGTAGCATAATTATAGCACAATTAATCCCTACATACAATTAATCTACAATGTGTATTTTATCTGTAGATTTACATACTCTCTCATAAACTATAATCGCCATCATCAGATACGCCATACCAAGACTCCAGCCTCCGAGAACATCGGTAGGGAAGTGGACACCTACATAGATGCGGCTCAAGCCGATGCAGATTATCATTAGAGTGAGAATATCTGTCAGGACTTGCGCTAATTTCTTGTTTTCGCAATGCCTATTAATTAGATAGATAAGAAATCCATAGCATACAAGGCAGTTCATTGAATGCCCACTTGGAAATGAGTAACCACCTTGTTCAATTAATCGTACTGCTAAATTAGGGCGTGGTCTTCTGAATATTGATTTTACTAGCTTATATACTAATGTTGATGATAGTGAAACTATAGCAAATGGAATACCATAGGTTTTCCTTGTAGTTTTCCACAGTATGAGGATAACTCCTATAAGTACTACAGTTTGAACATTTCCTGAATACGTTATTGGAATTATTATGCTATTTCTAAGGTCTGTCCTTAGGCTGTAAACCCAGGTCCTTATAACCGTATCGAAATCAAGGAACTCATATCTGGCAACATTTACCGCAATGAAAGTAAATATGGCAAGTGATATGAGTATTATAGCTGTTCTTTTCTTTGTTATCATATATCTAAATCCCTTTCTTTTTACCCATCTTTCAGTATATTATACGCTTTTCGTATGGATATTTCTAGCCAATCTGTGGTATATTATTTGTAGCGACAATCTAATTTAGGAGGAGCAGTTAATTGAAACTTATAAGAAATATACCAAATGGATACAAACTATTCAGATCAGTAAGTATCTTTAATAATTATCTTAATGATATTAATAAACTTCGTGATGCAGGGGAGAAGGAAGAGGAGAGAGCTCTCATTGCCAAGGCTGTAAAGCAGTGGATTGATAATGTTTTCGACATCTTCGATGTAACTTGCAATATTAAAGGGCAAGAGAATATCCCTATGGATAGGCCTTGCGTCTTTATTGCTAATCACCAGGGATATGCTGATATTATCGTTATGTTAAAAGCTGCAGAGGGTAAACAGATTGGCTTCGTTGCTAAGGATGCCCTACAGAAATTACCTTACTTTGGAAAATGGATAAAAGCTCTTCATGGAGTTTTTATTCAGAGAGGTGATGCTAAAGCAGCACTTCGCTCCATTCAGGTAGGTGTAAATGAACTGAAGAATGGATATTCTATGGTAATATTCCCTGAAGGTACTAGAAGCCACTGTCATGATATGGGCGAGTTTAAGGCTGGAAGCTTCAAGCTGGCTACTAAGGCAAAGGTTCCCGTTGTTCCGGTTACAATAGATGGATCCTATCATATGTTTGAGGAAAGAGAAATTATTTCGTCAGGTGCAACAGTAAATATGATAATCCACGAACCTATTGAAACAGCTGACATGGATAGACATGAAGCAGCTGAACTTCCTGAAAGAGTAGAAAAAACTATCCGCGATGGATTAAAAGAATTTGAATAATAAAATAAGAGACAGGATAGCAATTGAGTCCAATCTTGTCTCTTTTTTTATTTTTCTAGATTCCTCCGTTCTGATATGATCTAGCGCATCTTTTGCTCCTTCTTACGTTAATAAAAAACATCTATCCTATTCACGAAATACTATTATAATCCTCGCAAAGAAGCTTAAACTCTTGCAATTTCTTCATTTCTACGTTAGAATCTTTTCTTAAGTCGTATTGTTCGCCTATATATATTTTAGATATTGCAGTGAAAATTTCATCCAGTCTTGACAGTTTCCTACGTGCTACTTTTAAACTTATAGAGTCTTCAATTTCTATTAAATCAAGAATTACGCTGTTAAATTCTCTTATATAAAACTCTTTATACGGCTTACCCAGTAAACGATATCGACTGATTTTTTCTACTGTATTATAACAGCTACCGTATAATTTTTCCCCTATGACATTCATTTGTTTTACATAATCTTCTTTACTTCCATCTTTAAATTCTAATAAAGGTCTCATTTCTCTCATCTCATTGTTTAATTCGACAAAATCTTCCGATACGTTATTGTTAATAAACTGGTTTGAGATGCTGATCTTTTTTATAAGCATAATATTAAATGCAACAGAGATTATAAAAAATACTAAAACTATTGCATAAACAGGTCTTTTGTAATTCTTAGACATAAAATTCTCCTATTTCGGTGCAATCATCTTTGATGGATCCACTAATTTGTCAAAGTCTTCTTCGGCTACAAAGCCTAACTTTGCAGCTGCTGCTTTTAGGGTTGTGCCTTCTTTGTGGGCAAGCTTTGCAATTTTAGCTGCATTTTCGTATCCGATATGTGGATTTAATGCAGTTACAAGCATGAGAGATTTATCTAAATTTTCCTTAATCTTTTCATTGTTTGGCTTAATTCCGTATACGCAATTCTTTTCGAATGAAATCATTGCATCGGATAGAAGAGTTGCTGATTCAATAAAGTTATTGATCATCACAGGCATGAAAACATTCAGCTGAAAATTGCCCTGTGATGCAGCAATTCCAATAGTTACGTCATTTCCCATAACCTGCGTGCAAACCATAGTAAGCGCTTCGCACTGTGTAGGGTTTACCTTACCTGGCATAATGGAGCTTCCCGGTTCATTTTCTGGAATCATAATTTCTCCGATTCCGCAGCGTGGCCCGGAAGCCAGCCATCTCACATCGTTGGCGATTTTCATCAAGTTGGCAGCCAGTGCTTTAAATGCACCATGAACATACACAATAGCATCCTTTGATGTCAGGCTGTGGAACTTATTTTCAGCAGTCACAAAATCAAAACCAGTAATCTTGCTAATTTCTTCTGCTGATGCCTTTCCAAAATCTCTATGAGCATTTAATCCTGTGCCAACTGCAGTTCCGCCAAGAGCCAATTCATAAAGGCTTGTCATAGCTTCTTCAATCTGCTTTTCATTGTGATCAAGCATGGAGCGCCATCCGCTGATTTCCTGTCCTAAGGTCAAGGGAGTCGCATCCTGAAGATGGGTTCTTCCAGTTTTCACGATGTCCATATAGGACTCTTCTAGTTTTGATAAAGAGTCACGTAAAACCCTAACTGCCGGCAACACTTTTTCTGCTGTAACCTGCAGGGCAGCAATATGCATAGCAGTAGGGAAGGTATCGTTGGAACTCTGGGATTTGTTGACATGGTCATTTGGGTGTAGCAACTTCTCGCCGGCAATTTCATTACCGCGATTAGCTACAACTTCGTTAACATTCATATTTGATTGAGTGCCACTTCCTGTCTGATAAACAACAAGAGGAAAGTGGTCGTCCAGTTTTCCTGCAATAATCTCATCGCAAACGCTAGAAATAAGGTCAGCGCGCTGAGCATCAATCATTTCAAGCCTTTTATTTGCAAGGGCGGCAGCCTTTTTCAAAACCCCAAAAGCGTGCACAATTTCAATTGGCATCTTTGAGTTTCCGATTTTGAAATTCTCGAAGCTTCTCTGAGTCTGAGCTCCCCAATATCTATCTGCAGGGACCTTCACTTCTCCCATTGTGTCATGTTCAATTCTATACTCCATGGCGCTAATCCTCCGATTTTATCTAATACTTAATATTTTTAAAATTTACTTTAGGCAACTTTTTACTGCTTCTGCAACTGCTGGAACTACTGCTGGGTTAAATGGATCTGGCAGTACGTAGTCTGCACTTAGTTCCTTTTCTGTGATAACACCTGCAATTGCTTTTGCAGCAGCCATCTTCATTTCTTCTGTAATCTTAGCTGCGCGTCCGTCTAATGCTCCTCTAAAAATTCCAGGGAAAGCAAGAACATTATTTACCTGGTTAGGGAAGTCTGAACGTCCTGTTCCAACTACAGCAGCGCCTGCAGCCTTTGCTTCATCAGGCATAATTTCAGGCACAGGATTTGCCATAACGAAAACAATAGGGTCCTTTGCCATAGTCTGAATCATTTCCTTACTTACAACGCCTGGCTTGGAAACACCAATTAAAATATCTGCGCCCTTCATTGCGTCAGCTAGGCTACCCTGAATATTGTTTTTATTTGTGATTTCAGTCATCTTCTGCTGCTCTGGATTGTTATATGGAGCTCCGTCATAAATAGTTCCCTTGCTTCCGCAAAGAACTACATCACCAAAGCCCATAGCTATAATCATCTTAGCAATGGAAATTCCCGCAGAACCAGCTCCGCTAATAGCGATTTTCATTTCTCCCATGGGTTTCTTAAGAAGCTTACAAGCATTCAAAAGACCTGCGCATGTAATAATTGCAGTACCGTGCTGGTCGTCGTGGAATACTGGGATATCACATTTTTCGATCAAAGCTCTCTCAATTTCGAAGCATCTTGGTGCGCTAATATCCTCAAGATTTATACCGCCGAAGCTCTTTGAAATATTGTAAACTGTATCGATAATTTCCTTAGGATCTTTGCTGTTTACGCAGATTGGAACTGCATCGATGTTAGCAAATGACTTGAATAATGCACATTTCCCTTCCATAACCGGCATACCTGCAGATGGTCCAATGTCTCCAAGTCCAAGAACTGCAGTACCGTCAGTGATTACAGCAACTGTATTTCCCTTACCTGTATATGTGTATGCAAGACTTTCGTCCTTTTCAATTTCTAGACATGGTGCTGCTACACCTGGTGTGTAAGCAATTGATAATTCCTCTTTATTTGTAATTGGTTCCTTACAGTTAACAGATAATTTTCCCTGCCACTCGGCATGTTTTTTTAAAGCCAATTCTTTGGTGTCCATTTTTTATACTCCTTTTTTCGCTTCTTCTTTAAATTTATTGATTATGTTTTTCTCAGCGCGAGAAACAGTCATTTGTGACACGCCAAGATTTGCTGCAATTTCAGCCTGTGAACAGTTGTGAATAAATCTCTTTTTAAAAATATATTTTTCCTGGTCGCTGAAACCTTTTACAACTTTTTCAATTATTTCCTTAGTCTCAATTCTCTCATATCCCTGCTCCTCAAAGGAGGTATATTTTTCAAGAAATGAATTTTCTCCGTCTTCACCTGCCTCGCTGTAGGTTTTGTCAAGGGAGTAGGTGCCGTAGGATTTTGCACCTTCAAGAGCCTCAATAACCTGCTCCTGTGTAAATCCCGAAGCCTCCGAAATTTCTTGGATTGTAGGGTTTCTATGGTTTTCATCACGTAGTTTTTCCCTTACTTCCTGCACCTTGGCTGCAGTCTCCTTAAGCCTTCTCGGTACCTTAAGACTCCATTCCTTATCACGAAAATATTTCTTGATTTCCCCAAGAATTGTAGGCGTTGCAAAAGAGCTGAACTCGAATCCTTTAGTAGGATCGAAGCGTTCAACTGCATTAACCAGCGCCAGTGCTCCCACCTGATAAAGATCGTCGTAATCCACGCCTTTACCAAGGTATTTTCTGATAAGAATATCCACCATATAAAGGTGCTTCTCAACTATTTCATTTCTATTTTCAATGCTGGGATTATTTAGGTATTTCGTAAATAATTCCTGTTCCTTCATATGCTTTTCACCATTCTTATCTGCTTATTTCCATTTTCGGCCTTGCTGAAATCCACTTCATCCATCATGGTCTCAATAACGTATACCCCTAGGTCACCTTCCTTAGGGCAGTTTTGACAAGGTTTGGCTAACTTCTCAAGAGTATGGTTGGTGCAATCGTCCTTGATAATTACTTCTATTCTGCCTTTTTCCACATTGCACTGCAGCTCATATCTGTCAGAAAAACCATCAAAACCGTGACAGGACACATTCTTACATGCCTCCTCAACGGCAGTTTTAATATCTTCAATTGCCTCATAATCAAAACCAGCATTGCCTGCAATTGAAGCAATTGCCAATCTGACCATTGTTAAGTACTCCGGTTTTCCCGGTATCGTGAATTTTATATTATCCATACTCGCTTATACTCCTGAATTTATAGAATTACATTAAGTGAAAATACCTGTGCGGCCTTGCCGCACAGGTAGGTTATGCATTTACTAGTCGACTTACAGTGTCAACTGCTCGTTAGTCTCTTCTGACTTAGCCTTCTTTTCTTTTTTCTTATCCTCAGGTTCCTCGTCATCATCTTCCTTGATTACCTTAGCGATTGCAACGATCTTAGTATCATCATCAACCTTCATAATCTTGACACCCTGGGTTGCTCTTCCAAGCTTGGAAACTTCGTTGGCTTTGATTCTAATAATGATTCCATCAGAGTTAATCATAAGAATTTCATCGTCGTCGTCTACAGCCATTGCGCCTACTAGAGCTCCTGTCTTAGAGAACTTACCCTTATCATAAGTTAACAGACCCTTTCCTCCGCGAACCTGAATCTTATATTCATTTACAGGAGTTCTCTTACCATAACCATTTTCAGTTACAACAAGTAGTTCCTGTCCAGGTTCTACAAGTTCCATTGCAACAACTTCGTCGTCTTTGTCAAGCTTAATAGCTCTAACGCCTCCGGCAATTCTGCCCATGCTTCTTACATCTTCTTCGGAGAAGCTAATGCACTTACCATGCTTAGTAACAATGATTACCTGGTTAGTACCTGTAGTTTCTCTGATTCCGATTAGCTGGTCATCATCCTTAAGTTTAATTGCAATAAGTCCTGTTGATCTCTGAGTATTGAATTCAGAAATTGGAGTCTTCTTAATAGTACCCTGCTTAGTAACTGCAATTAGATACTTGTCTTCAGAAAAATCCTTAATAGGAATTACTGTTGTAATTCTTTCTCTCTGAAGCAGGTTCAAGAAGTTAACCGCAGGAGTTCCTTTAGCAGTTCTTCCTGCTTCAGGAATTTCAAAGGCTTTAATCTTATGAGCTTTACCAGTATTAGTAAAGAACATCAAGTAATCATGAGTAGAAGTCATGATTAAGTCCTTAACGAAGTCATTTTCTCTTGTTGTAATTCCAGTAATACCTTTTCCGCCTCTTCTCTGAGCCTTATAAGTATCAGCAGGAACTCTCTTAATATATCCAAGATGAGTCAGAGTTACTGCAACCTGTTCTTCTTCAACAAGGTCCTCATCGTCGAAGTCATCAACATCTGCAACAATCTTAGTTCTTCTAGGATCCTTATACTTATCCTTGATTTCAGTAAGCTCATCCTTGATAACTCCCATAAGAAGCTTTTCATCAGCAAGAATTGCCTTAAAGTAAGCAATCTTCTTCATTAGCTCCTCATATTCCTTATCAATTTTCTCACGTTCCAAACCCTGTAATCTAGCAAGTCTCATGTCAAGAATTGCCTGAGCCTGGATTTCAGATAAGCCGAATCTTTCCATCAGCTTTTCTCTAGCGTCGTTATATGAACTTCTGATAATCTTAATAATTTCGTCGATATTATCAAGAGCGATTCTTAAACCTTCTAAGATATGAGCTCTTGCCTCAGCCTTTTTCAAATCATGCTGAGTTCTTCTGGTAACAACTTCCTTCTGGAAATTAAGGTATTCAGAAAGAATTTCATATAGATTCAGAATCTTTGGTTTCTTTCCAACCAAAGCAAGCATAATCATGCTGTAGCTTTCCTGAAGCTGAGTATGCTTGTAAAGTCTGTTAAGGGTAATCTGAGGATTTGCATCTCTCTTAAGTTCGATTACAATTCTCATACCATGACGGTTGGATTCGTCTCTGATATCAGAAATTCCCTCAATTTTCTTATCTCTTACTAAATCGGCAATTTTTTCGATTAATCTTGCCTTATTTACCTGGAAAGGAATCTCAGTAACGATAATCTGAGATCTACCTCTTGTGGTTTCCTCAATTTCACAGCAAGCTCTTACCTTAACCTTACCCTGGCCGGTTCTGTAAGCCTGTCTCATTCCGCTCTTTCCTAGAATCTTTGCTCCAGTAGGGAAGTCCGGACCCTTGACGTGCTTCATCAAATCTTCCACAGTAGCTTCGCTGTTATCTATAAGTTCGATTGTAGCATCAATTACTTCACCAAGATTGTGAGGTGGAATGGATGTAGCCATACCAACGGCGATACCATTTGAACCGTTAACAAGCAGGTTAGGGTATCTACTTGGAAGTACTACCGGTTCTTTTTCCTCACCGTCAAAGTTAGGAATGAAATCTACAGTTTCTTTTTCAATATCTCTAATCATCTGAAGTGAGAATGGAGTCATTCTTGCTTCAGTATAACGCATGGCAGCTGCACCGTCTCCGTCTACGGAACCAAAGTTTCCGTGACCATCAACAAGCATATATCTTGTTGAGAAATCCTGTGCAAGTCTTACCATTGCATCATAAATTGAACTGTCACCATGAGGGTGATATTTACCCATTACTTCACCGACAATACGCGCAGATTTTTTATGCGGTTTGTCAGGTGTAACGCCTAGCTGGCTCATTCCATATAAAATTCTTCTGTGAACCGGCTTCAATCCGTCTCTTACATCAGGAAGGGCACGTCCAACAATTACACTCATGGAATAGTCAATATATGATTTCTTCATTTCTTTGGCTATCTCATGCTGTTCTAATTTAGTATCTTCAATTAAACTCATTTGACCCTCCTTCCTTAAATGTCAATCTCAGCTAAGTGAGCATTTTCTTCAATAAACTGCTTTCTTGGCGGTACCTTGTCACCCATAAGAATTGTGAAAATTTCATCGGCTGCTGCAGCATCGTCAAGAGTAATCTGAATAAGAGTACGGTTGTTATAGTCCATAGTAGTTTCCCATAACTGATGGTAGTCCATTTCTCCAAGACCTTTGTATCTCTGGATGTCAATCTTACCATTCTTGCCGTCATTATTTAGTTTTTCAAGTAATTTATCCTGTTCAGGTTCACTGTATGTGTAGTAAACTTCCTTGTTTCTCTTAGTTAGGAATAGAGGAGGTTTAGCTGCATAAACGTATCCGCCTTCAATAAGTGGTGTCATATATCTGAAGAAGAATGTCAGAAGCAATGTTCTGATATGAGCTCCATCGACATCGGCATCGGTCATGATAATAATTTTGTGATATCTTAGCTTGGATTCATCAAATTCACTACCTATTCCGCACCCAAATGCAGTAATCATATTTTTAATTTCATCAGAGTTTAGAATTCTGTCAAGTCTTGCTTTTTCAACGTTTAGAATCTTACCTCTTAGTGGAAGAATAGCCTGTCTCAATCTGTCACGACCCTGCTTAGCACTACCACCTGCGGAGTCACCTTCGACTAAGAAGATTTCTGAAATTGATGGATCCTTTTCAGAGCAATCAGCAAGCTTTCCTGGCAATGAAGTTGAGTCAAGAGAAGACTTTCTTCTTGTTGTTTCTCTTGCTTTTCTAGCTGCTTCTCTTGCGTGAGCTGCAGTTATACACTTACCGATAATGTTTTTCGCCTGATCTGGGTTTTCCTCTAGAAATGCAAATACATTCTCACTTGTAGCACTTTCAACAAAACCTCTCATTTCAGTATTTCCAAGCTTTGTCTTAGTCTGTCCTTCAAACTGAGGCTCAGTTAACTTAACTGAAATTACTGCAGTAAGGCCTTCTCTTACGTCTTCACCAGCAAGAGACCCATCTTTTTCCTTAAGAAGTTTGCTCTTCTTTGCATATTCATTAAAAGTCTTAGTTATTGCAGATCTGAATCCTGCCAGATGAGTACCACCTTCAGTAGTATTAATATTATTTGCATAGGAAAGTACCAACTCGTTGTAACGGTCGGTATACTGAAGTGCAACTTCAACTTCCATGTTATTTTTCTTTACTTCAAAGTAAACAACGTCAGGATTTATAGTTTCCTTATTGCTGTTTAAATGCTTAACAAATTCAATAATTCCGCCTTCATAGTGGAATACTTCTTTTTTCTTCTTTCCTTCTCTTTCATCAGCTAAAGTAATTTTAATACCCTTATTCAGGAATGCCATTTCTCTTAATCTGTGCTGAAGAGTTTCATAATCAAATTCAGTTGTTTCTGTAAAAATTTCTGGATCTGGCCAGAAAATACTTGTTGATCCGGTTTTCTTAGATTCACCAACAACTGTTAATGGAGTAACTGTTTTGCCTCTTTCATAACACTGCTTGTAAATCTTGCCATTTCTCTTAACTTCGACTTCCATTTTTGTGGAAAGCGCATTTACTACAGATGCACCTACACCATGAAGTCCTCCGGATACCTTATATCCTCCGCCACCGAATTTACCACCTGCGTGAAGTACTGTATGAATAACTTCAACGGCTGGAATCCCAAGTTTTGGATGTTTATCAACCGGCATACCTCTACCATCGTCCTCGACTTTAATAGAGTTGTCGCTCTGAATAGTAACATTTATTGATTTACAGTATCCAGCAAGTGCTTCGTCCACACTGTTGTCTACTACCTCGTAAACAAGGTGGTGAAGACCCCTTGGACCTGTACTTCCTATGTACATACCAGGTCTTTTACGAACAGCTTCCAGTCCTTCAAGAACTTGAATTTGGGCCGCATCATATTGATTTGTCTTGTTTCCCTCTGTGCTCATTTCTTACCCTTTCTTTATATAATCACGCTATCTATCTCTTAGACTATCATTTTATTGTATAATAAAAATTATTTATTTTCAATCTTTCCTTTTTCAATCTTAATTATCTTGGCCTCAGGAAAGTTCTCTAAAACTCTGTCATCAATATCCGTAGCCGTTACAAAAATTTGATTTTTTTGTAAAGTCTTAATCAGAAATCTCTGCCTGTTAATATCAAGCTCACTCATAACATCATCGAGAAGCAGAATTGCATCTTCTCCAGTTTCCTCTTTTATCAAATCAAGCTCAGCCAGCTTAATCGAAAGGGCACAAGTTCTCTGTTGCCCCTGAGATCCAAAACTTCTCATATTGATTCCATTGGCATAAAAAGAAATATCATCCTTATGAGGTCCCTTAGTTGTAGTCCTCATTCTAAGATCATTTCTGTAGGCATTCTTAATTTCATCATAAAATTTTAATTCCAGTTCTTTTTCATCCTCAACAAAATCGACATTTGGATTATATTCAATGTGCAAAATTTCTTTTCCGTCAGTTATACTTCCATGAATCTTGCTGCTGAAATCACTTAATTTTTCTATGAAAATTTTACGCATGGAAATGAGTTTTGATCCATAGCGTGCTAGCTGCATATCCCAAATATCTAAGATGCTTTTTTCTATATGCTCTTCCTTCAGGTACATATTTCGCTGAAGCAAAGTTTTCTTATAATTCGAAAGACACTCGTAATATAGTGGCTTAATCTGGCAAAGCTCCCTGTCGATAAACTTACGTCTTTTCTCTGGATCTTCCTTCACAATTTTCAAATCTTCCGGCGAAAAACTCACAATCAAAATGTTTTTCAATAGCTCCGACGTCTTCCGAACAGTAGCACCATCTTTCTTTACAGATTTCTTAGAATCTTTTTTTATCAAAACCTCCACAGTCGTATCAAAATACTCTTTTTCTGCTTCAATATTTATTTTCGCAAAATCCTTATCAAACTTAACAAGTTCGCTATCTCTATTTGTCCTAAAGGATTTCCCAAAAGAGGTCACGTAAAGAGATTCTATAAGATTAGTCTTTCCCTGGGCGTTATTTCCAATTATGATATTAACATTTTTGTCAAAATCAACGTTTAGAGAGTCGTAATTTCTATAATCTTTTAAACTTAAATTCTTTATATACATAATAAAAATCTAACTAGTTGCTTGAAATTCTTACAGGAAGAATCAAATAATCAAATTTATTTCCTTCAAGAGGCTTAACAACAGAAGGAGTAATGCTTGTGTTAAAGATAATTTTTATTTCTTCATCATCAATAGATTTCAAGACATCCAAAACATACTTAGCATTAAATCCAATATCTAAATCATCACCTGTTTTATTAGCAAGAACTTCTTCTTTTACATTACCTTCTTCAGATTTGGAAGTAATTGTAATAATATTATCTCTAATAGCCAGCTTAATCAGATTATTTTTTCCTTCATTGGAAAGTAGGGAAGCTCTTTCGATACTGCTCTGAAGCTGGGTTCTGCTAACTATAACCTCAATTTTTCCATCCCTAGGAAGAATGTCTTTATAATTAATAAACTGTCCTTCAAGTAATCTTACAACTATCTTTATGTTTCCAATAATGAACATTGCACTTGATTTACCAATTATCATGTCAACATTTTCATCATCACCAGACTCACTTATGATTTTATTTATTTCATTCATAAGTTTAGCTGAAATAATTACGCTGTGTTCTTCTAAATTAATTACAGGCTCTCTGTTAACTGCCATTCTAAAACCGTCGATACCCACAACGATAAGTTCATCTGCAGTCATTTCCATGAGAAGTCCAGTAAGAACACCTTTCGCTTCATCTGGGCTTGCAGCAAAAGAAGTTCTTCTAATCATTTCTTTAAGCATGGATTTATCAAAACTTATAGTGCTGGATGTATTTTCCATATTTTTTATACTAGGGAATTCATCTCCAGATGAACAAAAGATAGTGAACTCAGAGTTCATGCAAGTAATAGTAACACTATCTCCCTCTGATTCTATATTGATATCTGAGGATGGTAATTTTCTGATAATGTCACCAAATAGCTTAGATTGAACTACTACTGATCCTGGGATGCAGTCTTCTACCTCAACAGTTGCTTCTATGGTGATGTCCATATCTGAAGCAGACATTTTTAGGATACCAGATTCTGATACCTCTAAAAGAATGCCTTTTAGAATTGGAATTGTTGTTTTTGTAGTAACTGCTTTTGAAACAATATTAAGTGCCTTAGTCAAAGTTGACTGGTTGCATCTGAATTTCATATATTAACCTCCAAAATAGCGATATTATTTATATATTAAATATAGTAGTAATAGTAGTAGGGGCTGTGGATTATGTGGATAACTCACAGACACCTTGAAATAAGTGGAAAAATTATTGTTTTTGATCTGTGGATAACGTGTAAAAGTTATTCAGAGATATCCTTCTTAAGCCTTTTTATCATTTCTTGAAGGTCTTTGTCTTTCTTTAACTCTTCACCTATTTTGTCGCAGGCATGCAATACTGTTGTGTAATGTTTGCCTCCGAATAAGTTGCCTATTTTAGGAAGAGAGTAATCTGTCATCTCTCTGCACAAATACATGGCTACTTGTCTAGGATATGCGATATTATTTGTTCTCTTAGAACTTTCAATTTCAGAAACCTTTATATTATAAGCTCTGCAAACTACTGATTTTATTTTTTCAGGTGTAGGGCTAGTTCCTTTGTTTTCAATGAAATCGTTAAGTATTCTCTTAGAAAAAGCCTTGTCTATTTTTTCTCCCATAATCGATGAGAATCCTACGATTCTGTTGAAAGCGCCTTCCATTTCTCTAATATTATCTTTTACTTTATCTGCAATGAAGCAAATAACATCGTAGATGTCATCATCAACTTCAATATTTGCATTTTCTGCTTTCTTCAGAAGAATGGCAACTCTCGTTTCATAGTCTGCTGGCTGAACGTCAGCAACCATATTCCACATGAATCTTGTTCTCAATCTTTCTTCAAGCTTGTCTAGTTTATTAGGAGCTCTATCACTTGAAATTACAATCTGTTTATTAAGATCATAAAGTGAATTGAAAGTGTGGAAAAATTCTTCTTGCATTGTATCTTTTCCTTCCAAGAACTGAATATCGTCAATGAGAAGGACGTCAACTTTTCTATATTTATTTTTAAATTCTCTTGTTTTGTTCTCTCCGAGGGCTTTGATGAACTCATTAGTAAACATTTCTGCAGAAACGTAGAGAACATTCATATCCTTATTGTTTTCTAGAAGATGAATACCGATGGCATTCATAAGATGTGTCTTACCAAGTCCTGAGCCGCCGTATATGAACAGTGGATTAAATGCCTCTGAAGGAGTTTCAGCAACTGCAAGGCATGCAGCGTGTGCATATCTATTGCTGTTACCTACGACAAAATTGTCAAAGGTATATCGTGGATTGAAAATCTTCTGTTTTTTCAGAGTCTTATCCATAAGAACAGGCCTAGCCACTGGTGTTGGTTCTGGTTCAATATCGTTGTAATCTGAAGAAGTCTTTACAACAACGCGATATGTTTCACCTGTAGCAGACCTTATACTTTCTTCAATAAGGTTCAAATACCTGTTTTTCAATATTTTAACGACGAAATCATCATCATTTGCCAGGTAAAAAACCTTAACGTCATCATCAATTTTTTTAACTTTAGTCGTAAGAAACCAGGTCTTATAGCTTATTGCTGTGGTATTTTCTTCAATATGCTTCAAAACCTGAGTCCAAATTTCTTGATTTTTTTTCATTTTTATAAAACTCTCCCATGTGATAAAAAGATTTTATCAAAAAAATAGGAGTTATTCAAGAAGTTATCCATATAGTTGATAAGTTTTTATCGGCAAAAACAGAATAATTCATAGAGTTATCCACAAATTGTGGATAACTTTGTGCATAGCCTGTGCTTAAATAAAATTTTCACAAAAATATTGACATTTGAAAACTTTGAATCTATAATTGTATGGCATATGTGTACGCTTTGGAATTTAGATGCGTACGAGTTTTAAAATTTTAAGGAGGTAAAGAGATATGAAAATGACATATCAGCCAAAGAAAAGACAGAGAATGAAAGAACACGGATTCAGAAAGAGAATGGCTACTAAGAATGGCAGAAACGTTCTGAAGAGAAGAAGAGCTAAGGGCAGAAAGAAATTAACAGCTTAATTCCAATATGTTGAAATAAGCTTATGTTGAAAAAAAACGTTTTAAGACGAAAGAGTGATTTTTCCTCAATCTACAATAAGGGAAAATCAGTAGGGGATAGGTATGTTGTAATTTTTTATAGAAAAAACAATCTTCCCTACAACAGAACCGCTTTTCTTGCGAGTAAAAAAGTTGGTAATAGCGTTCAGCGTAACAGAGCCAGAAGATTGATGAAAGAGAGCTTGAGAACAATGAAACTAGAAATCTCTGATGGTTTTGATATTATTTTTATTGCAAGAAATACTATAGGCGGAAAGAAATGTGCGGAAGTGAGAAAATCTCTGGAATCTGCACTAAAGAGAACTAAGGTGCTTAAAAAAAATGAAATACATAAGTAAATTATTTAGCGGAATAATGATTCTGCTTATTAGAGTGTATCAAAAATGCATTTCACCTTTGTTCCCGGCTACCTGTAGGTTTTATCCTACTTGTTCCACATATTTTATTCAGGCTTTGAAAAAGTATGGGGTTTTTAAGGGTAGTTATTTAGGAATTAAACGAATTTTGAAGTGTCATCCTGGTAATCCCGGGGGATATGACCCTTTGAAATAACGGAGGAATTGAATGGGAATTTTAGCAAAACCATTAGCTTGGCTGCTAACAATGCTTTATGGATTTGTGGGTAACTATGGTATCACAGTTCTGATTCTTACTGTAATTGTAAAATTAGCACTGTATCCTTTTTACAAAAAGCAGATTCTAAGTACTGCTGGAATGGCAGATATGCAGTCTAAATTACAGGAAATACAAAGAAAATACGCAAATGATAAAGAAACTATGAATGCCAAAATCGGTGAACTTTATCAGGAAGAAGGCTTCAACCCTGCAGGTGGATGTCTTCCAATGATAGTTCAGATGATTATCATTATGGGATTATTTACTCTGCTTAGAAATCCTATGGCTTATATTCAGGCTGACAGTAGCATGTACTTTGCAATCCACGAAGCTTTCTTCTGGATTAAGGACTTAAGCCAGCCGGATCCATGGATTCTGCCAATTTTGGCCGGAGTAACAACATTCTTTTCATTCTGGCTAAACATGCAGACTAGTCCACAGGCTGGTGCAATGGGCAGCAATGCAATGAGCAAGATGATGCAGTACTTCTTCCCAATTATGATCGTATGGCTAGCAAGAACATATCCATCAGCTCTTGCAATTTACTGGTTTATCAGCCAGTTTATTCAGATTTTCTTTAACTTGCGTTTTAATCATCTTAGAAAAGCTCTTAAGGAAAAGAATTCACCTAAGAAAAAGAAAAAATAAGAGCTATTGGAGGAAAAAAGTAGTATGGATGTTTCTGAAAAATGGGGAAACGATGTGGAGACCGCTGTAGGTCTTGCATTGGATGAACTTAAACTAACTAGAGACGAAGTTGAGGTAACCGTTCTTGAAGAACCATCAAAGGGATTTTTTGGTATTGGAGCTAAATTAGCACTAGTACGTGTGGAAAAGAAGAAACCGGTAGACGAAGTCAAGGTTCCGGAAAAGGTTGAAGAACTAGCTCCTGTAGTTGAAAAGACAGAATCAAAACCGGCAAAGAGTCCTAAAAAGTCAAGGAATACAAAGTCCGTTGCAAAATCTGCAAACAAGGATGATGATTTTAAAGAATCAATTATTCTTACAAAAGAAGATGTGGAAGGTCTAGTTGATGCACCTGATCATCCTGCAGTAGAATTTTTAGAAGAAGTTGCAGAGCAGATGGGTCTGAATATTAATATTTCAGCTGAAGCAAACGATACTAACGTATTCGTAAACATCGATGGTAAAGATTCAGGTACTATTATTGGAAAAAGAGGTCAGACTCTTGATGCAATACAGTATCTAACTAGTCTTGTGGTTAATAAAGGCAAAAGTGACTATATTCGTGTAGTTATTGATGCTGAAAACTATAGATCAAAAAGAGAAAAAACTTTAGAAAAGCTTGCTAACAGACTTGCAGATAAAGTAGTGAGAACTAGAAGAAGTGTGAGACTGGAACCTATGAATCCTTATGAACGTAAGGTTATTCATGCAACTCTTCAGAGCAACCCACGTGTTACAACAAGAAGCGAGGGTCAGGATCCTTATAGAAGGGTTATAATTGAGCTTAAATAAGTAATGGCCCGCTATATGCGGGCTTATTTTGTTTAGGAGAAGAAATTTATGGAAGATACAATTGCTGCAATTGCAACTGCTCTAGGTGAGGGTGGTATAGGTATAATAAGAATAAGCGGAGAAAATTCGAAATCCGTGTTAAAAAAAATCTTTAAGCCTGCAAATCCGGCAAGCCTGGAAAATAGAAAAATGGCATATGGTAATATTGTAGATCCTACAACTGGAAAAATAGTTGATGAGGTTCTATGCGTATATATGAAAAGCCCTAAAACATATACTATGGAAGATGTGGTGGAAATTAACTGCCACGGCGGTATGGTTCCACTTAGAAAAACTTTGGAATTGGTTCTTTCAAATGGTGCAAGAATTGCTGAGCCTGGTGAATTTACGAAGAGAGCTTTCTTAAATGGAAGACTTGACTTATCTCAGGCGGAAGCTGTTATTGATCTTATAAAAGCTAAGACTTATAGAACTTTTGATGTTGCACTTAACCAGCTTGAAGGTGTATTTTCCGGTACTATTAAAGAAATTAGAAAGAAACTTGTAGATATACTTGTAAATCTTACAGTAAATATAGATTATCCTGATGAGGATATTGAGCAGATTACCTACGAAAAGCTTGGATTAGATTTGTCAAATGTTCTTGATGATATTGAAAAATTGCTTAGCAGTGCTGATACAGGTAGAATTATTAGAGAGGGTCTGGCTGTTTCTATAATTGGTAAGCCAAACGTTGGAAAATCATCGTTAATGAACAGTTTGTTAAAGGAAACCAGAGCAATAGTAACAGAAATTCCAGGAACAACTAGAGATACCATAGAGGAAAATATAAGCATAAAGGGTATCCCAGTTAAATTAACAGATACAGCTGGAATTAGAGAGACAAGTGATGTTATAGAGAAAATTGGTATAGAAAAATCTAAAGAATCATTCAATCAGGCTGATCTTGTGATTTTTATATTGGATTCAAGCAGAGAACTGGAAGATGAAGATTTAGAAATAATGGATCTGATTAATCCAGAAAAAACTATAATACTATTAAATAAGATAGATTTGATTCAAAAAATCAAAAAAGAGGAAATTTTAGAAAAAATGCCAGGTGTTACGTTAATTGAAACATCTATGGCAAAAAGAATGGGAATTGATGAAATTGAGAAAAAAATCGTAGATTTAGTTTATGGTGGCAAGATTTCTCAAAATAACAATGTTATGGTTACAAATGTGAGACATAAGGATATTTTGGAAAAATCGAGACAATCAATTTCTGATGCAATAAATATGGTTAATTTGCATGAAGCTTTGGAATTTATAGAAATTGATGTAAACAGTGCATATGAATCTTTAGGAGAGATAATCGGAGAAACAGTGCAGGATGATATAATCAATGAAGTTTTTGCAAGATTTTGTTTAGGAAAGTAGGATTATTTTGGAAAGAATTTTGATGGGTAGTTATGATGTAATTGTTGTAGGTGCAGGACATGCAGGCTGCGAAGCAGCACTTGCTTCTGCAAGAATGGGCAACAAAACATTATTATTTTCAATAAACTTAGAAGCTATTGCCATGATGCCGTGCAATCCTTCAATTGGAGGAACAGGTAAGGGACATCTTGTAAGAGAAATAGATGCTCTTGGCGGCGAAATGGGCAAGAACATTGATAAAACTTTTATTCAGAGTAGAATGTTGAATACTGCAAAGGGACCAGCTGTTCATTCTCTTCGTGCTCAGGCTGACAAGCATCAATATCACACTGAAATGAAGAAGACAATTGAAAAGCAGGAAAATCTAGATGTCAAGCAGGCGGAAGTTACAGATTTAATTATCGAAGATGGTCAGGTTAAGGGTGTCGTTACTATGACTCATACTTACTATGAGGCAAAGGCTGTTATTTTAGCTACTGGAACATTCCTTAAGGGAAAAATCTTTATTGGTGATAGCGCATATTCCAGTGGTCCAAATGGATTAGCGCCTTCTATTGAATTGGCTGAAAATCTGAAGAAATATGGAATGAATTTAAGAAGGTTTAAGACCGGAACGCCTGCAAGAGCTCTAGCTTCAACTTTTGATTACAGCAAGATGACTGAGCAGAAGGGTGATGAAAAAATTGTTCCTTTCTCGTTTATGAATGATAAACTCGACAAGAATCAAATTTCATGTTGGCTAACTTATACAAATGAAAATACTCATAAGGTAATTAGAAATAATTTTCACAGAAGCGCATTATTCGGTGGACAGATTGAAGGAATAGGCCCAAGATATTGTCCATCAATTGAGGATAAGATTAATAGATTTGCAGATAAGGAAAGGCATCAGACATTTATTGAACCTGAAGGTTTGGATACAGAAGAAATGTACATTCAGGGAATGTCCTCAAGTTTACCTGAGGATGTACAGGAAGCTTTCTATCATACAATTCCGGGACTGGAAAATATTATAATTACCAGACCGGCATATGCTATAGAATACGATTGCATAAATCCGCTATCATTGAAACCAAATCTTGAAACAAGAGATATTAAGAATTTATTCTGTGCTGGACAGTTTAATGGAAGTTCCGGATATGAGGAAGCTGCAGCTCAGGGATTAATGGCTGGCATTAATGCAGCACTGGCAATAAATGGAAAAGAACCTTTTGTTTTAGACAGAAGTGAGGCTTATATTGGCGTTCTCATCGACGATTTAGTGACTAAAGGTACTAATGAGCCTTACAGAATTATGACGAGCAGAGCGGAATATAGACTGGTTCTGAGACAAGACAATGCAGATTTACGTTTAACGGAAAAATCTTACAGGTTAGGATTGGCAGACGAAGAAAGATATTCCAAATATCTTGATAAGAAGAAAAAAGTAGATGAAGAAAGAACAAGACTTGAGTCGACTTATGTTTATCCAGGAGACGCTAATGATTTCTTAGAAGGCCTTGGAAGTTCTCCGTTGAAGAACAGAGCAACTCTTGCAGAACTTCTTAAGAGACCGGAAGTGACTTATGAAAACCTTAAGGAAATTGATAAGGACAGGGAAGAACTATCATCTCATGCTATTAATCAGCTAGAAGTTCAGATTAAGTACGAAGGATATATCAGTAAGCAGCTTACTCAAATTGAAAGATTTAAGAAATTAGAAAATAAGGCGCTTGATGAGAATTTTGATTATGAAGAAATCGAAGGCTTACGTCTAGAAGCAATTCAAAAATTGAATCAGATTAAGCCAAGATCTGTAGGTCAGGCATCAAGAATATCTGGTGTTTCACCGGCAGATATTAATGTAATTCTAGTGTATCTTGAAAAGATGAGAAGGAAGAAACAGTAATATGAAAATATTAGAAGAAGCTTTAGAAAAACTGAACATACCTTTCGATGAGTCTGTAATTAAATCCTTCGAGGAATATATGGATGGTATTCTGGAATGGAACGAAAAGATTAACCTTACTGCTATTACAGATAAGAACGAATTTATAAGCAAACATTTTATTGATTCTATTCTAGGATATAATTTTGAAGAATATACGAACGCGGACTCAGTAATTGATATTGGAACCGGAGCTGGTTTTCCCGGGGTTCCTCTTGCAATTGTAAGTCCGGATAAGTCTTTTGTTCTTGCGGACTCTTTAAATAAAAGACTTAAGGTCATTAATGACTTGACTTCGAAAATAGGAATAGATAATGTTGAGACGGTTCACGGCAGGGCAGAGGAGCTAGCTAAGAATAAACATTATAGAGAATCTTTTGACATCTGTGTGTCAAGGGCAGTTGCTAACCTGGCAGTATTGGCTGAATATTGTCTTCCATTCATCAGAACCGGAGGATACCTCCTTGCTTATAAGGGGCCAGATGCTGAAGATGAGGTAAAGAAGGCTGAAAAGGCTATTAAGGTTCTAGGTGGAAAATTTAAGAGAATAGAATCAGTAAACTTAGATGGTTATAATCACAATATTGTGGTTATTGAAAAGATAAAAAATACACCAGCAAAGTATCCAAGAAAAGCTGGGACGCCGAGTAAGGAGCCCATATTGTAAAATGTGGGCTCTTTACGAGCGATGGCAAGGGCTTGGGACGCGCAAAACAAGGGATGTTTCACGTGAAACATCTCTTGTTTTGCATAAAAAAGTAGTATTTTGAGCGGTAATGGTATATAATATAGGATAGATTATTATTAGTTAGCAGGAGGATAAACATTGGGTAAAGCAATAGCAATATTTAATCAAAAGGGTGGTGTCGGTAAGACTACTACAAATATTAATCTAGGTGCAAGTCTGGCTTTGAAGGGTAAGAAGATTTTAATGCTGGACATTGACCCACAGGGAAATACTACAAGTGGTATCGGTATTTCTAAGAAGAATCTGGAATACACTGTATATGACTTGTTAATTGAGGATAATTTTGATACGAGAAAAGCGATTATCCACACTACTATAGAAAATTTAGATATTATTCCGGCTAGTGTAGATCTTGCGGGAGCTGAAATTGAAATGGTTGAGCTGGAAGGCAGGGAAGCCAGACTTCGCAAGGCAATTGCAAAGGTTAAGGATGAATATGATTATATTCTTATAGATTGCCCTCCTTCTCTTGGACTGTTAACAATAAACTCACTGACTGCTGTACAGAGTGTTTTGATTCCTATTCAGTGTGAATTCTATGCTCTAGAGGGGGTAAGTCAGCTGGTGAGTACAATAGACCTTGTAAAGAAGAGCTTGAATAAAGACCTAGAAATAGAAGGTGTAATTTTAAGCATGTTTGATGGAAGAACTAATCTGTCTGTTCAGGTAGTTCAGGAAGTTAAGAAATACTTTGGATCTCAGGTTTATTCTACAGTTATTCCTAGAAATATCAGATTGGCTGAAGCTCCAAGTTTTGGAATGGCTATTACAGAATATGACCCTAAATCAAAGGGTGCAGAAGCATATAGAGATTTTGCTGAAGAATTCCTTGAAAGGGAGGAAAGTAGATAATGGCAGCAAAGAACAGAGGACTTGGAAGAGGATTGGATGCTTTATTTGCAGATAGAGCACCAATTGTTAATCCTGATGCAGAAGAAACTGTGGAAACAACTGTAGAAGAAAAGAAGGTAAGCGACAATTCTATAGTGTATATTAATATTAATGACATAAAGCCAAATGAAAACCAGCCTAGAAAGGTTTTTAACGAGGAAAAGATATCTGAACTGGCTGATTCAATTATTGAGCATGGTATAATTCAACCTCTTGTTGTCAGAAAGCACGGCAGGGGATATGAAATAGTTGCAGGTGAAAGAAGATGGAGAGCTTCAAGAAAGGCTGAACTTAAGGAAGTTCCATGTATCATAAGAGATTTCACTGATGAAGAGAACATGCTTGTTGCTATTATTGAAAACATGCAGAGAGAAGACCTGAACCCTATAGAAGAGGCAGAGGGTATCAATCAGATGATAAAGACTTATGGTCTTACACAGGAGGAAGTCTCTAAGAGTGTAAGTAAGAGTAGACCATATATTACAAATGCGCTAAGATTACTTAAGTTACCTGAAAATGTCCAGAGTCTTGTTACTGAAGGTAGAATCAGTTCAGGACATGCAAGAGCACTTATTCCTGTAACTGATAATAAAGTACAGCAGGACATTTGCGATAGAATTATTAATGAAGGCTTGTCAGTACGTAAGGTAGAAGAAATTGTTTCTGATTTAGGTAAACCAAGAAAGAAGCATGTAAAAAAGGTTAAGAGTGCTGACACTGTTCATGTTGAAAATGAATTGAAAAATATATATGGCACTAAGGTTAACATAAAAGAAAAAGGTAAAAAGGGTACTATTGAACTAGAGTATTATAACCATGATGAGTTAAACAGACTGATAGAACTATTGAAATCAGTTGAGTAGACGGAATGTTTCACGTGAAGCATTAGGAATATTTGTTAGAATTACAGAAGTTTAAGAGGTTTTGAAATGCCAAGAAATGTATTTGACGAGGCTATGCTGTCAAGCTTGTCCATTCCTATGTGTATCGTAGACGAAAATGGAAAGATTGTAAAAGCTAATGAACATATTAGCGAGGTTTTTCTATATGACAGCTTGGAAGGAATGGATTTCTTTGTTCTTACTGGAGTTAGAATTAACATGCGTAGTGACAAAGATAAGGATAAAGAAAAAGATGACGAAGACGAGTCCGCAAAGGAAGATTACACTGTTGAAAGAAACAGCAAGGATTTTAAATTAGTTGTAAAAGAAAATCCTAAGAATCCAAGGGAACGAATTGTAATATTTAAGGATGTTACAGATTATGAAAATCTTCGTAAGCAATATGAATCAGAAAAGATTTGTGTTTGCAAAATAAATATAGATAATTATGATGAGCTTACAGCAGCAACTGCGCCAGAGTCTAGAATCAGCATCACGGCTGAACTTGACAAAATAATAAGACATTGGGCTGCAAAATTTGGTGGAGCCATTACAAGATATAATTCTTCTCGCTACATCATGTATTTTGAACGCTCATACTTAAATAAGATAATTGAAAACAAGTTTGATGTGCTTGATCAGATTAGATGTGTAGAGACGGCAGTGGATTTTCCTATGAGCTTGAGTATAGGTATAGGAGTAGGAGAAAAAGATGTAGTGGCATGTACAGATTCAGCAGCAGCTGCACTTGACCTTGCTTTAGGACGAGGCGGTGACCAGGCTGTTCTTAAGAAAGGTACAAGCATTCAGTACTATGGTGGCAAGTCTCAGACTGTTGAAAAGAGTAACAAGGGTAAATCAAGGGTAGTGGCGCATGCGCTTAAAGGACTTATTACCCAGTCGAAGAGAGTAGTTATAATGGGTCATCAGAACCCGGATATGGACTGTTTCGGTTCTGCTCTTGGAATATACAGAATGTGTCTGATGTTTGACGTTGAAGCGTACATTCTTCTAGATAAGATTAGCGATTCCTTGCGTGATATTTACAAGCAGGCAAGGGACACTGAACTTTATAAATTCATAGACAATAAAAAGGCAGAGGCTTTAACTGATAAGGAAACTTTACTAATTTTAGTAGACACTCATAGAATCAGCTATGTTGAAAATAAGAATCTGCTTGATATGACTGAAAAAATTGTAGTAATCGATCATCATCGCAGAGCAGAGGATAGTGTAAAGAATCAGACTCTTTCATATATTGAGTCCTATGCGTCATCAGCGTCAGAGCTGGTTGCAGAGATTCTTCAGTACACGGCACCAAAGAAGACTCTTGTAAAATTAGAGGCTGAAGCAATGCTTGCTGGAATATCTGTGGATACCAATAGATTTGCGGTAAAAACAGGCGTAAGAACCTTTGAAGCTGCTGCATGGCTGAGACGTTCTGGAGCTGATACTACAGAAGTAAAAAGATTTTTCAGAGTTGATAAGAAACTGTTTAATGCCAAGGCGAGAGCAATTGCAGCTGCTGAATATTATGACAACGGCGTTGCAACGGCAATTTGCGAGGAAATTAACAGTGAAATGCAGATATTGAATTCCCAGGTGGCTGACGAACTCCTAAATGTTAAGGGAGTCAAAGTTTGTTTTGTTGCGGGAAGGGTAAACGAAGAGACTACCGCAGTAAGCGCACGCTCACTGGGAGATGTTAATGTACAGGTGATTATGGAAAAGCTGGGTGGTGGCGGACATCTGACAACGGCAGGTGCTCAGGTAAGTGTTTCACCGCAGGAAGCTATTGAGAAGGTTTTAGAGAACCTGGAAATCTCAGAGGATTAGGAGGAAAGATTAATGTTAGTAATTTTAAACAAAGATGTAAAGGGAACTGGTAAACAGGGTGAAATAGTAAAGGTTAGCGATGGTTTTGCAAGAAATATGCTTTTCCCAAAGGGACTTGCAACAGAAGCAACTAACGCTAATGTAAGAAGCTTGGAAAAGAAGAAGGCAGCTGAAGCTGAGAAGAAAGCTGAAGATAAGAAGGCCGCTCAGGAACTAGCAGCAAAACTAGCAGATATCAAGGTAGTTATTCAGACTAAGTCTGGCGAAGGTGGAAAGTTATTTGGATCAATTACTTCTAAGGATATTGCTGAGGAAACTAAGAAGCAGACAGGACTGGAACTTGACAAGAAGAAGATTCAGCTTGGTTCACCAATTAAGACTACAGGTACATTTGATATCGATGTAAAGCTTTACCCTGAAGTTGTAGGTAAGCTAACTGTAGTTGTAAATGACTAATTGGAAATAAATGTAAAACAAGGAGACCTTATAATGATAGAGAAAATTCCACCCCACAATGCGGAGGCGGAGAAGTCTGTATTAGGTGCGGCCTTGCTTAGTAAGGATGCCTTAGCAGATGTAATTGACGTAGTGAAAACTGAGGATTTCTACGACAAGGCTCATAGAGAAATTTTCGACGTTATGCTGGAGCTTTTCCGTAACAGTAAATCTGTGGATATGGTAACAGTGTGCGAGGAGTTGAAAAAGAATAAAGCCTTGGACCTTGTCGGGGGAAGATCATACGTGGCATCTCTTTCTGCAGAGGTTCCATCTGTAGTAAATGCTGCGGAATATGCAAAGATTGTTGCTGAGAAGGCTTCTATGCGTAAGCTGATTCAGACGGCTGAAGAGATTCGTGAAAAGGGATATGATGAATCTATGGAAGCTAGTGAAATTTTAGATTACGCAGAAAAGAATATCTTTGAAATTGCACAGAGTAGACAG
The DNA here is from genome assembly GCA_030537495.1 of Clostridia bacterium. Lineage (GTDB taxonomy): Bacteria > Bacillota > Clostridia > Peptostreptococcales > Anaerovoracaceae > Senimuribacter. Next base: position 78,060 of record JAUNMH010000007.1, on the reverse strand, counting down.
GGTAACGACTATGCTCCGATTAAGGAAGTTTTGATGGAGAACGTTGCCATGATTGACAAAGCCATTAACTCTCAGGGTGAGGTAACGGGCCTGACGACGGGATTCAAGAAATTGGATGAGGTTACGTCGGGATTGCAGAAGTCTGACCTTGTAATTATTGCGGCGAGACCGGCTATGGGTAAGACGGCCTTTGTTCTTAATGTTGCCCAAAATGCGGCAATCAAGGCAGGGGCATCAGTTCTTATTTTCAGTCTCGAAATGGCTAAGGCTCAGCTTGGTCAGCGTCTTCTTTCTATGGAGTCAAGGGTTGAAATGCAGAAGCTTAAGACAGGTGCCATTGAGAGAAATGACTGGGATAGAATTAATATGGCCTTGGACTCTTTGTCTAGGACTAATATTCATATAGACGATAATTCAGGAATCAGCATTCTTGAAATGAAGAATAAATGCCGAAGACTTAAGGCGGAGAAGGGTCTGGATCTTATAATTGTGGACTATCTTCAGCTGATGCAGTCTGATGGCAAGAGTGACAGCAGACAGCAGGAAATTTCTGCCTTGTCCAGACAGCTTAAGCTGCTGGCAAGAGAAATGGACTGCCCTGTGCTTGTTTTGTCACAGCTTTCCAGAGCTCCGGAACAGAGACAGGATCACAGACCTATTTTGTCTGACCTTAGAGAATCGGGTTCTATCGAGCAGGACGCGGATATTGTAATTTTCTTATACAGAGACGATTACTATAATGATGATTCTGAGAAACCGGGTGTCTGCGAAGTAAATTTGGCAAAGCACAGAAGTGGACCGACAGAAGTGGTAGATTTGACATGGGTGGCGAGATACACTAAATTCAGTGATCAGGCATAAGTATAGTAAGGCAACTAAGCGGAAAGGACTATTATGAACATTACCATTACCAAGGAAACAAGAGTATGTGAAATACTTGAAATTGACCACGAGCTAGAGAAGGTTTTTGACAAACACGGTATGCCATGCCTGGGATGCCCAGGTGCTGAGCAGGAATCACTTGGTGAAGCTGCGGAAGGCCATGGCATCGATATTGAAGCGTTGCTTACGGACCTTAATGAGCAGGTTCAGAAAATCTAAAATATAAGGTGAAAAAGATAAAGGAAATTTTATGAATTTTGTAAAAGAAAAAACAAAAGATTTTTATTTATTGGATTCAAAAGTTGAGAATATTTTTATAAATGAATATATGCCGGCGGCTCCTGGAGACTATGTTAAGGTTTTTATATATGGATTTATGTATGCTGAACATGGGCTCCCAATGGATAACGTAACCATTGCCAAGCAGCTTATGCTGACTGAAAAGGATGTTCAGGATGCATGGAGTTATTGGGAAAATATGGGAGCTATAAAGCGTAGATATGATGACTTACATGAGGACATGGGGTATTATGTGGAGTTTATCAATCTAAAGGAATTGCTTTACGGCAAGAGTACTTCAGTTCCTGAACCGGAACCTGAACCAATAGATTTCAACAATTCTTTGGGTAGCACATCTGTTAAGGATATGTTTGCTGAAATTGAGAGAATTCTTGGAAGAACCTTAAGTTCAACTGAGGTAACTCAGGGTCTTTCGTGGCTTCAGGATTATGGCGCATCTACAGGTTTGATTACTTATGCTGTAAAGTATTGCAAGGAAAGAAATAAGGAAAGTTTCAAATATATTGGCAAAGTAATTTCTGAATGGGTAAAGGCTGGTCTGAATACTGAGGAACAGGTTGTTGAGTATTTACAGGAACTTGACGAAAAGTATTACAGGTATAGAAGAGTTCTTAAAGCTCTTGGCTTTACAAGAAATGCTACAGAAACTGAACAGGAAATGATGGATAACTGGTTCGATGTCATGGGTTATTCCATGGACAGAGTTTTGGATGCATGTACTAAGACAGCAGGTATATCAAGTCCTAACTTCAATTATGTCAATAAAGTTCTTGAAAACTGGAAATCTGATGCAGAGAGAAAGGGCGAAGACGTAAACAAGAAGACTACTGTTACTCAGGGAGAACTGAACCAGTACTATGATTATTTGAGGAAGAAAGAAGAGACAGAAGCAGAAGAAAGAAAAGCAGAAATTTACGACAAGCTGCCTAGAATTAAAGAAATTGACGATTATGTTGCGAAAGCAAGCTTCGAGCTTTCAAAGGCTTTGATTATGGGTAATGCTGAGGCAGAAGCAAAGAAAATTAAAAATAAGATGGACGAATTGGCCGAAGAGAGAGCAATTCTCCTGACTGAAAACAATTATGAAATGGATTACACCGATATTAAGTACAAATGCGAAAAATGTAACGACACAGGTATTACCGACCTAGGTGAAAGATGTTCTTGCATTAAGCTGCGTACGGAAGAGGCGGAATTATGGCTAAAACAAGGAAATTTGAAAAAATAAAAGAACGAGCTGCAAATGTCATAAATGAACACGACAAGAAACAGCATAAGTTTGATCGTTGGATGTCAAGAGCGTTGGCAACATTTATGAATGCGGCAGCGGCAGTAATATTCTTACATGATAATATTCAGGCCAGATGCGATAAGCACTGGATGATTTTTAAATATAAAGCAGCTCATTTTATTAACGACATAAAGGAGAAGGCAGAAGGACAGGGTAAGAAAATTCTTGCTCATTTTACTGTGATTCTTCTTTCGGCAATTGCTCTAGTTACTATAATGAGTTACTCAACAGGATATGAATACTCTTATAACGGCAGAGTTTTAGGTTATGTTAAGGACCAGAATGATGTTTTGAAAATTTTGAGCTTAGTTAATGACCAATTATCTCAGGACCAGGGATATGAGATTAATATCGACAAGGATAGTGATATTGAATTTAAGCTGATTTTTATTCTGGATAAGGAACAAGATGACATTGACACTGTTCTTAACAGATTTACTTACATGTCAGATACAAAAGCACAAGGCTACGGAATCTATGTAGACGGAAGGCAGGTTGTTACATGTAAAGATGAAGAGACAGCTAAGAAGGTTCTTGATGCTGTTACAGATGAGTTTACAGAAAAATCAAAAAATATTACTTATAGCGAAGTTGGATTCCAGGAAAAGGTGGAAATTAAGAAAACAACTGTTAAGTTGAAAAACATTTCCAGCTACAATCAGGCAAAGAAGATTATGCTGACTAGTGGTTCAAAGGAAATAGCTTACACTGTTAAAAATGGGGATTCAATCTATGGAATTTGTGAGAAATATGATATAAGTGTAAACGAATTAAAGAAAAATAATGACGATTTCGACATGAATATGATACATGCAGGTGATAAAATAATTATATCTAAGGCCTCAGCTGCGGTATCTGTAAAGACTGTAGCTCTTGAAAAGTATGCCGAAAAAGTTAAATATAAGACAAAAGTTATTAAGAATAATTCCATGTATAAGGGTAACTCCAAAGTTATACAGGAAGGTAAAAATGGTAAGCGTGTAGTGATCGCTGAGGTCACAAGAATTAATGGTGATAAGATCTCCAAGAAGGAGATTTCCACAAAGACCATTACCAAGACTATTACTAAGGTAATAGAAAAGGGTACTAAGGAACCTCCAAAGACAGCAGCTACAGGTTCACTGACTTATCCTATACAGGGTGCAACGATTACAAGTTACTTTGGCTATAGATGGGGACGTCTTCACGAAGGTGTTGACTTCGGAGTATCTGAAGGCACAACTGTAAGAGCAGCCGATGGTGGAGTTGTCGTACAGTCTGGATGGAATGGTGCTTACGGTATCTGTGTTCAGATAGACCACGAGAACGGCATGAAGACCTTGTATGCACACTGTAGTAGCACACTTGTAAGTGCAGGCGAACGAGTATATAAGGGACAGGCAATTTCACTTTCAGGTAATACAGGACGATCCACAGGACCACATCTGCATTTCGAGGTAATTGTCAACGGATCTGTAACAGACCCATTCAACTATATCTAACTAAGTAAATAGAATAGAAAGGTGAATACGGGAAAAATGAAAAAATATAAATTAGCGGACTATGCCAGACTGCTTCAGAATAAAAACCTTCTGAGGTATTCGCACTTAGATGGTTTTGACACGCAAATTGTAGATAACCTGACCTATGATTCACGTAGCGTCAGTGAGAACACCTTGTTTATCTGCAAGGGAGCTGCATTTAAGGAAGAGTACCTGCACCAGGCCGTAAGGAATGGCGCCATAGCGTACGTAAGCGAGAAGGAATACGAAAGCCTGGGCGAATTCCCGAGAATCATAGTTAAGGACATTCGTAAGGCTATGGTAGACCTGGCAGAACTTTTTAACGACTACGCCTGGCAGAAGCTCAATATCATCGGCTTTGGTGGAACTAAGGGAAAATCAACGTCGGCTTACTACATGAAGGCAGTAATCGACGACTATATGAAGGGTATTGACGGCAAGGAAAGCGCAGTCATTTCCTCTATAAATGTTTACGACGGCGTAGAAAATAGGGAGTCTCACATTACGACTCCTGAAGCTGTTGAGCTTCATCACCACTTTAAGAATGCGGTGGACAGTGACATTTCATTCCTGCAGATGGAGGTTTCCTCTCAGGCGCTAAAATACAACAGGGTGGATAATATCGAATTCGAGGTAGGCATTTTCCTTAACATTTCTGAGGATCACATCAGTCCAATCGAGCATCCGGACTTTGAGGATTATTTTACATCAAAACTTTCAATGTTCGCTAAAACCATACATGCTGTTGTCAACCTAGATGCGGACTATGTGGACCGCATTTTGGAGGCAGCAAAGGCAAGTCAAACTATTACAACATTCAGCACGAAAAATCCTGATGCTGATGTGTATGGATATGACATAAGAAAAGACGGATTGGAAACTGTATTCAAGGTTCGCACAGCGCGATTTGATGAAGAATTTAGGCTGTCCATGCCAGGACTATTCAATGTTGAAAATGCTCTGGCAGTAATTGCAGCTGCTGAGATTTTAGGTATTCCAAGAAGACATATTCACAGCGGACTATATAAGGCAAAATCCAGCGGCCGTATGGAATTATACGCAAGCAGGGATAGTGAGCTTGTTGCAGTTGTTGACTATGCTCATAATAAACTGAGTTTTCAGAAGCTATTTTCATCAATGAAGATGGAATATCCTGGATATCGTATAATTGCGATTTATGGCTGTCCGGGAAATAAGGCTGTTCAGAGAAGACAGGATCTGGGACTTATTGCTGGAAAATACGCTGATAAAATTATTATTACTGCTGAGGATCCGGGAACGGAAGACCTTGATAAAATCAATGGGGAAATTGCTGAAACCATTGAAAAAACAGGATGCCCATATGTCATAATTAATGACAGGGGAGATGCAATTAAGGCTGCCGTAGAGGAAGCAAAGGGAAAAACCCTTATTCTTGTAACAGGTAAGGGTAATGAGACCAGACAGAAGTTTGGTACGGAATATGTAGATTGCAAATCAGATGTCGAGTATGTAAAGGATTTAATAAGGAAATATGACAAAGAGAAAAAGAATTAATCTGCCTAGATTGATACTTACCATCTTCATTATTGCAGCTATAGTTTTGGCAGCAGTTTCTGTGAAAAATATTTTCAGCCTGAGAGCAGAACAGAAAGCACTGAAGTCAACTAATAAACAGCTTTTAGCAGAAAAAGCCGCTCTGCAGCAGGAATTGGAAAATGTTAACGACTTTGAATATATAGAGGAACAAGCACGAATTCAGCTTAGACTTGTTAAGCCAGGTGAAATTCTCTATATTCTTGAAGATGAAGACGAGGAAAGCGCAGACAATTAGAATGGAAAAGAAAAAGATTAAAGAAGTTATCGTAGTCGAAGGAAGGGATGACACGGCTGCTATTAATAGAGCAGTTGATGCCATTACCATAGAGACTCACGGCTTTGGTATGCCTGAATACATATGGCCTGCCATTGAAAAGGCATATAAGTCTCAGGGTATAATTATATTTACTGATCCTGACTATGCCGGTGAAAAAATAAGAAAGAAAGTTTTGGAAAGATTTCCTGAAGCAAAGCAGGCTTTCTTACCTAAGGGAAAAGCTTTGAAAAAAGGAAATATTGGAGTCGAAAATGCTAAGCCAGAGGACATAGTAGAAGCACTGACTAAGTCCCACTGTACATCTGCGAATAATGAAAAGATATTTACAGAGGAAGACCTGTTTGCAGCAGGTCTTATTGGTGAGTCTGATTCCAAGGACAGAAGAGAAAAATTGGGAAATCTTCTAGCTATAGGCTATGGAAACGGCAAGACTTTCTTGAAAAAACTGAACAGTTTTAATATCACTAAAGAAGAATTTTATGAAAAGGTTAGGCAGCTGTAATGAAATTATATGCACCATCAACAATCAGAGATATTAAGGACAAGTATGGATTTAAGCTTTCAAAGAGCTTGGGACAGAATTTCCTTACAGATAAGAATATTATAGATAAGATAATAGATGAAACAGAAATAACAGATGAGGATATAGTTATTGAAATTGGACCGGGGATAGGAGTTTTGACAGCGGAGGCTTGTGAAAGAGCCAAGAAAGTTGTTGCTGTTGAAATCGATAAAAACTTGATTCCTATTCTGAAAGACACTCTTAGCGAGTATTCTAATGTGGAAGTTATTAATCAGGACGTTTTGAAGACGGATCTTAATGAGATTATAGATAAGTCGGGATGCAAGGGAGCTAAGATTATAGGAAACCTGCCATATTACATTACGACACCAATTATTATGGCCTTACTTGAGGGCGGAGTGCACGTAGACAGCATTACTATTATGATGCAGAAAGAGGTTGCGGACAGAATCAAGTCGGGCCCGGGCACTAAGGCTTATGGAGCCTTGTCTGTAGCTGTTCAGTACTATTGCACAGTAAACAATGTGGCAACTGTTCCTAAGGAGGTTTTCTTCCCAGCACCAAAGGTGGATTCAGCGGTTCTTCGTCTAGATTTAAGAGAAGAAAAGCCGGTTGAGTTAATAGATGAGAAAATGTTCTTCCGCTGTGTCAAAGCCGGCTTCGGTCAGAGACGTAAAACATTGTCAAATTCCCTATTGGGAATAGGCGATGTGACTAAGGAAGAAGTAAAGCTATGCCTTGAAGAGACTGGCATAGAGGAAAAGAGAAGGGCTGAAACTCTAAGCTTAGATGAGTTCGCAGCTATTTCGAATTGGTTCAGTAAAAGGGTAAGATAAAATTTAAAGGAAGAGGGAAAAGAGTTAAATGGACAGTATCAAAAAATTATATGACAAATACGAAAAAAACAGTTTTGCTTTTTGTGTTATATGGGCATTTCTGTTAAATTTAATAATTGAGACTCTGGCCAGAAAAGGGTTCGGAGGTATCGAATTCCTGTTTCATAGTCCAGTAATTTTCTTATACAACACGCTGATTATCTTAGCAACTCTTGTAGTAGCAACAGTATTCAACAGACGAGTTTTCTTCGTTACAGTTATAACCAGTATATGGCTTGCCATAGGTATTGCCAACGGAGTTATTTTGACGCAGAGAATTACGCCGTTCACTATGAAGGACTTAAGTAATCTGACTGATGGAATCAGCCTTATGTCAAATTATTTTTCCAATGTTCAGATAATCGGAATCGGCGCAGGCATTGCTATTATAGCAGTTGCCTTCATACTTTTATGGATTAAGGCGCCTAAGAAAAAAGGTAAGGTTAATCATAAGAGAAACTTGACAGTTGCATTTCTTGTTGTGGCTCTTACTTTTGGAGCTTCATTTGGACTGGTACAAGCTCATGTTCTAAGTACATTCTTTGGTAATCTGGGTTATGCATACTCGGATTACGGTGTGCCCTACTGTTTTCTTAATACTTGGCTGAATACGGGCATCAATAAACCTAAGGACTACAGCGAAGAGATGATTATGAATCTTTTCGACAAGGATGATTTCAATAAGGATGGTAATATGACTCCTGTGAAGGAGGATGTTGATGAGAAATATCCAAATATTCTTTTCCTTCAGCTGGAATCATTTGTAGATCCAAATCTTTTCAATAACATTGAGCTTTCAAAGAATCCGGTTCCGTTTTTCCAGAGTCTAATGAAGAATTATTCTTCAGGATATCTGAGAGTTCCTGCTTGTGGTGCAGGAACGGCCAATACTGAATTTGAAGTTATGACAGGTATCAGCGTTAAGTTTTTCGGGCCAGGGGAATATCCATTCAAGTCGGTTTTGAAAGATAAGTGTGCGGAGAGTGCAGCTGCCGACCTGAAGGCAATGGGCTTCTCTACTCATGCAATCCACAACCACAGAGCGCTGTTCTACAATAGAAACCAGGTATTTAACAATATTGGCTATGACACATTCACATCTGTTGAATACATGAGTGACGTTCCGAAAACGCCGAAAAACTGGGCGAAGGACTCAATTTTAGTTGATCAGATTCTTGAAAGCATGAAGTCAACTAAGGAGAGGGATTATACTTATACAATTTCTGTTCAGGGACACGGTAAGTACCCGACTGAGCAGCTTATAAATAATCCTGCAATTCAGGTAACTTATGCGCCGTCGGAGGAAATTAAGTGGAAGTATGAATACTATGTAAATCAGATTTATGAAATGGATCAGTTCCTGAAGAATTTGACAACAGCTCTGAAAAAATACGATGAGGATGTAGTTCTAGTACTTTACGGAGACCATATTCCTGCACTTGATGTAACAGAAAACAGTTATGATGCTCCGAACCTGTACACAACTCAGTATGTAATCTGGAGCAACTTCGATATGGAAAAGAAGGATAAAAACCTGACTGCATATCAGCTGACTGCAGAAGTTTTCGACAGACTTGGAATTCATAAGGGAACAACATTCAGATACCATCAGGAAACAGACCATAAGTCTAAGGGATACCTGAAAGGCTTAAAGGCGCTTGGATATGATATGCTTTACGGTGATTGTTATATCTATGGTGGAAAGAATCCATTCAAGCAGTCTAATATGAAGATGGGAACCAAGGAAATTAAGATCGATGGTGTAACTAAGGTAGGGGATAAGTATTACATTAAGGGTCAAAACTTTACCGAATACAGTAAGATAACTCTTAACGGAAAGGTTCTTGAGACAATTTACCTGAATCCTACGCTTCTGGGATTACTTGATGAAGTTGACCCAGAAGACGCAGATAACATGAAGGTAAGCCAGATTGATAAATCCAATAAGGACATTATCAGTACAACAGAATAAAAGTTATTCCATGCCTAGACGGATGAACTCGTGAAGGTCGCTCATAGGAATCTTAAGCAGTTTGCACTTTCCTATGGCTTCCGGAACGACAACGGTGATTTTATCTCCGTAGATTTTCTTGTCCGTCAAGGCGTAACGGTAAAGGTCGTCGCTACTGTAGTCTACAGATAGATCAAAACCTAAACCTTCGAGAATACTTGAAATTTCAGCGCTTATGTCAGTGGAAGTTAAACCAAGGGCATAAGCTGCTTTTGTTTCTACGACCATTCCCTTGGCTACGGCCTGTCCATGGGTAACAGTAAATGCGCTGAGTTTTTCTATTCCGTGACCGATGGTATGACCAAAGTTAAGAAGCTGCCTAAGACCTGTATCAAGCTCGTCGGCTTCTACTATAGATTTTTTAATGGAAATACATCTTTCCACCACATGGTGGAAGTCGTCTTGTTGGATATACGGAATCAGGTTGGCATCTGAAACGAAGGCGCTTTTCGCTGCTTCGGCCTTACCCTCTAGAATGTATTCTGGAGAAAGGGTATCGAAGGTTCCATAGTCGCAGATTACAAGGGAAGGCTGCCAGTACGCACCTACCAGGTTTTTACCGCCAAGCAGGTTAATGGAAGTCTTGCCTCCTACAGAAGAGTCAATAGCAGAAAGGTAGGTTGTGGTAATCTGTACATAAGAGATACCCCTAAGGTATGTAGCGGCAGCAAAACCAGCAATGTCTCCGACGATTCCCCCGCCTACTGCAACGATTATATCAGTTCTTGTGAAGAAATCTTCGGCCAAAGCCTCCAAAATCTTCGCATAGGTATTAAGCGATTTGGAGTGTTCTCCGTTTGGGAAGATGACCCTTGTCGTCGTGAAGCCCTCTTGTTTCAACGACTCTACGACCTGGTCAGCATAAAGGGTATTAACCTCGCTGTCTGTTATTACGCATGCTTTGCATTTACTAAAACGTTCTGCGATGAATTTGCCTGAGTCCTGTATTATATCTCTTCCCACGATAACATCATAGGGGTGTGTAGTGGATATTGTAAATTTCTTCATGTATTTTCTCCTAATAAATAAACCAAACTATCATGCTTTATGATATACTTAAAGGTACAAATTTAATTGAATTGTATCACAATATGGTACAGTTTGCAAAAGATGAAAAGGGAAAGGTTAGAAATGGGATACCGGTTAGATGAAGTTTTGATGATCTTTGCTGTGTACAGCATTTTAGGATGGCTAGTTAATATATGTTTTTTCTATATTACAGAAAAAAAGTTGGATCGAAGAAGTATATGTAAGGGACCTTATTCGGCGGCTTTTGGCACAGGAGCAACTTTGATGATTTTCTGTAATGCCTATGCACCTAAATATCTTTCGGCTATATTTGGCGTGGGGGTTTGTACAGGACTGCTTGTTCAGAGTATAGCATCCCTTGCCATCAGACTTCTCAGCGGGAAGTGGATCGTTTTGCATAAGTGGTACTTGATACCTTTGTTTGGTATCATTAATGTACTATTGTTCTATCAGATTCAACCATTTATGGGAGCTTTGATAGCAAATATTTCACCGTGGGTGAGAATGGTGCTGCTATTGGCATACTGGATGACATTTGTACCGGACTTTATTGAGGGAATGGTTAGATTGTTAGACTATAAGGCAGCGCAGGTGAAGGCCGCGCAGAAAGAAAAATAAATTTTTCGAAAATTTTTTAAAATATTTGAAACGAAATGAGTTTTGTTTGCATTATCTATAATGTAAACATGAAAAACATGCTAGTGTTTGCATTGTTATTTCGGTTTCAAAAGGGAACAGAGATTAGAGACGCATGGAAAGTAAGAAGAAAGTAGTTATTCCGGACAATATATTTAAGCTCATTGCAGAGGGTGACCGATGGGCATTTGAGGAGCTGTATAAGCTGACCTTCAAGCCGATGTTTGCCTTTTGTCTTTCGCTGACAATGAACAGGGAAGATGCGGAAGATTTGATGCAGGAGACTTACATTAAGACACGAAATGGAGCACACCTTTTTAAGGGTGGAAATGCCATGGCGTGGATGATGAAGATCGCCAAGAATATATTCCTTATGGAAAAAAGGAAGGCTGCTTTACAAATTGTCAGTCTGACGGAGGCTGATGATGGGAAACAGGCGATAAGCCTGACTTTCGATGATATCTCTAACGTGGAAAATCGAATTCTCATTGAAGAGCTGTTTACGAACATTTCGGAGCAGGATCGCAATATCATCATCATGCATGCATTGATGGGAATGAAATTTAGGGAGATTTCAGAGGAACTGGGGTTGCCTGAGGGAACTGTGAAAACAAGATACCACAGAGCAGCTGAGCAGCTTAGACAATGTGAAAGAAAAATGAGAGAGGAGATTATTTGATGAGCCGCGAGTACGACCTTTTCGAGAAAATTGAAAATGGTCTTGGCGACATGATTACAATTGATGCGGAATCCATACTGGATAATGATTTAGTCAGAATCAATAGTGAAGAGGAATTGTTCGGTATGACAGCAGCTAAACCTAAAGCCAAAAAGAAGAGATGGATGAAACCATTTGCAGGAGTTGCAATTGCTGCCAGTCTTCTTATTGGATGCTTCGGAGTTTTCGGTGGGGCGGAAATTCAAGGACAACTTATAGTCGATGTCAACCCAAGTGTTGCACTTGATATTGGCAAAGATTACACAGTTTCCGGCGTAGAGGCACTTAATAAGGACGGCGAAGAAATCGTAAAAGCCATGAATCTTCATGAGGGTGAGGTTACTGAGGTGCTGACAGAACTGAGCGATGTACTCGACAGTCGTGGGTATATTGACGATGACGACAGTGGAATCCTAATTTCATATTGTAACAGAGACACCAAGGCAGGCAATGCTCAGAAGAGAGAGACTCTTAAGGAAGAGACCATAAGGTTCATCGGAGAGTACTTCGAATCCAATGAGGACAAGAAGACAACTGTTTTCTATCAGGAGTTCGAGCGAAACAATGAGGATTGCGAGGGCGCCAAGGAAAACAACATTTCTGAAGGCAAGTATCACTTTATTAGTCAGCTAAATATGACTGTCGCAGAAAAGTTCGATAGTAATGAAAGTATGAAGGATATTGTGAAACAGCTGAAGGAAAACCAGATTTCTGTAGGCATGGTTAATGTGTACAATAGTCGGTACTTTAAGGGGGATGGACAGTTTTGCGGAGCGGCTGATGTCATCAAAAGCGAAAATGACAAGAGGCTTGCTGCAGCAGAAGCAGTCGAAAAAGTATCTGACGAAGGGGATGTAGTTGTACCTGTAAGCCTTGCAGACGTGAGTCAAACCGATTATAACAATCAGGGGAATAATAATGATCATCAGAACTATGGTCATCAGCAAAATCCAAACAATGGTCAAAGTGAAAAAAACGACAATAAAAACGAGGATGTAATAATCCTCGGCGCAAAAGACGACATCGAGGAAATCGGCGCAGAAGACGAAATAATCGATGATGCCGACAATATCCTAGATGATAATAAAGATATTGAAGATGACCAGGGTGAAGAAGATGATTGCCTAGGAGATGATACAGACGTTCAAGATCAAATTAGCAATTAAACAAAAAGACTAAAAACGAGACACATCTTATTTATGATATGTCTCGTTTTTAATTATTTTGAAACTTCTATATATTTGTTCTAAGAGAATAACTCTCATCATTTGGTGAGGGAAGGTCATTTCAGAAAATGAAAGCTTGAAGTTGGCGCGTTTGCTCACCTCTGCAGAAAGACCCAGACTTCCACCGATGACAAAGGCAATATTGCTTACACCGTCAATTCCCAGGTTTTCTATTTTATCTGCTAGCTTTTCTGACGATAACATTTTGCCTTTAACCTCAAGGGTAATGACATAGGTGTTATCCTTAATCTTCTTTAATATTTCTTCGCCTTCAGCTACTTTAACTGCAAGCTCTTCAGCAGGTCCAGCTTTGTCAGGTAGCCTTGCTTCCTTGAGCTCGATTATATCTAGAGAGCAGTAACTTTTAAGTCTCTTAGAATACTCTGCTACAGCATCTGACCAATATTTTTCTTTTAGTTTTCCAACACAAATAATTGATATATTCATAATTTTCCACCATCCCTACACTAGCATATAAGGGCTAACCTCATCGCGAGGTATGATATAAATCTTCAGGTCCTTATCCACATAATAATCTTCCTCAAAGAGCATATTTCTGATTGTAAGATATGCCTGCTGAGGTGTATTATTTTCTTTGCTTAAATGAGCTAGGCAAACCTTGAACTCTGAGTCTAGGTTTTGACCGCGTCGATGCGCCAAGACGCTGCACAAGCATTCTCCCGCAGCCTCGTTGGACAAATGCCCAAAGTTTCCTAGAATTCTTCGCTTCAGGCTGTATGGGTAGGAACCCATATTTAAGATGTTCACCTCGTGGTTAGCCTCGAGGATAAGGGTGTCGGCACTCTTCGCATGTTCTAAGATTTCACCTGTAACAAAACCAGTATCGGTGATTATGGTCAGCTGACGACCGCCTGCCTTAAAAGAATATCCTAGAGGATCAATTGCATCATGAGACAGGGCAAAAGGCGTCACACTTATGTCACCAAGGGTAATTTCCTGACCACTTTTAACCGGTAGCATTTTTTCAGCAGGGACCTTATCGCTGACTTCCGCAAGAGTTCCTTCAGATGCAAAAACTGGAGCATTGATAGCACCTTTGCTAATTTTTCGAAGGCTTTTTACATGGTCGATATGTTCATGGGTTATAAATATTCCATCAATGTCAGGAAGAGTTACACCTCGCTGCTCCAATCTACCTATTATTCTGCTTCCGGCAATGCCTACATCAACAAGCACTGCGCTACTATCAGTACTTACAAGATAAGAGTTACCTGAACTTCCGCTGGCAATGGAACAAAACTTCAACGCCATAAACTAAATTACCACCCTTTCCTAATTGTCTTTTTCCAAAAGTCACTTAACTATTTTACCACAAAAGAGAGGTATATGAAACTTTTTTCAACGAAAATCGTGCTTTTTTCAACGAAAGTATTGCAATCTAGCGAAAAATAGTGCATAATTAAATGTCAAAACGAAAAAAGGGGACTACCATGACAACATTAAAAATGTACACAGATGGTGCTTGCCGAGGAAATCAAAGCGACAGCAACATCGGTGGATGGGGCGCAATATTAGAGTTTGGTGAACACAGAAAAGAGCTTTGCGGTGGCGAGCTCGACACAACAAACAATCGCATGGAGCTTACTGCAGTTATTGAAGCTTTCAAGGCACTGAAAAAGGACGGCCAGAACGTGGAGGTTTTTACCGACAGTTCCTATGTGGCAAACTGTTTCAGAGAGAAGTGGTATGTAGGTTGGCAGAAGAACAACTGGCATACTGCAGCAAAGAAGCCTGTTGAGAATCAGGAATTGTGGAAAGAACTTCTTGCATTAGTAAGTAAACATAACGTTTCATTTCACAGAGTAAAAGGTCATGTTAACCTGAATAGTAAATCCACAAACTTCAACAAGTTATATGAGAAGTTTGTTAGTTGGAACGGTAGTAGGTTCAGCTTTGAGGATTTTCAGTATATTACAGGTATGAATAATCGTGCTGATGAACTTGCTAACATTGGCATAGACCAGATAAAAGGAGAGGCATAAAATGGAAAGAAGAGTTGGAACTGTTTCAAGAGGACTTAGAGGTCCAATTGTAAAGGAAGGCGAAGATTTAAGCCAGATCGTTATTGATACTGTTATGGATGCAGCAAATGCAGGCGAATTCACAATCCAGGACAGAGATATAATTGCAGTTACAGAATCTATCCTGGCAAGATCTCAGAGAAACTATGCAACAACAGAACAACTTGCAAAGGATGTTAAGGCTAAACTTGGTGGAGAAACAATCGGAGTAATCTTCCCAATTCTAAGCAGAAACAGATTCGCAATTTGCTTAAGAGGAATTGCAAAGGGAGCAAAGAAGGTTGTTCTTCAGTTAAGCTACCCTTCAGATGAAGTAGGAAATCACCTAGTAGACATTGATTTATTAGACGAAAAGGGAATCAACCCTTATTCAGACGTTCTTACTCAGGCACAGTTTGAAGAATTATTTGGAAAATCAGCACATACTTTTACAGGTGTAGATTATGTAAATTACTACAAGGGAATTATCGAAGAAGAAGGCGCAGAAGCAGAAGTTATCTTCTCAAACAACTGCAGAACTATTCTTGATTATACAAAGAACGTTCTTACTTGTGACATTCACACAAGAGCAAGAACTAAGAGACTGCTTACTAAGGCAGGAGCAGAAATCGTTCTTGGAATGGATGATCTTCTAACTGAAAGCATTGACGGAAGCGGATACAATGATAAGTACGGAATCCTAGGTTCAAACAAGGCAACAGAAGATTCAATTAAGCTGTTCCCTATTCACTGCCAGGAATTCGTAGATGGAATTCAGAACAAGATTAAGGTACTTACAGGAAAGACAGTTGAAGTAATGGTTTACGGAGACGGAGCATTCAAGGATCCTGTAGGAAAGATTTGGGAACTTGCTGACCCTGTAGTATCTCCAGGATACACATCAGGACTAGAAGGAACACCAAATGAAGTTAAGCTTAAGTATCTTGCTGACAACGAATTTGCAGACCTTTCAGGCGATGAGCTAAAAGCGGCTATTAGCGACTATATTAAGAACAAGGAAGACAACCTTGGGGACTCCATGGCTGCTCAGGGAACAACTCCTAGAAGACTTACTGACCTTATCGGATCACTTTGTGACCTGACAAGCGGAAGTGGAGACAAGGGAACTCCTTTCATCTACATTCAGGGATATTTCGATAATTATACAAAATAATAAAATAATTATTGCGAAAAAAAACAAAATGTAGTATCATAATATATAGTTGTTTAACGATACGACAAATTAATATGAGCTAATACGGAGGCGCAATGAGAATTCGTAGAGAGATAGATGACTTAGAAGAAAGGGATATAGATCTGATTGCAACTGTATCGGACGCACTAGCACATCCCGTTAGACTCAAGTTATTTAGATATATAATGCATTCCAACCAGACTATGGAACCAGTATGTAACAAGGAATTGGTAGAAGTCTTTGGATATGCGCAAGCCACTATTTCGCAGCATGTAAAGAAGTTAGTAAAATCAGGACTTGTGGAAGTAAAGAAAAAAGATAAGTATTCTTACTACTATGCAAACCTGGGAATGCTGATGCAGTACTTAAATACTACGAAAAGGTTTTCAATTTTATAACGATTATTTCTCTTTTATGGGATTTTTTCCTCCCATGGGGATGCAAGGCCGCACAACACAATCGTGCGGTTTTTTTGTAACTTTCTTAAGAATTGTTTAGAATTCTTTAGCATTTTCTCTATTGACGGCAATACATATACGATAGTAGAATATGGACGGAAAATACATAACGGACCAACGAGGGGGGTATTATCAAAATGAACGAAAAATTCAAGGGAAAAGGGATGACTGTGCTGATTATAATACTAAGCTTATGCATAGTTGCAAGCACAGTTGTGAGCGTTTGCTCGCTGGTTTCCATGGGAAGCCTTAAAAAAGAAGTATTATCAGTGGCCGGAGGCGATGGCGATATCGACCAGGAAGATGATATTACAATTATGGATCAGTACAAGGTAGAATCAACACTGAATATTTCAGATGCGTATAAAAAAGGCGATGATTCTAGCCTTAACGACAAGGAAAAGGAAACACTTAAAATTGCATCAGATGTGCTTAAGGAAATAATCAAAAAAGACATGTCTGACTACGAAAAGGAAAAGGCAGTTTACGAATGGCTTCTAAAGAACGTTGGCCAGGACAAGGGCCTTCTAGCTGTAATTCCAAATAGCGAAGCTGACAGCGACAATCCATACGGAGTACTTAAATATCACAACGCAGTTTGCGTAGGATATGCTACAACGTTCAGAATGTTTATGCAGATGATGGACATAGAATGTAAAGTAATTCACAGTTCAGATAGAGGACATACTTGGGACCTTGTAAAACTAGGCGATGACTGGTACCACACAGATATTTATATGGATTCCAACAATGGAAACTATGCTAACTTCAACATGAATGATGAAATGGCAGAATCCGGTCACACCTGGACAAAGGACTTCTTCCCTGCAGCAGTTGGAACAAAATACTGCTATGCATTTATGAATATGGAGAAAGCCAAGGACATTTACGGAATTCCGCAGGTTGTAAAGGATAAGTTAGATGACGGAAAATATGTCTTCACTATTGGTTTTGATAAACAACCTGTAGACAGCGACGGCGCAGTTGTTGAATCAATGATGACGACTATTCAGGACAGAGTCTCCATGGATTACATTGACTCGTACATGGAGTGGAGCTGGCACAAAGACGCAGACGGCAACTTTGTACTGCTTGTGAATATCTTCATTAGCAAAGACGATACTCAGCAGATTACACCTGAGCAGCAGGACAAGATTGACAAGAAGATTAACAAAGCATTCGGAGCCGGACACAGTGGCGACAACAGCGCGGATAACGACATGGATGCTAACATGGAAGGCGATGTAGACGGTAGTAGCAGTGGCGACAATACTAACGATATCACTGGCGGAGCCAACCCTAATGCCTAGAAATATCAAAACTCACTAAATAGGAGAATTCTAATGAAACTAAATAGATTAAAAAAACATATAGCAATAATGTTGGTGCTTTCAATGGTTTTCATTATTTCTGGATGCGATAGCAAAAGCGAGACAGTAAGCATGTACGACCTGCGCACTGCTATGGAAGCAGCCGATGATTCCTTGGGAGAAATGATGTCGGCAGACAGCAGCGCGGACGATGCAGCAGATTTGTTTACATATATTTCCGATATGGACTACGATAAGGTAGACAAATTCTTTGTGTCATATTCCAACGAGGGAACTGCCGATGAAATCGCAGTAATTGCAGTGAAGGACAATGCTGATATCAATGAAGCAACTAAATCCTTAGATGCGCATGTGCAGAAGAGAATCGGAGTTTTCAAGCAGTATGCGCCAGACCAGGTGAAGAAGGCGGAAGGTGCCTTAGTCTTTTCTAGGGAGCAATATGCAGTGCTTATCATCAGCGACAAACAAAACGCGGTGAAGAAAGCGTTCGAAGAGTTTATTGCAAAATAAGGAGGATTTATGGTATTCAGTAGCATAGTTTTCATTTTTATGTTTCTGCCTGCCGTAATGATCCTATACAGGTTTATACCCGAAAAAATGAAAAATGGCTTGCTCCTCATAGCAAGCCTTATCTTTTATGCATGGGGCGAGCCTGTGTATGTTTTTCTTATGATTTTTTCCATAGTTTTCAATTACTTTATGGGATTGGAAATGGAAAAATGTGGCGTAGGTAATGGCGGCAGCAGAAAACTTAGAAGAAAAGATTGGATTTTAATAGCTTGCGTCGCAGTGAATATCGGCATGCTGTGCTTCTTTAAGTACACAAATTTTGCAATTAACACTGTGAACAGCATCTTCGGAGCAGGTTTTTCGGGACTAAGCCTGGCTCTGCCTATAGGAATATCTTTCTATACATTCCAGGTGCTTTCTTACGTAATTGACGTGTATAGGGGCACAGTGAAAGTCCAGAAGAACATCGTCGACTTCGGCATGTACATAACCTTCTTCCCGCAGCTTATAGCGGGACCAATTGTAAGATATACAGATATTGAATCGCAACTAAGTCACAGACCTATGGACTGTGATATGGCTGATGACGGAATCGTAAGATTCACAGCAGGGCTTGCAAAAAAAGTTCTCATTGCTAACCAATGTGGGCTTCTTTGGGATGAGATTTACTCATACGGAGGCAATGTGCCAGCCCTTATGGCATGGCTTGGTGCACTGGCATTTACCCTGCAGATATACTATGATTTCTCAGGTTACAGTGATATGGCCATTGGTCTTGGCAAGATCTTCGGCTTCAAGTTCCCCGAGAACTTCAGGTATCCCTATGAGTCAAAGAGTATAACGGAATTTTGGCGCAGATGGCACATGACCTTAGGCACCTGGTTTAGGGAATACCTATATATTCCACTCGGCGGGAATCGTAAAGGGGCGAAGCGCCAGGTTCTCAATCTGTTAATAGTCTGGTTTTTGACCGGACTGTGGCATGGCGCCGGCTGGAATTTCATAATCTGGGGGCTATATTACTTTGTACTTATTGCTACAGAAAAACTCTTCCTAGGAGATTTGCTATCAAAACTTCCAGCGCCAATACAGCATCTCTACGCTTTATTTTTCATCGTAGTTGGCTGGGTGATTTTCGCCTGCGATGACATGTCGATTTTAGTTCCGTACTTGAAGTCGATGTTTGGCATGGGTGCAGAAGCGTCAACAATGAGCATGTACTATTTGCGTTCTTATGGACTTTTGATTGCAGCAGGAGCCTTGGGCTCTCTGCACTTTATGCACGACTTGCCAGCTAGAATATTTAAGAATAACAAGATTCTGCAGGCTTTAGGATTTGCTTTTGCTCTGGCAATGCTTGCCTTATCAGTGGCGTTTATAATTGGGGACAGCTACAATCCGTTCCTTTATTTTAGATTCTAGGAGGGGAGATTATGAAAAGATTTTTTGTATATGGTTTTGCTCTTCTTCTTGCAATAACAGGGGTTTCGGTCTTCGCAGGAGGAGACAGGAGCTTTTCGGAAAATGAAAATCGTTATTTAACGATTTTAGGCGATGTGACCTCTGCGAAGGTGCTTTCAGGTGATTTTCAGAAAGAGCTGACTGCCTATGGTAGCGACCAGATTCCAGGGAGAGACAATTATATGGAGGCTTCCACTTTGTTGAAGAAGATGACTGGACGTGAGGACATCGGCAATGTCTATTTAGGTAAAGAAGGCTTCTACTTTGAGAAAAAGCTGGACAAGGATATTGATTTCAATCGGTATGGAAAAAATCTTGAGAAGGTTGAAAGAATAGCCTCTGCATATGGCGAAAAGAATGTGAGCCTTATGTTAGTACCTGAAAGCGGCAATGTTTATCCTGAGCTTCTTCCGAAGGATGCCAAAATCTTTAACCATGAGAAAATGTATGAGGAAGCTAGTCAGACTCTGGAAAAATGCAGGCTTGTAAATCCGCAAGAGGCTTTGGCTGCAGATAAGCCGGATCAACTTTACTATAGAACTGACCACCACTGGACCCAGGCAGGAGCCTATGCAGGCTACAAGGCGTTTATGGGAAAAGACTGCAAACTTGAGAGAAAGCAGGTGAGCGATTCCTTCTTAGGAACTTTGTATTCCAAGGTCCTTGATGAGAAAGCTAGAAAGCCAGTGAACGAAGGCGGCTCCTTAGATAACATAGAGATTCCTGTAATTGACGAGCATGTAAAGGTTACAGCTGACGGCTCTGATATTCCGATTTTCTACCAAAAGGCATTGGAAGAAAAGGACAAATACAAGGTATACTTTGGCGGAAACTATGGCATTGTGAATATTAAAGGCCAGCAGACCGCAGGAATAGGAGGAACGACAGGTAAGGGGAATAAACTTGTTATAATTAAAGACTCCTTTGCCAACTGCTTTGCTCCTTTACTAGTCAATGATTACAGCGAGATCACCATGATCGACCTGAGATACTTCGCAGGAAACCCAAAGGAAGTGCTTGAAGGCGCAGATGATATCCTGTTCTTATACCAGCTGAGCAATTTTGCAGGAGATAGTAATTTGGTGAAGCTGATGCTGTAAAGAAGATGGGTGTTGCTGAGCTGCGGCTCGGCCAGAACCTTCAAAAGGTCTATCGTTTTATAACATTTGCTACTTTTACCGTAGGAATGTGTTAACTCAAAGACAGCTCTTACCGAGAGTGTGTATAATACCTGCATAAACCTATGGTAATATACACTTTATGCATAAAGTGAGACGAGAGAAATTCTAGAAGAGAATGCGGATCCTGGAAATGAATAAAGATGAATATAAGTATTGCTTTTATTTGGATCCTGTGATAGCATTAGTGGTAGAATTTTGAATTAATAGAAATTGATTCATAGAAAGGGTATGCAAAATGATGTACAATCTTCTGAATAATTGCAAGGCTGGCACAGTAGTTGAGACAGACAGACAGACAGACAGAGCATATAAGCCTGTTATTTTTGCGTGCCAAGAAATTAAATATTTAATAACCAAGACTTCTTTAATTTGACATATTTGGATTAGAGAGGTCTTTTTGTATAAAAAATAAATAGTATGGCTTTTGTGGCAAATGCGCGACCCGGATGGATGTAGACAATGCGTAAGCAACGTCAGTAGCACCGAAAGGACACGCATTCTTGTTCTTGCTGAACAAGGGAATCAGGTGAGAATCCTGAACACGTGGATAAACGATTCATGGAAAATGTGAGAAGAATATCCTTAGTAGCTGTGAGTGCAAAGTGCTGTTTCCATACAGATAAAGTATCTGTGTGCGGTGAAAACCGGTCATTGGAAAGACTGTGATGGTTTGGAGAGAAGGCGAAATCTGCGCGTTGTGAGTTTTGATAGAAACTCCTGAATGCATAAGTCAGAAGACCTACAAAACATAAGAAGTGAAATAGCTGTAATTTGTATAGCTTATTTTTGCATTAATCTTATTAAGATGATTTACCCCAAAAGCGATGAACCTTTTAATTCATCGTTTTTTTTCTGTCTTATATTTTGTAGCTAATGCCTATGAAGCAAATTGGACTTTTACACAGTAGATGTGTTTTATATAGATATCGTATAGGTATAGACGAGGCAAAGAAAGGACATGGAAAGGCTAGCAACCATACGAAATAAAAGAAGGAGAGAAAACATGAGAGAAAATAGTTATTTCAAAAGGTCGTTAGCGATGATCATGGCAATAATTATGGTGTTCACTTACATGCCTGCCATGGCATGGGCGGATGAAACGGGTGCAGCAAGCAAAGTTAAGACTGCTGAGGACTTCGCTGGCATGAACCCAAGTGGTAATTATAAGCTTGCGGCGGACATTACTGTGACTGAACCGTATCCAGAATTTAATGGAACCTTTGACGGCGATGGACATACAGTTACGTTAGACGTTGATATGCCTGACAAGAGTAATGTTGGCTTGTTTAGTACGCTAGGCACCGGAGCCAAAATTAAAAATCTGTGTACAGCAGGTAGCGTAAAGGGAAATGAAAATGTTGGCGGAATCGCAGGCATAAATAGCGGAAATATTCAGAACTGCAAGAACACCGCTAATGTTGCCGCGAAGGGAAGATATGTAGCAGGTATAAGTGGACGTAACAAGGCAGGCCAGATATCAGACTGTTATAATTTAGGCCCTATTAGTTCAGAAAGATCCTCGAGAGTTGGTCTAGGGGGAATCACAGGGCAATCCGAAAACACAAGTATCGTGAACTGTTATAATACGGGTTCATTCACCTTTATCTCTACAACTCAAATCGGTGGAATAGCAGGTTGGGTTAGCAATACAACTATTACTAACTGTTACTATCTAACGGCAGAGGGATTAACTGCAGGTGCAAATGGATATAACTATGAAGACCCTACTATAGGTAAAACTGCTGATGAAATGAAGACAGCTGACTTTGCAACAGCACTAGGCGATGCATTTATGAGCAAAGCAGGGGATTATCCAGCTCTTAAATGGGAAACTCCAACTGTAGCTGTCGCATTTACAGTTACTCCTGAGGATGCCGTTCTCAATATTGGAGGAAAGGACTACACTGGGAGCTGTAACGTAGCATTAGCAGTAGGTACACATGAGTACACTATTAGCAGAGAAGGCTATACATCTCAGGCAGGAACTGTTACTGTAACTGAGAGCGGGGGAGTTTTGACCGCTAGTCCGGCAAGTGTAACTGCCAATCTTGCAAAAGATGATTCACAGTGGGCGGAAGTTAGCTTCAACATAGAACCAAATACAGCTGAGTTTGTTCTTAAGGATAATGGCGAAGTAGTTGAGGCTAAGTCAGGAGGCGAACCATATGAGTATACTCTTTTAAAGAGTCGCAATTATACATTTGAAGCGACTGCTGAAGGATATGAAGATGAAAGCGGATCTTATAGCTTCGAAGCTGATGGAGCGACAAAGAATGTTACGCTTAAAAAAATTGATAACATTGAATTAGGTGGAACGTATAAGACAGAATATGTTCAGGGTGATAAGCTTGATACAACAGGCCTAGAGGTTACTGTTAAGTATGATGACGGAACTAGTAAAGTTATAACTGAAGGATTTAAGGTAGAGGGTTTTGACTCTAAAGATGTTGCTGAAAGCCAGACCCTTACAGTTTCATATAAGGGAAAGACAGCCACATATGATATTGTAATAGGTGAGAAGCTGTTCCCAAGTAGTGTATTTAATGCGCTCAAAGGGAAAGTAACTGTTGAATATTCTCATAATGCTTCCTTTAAGGGAGAGGACGGCAAGGAGTTTGTCGACGATGCCGAAAAAGAAGCTTTAAAATCTAACAGTATGAAAATGGACAGCTCTGAAGTAGCTGTTAATATTAAAATTAATGATGGTGTAAAGGCATCTAAGCTTTATTTTGATTATGAAGTAAGCAGTGAGAGTAGTTCGAATTATGCTTCGGACAGACTAGAGATAAATAAAGGTCCCAGGATTGGTACAACCGATGGCTTTGTTACTCATGAAATGCAGGTAAAAGGTGGAGACTCCGTTAAGATTGCCTATGTTAAAGACTATAGTGGCGATAACGGCTCTGACTGTATTTGGCTCAAGAATTTCCGTTTAGTAGAACTGCATAACCTTAATATTTCGACACCTGGTGTAACAGGGGCAGACATCGCCTTAAAAGACGAAACTGGCAAAACTATCAAGGCCGACAACGGTGTATATTCCGTTGAAGACGGAACATACCATTATGTAATATCTAAGTTCGGATACGAAACCAGCGAAGGAGATATTACCGTAGAGGGTAAAGATGTGGAAAAACCCGTTACTTTGAAAGAATTGACAAAGAAAGTGGTTAATTTTTCAATCAGTCTTCCTCAGGGTGTGGAAGGTAATGTCAATATCGAAATAAAGACTGGAAACAAGGTGGTTGAAAATGGTTCTGCTAAGAACTATAGATTACCTGCCGGTGAGTACACATACACTATTACACATCCTAATTGTGAAACTGAAAGTGGAAACTTTACTGTAGCAGACGCTGATGTGCCGATAGCCGTGACTTTGACACGTAAGCTTGTATTTGCAGATGTTTTTGATGGGATAAAAGGCATAGAAGCAACAAATAAATCCAAAGGGAATGGTGCTTCTGATAACACCGATTATGGATTTATGCCATCCAAGATATATGACGATATTGTACTTATCTCTGATAATAAAGGCCAAAAGAACTCAACAGCAGCAATGAAGATAGTTTCAAACGCTGCGAAAAAAGTCAGCTTCGAATATAAAGTTGCATGTAATTCTTATTATGACAAGTTTATAGTGCAGAAGAATGAAAAAGAACTTCTTAATAAAAAAGGAGATCTAGACTGGGAACAGTTCTCCACAAAGTTATCTCCAAATGATGTTCTTGTTCTTAAATATAATAAAGGTTATTATGGATCACATAATGTTGATACAGTAACTTTAAAGAATTTCAATGTTGTAGATTTACACACTCTGTCATTCACAGGTGCACCTGAAGGAACAGATATTGTCATAAAGCAGGGCGATACCGTTATTGAAGCAGAAAGTGACGGTACATATGCTCTTGAAAAGGGTGAGTATACTTACACTGCAACAGCATTCGGATATGAATCTAAGTCAGGAACTATCACTGTAGATAGCGCTGACATTAATGAAAAAGTCGAACTAGTTAAATCTGAAACTCAGGATGTACACTTTGCAATTACAAAGCCAGAAGGTATTACTGCAGATGCAGCTGTAGTCGTAAAACAAGGCAACAAAACTATTTCAGCCGAAACAAACGGTAGTTATAAACTGCCAGCTGGAAATTACGATTACACCGTGACTTGTGAAGGCTGCGAAAAGGAAAACGGTAGCTTCATGGTGGAAAAAGAAGCGAAGACGGTAAATGTTGTATTAGAAAAAAAACTTGTCTTTGAGGATTTCTTTGGACAGTTCAAGGGAAGAGCTACTGTCGAGAATGATAAGGCAAAAGCCTTTAATGCCAAGAAAGAAAAAGGAGAAAAGTATCTCCAATCTACAAATGTTGTTAGTGGAACTACTAGTAAAATAACTTTCAACTTTAATAAGCCCACAAGAATGAGCTTCAAGTATATGGTTTCAGAGTCAGGCTCTAGCTATACGCGCGGTGACTACGGTTTGAAAGTCACGAGGAACGGAAAGACTGTAGACCGTTACGAAGAAATCAGTAAGAATTGGGGGGATTATGAAGTACTTGCGAAACAAGGTGACAAGATAACCATTGAATACAAGTGCTATGATAATGACAATGCATTCAACAAGGAAGATGAAAACTGGATCAAAGTAAAGGATTTCAAGGCTGAGCCTTTGACAAAAATGACCTTTAACGGAATGCCTGAGAATGCCAAAATTAAGATAATGAAGGGCAAAGAAGAAATTTCACCCGTAGAGGGGAATTATCTTCTTGAGAAGGGTACATATAATTACACTATCACAGCGTTTGGTTATGAACCAATAAACGCTACCGAATTGGAAGTAACATGTGAAAAAGATGAAGACGTTGTTAACGTATCCATGACTCCAACTGCACGTACCAATGTTACATTTACAGTTGCCCCTGAAAATGCAAGCATAGTTGTAAAGAATGCTGATGGGGATACAATGACAGCAAACGAAGATAATGCAAAGCAATTCAGCCTTCCAAAAGGAGAAACATATTCGTATGCTGTAAGCGCTGGCGGACATGTAGGTAAAACTGGATACTTTACGGCAGATAAAGAAAAAACAATTGAGGTTGAACTTGAATCTGCAGGAGATGCTTGGGACGGAACAACTAAGACTGAACCAGCGTTAGTAGATGGGGTTTATCAGATTAATAATGGAGCAGAGCTCGCATGGTTTGCGGATAAGGTAGGAGAAAACCCAAGCATTAGTGCGAAGCTTCTGAAAAATATTAACCTTAACGGCAAGGAATGGACAGGGTTTGGCAAATACGATTACAATGATGATAACAGTGGTTATGCAGGAACAATAGACGGAAATGGAATGACCATTATCGGACTGAAGAGTTCGGAGGGATTCATTTCTTGCCTTGCTCCAAATGGTTTAGTAAAGAATTTGAGCGTAGATGGAACCGTAGCAGGAAGCGGGCATATTGCAGGAATTGCGGGGACAAGTAAGGGTACAATTGAAAATTGTAAATTTTCTGGAGCAGTTACCAATTCTTCCGCAACCTCCTCAGGAGGAATCATTGGACGTGGACCAGCTGGGAACAAAATAATGAACTGTTATAGTGATGCTGCGATTCGCAACACGTGCACATATTATAACAGTGAACTAAGAATAGGTGGAATAGCAGGATATACTTATGGCAGCATCGAGAATTGCTACTTTACGGGCAGCATATATGCCGATCCTAGCAAGGTATCAAACAAGGCCATCGGTGGTCTAGCTGGTGTGATATATGCCTCCGGAAACATTAAGAATTGCTATTCAATCGCTTCTGTAACTGGTCCAGAAAGTGGAATCGGTGCATTAGTTGGAGACAACTCAGGAACTATAGAAAACTGTTATGTTCTTGAAGGCATAGCATCAAAGGCAGTTGCAAATAATAAGTCACAGGCTGCGCCTGGTATTGAAGTTAAGACGTCTGCCGAAATGAAGGGCGGAATGTTTGCCTATAAATTAGGTAATGCATTTAACCAGGACAGCACGGAAAACAGCATCAACAACGGATATCCAATCCTAAAATGGCAGGGTGGAAGCGTACCAGTTGTTCCAGAATTTGAACAGCATGTTGATGGAGCTGTTAAGGCTATTATCATGAAAGACCTTGCTCGTGCCGAGGAACTTGCGGCTCAGAAGAAGGCAATTGATGATGAAGTTGCAGCTGATGGTGGGCTAGAAAAATGGAGAGAAATGTTTGATGAGCCGGAAATGACCATGGAAGACATTTACCGTGCTAATGATATTGATCTAGATGATGATGGAACGCTAACAGCGGACACCAATAATGTATATCAGATTAAGAAAAACATTCGCCTTCAGCTACCTGCAAAAGGTGAAAACGATTGTAATATTAAATGGTCAAGCAATAAAGAAGACCTAATTAATATCGAAACTGGCAATGTAACTATGCCAGAGAGTGGTAAGGCTGAGGTGGTTTTGACCGCTACCGTGAGCAAGGGAACATGTGTAAAGACGAAAACGTTCATCTTCAGTCTATGGTCAGAGGGCAGCGAGGCGGAAGAGCTTCTTGCAAACCTTAAGGCTAAGGCTGAGAAGACAAGTACGTTCATTCAGCCGCTTCATGTTTATGGACACACTAATATTACGCAGGCCATGGAGCAGTGGATTGGAAGACAGGATGCACCTGTAGATGGCCTGGACGATGAAGGCATTAAGGTTACATTCCTCGAAGCGGGCAAGCAGACTATGCCGTGCGACAACAAAACTTACATCACTAGCGATGAGAAGGGAACTATTAAATACTTCAAGGGAACTGAATATGGTTTTGGCACTAAGTTTGCAATTTACGATGGTGTAAAGTTCAAGCTTGAATACAAGGGTGCAGTGACAGAAGTAAGCACAAGAGCGCACATTGGCTGGGATGCTGCTTATGTTGAAGAACTTCTTAATAAGGCTATGGAAAAGGTGACTTGGGATACCATTAAGGGCACCAATACAAATATTGCTGAGGTAAACGAGTCCGATTTATGGAGCACAACTTTAGTAAACGGTGATGTAACCGGCGAGTTGATTCTTCCATATACTTTGGATAAAATCACTTATGCAACAATCAAGTGGTCAGCTAGCGACATGAAGGCACTGTATGTTACTGACAACAACGATGGAACATACACTGCTAACCTAGAGAGACCAGCTAAGGGAGAAGAACCTAACAAGTTTATTCTTAAAGGAGTTGCAACGTTCAATTTCTGGGATGACTACACAATCGACGAACTGACATCACAGGGGGTCAAAACTGATCCAGCAGAAAGTATCAAGTTGTTTAACCTTTCTGTTCCAGCCAACTCAGATGATCAGTCTGACCAGATTCAGGAAGCACTGGACAAATATCCTACAAAGATAAAAGATTTTGTAGACAAGACTAAGGAAATTGACACTAGCAAGGTAAGTAATGACCTTCAGATGCCGAGACCAGCAGACTTAGAAGAACTTGGAATTCTACCAGACAGATACAACCAGAAGGTAGTTATGACTAGTGCTGATACTGATGTCCTCGAGTTTAACGGATATCACGCTGTAGTTTATCGCCCACTTCCTGGCGAAAAAGCAAAGACAGTCGAATACACAGTTAAGATCTTAGACAGAAGAAATAATGCACTTCTAGGAGAAAAGACATTCGAAATCACTGTGCTTCCGCTGACTCAGAAGGAAATTGACGATGCTGCTAAGTGGATGAATGAGATATGTACAGAAGAAGTTTACTGGAATGGAATTAAGGGAGAAAATACTTCCAAGGATAATATCACCAGTCCTCTGGCTTCTTTTGAAGAAATTTTAAATAAGAATGGCGAAACAGAATACGTACGCGGAGCAATTAATCTTACGTTCGGCGGAGCGGAAGTCGATGACCTTCCCGGATATGATTCTATGCACACACAGCCATGGAGACAGTTCCGTTCTAGTAAGCACTCAGTTGTTGCCTGCGAATCTCTGTTAATCGCCCAGCCTGAATACAATACTAAGGTAAAGATTGATAGCGTACTTTCACACAGTGAGTTTGCTAAGTATTGGAAGAAATTCTCTGATAATGAGAAGTACAAGGAATTCGAACAGTTCTATAAGAGACCAGTTGCAACAACTGTTACAGTTATAGGCACTAAGAATACCGTAGATCCTAATCCGCAGCCTACAACTATTTCTGTCAATGTTTCTATTGACGGAAAAGGAACTCAGGGTTTTGTAGGAACTAATAACATCAAGGTAGATGGCCTGGATGCTGACACATCAACAGCATGGGATGCAGTTAGAACTGCATTTACAAAAGCAGGATACACCTACAGTGGCGTAGGCGATTACGTTGCATCAATTACTGACCCGAAGGGTGTAACTCTTTCAGACACTGACACTAAGAACTCAGGTTGGTTGTATAAAGTAAACGGAAAATTGCCTAACGTATACATGGGTTCATACTACCTGGCTAACAATGACAACATCGTACTTTACTATACGGGTGACTATAAGGAAGAGCCGGACTTCGGCGATTTAGTTAATCCAGATACGCCTAAAGCAGATGTAACTACTTCCGGAGAGTCGACAAACGACAAGATAACCACTTCCGCTACCGAAGTAACAGTTTCTAACAAAACCAACGCAGACGGAACTTCCGAATCTACAGCGGTTGTAACTGTTAAGAAGGAAAACCAGGAAGAAATCATCAAGCAGGCCAAAGAAAATAATTCTAAGGAAATCGTTCTAGACGTTGCAGCAACCGACTCAAAGGGCGCAGATAACATTCAGTTAGAACTTCCTAAGGATATGGTAAATTCAATTGTTAAGGATACTCAGGCAGTTGTAACTGTTAAGTCAGAACAGGGTGAAATGACAATTGATAGAGAAACTTTAGCTCAGATTTCTAAGGATGCTAAGGGAGGATCTATAACAGTTATTATTTCTAAGGCTAAGACTGCAACTGAAGAACAGAAGAAGCTTACTGGTGAAAGCACAACTGTTTATAAGCTGACTATAATGTCAGGAAATGAGGTAATCAGCCAGTTCAATGGTAAGATTACTGTCAAACTTCCTATTCCTGCAGTGCTTCTTGATAAGACTGTTGCAGCAGTTCACTTCGATAGTGCAGACAAATTCACCGTAATGGATGGTAAGCGTGTAACAGAAGCTAAGAAGGATTACTACGTATTCGATACTACACACTTCAGTGAATTCGGACTAGTTGATGCTAAGGAAGCAGGAATTACCGTAGATGACAATGATGACAAGGTTGATAAGGTCAAGGAAGCAAAGAAGATTGCTTCTAAGATGAAGCTTACAACAGTTGCAACAAAGACAAAGAAGAAGACTGTAAAAGTTAACGTTAAGATGACTAAGAAGACTAAGACAGACATTAAGGCACTTAAGAAACTTGGTTACAACGTTAAGTACAGTTTCTACCGTTCAACAAAGAAGAACGGAAGCTATAAGGTAGCAGCGACTAAGAAAGCAAACACTTACACTTACGTAAAGGGTAAGAAGGCTAAGCGCTACTACTACAAGACTCAGATTCGCATATACGACAAGAAGGGCAAGTTAATTACAAAGACTACTCTTAAGAACAGCAAGTGCGCAAGCAGAGTTTGGGTTAAATAACACAATTAAACAATATTTTGCTAAGAGCGTCAACTTTGGCGCTCTTTTGCAATACTTTAAATCCCCCTCTGAATATTTGAAATATTCAGTGCAAAAATATTTGCACCGGCTTTGATTCCATTGTATAATAGTAATGAAAAGAATGAATGACTTAAAATATAAAACTTAAGAATGAGAGCCAGGTGACAACATGGAAGAAAGATATTATAAAAGGATTATTGAAGAACTCCTTAAGCTCATTGATGCCGGCGTCCATATTGTAGACAATAGGGGCGTGGGTTTATTTTACAATGGAGCCATGACTAAAATTGAGGAGATTGCTGCAGATGAAGTGGTTGGAAAGGATTTCAGTGAGGCATTTCCGGAGATTAACTTAAAGGATAGCACCATTTATCAGGCATGGAGAAAGGGAGTTTCTACCTTAAACAAGACACAAACATACAAAAACAGATATGGTAAAGAAGTTACAACCGTTAACAGTACGGTTCCTGTGACTGAGGACGGTATGCCCATTGCAGCCATAGAGGTTGCAAAGGATATCACCAATATCAAAACCATGACGGATACAATTCTTACACTTAGAGAAAAAGAACTGGAACCACATAAGGTGGAACCTAAGATTAAGAAGTATACTTTCGAGGATTTGACTGGGCATAGCACGCAGTTTGAGGCAGCTGTAACCCGTGGAAAGACAGCTGCTAAGACAGATGCGTCAGTATTTATTTATGGGGAAACCGGAACCGGTAAAGAGCTTATGGCACAAAGTATTCACTATGATAGTTCCAGAAAAAATAAGCCATTTCTTGCACAAAACTGTGCAGCACTTCCGGAAACTTTGCTAGAGGGCATACTATTTGGTACAACTAAGGGCGGATTTACAGGCGCCATTGACAGACCAGGACTGTTCGAACAGGCTAATGGTGGAACGCTTCTTTTAGATGAAATTAACTCCATGCCATACGAATTACAGAGCAAGCTACTACGAGTTTTGCAAGAAGACTATATTAGAAGAGTTGGAGGAAGCAAAGATATTCCAATAGATGTAAGAATAATTGCCACTGTAAACGAGAGACCTGAGAAGCTAATCGAAGAAGGAAAGCTCAGAAAGGACTTGTACTACAGACTTAATGTAGTGGGCATACATATTCCACCTCTCAGAGAAAGAGAAGGAGATATACCAATACTTGCAGACGTTTTGCTTAAGAAACACGCAACCCGCTTCAACAAGCCCCTTACAAAGATTTCAGAAGATGCAGTCAAACTCCTTAGTGACTATGATTACCCTGGTAACGTAAGAGAACTGGAAAATATAATTATGCAGGCTGTAGCAATGGCTGATGATGAAACTGAGTTAAGCTCCGATTTAATCCTGATGCCATCATACGGAGGAAATGGAGAGAAAAAAGGCGTCTTCTGGGACGGGCATACTTCTTTATATGAGTTCCTCAGCGGCATTGAAAAGGAACTGATAGAAGATGTTATGAGGGAGCAGAAAAATAATGTTTCCAAGGCTGCGGAGGTTTTGTCACTTAAGAGGCAGACCCTGCAGCACAAGCTAAAAAAATATGAGATCTCCCATTAACGCATAAACGACTCACTCAGTGCAAACATATTTGCACTATTACTGCAAAAAGATTTGCATATATGCAAATCTTTTTGTTATTTTTTGTCAAAAAAACTTTGCTGTGTTAAAGTCATCACAAAATTGACGGCTGTAACCGTTGAAATCACCCAAAAGATAATTCGGAAAAAAATTCTGTATACAAAATGGCAGTTGGCACTTTAATTGCATTATATATGTGCAGAGTGCCTCGGGGCACCCAAGAACGACGCAAATTCAGTTCAGATTATTTTTTAATGAAAAAAGGAGAGAAAAGCAAATGAAAAATGTAAAAGTAATCCTTTGGGGATTAGGCGCTATGGGCGGCGGAATCGGCAAAATGTTAACTAAGAAAAAAGGTGTTGACATCGTTGGCGCTATCGACATCGGAAACAAGCTTGGCAAGAGCTTATACGAAGTAGTTCCTGGAATCGAAAGAGGCGATAGAGAAGATGTTATCGTTGGAACTGCTGAAGAAGTTATCAAGCCAGGTGCTGCTGATATCGTAGTAGTTTGCACAGACTCATTCACTTCAAAAGTATATGATAAGTTAGTTTTCGTAATGGAAAACGGAATGAACGTTATTACTTCAGCTGAAGAAATGGCTTACCCTCAGGCTCAGGAACCTGAATTAGCTAAGAAGTTAGACGAAATCGCTAAGGCTAACGGAGTTACTGTTCTAGGAACAGGAATCAACCCTGGTCTTATCATGGACCTTCTTGTAATTCTTTGGACAGGTGCTTGTGAAACTGTTGACCACATCGTATCAAGAAGAGTTAACAGCTTATCACCATTCGGACCTGCTGTAATGGAAGAACAGGGAATCGGCGTAGAAGTAGAAGACTTCATGAAGAGAAAAGCTGACGGAACTATGGCTGGTCACGTAGGATTCGCTGAATCCGTAGGAATGATCTGCGATGCTCTTGGCTGGGATCTTGAAAAGTTCGAACAGGATATGGAACCAATCGTAACAGATGTTGATAGAAAATCACCTTACGGATTTGCTGCTGCTGGACAGGTTGCTGGCGTTGCAATGAAGGGATGGGGAACTGTTGACGGAGAAGTTAAGATCGAAATGGATCACCCTCAGCAGATCGAACCTGAACAGGTTGGCGTTCACACTGGTGACTATGTAGAAATTAAGGGTATTCCACCTGTAAACATGGCTAATACTCCAGAAATCGAAGGCGGAATCGGAACGATGGCTATGATCATGAACACAATTCCACACGTAATCAACGCTAAGCCAGGTCTTAAGACAATGATTGACATTCCTGTACCTAGAGCTATCATGGGAGACATGAGAAACTTAGTTGACGAAGATTGCAAAATCGTAAAATAGTCCTGCGACTTGTTAATACGAAAAATTAAAAACCTATAACATTACATATTTTTAACATAAGCGGGGGTATGAGATACTTCCCGCTTGTGTGCTCATTTTTATCTGAATAGGAGATGATAACCATGGCAAAGAGAGGAGATTGGGTGCGCATTCACTCCATCGTTCTTAAAGCAGAAGAAAGAACAGCTAAGCTTCCTGAAGACACTATGAAGTGCGACCTTCAGCAGTGGACAAAGGGATTCCTTCAGGATGAAGAAGCTAAGATTGGTGACGAAGTAACAGTTAAGACTGCAGTTGGTCGTTTGGTAGAAGGAACTCTTATCGAAGAAAATCCTTACTACAACCACAGCTACGGTGTATTCGTTCCTGAAATCATCGAGATTGATAGACAGCTCAGAGAAATCATGAAATTTGGAGGTGAAGAATAATGGCATTAGCAAAAGACTACCAGTCAGTAATGGGAAGATCAAATGAGATCCAGAAGAACGCTTTAGGTCTTGACTATGCAGACTTCGAAAGATCTCCAATCGCATTCGATTACGATGCTCTTATGACTTCAACAGGATATACTCTTGATGAAATCAACAGAATTCAGGGATTACACGGCGTAGGAAATACTCCGCTACTTGAACTGAGAAATATGACTGAATTATCCAGAAAATATGCTAAACCAGGATATGGTGCTAGAATTTTCGTTAAGGACGAAGCTTGCAACGCATCAGGTTCATTTAAGGACAGACGTGCTGCATGTGCAGTTGCTCACGCTAAGAAGCTAGGCTATAAGGGCGTTATGGCTGCTACATCAGGAAACTATGGTGCTGCAGTTGCATCACAGGCTGCTATGCAGGGATTGAAGTGCATCATCGTTCAGGAATGCTACGACTCAAAGGGAATTGGACAGCCTGAAATCGTTGAAAAGGCAAGAAAGTGCGAAGCTCTAGGCGCAGAAGTTGTTCAGCTTACTGTAGGACCAGAACTTTTCTATTCATTCCTTTCAATTCTTGAAGATACAGGATACTTCAACGCATCACTGTACTCACCATTTGGTATCGCAGGTATCGATACATTGGGTTATGAAATCGCAATGCAGTGCCGTGAAAAGTTAGGAAAAGACCCTGACATGGTAGTTTGCACTACAGCAGGTGGCGGTATGGTAACAGGTACAGCCAGAGGACTTAAGAAAGCTGGCTGTGACGCTACAGTAGTAGCTGCTTCCATCGACCTAACAGGACTTTCAATGGCATCAGATACCGACTTTAACAAGAAATCATGTACAACTGGACATACTGGATTCGGTGTTCCTTATGCAACTGATCCAGACCACAGTGACGTTCCACGTTCAGCAGCAAGACCTCTAAGATATATGGATAGATATGTAACAGTAACTCAGGGTGAAGTAATGTACACTACTGAAATGCTTGCAAACATCGAAGGTATCGAAAGAGGACCTGCAGGAAATACAGCTTTAGCAGCAGCATTCTCACTAGCTCAGGAACTTCCTGAAGATGCAGTTCTAGTTGTATCTGAAACTGAATACACTGGTGCAGGAAAACATATCCAGCCTCAGCTTGCATTCGCAAAAGAAAATGGAATCGATGTAAGATTCGGAAGCCCTGAAGAAGATCACCCAGGTGTGAACCTAATTCTTCCTTCAGATCCAGGTCTTATGAAGTATAAGGAAGCAGACATTAACCGCTTCAGAAGATCACTTATCAAGAAGGCAGTTAAGAAGTCAGGACTGGCTCCTGCTGAATTATCAGAAGACGACATTAAGTTCTTAATCGCTGAGACTAAAACTGACGAAGCATTCGTAAAAGAAGCTTTAGCAGCATTATAATTTTTAAACATAAGGGAGAAAAAGAATGAAAAGAGCAGACGATTTCGCTCAGAGAAGAGCACACATTGCAAATCTTACTGACGAAGAATTATACGACAGATTCTGGGAATTAACAGCTCAGGTTGTTGATCCTCTACTTGAATTAGGAAGAAAGAATACAACTCCTTCCGTAGAAAGAGCTGTACTTCTAAGAATGGGTGTATCATCACTGGACACTCAGAAAATCGTAGAAGGTTGCATGGACAGAGGACTTATGGGACATGGAACTGGACACGTTGTATACAAAGTAGCTAAAGATAAAGGCATCTCCATCAGAGAAGCTAGCGAAAAGCTTGCTCAGGGTGAATACTGGGATGATGCAGTAGCACTATTCAAGTAGGGAGGAAAAAAAGATGTCAGAAATCAAATTACAGCCAAACGAAAAGTTAGACGTAAGAGAAATACTAAAAGATCTTGATAAATATGAACCAAGAAGAAGAGGATGGGTTTGGAGAAAACCTGCTCCTGGAATTGAAATGGGACCTTTTGAATACCATGATGCTTCAGAACCTCTAAAGAACAGCGTTGGTCTTCCACCAGCTAAGTTCTTCGAAAACATCGACCCACAGCCACTTCCTGTAATCACTACAGAAATCGCTTCCGGTAGATTCGAAGACGACATCAGAAGAATGAGAATGGCTGCATGGCATGGTGCAGACCATATCATGGTTATCAGACATATGGGTCAGTCACATATCGACGGACTTATGGAAGGTACTCCACAAGGTATCGGTGGTATTCCTGTAACTAGAAAACAGGTTAGAGCTCAGAGAAAGGCTTTAGATCTAATTGAAGATGAAGTTGGTCGTCCAATCAACTATCATTCATATGTATCAGGTGTAGCAGGACCAGACGTAGCAGTAATGTTCGCTGAAGAAGGTATCAACGGTGCTCACCAGGACCCTCAGTACAACGTACTTTACAGAGATATCAACTGCGTAAGATCATTCGTAGACGCTTGCGAATCAAAGAAAATCTTAGCATGGGCTGATATCCTTCAGATTGACGGAGCTCATAACGCTAACGCTACAGCAAGAGAAGCTTGGAAGGTAATGCCAGAGCTAATCGTTCAACACGCTATCAACTCACTGTTCTCAGAAAAAGTTGGTATCAAGCCTGACCACATCGCTCTTTCAACTGTACCTCCAACTGCAACTCCTGCACCTTGCGTATACTATGACCTTCCATATGCAGTAGCACTTCGTGACTTCTGCGGAAGATACAAGATGAGAGCTCAGCAGAATACTAAGTACATCTGCTCATCAGCAAGAGAAGCTACAGTAACTCACGTAATGAACATGTTCATTTCCAAGTTAACTAGCGCTGATATTCAGTCAACAATCACTCCTGACGAAGGAAGAAACGTTCCATGGCACATCTACAACATGGAAGCTTGCGACAATGCTAAGCAGACATTAATCGGATTAGATGGTCTAATGGAAATGGTAGAATTAAAGCAGGACGGACCTCTTCGTGAAATGGCTAGAGACATTAAGGAAAGAGCAGTTCTGTTCATGGAAGAAATCATCGAAGTTGGCGGATACTTCCAGGCTGTACAGGAAGGCTTCTTCGTAGACTCAGCTAAGTATCCTGAAAGAAACGGAGACGGTATCGCTAGAAAGATCGAAGGTGGCGTAGGCTATGGATACATCTTCGAAAGAGAAGATGACTACATGGCTCCAGTAACAGCTCACTTCGGTTACAACAACGTTGAACAGTACGGTGGAGATCCTGAAGATCCAGCTGCTTTAATCGGCGGATGTACATTCGAAGACAGAAGTAAGATCGTATACATTGACGAATTAGACGAAGAAGACTGCGTTGACAGAAGATTAGAAAAGGTCGAAAAATACCTGGATGGCGAAGCTGTTAAGCCTGAAATGGAATGGTGTGGAGACGGAACCATCATGATTACAATGATGATTCCTACAAACGCTAGAATGGCTGAAGCTGTAGCTGTAGAAATTGGTAGAAAGCTAGGCTTAGAAGAACCAACAGTTATCAGTAAGGAAGTAATGCAGGAAGCTGAAGGTACAAGAATCGAAATGAAGGGTAAACTTACATTCGATGTTGACCCAACTAACCTGGAAATTCCACCTGAACCACATCACTTAGATGACGCTACTCTATTCAATGAGTTCTCAGAACATCCAATGGTAGTAGTTTGCGGTACAGTTGGTGAAGACGAACACTCAGTAGGTCTTCGTGAAATCATCAACATCAAGCACGGCGGAATCGAAAAATGGGGTATCAAGGTTAACTACCTAGGAACTTCAGTACCAGTTGAAAAGCTTGTTGACGCTGCAATCGAATTGAATGCTGATGCTATCTTAGCTTCAACAATCATTTCACATGACAACATCCACTACAAGAACATGAAGAGAATCAACGACCTAGCAGTTGAAAAGGGTATCAGAGATAAGGTTATTATCGCTGCTGGCGGTACTCAGG
Source organism: Clostridia bacterium (assembly GCA_030537495.1). Classification (GTDB taxonomy): domain Bacteria; phylum Bacillota; class Clostridia; order Peptostreptococcales; family Anaerovoracaceae; genus Senimuribacter. The sequence continues at coordinate 40,152 of JAUNMH010000007.1, read as the reverse complement.
TTATTCCTGAAGATGCTGTTAAGACTGGTATCGATGCAGGTTTCGGAAGAGACTCACATGGTATCGATGTTGCTACATTCTTAGCAGAAGAAGCTATGAGAAGAAGAGGAGAATTATAATCCGAATCTCAGCTGTAAAAGCAAATTATAAGGGGACGGGCTGTGCCCGTTCCCGTTTTTTAATAAATGCATAGAGATAACCAGGCACCGAAAGGAGTCAATAGAAGCCCTAAAGCCACAAAAGGCTTCAACCAAAACTGTTAGTTGTGTGGATTTATTAGAAAAAGTTAAGGAGGAAACGTTAATGAAAGTAGATGTATTAGTAGCTGAAATCGGTTCTACTACTACCGTTGTAAATGCTTTTAAGGATCTAGATACAGAGAATCCTGTATTCTGGGCTCAGGGTCAAGCACCAACATCTGTTATGGATGGCGATGTAAGAATTGGATTGCAGGGCGCAGTAGATGATCTTTGCCAAAAAATGGGAATAGATAGTCTGGAATATGACGAAATGCTTGCAACTTCATCAGCAGCAGGCGGACTTAAGATGACGGTTCACGGTCTAGTATACGATATGACAGCAAAGGCAGCAAAGGAAGCAGCTCTTGGCGCAGGTGGAATTATTCACTACATTACTGCAGGAAGACTTAGAAGAACTGACGTAGCAAAGATTAAAGAAATTAACCCTAATCTTATCTTAATTGCAGGTGGAGTAGATTATGGTGAAAGAGATACAGCTTTAGATAACGCAGAGCTTATTCGCTCCATGGGCTTGAAGACTCCTGTAATTTATGCAGGAAATATCGAGAATCAGGAAGAAATGAGACTCATCTTCGATGAAGAAAGCGGACAGAAGCTATATAATGTAGAAAATGTATATCCTAAGATTGACGATCTAAATGTTGAACCTTGCAGAAAGGTTATTCAGGATGCCTTTGAGGACCACATTATTCATGCACCGGGAATGGAACATGTAAGAGACATGGTTAATGGACCAATTATTCCTACACCGGGTGCGGTTATGGAATGTACCAAGCTTCTTTATGACTGTCTGGGAGATTTAATCGTTCTTGACGTTGGTGGAGCAACTACGGACCTTCACTCTGTGGCTACAGAGTCTGACAAAATTGCTAGAATTATGATTTCGCCTGAACCTAAGGCTAAGAGAACCGTAGAGGGAGACCTAGGCGTATACGTCAATAGAATGAAGGTAATTGAATCAATCGGTGAGCCAAAGCTGAGAAAAGAATGCGAGCAGATGGGTATCGATTTAGATAAAACTCTTGAAAGCTATGTCGCAATTCCTAAGACTGAGGACGAAATTAAGCTCGTTGAAAGACTTACTAAGGAAGCTGTTCTTAAGGCAGTCGAAAGACATGCAGGAATTATCAGATATATCTACGGACCATCTGGAAGAAGCACCGTTGCTGAAGGCAAGGACCTGACACAGGTTAAATATATTGTTGGAACAGGTGGAGCTTTGACGAGACTACCTCATAGAGTTGAAATTATGGAGGAGATCGCAAAGCATAATGAGACAGGCATGATGTTGTTCCCAACTGATCATGCTAAGATTCTTGTTGATAACGATTATATTATGGCATCTTTGGGAGTTTTGTCAAAGACTCACAGAGAGGGAGCTATCAGACTTCTTGAAAAGAGTTTAGGAATGAAGTTCCCTGAAAAGAAAAATGACGAGGCAATTGTTTCAACTGCCAAGTATATGGAGGAAGTTGATAGAGTTACAAGAGAAGCTGAGGAGAGAGATGCGGAATACAAGAAGCACATTGAAGAATGCGAAGCAATGGGCTACGATATGAGCGCATTTAAGGAAGAAGAACCTATTGGCGGAGCACATGAATTGGGCAAGAAGCCGGAAGTGGGTTTTGATGATAAGGCGGAGCTGAGAGCAGGTGGCGGTGTCCAGGGCAAATGGGAAGCTAAGGGACAGGATATGGGCGACTGCACTCACGACTGCAAACACTGCACTAGAAGAAATTGCCCGAACAGAGTGAAATAGTAAATTGTAAATTTAAAAAGGAGAATGAAAATGTATCCAAGACTAGTAATCGACTTAAAGAAGTTGCAGGGAAACCTTGACGCATGTGCAACAATTACTAAGGACCACGGAAATTGTTCACTAATGGTTGTAACAAAGGGAGTTTGTGCTGACAAGGAAGTTGTGAAGATGATCGCGAGAAGCGAGGCTGTTGATTTCGTTGCTGACTCAAGAGTTAAGAATATTGCAAGCTACGCAAAGCTTGTAAGAAATCACGGCAAGAAGACAGTTCTTCTTAGAATTCCAATGCATAGCGAAGTTGCAGATGTTGTTAAGTATGTTGACCTTTCATTTAACTCAGAAATTTCAACAATCAGACTTCTGAATAAGGAAGCTGCAAAAGCCAAGAAGGTTCACGATATCCTTCTAATGATTGACCTTGGAGACCTAAGAGAAGGAATCTTCTTCCAGAACGAAGAAATGATTTTCGAAGCAGTTGAAGAAATTTTATCAATGGAAAACATCAACCTTTACGGAATCGGCGTTAACCTGACTTGCTACGGTGCAATCATTCCAAAGAACGAAAACCTGTCACAGCTAGTTGAAATCGGCAGAAAGATCGAAGAAAAATTCGGAATCAAGCTAGAAATGATTTCCGGCGGAAACTCCAGCTCCATCTATCTAATTGATAAGGGCGAAATGCCTGAAGGAATCAACAATCTAAGACTTGGCGAGTCCTTCCTTCTTGGAAACGACACAGCTTATGAAACAAAACTTCCAGGCACTGTCAGCGACGCGCTTATTCTTCAGGCTCAGATCATCGAGCTTAAGGAAAAACCTTCTCTTCCAATCGGCGAAGTAGGAGTAGATGCCTTTGGTGAAAAACCTTACTATGAGGACAGAGGCATTATGAAGAGAGCCATTATCGGCGTTGGTAAGCAGGATACTGATCTTGGCAGCATGACACCAGTTGACAGCCAGATTGACATTATGGGAGGAAGCTCTGACCACATCATTTTGGACGTTACTCACTGCGACAGAGACTACCAGGTTGGAGATGTTATTGAATTCGAGCTTGGATACGGCGGCATGCTTAAGGTTGCAACAAGTCCATACGTTGACAGAGCATACATCAAATAGGCTTTTCATTGATCAAAACTTACATAGAGATATTTCTAAGGAGGCGAGGATTATCATATTCTCGCCTCTTGAAATGAAAAGGTCCGTATGATATAATCAAATGGATAGTAATTAAATAAGCACGAACAGCTATGTTCTCTGCAGCAAGATTGCACTTCTGCAGAGCTAAGATGGAAGCAGGTTAGAGTCCTGCACGGTCCCGCCACTGTAATGATGGAGTTTTGTTCGGGTAGCCACTGCTGGGTGAATGCAAAAGAAAAATCCGGTGGGAAGGCGAGCAAGATGATGATATTTTAGTCAGGAGACATGCGTAGCTGTTGGTTTTGACGTGTCTAAGGAGCACGAGCAAAAAGTGTAAAATATTTGGATACCAGCAAAAACGGGCTGCGGCGAGACATCGCTTGCAGTTTTTTTATGCGAAAACCATAGGAAATGTGAGAGGAGAGCGATAGTTTATGAGCGATGATAGAAAGAATGAACTGGCTACCAGCTTAAAGAACAAGCGTAGGAAGAAATATGCGCTTCTGGCTCTGGCAGCTTTTGTGATTATTTCGGCTGTGGTTGGATTGAACATAGAAAAGAAAGATGCTAAGCTGCCGGATGGTCAGACTACTCTTGTTGCGGATGGTAGTGATAAGGATGCCGCTGAAGCAAAGGACAAGAAAGACACCAAGGACAAGAAGGAAAAGAAGGACAGCAAGAAGTCTGAGGAAGCTAAAGATAAGAACAGCAACAAGTCCAACAAATCTAATTCAACAAGCAAGCCTAAGAAGGATCTTTCCAAGTTGACAGATAAGGAAAAAGAAAACATTAAGCCGTCCGACGTTGCTGTGGACAATAAGGATGATTTCACTGCTTCCAACGGAGGAAATGCGGCCCTTAAGCCTAGCAAACCGAAGCCTGTAACAGTAACATTAGAAATCAGATGCGATACGCTTTCATCGGATATGAGCAAGCTGGAAAACCCAGCAATTAAAGATTACATTCCCAAGGATGGAGTTATTTTGAAGACTTCAACTTATAAGGGAACGACAGAAAACACGGTATTTGATGCGCTAAATGCTCTTTGCAGAAACAACGATATTCAGCTTGAATTCAGTTATACACCGGTATTCGAGTCATATTATATCGAAGGAATTAATTATCTTTACGAATTCGACGGCGGAAAATTATCGGGTTGGATGTATAAGGTAAATGGATGGTTCCCTAATTACGGATGTTCCTCATACTATTTGAAGGATGGAGACGTTATTAAATGGGTATATACTTGCGATTTAGGTAAGGATGTAGGGGACAACTCAATGGGTTCAACACTATAGAAACGAACTAACAAAGAGGAGAGCAACAATGAAAAAGAAATTATTATCAGCATTGCTAGCTGTAGCAGTGGTAGCTTCATCAGTATTTGGTGGAGCAGCAAGCGTTTCAGCAGCGACACAGAAAGAGATTAATCAAAACTTCGAGAAATGTGGTAACTTTATTTATAAGACTATAAAAGAACCGAAATTCGGCAGTATAGGCGGAGAGTGGGTAATGTATGGATTTGGAATATCAGGATACCCCATGTCCAAAGAATACATTAGCTCATACCAGAAATCCGTTGAAGACGCAGTAAAGGAAGGATTCCGCGGAACTCCGGGGATTCTTCACGATAGAAAGTATACTGAGTATTCACGTGTTATAGTGGCATATTCCGCAATTGGCCTTGATCCTACAAATATTGCTGGATACGACATGGTAGCCAAACTTGCTGATTTTGACAAGGTAATATGGCAGGGATTAAATGGACCAATCTGGGCACTTCGCGCACTTGATTCAGGGAATTATACTATTCCAAAGGATGCCAGCGTAAAGAACCCAACCACCAAACAGAAACTGATCAACCATATTCTTAATGCACAGTTAAAAGATGGTGGATGGAATCTATATGTAAGCGATCCTAAAGAAGCAGATTTTGAGAAAAACAAGTCTAGGTTAAAAGCTGATCCTGACATTACAGGCATGACTTTATCTGCTCTTGCACCTTATAGAAACCAGACGAAGGTTAAGAAAGCAATAGACAAGGGCGTTGCTGCATTATCCAAGATTCAGGATAGCAAAGGTGGCTTTTCTACAATGGGCGCAACTACTTCTGAAAGTAGCGCGCAAGTTATCTGCGGACTAACAGCCTGCGGAATCAATCCTAATGCTGATAAGAGATTCGTAAAAAATGGAAAGTCTGCTGTTGACGCAATTATGACATTCTATGATGAGAAGAGTGGCGGATTCAGACATGTAAATACGGCAACAACAGGTTATAAGCCAGTAGTAAACCAGATGGCAACAGAGCAGGCATACTATGCACTAGCAGAATATAAGAGCAGAGTTCCTGAGGGAACAACAATTTCCAAAGTTGCAAAGGTTAATAAGACTACTCTAAAGGCAACTTGGAAGAAGGCTGTAGCAAAAACTGCTTGCGATGGCTACCAGATTACAACATCAACAAACGCCAACTTCAACAAAGACGTTAAGAAGGCTACTGTAAAGAATAGAAATACAGTGTCTGGAAAGGTTAACGGCCTGAAGAAGAACAAAACTTACTTCGTTAAAGTTCGCGCATATAAGACTGTAAACGGCGTAAAAGTATATGGAACATATAGCGAGGTTAAAAAGGTAAAACTATAGGGAAGATTTAAAGATATAATGAAAATGTTTAAGAATGGCCTGGGAGAGGGCAGCACCTTTGCGTGCTGCCACCCGGCAGTTAATCTAATGTACTTTGTTTTCACAATCGGAATAACCATGTTTTCCACGGGCCCGGCATTTCTTGCTGAGACCCTTGTTTTTTCGTGGACATATTCCATACTGCTAAACGGGAAGAAAGCGATTAAGACAAATATAATATTCACTGTGCCTGTTTTGATAATAATGACGGTAATAAATACTTTCTTTACTCATAACGGAGCTACAGTGCTCTTCTATTTGAACTATGGAAGGATAACTCTGGAGGCTTTACTATATGGGCTGGCAGCAGCGGTTCTGTTGTCTTCGGTAATCGTGTGGTTCAGCTGTTTCAATGTGATTATGTCTTCTGACAAACTGATATATTTCTTTGGTAAAATAGCGCCGGTGCTGGGGTTGACTTTGTCAATGATTTTCAGGTTCATACCACTTCTAAAGAGCAGATATAAGGAAATCTCCATGGGGCAAAGGTGCATGGGACGCCATCAGAAAGGCAGCTACTTATCAAAACTTCGTCAGACAGCAAAAGAGGTTTCTATTCTGATTTCCTGGTCTCTAGAAGCGGCTATTGAAACTTCGGACTCCATGGAAGCGAGAGGCTACGGACTTCCGGGAAGAACTAGCTTCCACCTATTCAAGCTTACACAAACAGACAAAATGTTGCTAGCAGCAATGGGCCTATGTGGAGGCATCGCTGCTATAGGATGTGCCCTTGGAAAAACTTCAATTTACTACTATCCGGTAGTGGTACTTACAAATTGGGATCTAATGACTGTAGTGACTTTCATAGCATACACTGCACTTCTGATGATTCCACTAATGATAGATATAATAGGAGAACTTAAATGGCAACAATACGAGTTAAAGATTTAAATTTTACATATCCAACGGCTGTGAAGCCTGCACTTGAGGATGTTACCTTTTCAGTTGAGCAGTCAGAGTTCATAGTAGTTTGCGGTAAATCCGGCTGTGGTAAGAGTACTTTATTGCGCCATTTGAAGAAAAATCTAATGCCTTACGGCAGGCTTGAGGGAGAAGTGCTTTATAATGGCAAGGCTATTGCGGATTTAGACGATAGACTTAATGCCTCTGAAATCGGCTTCGTACAACAAAACCCAGACAACCAGATTGTAACTGACAAGGTATGGCACGAGCTAGCCTTCGGACTGGAAAGTCTGGGACTAGATAATAAAACTATTAAGAGAAGAGTTGCAGAAATGGCCAGCTTCTTTGATATTCAAACCTGGTTTAGAAAGAATGTAAGTGAGCTGTCTGGAGGACAGAAGCAGCTTTTGAACCTGGCTTCAATTATGGTTATGCAGCCGAAGGTCTTGATATTAGATGAGCCGACTTCACAGCTTGACCCTATTGCAGCGTCTGAATTTCTGAAGACAATCTACAGAATTAACAGAGAACTGGGAACTACAATTATTATTTCTGAGCACAGATTAGAAGAATTGTTTACTATGGCGGACAAGGTTATGGTAATTGATAAGGGAAAAATTGTTGACTTTGATGAGCCATGGAATATTGGAAATGTTCTGGCAGGAGAGGGTGAAAATGACAGGCATCCAATGTTCTACGGTATGCCGTCTATTATGAAGATTTATTCTCAGTGCAGGGGTGCAGGAGTTCCTGTGTACAAGAGAAATGATAAGGAAGTTTCTCCGCTGACTATTAGAGAGGGCAGACTGTGGCTGGAAAGCTTCTTAAATGATAAAGAAGAAGCTGCTTGGGCTGGAGGTTTTGATAGAAAAGAAGACGGTGACAAGAGCGCCTGCGAGGAAGTAATTAAGGTAAAAGACTTATGGTTCAAATATAGCAAGGACTCGGGGGATGTACTTAGAGGGTTGAATCTTTCGGTGAGAAAGGGTGAACTTTTCTGCTTGCTAGGCGGAAACGGCGCCGGTAAGTCCACTACCCTGAAGGCTATTAACGGCATTATCAAACCGCAGAGGGGTAGCGTGAAGGTTGACCAGAGCAAGGTTTCTATGTTACCCCAAAACCCACAGGCTCTGTTCACTGAGATCACCGTGGAGGAAGAGCTTCTGGAAGCTTTGTACTATGAGAAGATTTCAGACGAAGAGAAAATTGATAAAATTGAGAAGATGTTAGCACTTATGGAAATTGAGCATTTGAGAAAATCTCACCCTTATGACTTGTCGGGTGGCGAACAGCAGAGACTGGCTATGGGAAAAATCCTTCTTTTAAATCCAGAAATTCTGCTTCTTGACGAACCGACTAAGGGCCTGGATCCATTCTTTAAGATTACTTTGGCAGGAGTGCTTCATAAGCTCGTTGCATCAGGAGTTACCATATTTATGGTTTCTCATGACATTGAGTTCTGTGCGGAATATGCAGATAGATGTGCAATGTTCTTTGATGGAGATGTAGTTTCTGAAGGGACGCCGAAGGAATTCTTTGCAGGAAACAGCTTCTATACAACATCAGCTAACCGCATCGTAAGAAGATGGTTCCCTGAAGGAATCACATGGGAGGAGGTTGCTCAGTGGATAGAAGAAACCTGGATGAAATAGGGCAGAAAGCTGCAAAAAAGAGAACTCTTGTGGCGGCGCTGTTTATCTTTATTCTGATGCCGGCTACAATTTTATTCAGTACACTTGTGCTAGATGGCGCTAGGTATATGATTACCAGCTTACTTATAGTTATTTACACTATGGTTCCTTTTTTCATGATTTACGAGAAGAGAAAGCCTAAGGCTAGGGAAGTGGTTATTATAGCTATGATGACGGCTATTACTGTGGCCGCTCAGCTTTTCTTCCATGTAACAGTGCCAATCCAGATCGGTACTGCCATGATTATTATTTCTGGCGTTGCCCTTGGGCCTGAGGCTGGCTTTATGGTAGGCGCGTTAGGACGTTTTGTTTGCAATTTCTATATGGGGCAGGGACCTTGGTCGCCGTGGCAAATGTTTTGTTGGGGGCTGCTGGGATTCCTGGCTGGCTTGACTTTCAACAAGGTTACCGTTAAAAACAGATACGAGGAAATCAATGGGGAAGGCGAATTCTCGGGAGCAGCTCTTGAAGAAAGGAAATCCAGAGTTTTCCGAGTGGTAATGGGACCTGTTATGTGCGTCTTCTTTGGAATTGTTGTCGCCTATATCACATATATCTTTGTTCCGGGAAAAGATACAACTTTCTGGGGATGGAGAGTTTATGCCTTTGGAGCCTTAGGACTCTTAGTTGGAGCCTTGCTTCAGAGAAAGAGAATGCCTGTGGATAGCATAAGTCTGACTGTTTTTACCTTGTTTACTACGGTTATTATTTATGGGGGAATTATGAATATTGCGGCAATGTTTACGTCGAGCGGTCTTCCGGGAAGTGATATTAGCTTTAATACTTTGAGAATGCTGTACATTTCTGGTTTGCCTTATGACTTGTATCACGGAATTACAGCTGCAGTAAGCATATTCGTAATTGGAAATCCTATGATTGAAAAGCTAGAAAGAATAAAGATTAAATACGGAATTTACAGATAAGGTAAAACTTATAGGGAAAAATAAATGCTCGGTGCTGGCGTAATTAGCCGGTCATCGAGCATTTGCTGCTTCTGAAAACATTAATTGTTTTTGAGAAATTAAATTCCTTTAATATATAGCCCGCGGCCAGGCTGCATATACTAAAGTGCCTCAGTATTTAATTCAGTGTATCCTGCAAGAAGTGGTTTAAGCACCTTGCGAATTTCCATGCAACCACCTTCAGTATCACTTTCGATGTTCAGCGGCATAATTGGATCGTGAAGTGACTTACGAAGTAAGAACCAACCTGTAAATTCAGGTAAATTGAAGTCAACTCTTATCCCTTCGTAATTAGGCGATACGAGATTTGCGCCCTTGATTTGACCGGATCCGAAGAGATTTTCCAGTTCTGCTAGGATTTTGTCTCCACATGGTCCGAAATCTTCGGCTGTAATTGGGAATCTGATTTCTTCAGCTTCTACAGGGTGCTGAAGTGAGCTTAAAATTGCAGAAATTGGAGTTGCGGACTTCTTAAGCTTGGCTGTTTTGATAACGATTTTTGTTGCCAGGTATGCTCCATCGTCTAGGAAGTAGTTTTCCTTGAAAGCGCCGTGGCCGGAGGTTTCGATGGCTAGCTGGCTGTCAACGCCGGAGTCGTTAAGCTGGATGGACTTGTTAATAACGTTTCTGTAGCCACGCTTGAAGCGAAGATGCTTCAGGCCTAGACATTCTTCTAGGAATACTGTCAGCTGATTGCTTGTAATGCTGTCTGTAACAACTGTTGTTCCCGGATGTTCTATGGCGATAAGAGCAGCAGCCATTGCAACGATGGCATTTCTATTGATTTCGTTACCGTTTTCGTCAACGGCTGATGAACGGTCAACGTCTGTATCGAAGATAAGGCCTAGATCTACATTTGACGCTTTTACCTTATCACAGATTGACTTCATAGCCGCCTTGTCTTCCGGATTTGGAGCGTGGTTAGGGAAGCTTCCGTCCGGCTTTAGGAACTGGCTTGTAGAAACATCTGCACCTAATGGTTCTAGAACCTTTGTCGCGTAGAATCCACCTGCACCATTTCCTGCATCTACTGTAATTTTCATGCCTTCCAGTGGCTTTTCGCCTTCACCTACGCCATCAATAATCAGTTTGCGAAGATGTGCAGAATATGTGTCTAGAAGTGGAATTGACTTTACTTCCTTAGGTGCGCTTGGAACCATGGAATTCAGAATTGAATTTGATTCAGCAAAGGTGATGATATCTGTAATATCGCCTTTTTCCAGACCGCCGTTCTTGCTGAAGAATTTTAGGCCGTTTCTGTTCCATGGAAGGTGGCTGGCTGTAATCATAACAGCGCCGTCGCAGTCGTATTCTGGGAATACTGTTGACATGAACATAGCTGGAGTTGAGGCCAGGCCTGCATCAAGAATTTGAGCGCCTTTTGTTGAAACGGCTTTCGTAAAGGCTTCGGCGATTGCTTCGCCGGAAAGTCTGGGGTCGTGGCCAATAGCAATTGTCAGGTCAGAAGGCTTCTTGTCGGTCATATTGCTTAGCCAGTAAAGGAAGCCAAGAGAAAGTCTTTCTACAGCTGTTTCAGTAAGGTTGACTGTCTGGCCTTCCACGCCTTCAAGAGCAACACCTCTTATATCACTGCCGTTTTGCAGTTTTGTAAAATCGTAATTAGGCATTTTGTAAATTCCTCCAATAGTCTTTATCTTTGTGATTTCAGTGATTTCTCTACATTCTATTATATTTTATGAAAGTAAAGATGGCAAGGAATATAAGAGATATGGTAGAATATTAAGAGCGTTTACTATTAAACCAGGAGGATATTTTAGAGAATGATTCTACTATCAGCGGAACATATTAAAAAAAGTTATACAGAAAAAAGACTTTTAGATGATATAAATATTACAATTAATTCAGGAGATAAAATAGGACTAATCGGCGTTAACGGCAGTGGAAAATCTACCTTGCTGAAAATCATTGCAGGTGTTGTAGAGGAAGAAGGAGGCACTATAACCACTTCCAATCAGCTGATGAGGGCATACCTGCCGCAGAATCCACCTTTTGATGGTGAGATGACAATAATGGAGCAAGCCATGGAATATGCCAAAATGCAGCACCTTCCTTGCGAGGAATATGAGTGCCAGAGCATGCTTACTAAGCTGGGCCTTTTCGATTTCAGTGCCAAGATGAAAACCTTGTCAGGTGGACAGCGTAAGAAAGTAGCAATTGCAGCAGTGCTAGCATGCGAAAGCAATCTTTTGATTCTCGACGAGCCTACTAACCACATGGACAGCGAGATTATAATTTTCCTGGAAGACTATCTGACTCGATATAAGGGTGCTGTCTTTATGATTACCCACGACAGATACTTCCTGGACAGAATCTGCAATGTCATCGTGGAAATTGACAACGGCATTCTTTACTCCTATGAGGGAAATTACGATTATTACCTTACGACCAAAGCCTCCAGAAAGGAAATGGAGCTGGCATCGGAGCGCAAAAGGTTTTCAATATATAAGAAGGAATTGGCATGGATTAGGCGAGGCGCTCAGGCCCGTACTACAAAGGCCAAAGGCAGAATTCAGCGCTTCCACGACTTGGAGGACAGCAAGCTGGAAATAGATGATTCTACCATAGAGATGACGTCTGTATCCAGTCGTCTGGGCCGCAAGATTATTGAAATCAACAACATTTCTAAGTCCTATGGGGAAAGGCAGCTGATTAAGGACTTCGAATATGTGCTTCTTCGTAATGACAGAGTCGGGATTGTAGGCCCTAACGGCTGCGGCAAAACCACTTTGCTTAACATGATTATGGGAAATATCGAGGCAGACGAAGGCTGGATCGAACGTGGCGAGACGGTGAAGATCGGCTACTTCTCTCAGCACAATGAGGGGCTTGACGAGGATGCGCGGTTAATCAAGTTCGTCTCGGATATTGCAACCAATATCAAAACCACCGACGGCTATATTTCCGCTTCTCAGATGCTTGAACGTTTTCTTTTCCCACCTCACATGCATTCAGTGCTTGTTAAGCACTTATCTGGTGGAGAAAAGAGAAGGCTATATTTACTTAGCGTTTTGATGAAGGCTCCTAATGTTTTGATTCTAGACGAGCCTACTAATGACCTGGATATTAACACATTGACAATTCTAGAGGACTATCTAGATGACTTCGAGGGGGCCTTAATTGTGGTATCCCATGACAGGTATTTTCTGGACAGGACTACTAGAAGAACCTTTGCCTTTGAGGAAGGCGGACGTATAGGAAACTATAACGGAAGCTATAGCGATTACAAGGCAAAGAAGGATGAAGAGGTTGAAATCGCCAAGCAGGAGGCTAAGGAAAAGAAAAAAGCTGAGGCTGAGGCTAGAGGTTTGGATAACCTAGGGAATAGCCGAGACCCTAACAGACAGGTGGCGGCGAAGCCGAAGTTTACATATAAGGAGCAGAAGGAGTACGAGACCATCGACGACGAAATCGCCGAGCTGGAGGAGAGACTTGCTGAAATCGACAAGGAAATGGGCAAGTGCGGCAGCGACTATGGGAAACTCAACGAACTTCAAAAGGAAAAGGACGCCAAAGAGGAAGAACTTACGGAGAAAATGGGGCGTTGGGAGTACTTGAGCGAAATTGCAGAGGCAATTGCAAACTATAAAAAATAGGATTTACGAGAGTTTGCCGAAAGATTGTTAAATAATTGTTAAAAAAGTGCTGTACCAAAAAACTGTGTTTTGGACTAGAAAGTTTGCATAATTGAGAATTTTTGGACTACCTGCATTTGATATGGAGTAGGAATTATGAAGATAAGTTTAAATAGGGAAAGTGCAATTCCCGTATATGAGCAGATTGCCATTGAAATTGAACAGATGGTTGAAAATGGACAGCTGCCTCGTGGAACCAAGCTGCCCTCTGAAAGAAAGCTGGCTGAGGAGTTAGGAGTACACAGAAATACTGTAGTCAGGGCATACGGGGAACTGGTGAGCAGTGGAATTGTAACGGCTTCGTCGGTTAAACCTAAGGGATATTTTGTAGGCGAGTCAGTGAACTAGGACTTTTCAAGAAGGTTTTTCCCTCTTGAAAAGGGGATGAAGTATGAATATAGCAAGGAAGCTAGGGATTTCAACGAGATTTATTATCAGAATTTTGCCAATAAAGAGGCTATTAACTTTGGCGGAATGATAATGGATAACTCAGTTTTTCCCGTCAGCGGCATGAAGCATGTGGTCGAAAGAATTTTCAGAGGTGAAGATGATGGTGACACCCAGACTCTGGGCGCTGAAACAGAAAGGCTAAAGAAAAATATTTGCGATTTCCTGGAAGAGCGCAATATGGAGGTTGAACCAAAAAACATTCAAATTGTGGCGGAGACAAACCAGGCCATTAGCTATTTGACCCTGCTGTACCTGAGAACGGGGGACAGGGTTATCGTTGAGGAGCCTGTTGTACCTGATATTATGAGCATTATGTGCAACTACGGAATTGAGGTAATTCCAGTTCCAATGGAAAAAGACGGGATGGATATGGAGACCCTGGAGGCATCCATAAGAAAGTTCAAGCCAAAGTTTATATACACCATGCCTAATTACCACAATCCTACTGGAATTACAACGTCTTTGGAGAAGCGCAAGAAAATTCTTCAGCTTGCAAACACCTACAACGTTCCAATTATTGAAGATGATTATCCTTACGATTTCAAGTATGACGAGAGATATATACCATCGCTGTATTTGCTAGATATCAATCATTTAGTTGTTTATATCAACAGTTTTACCTTACTTTTTCCTTATGCCGTAAAAACCGGATATTTAGTAGGGCCAACAGATTTAGTTGAAATGATGGGGCGTGCCCTGAACCTGGACGAGACTATTGTTGGAAACATAGGGGAATATTTCCTCGATGAATATATGGAAAGCGGCCAGATGAGGGAGCGAACAGCTGTCCTAAAGGAGCATTACAAATATAAAAGAGACCTTATGTGCTCAGAGCTTGATAAACTAAGGGAAAAGGGCCTGTGCTTCAATAAGCCAAATGGAGGTCTTACTGTCTGGTGTCGCCTGAAAAAGGGTATAAGCGAGAAGGCTCTATGCAAGAGGCTAGCCGAGCAAGATGTAATTGTTTACCCTGGAAGGGTTTTTTACCTGAATAAAAATGACTATGGACATATCAGACTATCTTTCTCCAAGGTTAGCGACGAGGATATTATTAAGGGCATTAAGGTTATTGGACAGGTTCTTGATGAGATGAACGAATAGTTGAATGGTATATGCATTCATCACCATGAATTTTCACAAAATAAACACAAAAAATGGACTATCGACAAAGTTCCAATGGACTAAAGATAGTCCTTTTTAATTTTTGATGGTACTTTAATGTTGCTGAAAAATAACTATGATGTAGGTAGATTTTATAACGCAATCATTTATGAACGAAAAAAGAAAATGTAATTGAAAAGGAGAACGAAAAAATGGGTGCAGAACAACAAACTTCTAAATTAAAGAAGCACATTTTCCATCTAGTAGTTATCACAGTAGCAGGTGCAATGATTTACGGTCTACCGTACTTCAGATCATATTTCTATGACGCATACCTAACTACATATCATCTGACAAACGCTCAGATGGGTACATTCGGATCGATCTTCGGATTATTCGGTATGATTTCCTACCTGTTCGGCGGAGTTGTAGCCGACATGGTATCAACTAGAAAGTTAATGACAGTATCACTTATCTTAACAGGTATCGGTGGATTCATCCACATGTTAAACCCTGGCTACTATGTATTACTTGCTATCTATGCATTATGGGGATTCACTTCACTATTTGCATTCTGGCCAGCAGTAGTAAAGAGCTTACGTGAAATCTCAAACGAAAACGAACAAAGTAAGGCATTCGGATTCTTCGACGGAGGAAGAGGAATCGTGTATGCAATTGACGGCGTATGTATCGTATCAATCTTCGCATACTTCAGCAAGAAAGCAGGAGACGTAGGCGGACTAAACGGAGTAATCATCTACTACTCAGTAATCGCAATCGTATTAGGTATCTTAGTATTCTTCCTACTAAAGGGAAGCGAGAAGGAAAAGGTAGCTGTAGTTGAAGAAAAGAAAGAAAAGATTACAGTTGAAGGAGTTCTTAAAGTATTAAAAATGCCAGCAGTTTGGTTCTTATCAATCATCCTTTGCTGTACATATACAATGAACATCGCGTTCTATTATTTCACACCATACTCAACATCAGCATTCGGAATGGCTGGAGCAGCTGCAGCGATCATTACAATCGCAGCTCAGTACGTACGTCCGGTAGCATCCTTTGGTGGCGGTGCCCTTGCTGATAAATTCGGAAGATCAAGAGTATTATACGTAACATTCACAATGATGATGATTCCTACATTCATGATGGTATTCATGCACAGCATGAGTTCAACATTATTCATCGCACTTTGTATCATTATTTACGTTGGTATGTACGGTGGATACAGCTTAGTATGGTCAATGATGGACGAAGGCGGAATTCCACTAAGCGTTGCAGGTACAGCAGTAGGCGTTATCTCAACAATCGGATTCTTCCCAGAAGTAGCAGTTCCATATTTATTCGGTAAAGTACTTGACGTATTCGGAGACAAGGGATATGATTATATGTTCACAGGAATCGGCATCTGCTTTGCAATCGGTATTGTAACACTTGTTATCTGGGATAGATACAGAAAAAAATTAAACATCCAGCCAGGTTCAAGAGAAAACACTGAAACTGCAGCAGAAGCATAAAAAAAGCATCTAGGAGGCAGTGAAATTGAACAAATTTATAGAATATCGTAGAGAATTTCATCACTATGCAGAATTAGCATGGAGAGAAATCAGAACAAGCGCAAGAATTGCAGAAATTCTAGAAGACATGGGATACAAGGCAATTATGGGTCCCGATGTTGTTAGAGAAGAATCTATCGGCTTCGAAATGCTTAGTGATGAAGAAAAGAAAGCTGAAATGGAAAGAGCAATTGCACAGGGTGCGAAACCAGAGTACGTAGAGCGTACAAAGGGTTATCCAGGTGTAATCGTGGAACTAGACACAGGAGTAGAAGGACCTGTGACCGCTTTCCGTTTTGATATAGACTGCTTACCATACGACGAACCTCAGAAGGAAGGATTCAGACCTTTCGACGAGGGATACATCTCATGCAATGACGGTTGTGTACACGCTTGCGGTCACGATGCGCACACTGCCATCGGTCTAGGCGTTGCATCAAAACTTCTAGAGATGAAGGATCAGTTAAAGGGTAGGTTCAAGGTAATTTTCCAGCCGGCTGAGGAAAGCTATCATGGAGCACAGTCAATTGTGGACCACGGACATCTTGACGATGTTGAATACTTCCTTTCAGTTCATATGGCGCTTACAGCTGAAGGACATCCACTTCCATCAAACACAATTTGTTGTGGATGCAAAGACTTCTTAGCTTATGATGAACTGGATTTCACTTTCCACGGAAAGGAAGCACACCCTTGCGGAGCTTCTCAGGAAGGTAAAAATGCATTACTTGCCGCATGTACAGCGGCTCTTAACATTCATGCCATTGCACCACACGAAGCCGGAATGTTCCGCGTAAACGTTGGTATCTTAAACGCAGGAACTGCAATTAACACTATTGCAGGTAAGGCAGATATGAATGTTGAGTACAGAGGCGTAAACAGAGAGGTTACAGACTATGCAAGAAAGCGTGTATTTGACATTATCGAAGGCGCTTCAAGAGCATATGACTTAACATATACAGTAGTTGACCTGGGAGAAACTCCTGCAGGTGAAAGCGACGATGCTATTATGGAAATCGTACAGCGCGCAGCAGAAAAGACTCCTTGGTTCTCAAAGATTTACTTTGAGGGCAATGTAGGCGGAAGCGATGACGCATCAGTAATGATGAACAAGGTTCAGGAACATGGCGGAATCGCAACATACATCGGAATCGGCACTGATACAACTCAGACTCTTCACAATGCAGAGTTTGACCTTGACGAAGATGCAATTCCTGCAGCTATTGAAATGCTTACACACGCAGTTGAAGAAATCAACGGCAAATAAATATGGATAATAGATATGTAAAGCAAGAACATAATAATTAATCTTTTTAAATCAATAATGTGTCAATAAAAGGCGATGCCCTGACTGTCGTAATGGATGGATAAGGGTATCGCCTTTTTGTTAGAAAATAATATATTACTTTCTTTTCTTGTTATTTTTTATGCAATTTTTGATATATCTGTATAGTAAATAAATGGCAACACACGACCAAATAGCAATTGGCAATATATGATATTCAGTTCTAATCATGTTAAAAACTCCATTTCAGTATTTTCCTTTTCAGGGTGTATAACTTCCGTTGATATTACCTAAATAATACTAGCATCCAAGCACACAGTCAATACTGTAATATAGGAATATCCGTATACTATAAAAGAAAAAATTAGTGTTGCTCATGAGATTCTATGGTATACTGTAGAAAATTCAGCAAGATGAGGAGAATGAGAAAATGACAAAGACATTACCTGAAAAATATATAACAGAGCCTACGGGCTATCCCTTCGCACCTGTTCTTTCCATAGAAGGCAAGGAAATTGTAGTAACCTCTGGCATTTGTTGTGATGACTATGACGGAACGATTCCTGAGGATATAGAAACCCAGGCAAGAAATACGATTTTGGCCTGCGAAGCCTTTCTGAAAGAAGCGGGCTGCGACCTTACTAATGTCTTCAATGTTGAAGTTTATATGGAAGACCTGGATAAATGGGGAGATTTTAACAAGATATATAGAGAGCTTATGCCAGACAATCCGTTTCCGTGCAGAAAAGCCCTAGAAGTAAAATTACTGCCCGGATACCAAGTTGAATTGGTAATGTGGGCAGTAAAATAATCATAAGTATTAATCAGGAAGAAGGCCATCGAAAGAAAGATCGTCTTCTTTCTTTGCTTCTTTAGTAGTGTCTACAATTTTCTCATAGGATACAGGCTTGCCACCCTCAACATTTAGGATAAAGCCTTCACCTGGATCTGGCATCATATCCCAAATAGTCTCCGCATCTTCAGGGAAAAGATCCCCCATAATGCAGGAAATAACGCCCCCATGACAAAACATAACCGTATGAGTCGGCTTTCCATTGTGTCTGTGGGCCAGCTCACCCAACCTGTGAATTGCAATTAACTCATCCAGACCTCTTTGTACTCTGGCCTTAAACTGGTTAAGACTTTCAGCACCGGGAAGGGCTACATCGCCGGTTTTGTCATATCCCCACTCTAGAAAAACAGGGTCATCCTTAACATCGTCAAAGGCAACGCACTCATATTCCCCAAACTTCATTTCCTGTAAGTCAGTAATCTGTTTGTGTTCACGAGGTCCAACAACTAGCTCAAGAGTGTGCTCAGTTCTAGTAAGACCAGTAGTCACATATTGAGCGTCCTCAGCAAATTCAGGATAGCAGCCGGCCTCCTTCATGCGGGTAACCTTGTCCACACCCTCCTGCGCTAGAGGAATATCTGAGGCGCCGTAATACCAGCTGTTCAGGTTCCCCTCCGTTATTCCATGTCTAATTAAAAAAATCTTCGATTCCATATACTCTCCTATTTTATCTTCGTCGCAAGTCCGCAGAACACGCGGTAAACGTCATCAGCCATTTTCCCCAAAGCAACCATGGCCCTTCCCGTAGCCTCACGCCACTCACGCTCATCTTTGTCCAGAGGCACGATTCCCTGGGAAATATCATCGCAGATAATAATCTTATCCTGCAGCTTATCTAAATTTTCTACTAAAACTTCCTTAGCCTCTACGCCTTCCTTAACGCAGGCATAGACAAACTTATCCAGGCCGTAAATTACCTTTTTATCAAAACCCAAAGAGGCCTTCCCAACGTTGCATCTCTCTACATCATCCTTGTTTAGGTTATATTTTTCTAAAACATAGTCAAGCTTGCCCTGGTAAGCTCCGCCAAACACTAATATCATAAGAATTCCTCCGTGAATATATGTTGCTTTAAATTTATGCCGACCAAAATTTATGCCGACTTTTAAATCGGCATAACAAACATTTCTGTGTAATACTGAGTAAGAGCCAGAGTGAAAATGCCAGCCAGCTCACTGAAACAAATAGTGTAGCCAGCAATATCGCCACTCATACCTCCTAGCTGCTTTCTTGCGTAGGCACAAGCTATGAAAGATGCGATTGCCTGCACAATTATGAGAATTGCCATATTAATGAGGCAAGTTTTCACTCCTGCACCTAAGACAGATGCAGAATACATATATGTAAAGACTACAGCAATAGTAACGATTACAGCCATTTGAACAAGAACAACAGCATGGTATTTTCCTCTGTTAGGCTGCTTATAATCCTCTACATACTGACTGTGTCCAATAGGCTTATAAGATAGGACAAAAGATCCAGCCATGCCTCTGCTTATTACAGGAATAAGCAGAAAGCTTATTTGGTCGCTGACAGGCAGCGCTATGTTCATTGTCGCGTACCAGGCGAGAACTAAAAATACCAAGGTTACAACAGCAAAAGCTCCAACATTGGAGTCCTTTAAAATTCTCTGTCTGTCCTCGAGAGGGCGTCTAGATAAAATTGCATCCATACAGTCCATATATCCATCCATGTGCATGAAACCGCAAATAGCGAAAATATAGAAAACCATAACAAGAGATGCAAGAGAAACCGGGGCGTTCAGAGAGCGCAAAACGACAAAAAGCACCATCCACAGAACTCCAACAACAGCCCCCACAGCCGGCAAAAACGCCAACATCAGGTTCTTTAAATTGTTATCCCATTTTTTCAGCGGACAAGGGAGCGTAATGAAATTACCCCATGCCATGAAAAAAGCAGTAATATACTTCATATTTTATACCTCTACTTATAGAAATGCCTGTGGCCGTAAGCCACTTCGATTACCTGGTCACAAACCTTAGCAAGAGCCTTGTCCGCAGTGGCAAGAGCCTTGCGATAGCCTTCTGTATAATCGTCGAAAATCCGAGCGTCGGAGTAAATCCCGTCAGAAACAAAAACTGTGTTCCCTGTGAGTTTTGAGAACTGGACTAGCTCCGCCGACACCCTTGGGCCAGCCTGAAAATCAGTGACAAAATTCGGCTGGAACATTTCGTTAGAAAGTAACGCCGTAACGCTGTCTAGGAGAAAAACCCCGCGAGGATCCACATCCTCCTGATCCAAAGCCACAAGAATGTTGCGCCCCTGCTCGATTGTTGTAAAACCCCAACCTTCGCGCTCGCCAATATGCCTTTTAATTCGCGCCCGGTCCTCATCGTCAACGGGAATCATCGTCGCAAGGTAATACAGAGGAACGCCTTGCTCGCGGGCCATATCACGAGCAATTTCCTGGGCATACATGGACTTGCCGTTCTTGCAACCACCACTTATAAAAACATTCATTAGAACAAATTATCCCTTCTGATTTCCTCCAGATAGTCGCCGTCAATGGACGCCTCATCGAGAGTTTTCATTATGTTCATAGACGCGATAGCCGTCTCGATTATCTTAAATGCGATTGGGCAGCCGCTGCCTTCTCCAAGTCTCATGGAAAGGTCAAACATAGGCTTCAGTCCAAGTCTGTCCATGGCGATCTGGTAGCCAATTTCAAAAGATTTGTGCGATGCAAACATGTAGTCCACAACCTTCGGATTAAGCTCCTTGGCGTAGCAAGCCGCAACAATAGAAATGAATCCGTCAACTACGACAGGCATTCTGTTAACAGCAGCACCGAGGAAGGCGCCTACCATAGCGCAAATATCAAAACCTCCAACGTTTGCAAGCTTATCAATTGGGTCACCCATGCAGTACATGTTCACCGCATCCCTTACTACCTGAACCTTCTTATTTAGGCCCTCGTCATTTAGCCCGCCGCCGCGCCCAACAAGGTCCTCAGCCTTTGCTCCAGTTAAAGCACTTAAAAGCGCGGAGCTTGTAGTAGTGTTACCGATGCCCATTTCACCAATACCAAAGAGCTGAGCTCCCGATTTTTTCGCAGCGTCGGCAGCCTCGAAGCCAATAAGCATAGCCTCAACAGCCTGCTCTCTAGTCATAGCGGGCTCTTTTGCCAGGTTCTTTGTACCATTTGCGATTCTTCTATTTACAATCCTAACAGGAATTTTGTTGTCTTCTGTAAGCATAGAGTCAGTGTAAAGCTCCTGTGGGATTTCCATTGCAACGCCTACATCAGTAACTAGCAGGTCGATGCCGAAATATTTTGCCATAGAACTTACACCTGTGTATCTTCTTGTAAAGTTAATAGTCTGAGAAAGAGTTACGGATTGAGGAGCAGATGCTACACCTTCAGCAACAACGCCGTTGTCCGCGGACATAACAGCGATGCACTGCTTGGTTACATCATTTCCAACGGCCTTGCCTGTAATACCGGCAATTTTAACAGATATATCCTCAAGAGCGCCCAGGCTTCCAGGTGGTTTCGCCAGATAAGCCTGCCTATCCCTTGCTTCTTTAATGGCTTTTTCATCGACTGAAGGGATGCTCCCAATCAGCTTATAAAGTCTTTTTTCCTTGTCCATTTTCTTCCTCCCAACTATAATAAAAATCTGCGCACGCATACATCGATATAATATCACAAATTTGTGAAGAATTAAAGTTTTTCGGCTTGTAAAGCAGGTGAAAATTGAATATAATGATGGTGGGTGTTTGAGCGTTCAAGTTTGGCACCTAAGACATTATTTTTTGAAAGAGGATTTATTAGACATGGGGAAAAAAATGAAGAGTAACATTATGTTACTGATCACAGCTCTAATTTGGGGCTCGGCTTTCGTTGCCCAGAAGGCCGGAACTGTACTGGAGCCGTTCACATATAACGGAGTCCGTATGATCATCGGAGGCCTGGTTCTTATACCAGTAATCTTTATTTTCAGCAAGAAGGGAATAGGCGATGAAATGCCTGCTGAAGGTGGGGAAGAGAAGTTCATTGATAAGACTACTCTAATCGGTGGTATCTGCTGTGGTGTAGCGCTATGTATTGCCAGCAGCCTTCAGCAGTTTGGTATGTTCTTTGACACAGACGCTGGAAAAGCCGGATTCATCACTTCACTTTATATCATAATCGTTCCTATCCTAGGAATTATTTTAGGCAAGAAAGTAAGACCGATTATCTGGGCTTGTGTCGCTATGGGTATCGTTGGATTCTACATGCTTACTATGGCTGGATCAAATGAAGGATTCGCTTTACACACAGGAGATTTATTCGTATTACTATGTGCATTCTGCTTTGCATGTCACATTATGGTAGTAGACCACTTTTCTCCTAAGTGCGATGGCATTAAATTGTCATGCATTCAGTTCATAACTGCAGGTATTATTTGCCTAATCTTGATGGCAATATTTGAAAACCCTGTGCTTTCAGACATTATTGATTGCTGGCTCCCTATTCTTTACTGTGGTATTCTGTCATCAGGAGTTGCATATACTCTTCAGGTACTTGCACAGAAAGATGCAGAACCTACGGTTGCTACTTTAATTATGAGCTTAGAGTCTGTATTTGCGGTACTGTTTGGTGTCATCCTTCTTGGAGAAAAGCTAACTTTTATCGAAATAGTCGGATGCATCGTAATCTTTATTGCAGTTATCATTCCGCAGATTCCATCTAAGGAAGAAAGATTGCAGGCAAAGCAAGCAGAAAAATAAGAGAGCAAAAAACAATTGGGCAAATAAACTTAACATTTCGGCGACGGGCATGGCGATGCACGTCGCCTTAAATAATTGTATATATAGGAGATGATTGAAAATGATTAGCAGAGAAAATGCACTTGAGTTATTGAAAAAATATAACAAAGAGGCTTTTCACATCCATCACGGCCTTACAGTTGAAGCTGTTATGAGATATATGGCAGAAAAACTGGGCTACGGCGAAGATGCAGACTTTTGGGCTACTGTAGGCTTACTACATGATATTGATTTCGAAATGTGGCCTGAGGAACACTGCACCAAGGCTCCAGAACTTCTAAGAGAGGCCGGAGTCGACGAGGATATGATTCATGCAATAGTTTCTCATGGATATGGCTTATGCTGTGACGTAAAACCGGAACGCGAGATGGAGAAAGTTTTGTTCGCAACCGATGAACTTACTGGACTTGTGGGAGCGGCTGCTTTGATGCGTCCGTCCAAGAGTTGCAAAGACATGGAGCTGAAATCATTAAAGAAAAAGTACAAGGACAAGAAATTTGCTGCCGGCTGTGATCGTCAGGTAATTGCTCAGGGCGCTGAAATGCTAGGTTGGGAACTGGAAAAGCTTCAGGCCGAAACTCTGGAAGCAATGCAGGCAACAGAAGACGCCGTCCTAGCACAGGAATAAGCAATTATAGCTAAAATGTTATGACTGGGAGGAAAAATCAATGAATTATGAAATGACAATTGCTGGACTGAAGCGCCAGCTTCCACTATGCAAAATCAATGACGACCTATATATCGGAGCATTTATTATGTTCAGCGATGTTGAAATTACAAAGGCCGCAGCAACTGAGCTCCTAAAGAAAGCACCGGAATTTGACGTAATCGTTACAGCTGAATCTAAGGGAATTCCACTTGCTTACGAAATGGCAAGACAGGCAGGAACTAACGACTACATCGTAGCCCGCAAAGGTGAAAAACTTTACATGGAAAATGTAATCACTGTAGAAGTTAATTCCATTACTACAGATCACATTCAGCACCTTTGCCTAGGCCAGCATGAAGCTGACATGATGAAGGGAAAAAGAGTTCTTATCGTAGACGATGTTATTAGCACAGGGGAATCACTTCATTCAATAGAAACTCTTGTTAATGAAGTAGGCGGAAACATCGTTGGAAAGATGACGGTTCTAGCAGAAGGCGATGCTGCGAACAGAGACGACATCATCTTCCTAGAAAAATTACCATTGTTCAATGCAGCGGGAGAACCACTGTAAAAAAATAATGTGGAGAGCAAAGGCATCGGGCATTACGCACTGGTGCCTTTTTCCATGGGCGCGCCGCGAAATATCTCATCGATTAATCAGCATCAGCACACATATTCATCATAATTGCAATGTAAACTGAAAATGGCTGTATATCCCTGGCAGCCACAGCACAAATCCCTTTATTTTCAAGGGATTTTGTGATAAAATAATATGTTGAGAGACTGTATAATTTAGAGTCGCAGAAGCGACTCGTATGTGATTGAAAAAGGAGAGAAAAATTTAAAAAATGGAAGATCATATAGGGTATTCGATTGGGCTTATTGTAGTGTTACTTATTTTGTCAGCGTACTTTTCCGCTACGGAGACAGCGTTCACGTCCATAAATAGAATAAGGCTGAAGAACCTGGCTGCAGACGGAAACAAGAAGGCGAAGATGGTTTTGGAATTGGAAGAGAAATATGACTCACTTCTATCATCCATACTTATCGGTAACAACATAGTGAACATTGCTATGACAGCGGTTGCAACTGTACTGTTCGTTGAGCTGTATCCAAAATATGGTGCTACACTATCGACGATTGTTATTACACCTGTTGTTTTAGTATTTGGGGAAATTTCGCCGAAGGGCCTTGCTAAGGAGAGTCCAGAAAAATTCGCAATGTTTTCAGCGCCGTTTATAAAGGCGATTATGGTGCTTTTGACGCCGATTAACTTTTTGTTTAGCAAGTGGAAATTATTGCTTGCTAGATTGTTCAACCTGAATAACAGCAGAAGTATAACGGAGGATGAGCTGCTGACAATTGTTGAGGAGGCTGAGACTGAAGGGTCTATTGAGGCTGGACAGAGTGAGCTGATTCAGAATGCCATTGAGTTTAGCGATTTGGAGGCGTGGGATGTTTTGACGCCGCGTGTAGATATTAAGGCAATTGAAATCGACTCGACGAAGAAGGACGTAGCTAAGCTGTTTATGGAGACGGGGTACTCCAGACTGCCGGTCTATGAAGATGATCTGGATAGAATTCTGGGGGTTTTGAACCAGAAGGACTTCCACAACTATATTGCAGGTTCTAAGAAAACCATATCTGATTACGTGAAGCCGGTTGTTTATGTGGCTGGATCTATGAAGGCTGCGGCGCTTCTTAAGAAGTTGCAGGATAACAAGTCGCACATAGCGATTATTGTAGACGAATACGGCGGAACGGCTGGCCTTGTTACGCTGGAAGATATAATTGAAGAGCTTGTCGGAGATATTTACGATGAGCACGATGAGGTTTTGTCAGAGGGAATTACTGAACTTCAGGACGGAAGTTATAGGGTTCTGGCAAGCACAAATGTTGAAAAAATGTTTGACTACTTCGATGAAGAGGTGGAGCTGGAGGATGCAACCACGGTAAACGGATGGGTTGTGCTTCAGCTTGATAGACTGCCTAAGCAGGGAGACACCTTTACTTATGAGGTTGGAAATAAAATCTTTGAAGGCCGGGTTACTAAGGCTGATGAGAGAAAATCTATAGAAATTAATTTACGAGTAAATCTAAAACCAGAAGACGATGAGTAGAAAGGGGACTATAAAGAATGGGTTTAATGGAAAAAATCTTTGGAGACCTTAATGAAAAAGAGGTAAAGAAGATTGGAAAAATTGTAGATAAAGTTGAAGCTTTGGACGAACAGATGCAGGCACTTAGCGATGAGGAACTGCAGGCTAAGACTCCCGAGTTTAAGGAAAGAATTAAGAATGGTGAAACTTTAGATGACTTGCTTCCTGAAGCTTTTGCGGTTTGTAGAGAAGCGGCGTCAAGATGTCTGAGAATGAAGCACTTCAGAGTTCAGCTAATCGGTGGTGTAGCTCTTCACCAGGGAAGAATTTCCGAAATGAAGACAGGTGAAGGTAAGACTTTAGTTGCTACTCTTCCAGCATATCTGAATGCACTCGAAGGCAAGGGAGTTCATGTAATTACTGTCAATGACTACCTGGCAAAGCGTGACGCTGAGTGGATGGGTAAGCTTTATTCATTCCTTGGTCTGACTGTTGGTGTGGTTATTCACGGCGTTGACAATGAAGAAAGAAAAGCGGCTTACAATGCTGATATTACATACGGAACAAACAACGAATTTGGTTTCGATTACCTGAGAGATAACATGGTTATCTACAAGGAGGATTTGATGCAGAGAGAACTTAACTATGCCATCATCGACGAAGTTGACTCCATCTTAATCGATGAAGCTAGAACTCCTCTGATCATTTCGGGACACGGAGAAAAATCAACTGACCTTTATCAGAAGGCTGACAGATTCGTAAAGGGTCTGACTAAGGAAGCTGATTTCACTGTAGAAGAAAAGGATGAGCAGGTTTCTCTTACTGACGAAGGCGTTGCTAAGGCAGAAGCATTCTTCAACGTAGAAAACTATGGTGATCCTGAAAATATGGAAATCAACCACCACGTTCTTCAGGCATTAAAGGCAAGAAATCTTATGGAGCGTGACGTAGACTATATCGTTAAGGACGGAGAAATCGTAATCGTTGACGAATTTACAGGTCGTCTGATGTTTGGTAGAAGGTACAGCAACGGTCTGCACCAGGCCATTGAAGCAAAGGAACACGTACTAGTTCGTTCAGAGTCCAAGACTCTTGCAACTATCACACTTCAAAACTACTTCAGAATGTACAACAAGTTAGCTGGTATGACTGGTACAGCAAAGACTGAGGAAGATGAATTCAGAGATATCTATAACATGGACGTTGTAGTAATCCCTACAAATAAACCAATTGCCAGAGTTGACGAGGATGATGCAGTTTACCAGACTGAGAAGGGCAAGTTCTTAGCACTTGCTAATAAAATTGCAGAAGTTCATGAAACTGGACAGCCAGTTTTGGTTGGTACTATTTCAATTGAAAAATCCGAGCTTATCAGTGAAATGCTGAAGAAAAGAGGAATCAAGCATAACGTACTGAATGCTAAGCAGCATGACAAGGAAGCTGAAATTGTTGCTGAAGCAGGTCGTCTGGGCATGGTTACAATTGCAACAAATATGGCTGGTCGTGGTACCGACATTATCTTAGGTGGTAACCCTGAATTTGAAGCTAAGAGAGAAATGCACAAGCTGGGATATACAGATGAGCAGATTTCCTTCGCTACAAGTTTTGTTAAATCTAATGACCCTGAACTGAATGCTGCAAGAGCGAAATTCAACGAGCTTCATGATCAGTTCCGCGAAGAGAGAAAAGAAGAACAGGAAAAAGTTAGAGAGCTGGGTGGTCTTTGTATCTTAGGTACTGAAAGACACGAATCAAGACGTATCGACAACCAGCTACGTGGACGTTCTGGACGTCAGGGAGACCCTGGTGTGACTCAGTTCTATATTTCTCTTGAAGACGAGCTTATGAGGCTGTTTGGCGGAGAAAGAATGCAGAAGCTAGTTGGTAGAATGGGTCTGGAAGAGGACGAAGCTATTGAAGCAGGCGTTTTATCTAAGTCAATTGAAGGTGCGCAGAAGAAGGTTGAAGGTAAGAACTTCGGTATCAGAAAGTACGTTTTGCAGTATGACAATGTAATGAACAAGCAGAGAGAAATCATTTATGATGAACGTCGCAAGGTTCTATTTGGGGATGACCTTCGTGAATACATTATGAACATGATGCACACAATGGTTAATTCAATTATTGACCCAATTGTTGTTGGATCCAAGTATCCAGAAGAATGGGATTTTGAAACTTTAACAAAGAATGTTCGTAAGCTTGTTGGAAACAGCTATAGAGGCAAGAGTAAGTATACAGTAGATGAACTTAATGCAATGACTGAAGAATCACTTCGCGAGTCAGTAATTAAGGAACTTGAAGACCTATACGCAGCTAAGGAAACAGAAATCGGACTTGAACAGATGAGAGAAGTTGAAAGAATGATTCTGCTTCGTGTAGTTGATAACCTATGGATGGATCACATTGATGCAATGGATCAGCTGAAATCAGGTATCGGTCTTCGTGCTTTGGGACAGCAGGACCCTGCTGCGGCATACGCCCAGGAAGGTTTTGATATGTTTGAGCAGATGATTGCAGCTATTCAGGAAGATACTGTTAAGTACTGCTACAACGTAACTGTTGAAACTAAGACTGAAAGAAAAGCTGTTGTTGAAATCGGCGAAGCGTCTAAGTCCGAATACGTTGATGATCAGACTACTCGCGCTATGCAGGGCCAGGGACAGCTTCCAGATAGCGCACAGGTGCCTGATAGAGAAAGCAAACCGCATACCGTAAGAAGAGAGGAACCTAAAATCGGAAGAAACGATCCTTGTCCTTGCGGAAGCGGAAAGAAATACAAGAACTGCTGCGGTAGACAGTAATAGGGGGAAAAGATGATTCAGCTTGACCAGTTGAAAGCAGATCTGCCTTCCGTCATGGAAAGCCTGAAAGAGGTAGGTTCGGCACTGAACTTAGATGGCATAAAAGGCAAGCTCGAAGAATTGAATAGAGACGTACAGGATCCGGAGTTCTGGAACAAACCAGAAAAGGCTCAGGAACTGCTGAAACAGAAGAAAAATCTGCAAGCCCGTCTGGATAAGTATAACGCTATCGAGAAAGGCTTTCAGGATATGCCTGCGCTCATTGAAATCGCTGAGGAACTGGAAGACGAGGAAGAAGCTGACACTATTGTCAGCTCTTTCAACGTTCTTTTGGAAGATTTGGAGACTCTGAAGCTAGACACGCTTCTGGACGGAAAGTATGACCACAACAATGCCATTATTTCCATACATGCGGGAACCGGCGGAGTGGACGCCATGGACTGGGCCCAGATGCTTCTTCGAATGTACACAAGATGGGCAGAGAAGAAGGGTTTCAAGGTCACCTTGGTTGACCTCCAGGATGACACAGAGGCAGGAATAAAGAGCGCAACCCTTATAATTGAGGGCGAAAACGCCTATGGATACCTGAAAAATGAAAAGGGTACTCACAGGCTGGTAAGAATTTCTCCATTTAACGCAGCAGGCAAGCGCCAGACAAGTTTTGCTGCCTTGGAGGTAATGCCAGAAATCGACGATGACGTTTCAGTTGAAATCGATCCGGAAGATTTACGAATTGACACGTACCGAAGCAGCGGCGCCGGCGGTCAGCACGTTAACAAAACAGACTCAGCCATTAGAATCACTCACTTGCCGACTCACATCGTAGTTACATGTCAGAATGAGCGAAGCCAACATCAAAACAAAGAAATGGCTATGAAAATTATGATGTCCAGACTAACAGAACTGAAGGAACAGGAACACAAGGAGAATCTGAAGGAACTTAAGGGTGACTTTTCCCTTATTACATGGGGCTCCCAGATCAGATCCTATGTATTTCAGCCTTATACTATGGTAAAAGACCATAGAACAGGAGCAGAAGTGGGAAATGTTAACGCAGTTATGGATGGAGACATAGATTACTTTATAAACGAAAAACTTAAACAGAGGGATTAATAAAATATGAATATAATTGAGAAAATCGCAGCAGAGTTTAATGTAAAGGTTTCACAGGTAGAACATACTGTAGAGCTTATTGACGAAGGAAATACAATTCCATTTATCGCGAGATATAGAAAGGAAGTAACCGGAGGTCTTTCCGACGTTACCCTTCGTGATATGGATGAAAGACTTCAGTATCTTCGCAATCTGGAAGATAGAAAAGAAGAGGTTATCAGACTAATTGAAGAACAGGGCAAGCTTACACCTGAACTAAAGAAAGAAATCGAAAAGGCAGAAGTTCTTCAGAGAGTTGAGGACCTGTACAAACCGTTCAAACAGAAGAAGGCTACAAGAGCATCTAAGGCAAAGGAAAGAGGCCTGGAGCCACTGGCAATGATTTTCTATGCACAGCAACAGAAAAGCGGAAGCGTAGAAGAAATAGCTGCAGATTTTATCAATCCTGAAAAAGAAGTCGAGACAGCAGAAGCTGCAATCCAGGGTGCTATGGACATTATAGCTGAAATGATTGCAGATGATGCCGACCTTACTAAAGAAATCAGAGAAAAAACTTTCGCAAATGGTCTTATTTCAACTGAAGCCACAGACCCTGAGGAAAAAACAGTTTACGATATGTACTACGGCAGCACTGAGGCCATTGCAAAAATGCCTAACCACAGAGTCCTTGCCGTAAACAGAGGAGAAAAAGAAAAGAAACTTAAGGTAAAGGTGACCATTGAGCCAACTGATATTACAAGCCTAATCGAAAAGCAGGTAATACGCGGAAAATCAATCTTCACAGACATCCTTAAGGATACAATTGCAGACTCCTACAAGCGTCTAATCGCACCGTCAGTAGAACGAGAAATGAGAAATGTTCTTTCAGAAAGAGCCGAAACCGACGCAGTTAAGGTCTTTGCAAAGAATACAGAGAAACTTCTTATGCAGCCGCCTGTAAAGGGCAAGAGAATTATTTCCATTGACCCAGGGTATAGAACAGGCTGTAAAGTTGCAGTTCTCAACGAGTTCGGTAAGTTAATGGCATACAGCACAATTTACCCGACTCAGCCAAAAAACGATATTGCCGGAACAGAAAAGACCCTGACCAAAATTATCGACAAGTTCGGCTGCGATGTCATCGTAATCGGCAACGGCACAGCATCTCGCGAAACTGAGGAGGTTGTGGCCAATTACCTGAAGAAAAACAATTATGACATTCAGTACACAATTGTCAACGAGGCCGGCGCGTCAGTCTACTCCGCATCAAAACTAGCAAGTGAGGAATATCCTGACCTTGACGTTACAACAAGAGGCGCAATGTCCTTAGGAAGAAGACTTCAGGACCCACTGGCAGAACTAGTAAAAATAGACCCTAAGCACATTGGCGTAGGACAGTACCAGCACGACATCAACCAAAAGCAGCTGGATACAGCACTTACCAATGTTGTTGAAGACTGTGTAAATAGAGTAGGGGTGGATTTGAATACTGCTTCACCATCGCTACTTTCGTATATTGCCGGAATCAACTCCGGAATTGCAAAGAATATCGTTGCATACAGAGAAGAAAACGGAAAGTTCACCAACAGAAAACAGCTTATGAAGGTTTCTAAGCTAGGTGAAAAAGCATTTAAGCAATGTGCAGGTTTTCTTAGAATTTCTGATGGAGATAATGCCTTAGATAGCACAAGCGTGCACCCTGAATCATATAAGGCCGCTGAGGAAATGATGGCCAAGGTTGGAATCACAGACGCTGACATAGCAGGTGGCGGTTCAGCAGATATGGACGCAAAGATTCAGGCTGCATATCCAGATGCGAAGGTTTCTGGCAGCGTTAAGAAAATGGCAGAAGACCTTGGTATCGGTGAAATGACTTTAAACGACATTATCGCTGAAATGAAGAAACCTGCAAGAGACCCAAGAGAAGATGCACCACCTGTAATCTTCAGAAACGACGTAAAAGCTTTCGAAGACCTGAAGGTTGACATGGAGCTGACAGGAACAGTAAGAAATGTTGTTGACTTCGGCGCCTTCGTTGATATTGGTGTAAAACACGACGGTCTTGTCCACATATCGCAATTAAGCGATAAGTATATTAAGCATCCTATGGATGTAGTTTCCGTTGGAGATACAGTTAAGGTAAAGATTATTAACATTGACCATGAGAAGCAGAAGGTTGGACTGACCATGAAAGGATTAAAATGATAGATACTATAATTTTTGATTTTGACGGAACAGTGGCAGATACCAATGGTATGGTAATAAACTCATGGTTTCATACTTATGAAACACTAGGTGTCGAGAAACCATCAAGGGAAGAAATTTGCAGAACCTTTGGAGAACCACTGTCAATCAGTATGGAAAAAGCTTTCCCCAATGTGCCTGTAAATGAGTCCGTGGATATTTATAGAGTACATATGGAGAAAATCTTTGAAGACGAGATTGAGCCATTTCCAGGAACCGTTGAACTAATAAAAGAATTGAAAAATAGAGGTTTTAAGGTCGGAATAGCCACATCAAGAGTGAGAAACACAACAATGATTGGACTTAATAAATTTGGAATTGTCCCTTACCTCGATGCCATTGTCACGGTAGAGGACACCACGAAGCACAAACCCGACCCTGAACCGGTGCTTATTTCCCTAGACAAACTGGGTGCTAAGGCTGAGGAAGCTTTGATGATTGGGGACAGCATGTTTGACATTAGGTGTGCTCACAACGCAGGAGTTAAGGCAGTGCTTGTTTCCTGGGCGCTGGCGGTCAACGAGGAAGAAAAAAACGGGCCAGAGGGTCCCGACTATTGCATTGAGAAGGCAGAGGATCTGCTTACTTTACTGGAGAAGGAAAATGCTTAATATTTTTTATGGCAGAGAAAGCATAGACAAAGAAAAATTTATATATGAGAGTATCGGCAGGACAGAGAACACTCTTGTCCTCGTGCCGGACCAGTATACTCTCGAGGCAGAGAAAAAGGCATTCCGCATTTTAAATGAGGAGTGTCTTCTGAATATGGAAATTCTGAGTTTTTCCAGACTGGGTGGACGCGTTCTCAAGGCTGAGGGCGGCGAGAACAAAACCTTCATAGACAAGTACGGCCGCCATATGCTTTTATCTCAGATTCTGCAGGAAGTGTCCGGGGATCTGAAGGTTTTTCGCAATATGGAAAAGAAAAACTCCTTCATTGAAATGGTTAATAACTTCATTTCCGAGATGAAGCAGTACAATGTGACGCCTGAGGATCTCAGAAATCTTATCGGCTGCGAGGGCATTTTGGAACGTAAGCTGGCAGATTTGCACAAGATCTTTGCAACTTATGAGGACCACATTGCAGGAAAATATACAGATACTGAGGACTACATCGAGCTATACAAAAACAAAATTGCTCAGTCTGAGATGCTAAAGAAGAGCCATATCTGGATTTATGGCTTTGACAGTTTTGCTCCGAAGATGATTTCTGTAATTGGAGAATTCATCGGAACGGCGCAGGACGTTAATGTGGTTTTGACTAGTGATTACGGCTGCCCTGACGAGGAGATTTTCACCCTTTCTCATATCGTTATGGGAAAACTGGAGGCAGTGGCTCGCGAGAAGGGCTCAGATTATGCGAAAATGCAGATTCCAGAAGATTTCGTTATAAGCCGAGATTGTCCAGCAGTGGAGGAAATCGAGAAGCAGATTTATGCTACAAGAAAGGCGGCATCAGGGAACTTTAGAGGGCTGACAATTGTGGAAGCGGCAAATGCCTATAACGAAGCCGAATCAGCAGCTGCTCATATTTTGCATTTAGTGAGAGACTGTGGATTCAGATACAGAGATATTGTCGTAATCTGCAATGACCTGGATTCTCGCGGATCAATTATCAGCAGAGTCTTTGGGGAATATGGAATCAGCCTTTTTGACGACAGAAAGAGAGTCATCTTGAACTCACCAATAGCTGTTTATGTAATTTCCATTTTGGAGTGCATTGCTAATAAATATAGAACCAGTGATCTTATTAGAACCCTGAAAACAGGGTTTTCAGATCTCAGCGACGACGATGTGGAGGCCTTAGAAAACTATACATACAAATATAGAATCAAAGGCAACATGTGGAAAAAACAGTTTTTGCGCGGCACCTTTGAGTATGGGGAAGAGGAGCTGGAAAGGCTGGACGGCTTGCGCAAGACGGCAGCCTGGCCACTTGAAGTACTTGAAAAAATAGTTGCTGGCTGCGAAACCTATGGGGAATTTATCAAAGCTTTCTATGAATATCTCCTTGGCGCAGCGGGCCTTATTGACAAAATCGAAACCCTTATAAAAACCCAGGAAGACATGGAACTTCTCGACTTAGCCGACGAAACCAGACAAATCTGGGCAAGCATAATGGGTCTCCTTGACCAAATTTATGAGCTCATGGGTGGGGAAAAACTAGACCTTGGTTCTTTTGTTGAACTTCTGGCTCTGGGACTTTCTCAAATAGAGGTTGGAGTGTTGCCACAGTCCGGTGACTCAGTTATGCTAGGTACTATGCAGAGAACTCGAAGTGCAGACGTGCGCGCCGTAGTGGTTCTAGGCGCCAACGAGGGAATTCTCCCGTCTGGCGCTTCCGGTCAAAACCTATTTACTATAGCCGAGCTTGAGTCTCTTTCGGAGCAGGGTAAGGAAATTTGTAAGGTAGAAAAGGTAAGGCTTCTTGAGGAGAAACTTGCAATATATCGTAATCTTTCAAAGGCTTCGGATTCGCTGTGGATCAGCTATTGCACAGGGGATACGGAAGGAAAGGCGGCGAGACCGTCGGAAATCGCAGGAGAACTTCAGCGTGTTTTCCCTAAGATGATTGTTGAGAGGGATATTCTTAACAGGTCTGATATGACCGATTTAATCGGAGGGGAAATGAGTACTCTTCGTCATCTTTCTGAGGCTGTTCATAAGAAGCTAAAGAAGGAAGTTTTGCCAGCGGGATGGTCTGCTGTAATGAAGTGGTATGAGGAAAACTATCCAGCGAAGTTGGCTTTGATGCTGGAAGGCTTTAACTTTGCCAATGAGCAGAAGAACCTATCGACGGATGTTGTTAGGAAATTGTATGAGAAAAGGACCGTTGATGCTATGGGTGCTGCGGACATGAGCGACTTTGAACTGAAGGTAAGCCCGTCGCGTATGGAAACTTTCAGCAGGTGCCCGTTCTCTCACTTTATAAGTTATGGCTTGCGCCCAGAGGAACGCAGGATTTATGAGACTGGTGGCAGAGAAATTGGAGATGTGTACCATGCTTGCATTATGAAGCTGTCGGAAAAACTCACTGAGGAGAATCTGTGGCACTCCGTTGAGGAAGAGCAGTGTAAGGGTTTTGTTCGTGACATTGTAGAGGCCGAGACGGCAGGGTACCGCGACGGATTGTTTGGCTATAGCAATGCTGAAATTTACAGCACTAAGAGACTTGCCGAGGAAGCTTTTTACACTTGTTGGGGCATTGTGGAGCAGGTTCGCGAGGGCAAAATCCAGAGTAGTCTTTTTGAAGCACCTTTTGGCCGCGGCAAGCCAGTGCCTTCTATTGAAATCGAGTGTGGCAAGGACGGAGCTGGTGGCAAGGTCTACATCGAAGGTAAAATTGACCGCGTGGACTACATGGAAAATGGTCGCGTAAAAATCATCGACTACAAAACAGGACACGAGGACTTCAACATAAATGAAGCACGCAAGGGTTACAGGTTACAGCTTATGACTTACTTGAAGGCTGCCCAGCAGGGTAGCGGTGTGGCAGGAACCGCAATGAATGGAGGGGACACGCTAGAAACTGCTTTGCGTGATGGCGATGCTGGGCAACTCGAACCGGCTGGCGTCTTCTATTTCTTAATCGATGATCCAAAGAGCGACTTAACCGGCACGGGGCGTGAAAAATTTGCAGAAAAAATTTCTGCGGATTTGAAGAAATTTTTCCGATTAAATGGTATAATGATAAATGACCCTGAAGTCATAGACAGTATCGCAGGAAACTTTAATGGCTACTCAGACGTTGTGCCTCTACGCAAGAAAAAAGACGGCACAATTATAGAAACGGGATCCGAATTCCTATTGGATGAAGCAGACTTTGCGCAGCTTCAATCCGATGTAGACGATCAGCTAAGAAAAATCGCCAACGAAATGATTTCCGGTCGCATTGAAATCAAACCTAAGAAAACGGACAAAACTTCGCCGTGTGTGTACTGCCAGTACAAAGGCGTCTGCCGTTTTGACACTGATTTCAAAGGTTGCAATTATGAGATGATTTAAATTGTGCAGGGGAAAATCTTGCAGATTTTCCCCTTGCCATGAAAAGCTTGGGGCAAGCGTGTGCTTTCACTTCATGAAATTTCCCCTTGCCATGAGGCAAGCGTGTGCTTTTGCTTCGCAAAATTTTCCCCTTGCCATGTGCTTCCATGGCTCAGTTGGTAGAGCAGCGCATTCGTAACGCGCAGGTCATGGGTTCGAGTCCCATTGGGAGCTCCAAAAGAAAACCACCGTTAAACATTGAAATTTCGACATTTAGCGGTGGTATTTTTATTGCCTTTTTAGTGACATATTATTACATTTTTGAGGTAAAATAGTGCTATTTAGTGGTATGAGGTGTTGCACTTACCATTTACATTAAGCTTAAGCTATTAAGAATTTAGGAGCTGAAATAACGCTGCCTTCTTGAATTTTCT
The DNA here is from genome assembly GCA_030537495.1 of Clostridia bacterium. Taxonomy (GTDB): domain Bacteria; phylum Bacillota; class Clostridia; order Peptostreptococcales; family Anaerovoracaceae; genus Senimuribacter. The sequence continues at coordinate 3,787 of JAUNMH010000007.1, read as the reverse complement.
CAGATATAGACTATAATTAAAGAAATAGAAAGGGGCATTATTATGGAGAAGAAATTCAGATGGATAGATGATAGTATTAAACTTGATTTTAAGATGCCTAAGATAATAGAAGAACTGATAAAAGAGGTTGAGCAGTTTGATTTAGACGAAAACTATGCATATTTTAGTTATATAGAAGTCTTAGATAGTCTTGCTAAATTGCTTTACAGTGAAGGAAAGATGACTGCTTATCAAAGAGAATTGATATATAAAAGATTTAGAGGATAGCAGGAGATTATATTTAGATGAAAGAAATAACTATAAGAAATTTAGATAATTATGAGTTGAGCAACAGGAACGGAATGTATGGTGGTAACGCTGGCTCAAAAGACGGGATACTGATTGATGGCGAGTACTGGATAGTAAAATATCCTAAAAGTACAAAATTCTTATCTGGAGATAAACGTGAGTTGGGTTCATATTCTACAGCGCCGTTATCAGAATTTATTGGTAGTAATATATATGCTATATTAGGCTACGATGTACATGAAACAATCTTAGGTTATCGAAATAATAAAATAGTGGTTGCATGTAAAGATTTTTGCGAAAGCGAGAATGTCTTCTTAAGAGAATTCAGAACAATAAAAAACATATACAATAAAGATGTTGAAAGCATGATAGAAGAACATTTATCTTCAACAAGTTCTTCGAATTCACTAGAAATAGAAGAGTTACTGATTCATTTGAAATACAATCCAATATTATCAAAAATAGAAGGTATTACAGAAAGATTTTGGGATTGTGTAGTAGTAGATGCTTTTATCGCAAATAATGATAGAAATAATGGCAACTGGGGTTTGTTAGTAGAAAACAACGAATACAAATTAGCTCCAATATTTGACAACGGAGCTTCCTTTGCCAATAAAGCTTCTGAGGAGAAAATCAAAAGAATGTTAGCAAATCCTCATGCTATGGAATCGAGTGCTTTGAACGCAGCTACACTGTATTCTGATGACGGAAAAATTTTAACGTTCAAGAAGCTTGCAGAGAAGTTTATTGATAATACAGAGTTTTGCAGAGCTTTAAAAAAGAATGTAGAACTTATAAGAAGTAAATTTGATGAAATTTCAGAGTTTATTTCTGAAATCCCTGAAACATACGAAGGCGAACTGGTTTGTTCACCTGCAAGAAAAGAGTTTTACACGCTAGGTCTTGAAATACGGCTTGAGAAAATGTTCGAACCGTTATATGAAAAAATAGAGGGGTATTATCCTGAGTTGAAGGAAAAAAGAAATATGGGAATTGAGTTTTAGAGGGTGTATGAATAACTCTTCCATTATGGATGATTATTATCTCTAAAGGATGCTTCTCTTATTAGATTTAGTATTAACCTCATATTTAGATCGGAGCAATGATACTGGAGGCACCGAAAACCCTCGAATGTGCCAGAAATGATAGAGTTAAAAAAGGGAACCACCTTAAATGAAGAAGTCCAATACTTCAACATTAGCGATTCCCTCGAAATCAGTATATCAGAAAAAGTATAAATGTCAACAGCTTAAGTCGCTAGTTCGTGTAAACATTCAGGCACCAGATTTTGTAGAAGCAATTTTTTTTCTGGTAGCAGAAGGTGAATTCGTCTACGCCGCGATATGCTTCGAATTCTGGATTCCAGTAAAGTGGCGACTGGGCGGTAACGGTTATTAGCTGGGCTTCAAAGTTGTGTTTCATGGTTTCCACAACGGTACGCTTGGTTAGGTAAATGTTGATTACTCGTGGCCATTCCGGGGCCTTGACCGCATCGGCTTTTGTGTACTTTCGGTATGTGGCGCCGTCGGGAACCTTGATCGCGCCGTTGGCCGGGTTCGTATACAGGGCATAGCGTGTGCCGTCGCCTACAGTGTATTCACCGACGACGTGCTTCAAGTGGTACACGCTGCCGTCTTTTTTCGGGCGAAGATAGTTGCCATTTTTGTCAGGTTTTGCGGAAAACTCGTAGACTGGCCACTCCACGCTTTCGATGTATTTCCATACCTTATTATACACCTCGTCTATGGTCCACTGAGGAACAAAACTCACAGGTTTGGAAAATTTCCCATATACTTTCTTTCCATTAATAACCTTATATGCTCGTACCTTATATTGCCAAAGGTATTTAATGTCATCGTAGTCATAGCCAACAGGGCCGTTTTTACCCTGTGGATAATAAGAGTTGCCATAGAGATTATCAATGACTGAGAGCTTTTTAGCGCCAACATTTTTAAAGCACTTCCAGTTCTTGGCACTGGCTTTCTTTCGATATACTTGATAACCACTAGCACCAGAGACCTTGCTCCAGCTGATTTTTACGTGCAGGTCCTTTGGTAAAGTCACCTTAATAGTGGGACGAGCCACGTACTCTTTAGGGTTGGTTTTGATATTGTCTGCGCCGTAAACCCCAACGCTTGATGTTAAAACCATGGCAAAGGCGACAACTATGGTCAAAAACTTTCTCATAGACTTCGTTGATAAGGTCTTCATATGCATTCTCCTTTCGACGGAAATCCCCTCTCTTGCCTATATAATAGCATCTGTCCGGCCAAAGCGCAATTGACAAAACCCGAAAACAAAGGCATTATATGTAGAGAGGAACGGCAAAAGGTTACTTTCAAAATACGGTGTCGCGACCCGCAGAAAAGGAAGGATAGATTATGAAATACGCATACACCAATTGCACAATTCTAGATGGGACGAGGGACATGGAGCCGAGGACTGGTCTTGCGGTTATTACGGAGGGCGAGAATATTTCGGCAATTGTTCCAGAGACTGAGATTCCAGAGGATTGTAAAAACATAGATTTACAGGGCGCATATTTATTGCCGGGGCTGATTAACCTTCACGTTCACTTGGCCACAGATGGGAAGCCGCCGAAGCAGAAGGCCAAGGCAGTGAACTATAAGAGGCTTTTTCAGGTTTTGACCAAGTCGCATTTGGTAATGAGCGTTGTGAGAAATCAGACGGCGAAGCGTGCAAAAACTGAACTAATGAGTGGCGTTACTACCATAAGAACCGTTGGCGGAATTCTAGATTTTGATGGCCAGATCCGCGATTTAATTAACAAGGGCGACAAAATTGGACCACGAATTTTGGCAGGTAACTGGGGCGTATCCGTTCCGGGCGGACATTTCGCAGGTTCTTTGGCGACAGAGGCAAACACTCCGGAAGAGGCAGCTGCAGATGTGAGAAGAATTGCCGCATCTAAGCCTGATTTGATAAAACTAATGGTCACCGGCGGTGTTATGGATGCTGACGTTGAAGGCGAGCCCGGCGTTCTCAGAATGCCTCCTGAAATTATCAAAGCCGCCTGCGACGAAGCGCACAAGCTTGGTCTCAAAGCAGCTCGTCGCGCTCCGCAGTTCAGCAAGCGATAATCGACTGCTCAGACTATATCAAAATGGTTCAAAAAGCCCGGAAAATCAAGGTTTTCCGGGCTTTTGCTATATCTAAACGGGCTGATATGGTTTGACCAAATTTGGCAAAACGAGAGCCGATTTCATCCAATTTTTAGTGGTCCGCAAGTGGTTAACTGGCTAAAAAGAGGGCAAAAAGAGGGGGAAGTGGTTCCCAAAGTGGTTAACCGAGAGCCGATTTTGGGGGTGCTTTTCAGCCCTCCTTCCCCTCGCTTTTTGGCTGTGGCAGTTTGGCATAGTTTGAGCTAATTTGAATAATTGAATATGAATTTGATGTAGCACACAGTATAAATGCTGTGTGCTTTTTTCATTTAATAGGAAATATCGGCATTTCCTATTCCTAATAAAAAACTGACATT
>JAUNMH010000006.1 GCA_030537495.1 Clostridia bacterium | reverse complement strand
GATCTGTCGCTTGAACAACTTGCCTCAAAGTTTTACATAAGCAAATTCTATCTCGTCAATCAACACTCTACCACCATGTAGCCCCTGTCAATATTTATATCCTTAATAATATTTCTATCATTACTAATGAAGGAAAGGAGCAACGGCATGTTAAAATTATTTACATCAGCCTACTGCATTCCGCGTGCTGTTGACCGTGGCAGTGCAGAAGGCGAAGGATTCAACTAACTGTTAATTTTTCTCAAAATATTACTTTGATTAAATCTAATGCTATTGAATGCAGCGTTAATGCAGTTGCATTTAGCGTTTGCGCAAATGAATGTAAAGGAGAAAAATTATGGAAAAGAAAAAAACAATAATGGAAACAATCACAGGTGCAATCACATCAAATATCGATAACAAAGCTGAGGGTACTATGAAAATGTATCCACCTCTAGAAGAAAGGCCATCTGATGCTATCAGTTACTACACTGAGCATGGCAAGCGTGGAAAATCAGGAATTAAATAATGCAAAGAAACAAGAATTTTTCACCAAAGGAACTACTAATCGATATACTCACTGATGTGTTCGCAGGTCTTCTCATAGCACTTGGAACTTATAATTTCAGTAGCTATGCCAAATTCCCAATGAGTGGATTCAACGGAATTGGCTTGATTTTTTACCACCTGTTTAACTTACCTATCGGTGCCGTGGCGCTGGTACTAAATATTCCTGTAGCAATAATCTGCTACAAAACCCTGGGCCGCGATTTCATGCTTCGCTCTGTTCGCAGCATCATAATCACCTCCCTGATAATGGACTATGTTGCTCCCCTCTTCCCTGTTTATACAGGTGAAAAGATTCTTGCAATGGTCTGCACCGCCGTTTTGGCTGGACTAGGCTACGCAATGATCTTCACAAGGGGATCATCGACAGGAGGTACGGATTTCATTTTGCTTACGGTAAAAGCAAAACGACCTCACCTAACCATCGGCGCTATCTCTTTTGTAACTGAAGCCATAATCGTCTTAGTCGGAACAATTCTCGTATCCAAGGACATTGACGGTTTAATCTATGGCTTACTTATAAGCTTCATCTTATCTGCTGTTATGGATAAATTCCTTTATGGATTTTCTTCAGGTAAGTTGGCTTTGATAGTAACTGAACATGCAAAAACCATTGCGCCGCTAATTGAAGCAACTACAGGCAGAGGCTGCACCTTCCTCAAAGCAGAAGGCAGCTACAGTGGCATCGACAAGGACGTAATAATGTGCGCAACAAACCGCAAGGAAATGTACGGCGTCCGCAAGGCCGTAAAGCAAGCGGACCCACAGGCTTTCATTATAATTGTGGAATCCAACGAAACCTTCGGCCAGGGATTCTCAGAAAATGCATAAAACGTGTGCCCCGCAAAGCTTATTCAGGCGCTCTGCAACTCAAAGCCTACACTGTCCATACGATACACTAATAAAAACGTACGGAGTTAAAAAGGGCTGCTTCCTCATTGGAAGCAGCCCTTTTACTGTTATTCAGTGCAATAGAGATTTGTGATGAAAAAACTAGTAATTAATTATGTCTTAATCTGTTTAGTTTTCATTTTTGTCTAGAACAACTAGTATATTTTATATTTGCATATATCTATATATAGTAGATCTAGAATATCAGGTGTGCGATTGGACAAACAATCACTAAACTGATGATAGTTCTTTCTAAGAAAATTACGAATAACTCCCAAAGTTTAACTGGAAGTTTTGATCCTAAGATCAATCCGCCAACTTCTGATAAGTAAACTAGCTGAGTAACTGAAACTACTGCTACGATGAATCTAGTCATAACATCCTGGCATTCTGAGATTAGGATTGAAGGAGTAAGCATATCTGTAAATCCAATAATCATAGTCTTAGATGCTTCAACAGCCTCAGGAACCTGTAATACCTGTAGAAGTGGTAAGAAAGGCTTTCCTAGGATTTCGAATATTGGTGTATTATTTGCGATTGCAAGAGCTAAAGTACCGATTGCCATTACTGTAGGCAGTACTCCGAACCACATTCCAACTGCATTTTTAAGACCATTTTCTAAGAACTGACCAGGGCCCTGGTGACCAGCAACTCTCTCAAGTGCTAGCGCCATACCATATTCATGTGAGCTCTTATACTGAGCTGGAATATCTTCTGGCATAGTTCTTCCTTCTACTAAGTAAGTGTCTTTTTTAGTTGAAAGAGGAGGTATTCTTGGGCAAATAATTGCGCAGACAACACCAACCAGACAAATAATCAGGTAGTAAACGCCAAAGTATTCCATTAGGTCAACCTGAGCTAATACTACGATACTGAAAGTGATGGATACAGCTGAGAATGTAGTAGCAATGATAGATGCTTCTCTAGCTGAATAGTATCCGCCTTCGTACTGGTTGCATGTAAGCATTACACCTAGTGTACCGTCACCAATCCATGAAGTGAAGCAGTCAACTGCTGCACGACCCGGAATTTTGAACAAAGGTCTCATTACCTTTGTCAATAATGCTCCTACATATTCTAGAAGACCGAAGTCAAGAAGTAATGGAAGCAATAATCCTGCAATTGCGAAGATAATTACAAGCGTTGTAAGTAGATCTCCTAATACGAATCCGCCTGCGCCACCATCTGTAAGCATATGGATAATACCGTTATCGTTTTCGCCTGTAGCAACTCCCAGATAAGTAAGCCAAATAAATACTGCACCTAGATCTCTAACTACAACCCAAATTGGGGAGCAAGCAAAAGTATCATTTAATAATGGTGTTTCAGTTATGAACTTAGGCTTAGCCAATGCAATAGTTGATAAAACCGCTGAAATTGTAACGATAATAACGCATAGCAATGGAAGGATTCCACCAATTGCAGATCCAATAAAGTCAGCCAGAATCTTTACACAAATTGTCCAGCTGCCATCATACTTAACAGGTATCATAAATAAGATAATACCTATTATGGATGGAAGTAAAAATTTCACCTTAAGGTTACTTTTATTTGATTCCATAGTTGTCTCCCTTCATGTTCTCTACTACACACCCTTATACTAACATCTTTTCAACATAATTTCAACAAAACTCTCAAAATATTAAGGATTAAAGGGTTCCTTGAGTCTTAGAAAAGCTAAAGAAAATGGTTTTTTATGCATTTTTTACAGAAAAGCACTTTTTCCTTTTACAAAATAGTGGCATAATGAGGTTGAGCTAGGATGGCATCAATGTACTGTGATTTCCAAGGCGTTATTAATCCAAGACGCCGGGCAGGCAAGGCGCTGGACAGGCCCAAGCTACAGCCAGTGCAGACCTGGCGTCATTAATCTTTGAGTCAACTAATTTTTACTATAGACAACAATAACAATCAGCAAAGGGGGAATTGATTATGGAAAATTTGAGAAAGAAAAAAGGTTTTATATGCGATATGGACGGTGTAATCTACCACGGCAACAAGGTGCTTCCAGGAGTTAAGGAGTTCATCGACTGGCTGAAGGCCAACGATAAAAACTTCCTCTTCCTGACCAACTCCGGCCAGAGCACGCCTCGCGAACTTCAGGAAAAACTTAAGAGAATGGGCCTCGACGTAGATGAATCCCACTTCTACACCAGCGCTCTTGCAACAGCCAACTTCCTGAAATATCAGTCACCAGGTTGCAGCGCATACATCATGGGAGAGCACGGAATTCACAACGCACTTTACGATGCAGGAATCACATACAACGACGTAAACCCAGACTATGTAGTTGTTGGCGAGCCAAGCGGTTACAGCATTGAAATGATCACAAAGGCAATTCGCCTGGTAAACAATGGAGCAAAACTCATAGGCACTAACTACGACCTGTCCGGCCCAACAGAAACCGGTATCGCTCCTGCATGCCGCGCACTGCTTTCACCAATTGAAATGGTAACAGGCAAGCAGGCATATTATGTGGGCAAGCCTAATCCGCTGATGATGAGAACCGGCCTCCGCATGCTAGGCGTTCACTCAGAGGATGCAGCCATTATCGGCGACCGCATGGACACCGACATTGTGGCGGGCATCGAATCCGGTCTAGACACAGTCCTCGTGCTTTCAGGAGTCACCACCCGCGAAGAGTGCAAGATGTACCCATACAGACCGCGCCTGATTCTCGACGGTGTCGGCGATATCCCAGACAAAGAATCATCGAACAAAACTCCCGCAGCCAAAAAATAGCTACGCAGACTACCACAAGCAATCGCACATAACGGTCGCTTCATGCGACTGTTTTTGTGTATTCAAACAAAGAATTTAATATTTTTTGTGAGTTTTGACAGAAACCACTTGACACGGGCCGGATCCAGTGATAAAGTGTGCATTGTAAACAACTTAACTTAACAATTTACTTAAACCGATGAATGAGAATAGTAGGTTTCGGGACCTGGCTAGGAGAGAGTTGCAGGCGGTGAGATTGCAGCAGCAAAGGCGAAACTGAATGGCCTCACGAGGGCGGGAAGAACAGGCGCATTTCTATTTGCGAAAACCTTAGTAATACCCGACGGGAGCTCCACCCGTTATCCAGGGAGCAGGTATCACGCTGTACCTGAGCTAGTGCAAATTTTTAATTGCACGGGGTGGCATATACATCGACTATCAAGTCCTTGTCCTCCAAATACGGCGGGCAAGGATTTTTTGTTTTTAGCATTCCCCTCTTTCAGCGTAGAAAGGAAAAGAAAATGAATAAAAACGTTAACGAAATCCCTTACAAGATCTATCTATCTGAAGACGAGCTTCCAAAGCAATGGTACAATGTGAGAGCTGACATGAAGGTTAAACCTGCACCGCTTCTGAATCCTGGAACCGGGCAGCCAATGACCGCTGCGGAACTTGAGGGAGTCTTTTGCAAGGAACTGGTAAAACAGGAGCTGGATGATGACACTGCATACATTGATATTCCTCAGGAAATTCAAGATTTCTATAAGATGTACAGACCATCTCCTCTTGTTAGGGCGTACTGCCTGGAAGAAAAGCTAGGCACTCCGGCAAAGATTTACTACAAATTTGAAGGCAATAACACCAGCGGTTCCCATAAGCTAAACTCAGCAATTGCTCAGGCATATTACGCTAAAAAACAAGGACTCAAGGGAATTACTACAGAAACTGGCGCCGGCCAGTGGGGCACTGCCCTTTCAATGGCTTCAGCTTACCTGGATCTTGATTGCAAAGTTTATATGGTAAAAGTTTCATATGAACAAAAGCCATTCCGCCGTGAAGTTATGCGAACTTACGGCGCATCTGTTACATCTTCTCCATCCAACACCACAAAAGTTGGCAGAGAGATTCTCGAAAAATTCCCAGGCACAGGAGGCTCCCTAGGATGTGCAATCTCTGAAGCTGTTGAAGATGCAGTAACTCACGAAGGATATAGATATGTGCTTGGGTCCGTTTTGAACCAGGTTCTTTTACACCAAAGCGTCATTGGTCTGGAAGCAAAAACGGCCTTGGACAAATACGGCATAAAGCCTGATGTCATCATTGGTTGTGCCGGAGGCGGTTCCAACTTGGGCGGACTCATTTCCCCATTTATGGGTGAAAAACTTAGAGGCGAAGCTGACTATCAGTTCATTGCCGTAGAACCTGCCAGCTGCCCTTCCTTTACAAGAGGTACTTACGCTTATGACTTCTGTGACACAGGTCACGTCTGCCCTCTTGCTAAAATGTATACTCTTGGAAGCGAATTCATACCTTCACCTAACCACGCTGGTGGCTTGAGATTCCACGGTATGAGCAGCACTCTATCTGAGCTTTATCACCAGGGTCTAATGGAAGCAAGAGCTGTGGAACAGACTTCAGTTTTCGAAGCGGCTCAGGAATTTGCAAGAATCGAAGGTATTCTTCCTGCACCTGAATCCGGCCACGCAATTAAGGTGGCCATAGATGAAGCCAAGAAATGCACCGAAACCGGCGAGGAAAAAACAATCCTCTTCGGCCTAACCGGCACCGGCTACTTCGATATGTACGCTTACGCCGCATACAATGACGGCACTATGACAGATTACATTCCTACAGATGCAGACCTGGCCGCAAGCATTTCCAAGCTGCCAAAGATTAAATAGAATTTTATCGCGCCCGGGAATTACGACACGCCGGCCGGACATATTTGTTTTTCAAAAACAAATCCACCTTTATTCTTTATTATCTTCCACAAATGTGATACAATAATGTAATCTGGAATCAGACCAGATAATTGGAAGAAAATTTTTAAAAAACGAAGGTGACAAACAAAATGACAATTATCGATTTACTTGAGAAAAACGCCCGCGAGCTAGGCAATGAGACTGCCCTCGTGGAAATCAATCCTGCCTTCGACGGGAAGAAAAGACTGACATGGCGAGACTACGAGCTAGTTCAGTCAACAGTTCGCACAGGCTATCGACGCGAAATAAGCTGGATGGTTTTTAACGAAAAGGCCAACCGCTTTGCAAACGCTTTGATAGATTGTGGAATCGGCAAAGGCGATAAAGTAGGCATTCTGCTAATGAACTGCCTGGAATGGCTACCTATCTACTTCGGAATTCTAAAAACGGGAGCAATGGCAGTACCACTAAACTTCCGTTACTCCTCCGACGAAATCAAATACTGTCTGGACCTTGCAGAGGCTGACGTACTTGTTTTCGGAGAAGAATTTATCGGACGTGTGGAAGAAGTTGCCGATGACATTAGCGATAACCGTCTTCTAGTTTATGTAGGCGACGGATGCCCTTCCTTCGCAGAAAGCTACTCCAGTTTGACAGCTGACTGTGCAAGCGGTAATCCAGGAATCTACATTAGTGAAGACGATTATGCAGCTATTTACTTCTCATCAGGAACAACAGGATTCCCTAAGGCAATTCTGCACAAACACAGATCCTTAATTCACTCAGCGAGAGTAGAACAGATGCATCACTCACAGACACACGATGATGTATTCCTATGTATCCCACCGCTGTATCACACAGGCGCTAAGATGCACTGGTTTGGGTCACTTATTAGCGGATCAAAGGCTGTTTTGTTGAAAGGAACCAAGCCAGAATTTATACTTGAGGCTGTTTCTAAGGAAAAGTGCACAATTGTGTGGTTACTAGTTCCATGGGCACAGGATATATTAAATGCTCTTGATTCAGGAGAATTAAAGAAAGAAGATTATGAACTTGATCAGTGGAGACTGATGCATATAGGTGCACAGCCAGTACCTCAGAGCTTGATTAAGCACTGGATGAAGTACTTCCCTAACCACCAGTATGATACAAACTACGGTCTTTCAGAGTCAATCGGACCAGGCGCAGTACATCTAGGTGTAGATAACATTGAAAAAGTTGGAGCCATTGGCGTTCCTGGCTATGGATGGGAAGTCAAAATTGCAGATGAAAACGGCAACGAGGTTAAAGATGGCGAAGTAGGTGAACTTTGTCTTAAGGGCGCAGGCGTAATGGACTGCTACTACAACGACCCTGAGGCAACAGCTAAAGTTCTAAAAGACGGATGGCTGTTCACTGGAGACATGGCTATGAAAGATGAAGACGGTTTCATCTTCCTTGTAGACCGTAAGAAAGATGTAATTATTACCGGCGGTGAAAACCTGTATCCGGTACAGATAGAAGACTTCATTAGAGGTTTTGATAAAGTTGACGATGTGGCGGTTATCGGTCTTCCAGACGAGAGACTTGGTGAAATCGCCGCAGCAATCATTCAGATAAAAAAAGGCTACACTTGCACTGAAGACGAGGTTAACGCCTTCTGCAAGGCTCTGCCAAGATACAAGCGTCCGAGAAAGGTCATTTTCGCCGACGTTCCGAGAAACCCTACGGGTAAAATCGAAAAGCCAAAGCTGCGCAAAATGTACGGCGCAGAGCATCTGGTTCTTGAACAGAATCAGGCCTAACGGCAAACAAAGAACTTAGAAAATTACATATAATGAATGTTTAACGAAAGGTTAATATAAAATGACAACGACAATGATGATTACTTCCGTTCTAATCATTTGCTTCTTTACAATTATGATTGGAATTGGTGTCCGTTCCAGAAAACATGCAACGGACATTAACGGTTTTGTCCTTGGATCCCGTTCAGTGGGACCTTGGCTCAGTGCCTTTGCCTTTGGTACATCCTACTTCTCAGCCGTAATTTTTGTTGGCTATGCAGGACAGTTTGGCTGGAACTTCGGTTTAGCTTCGACCTGGATTGGCCTTGGAAATGCATTTATCGGCTCACTTCTTGCCTGGAGCGTTCTAGGAAGAAGAACGAGAATCATGACCCAGCACCTTTCCAGCAAAACCATGCCGGACTTCTTCGGAGCGCGTTTTGAGTCAAAGAAGCTGAAGGTTGTAGCTTCCGCTATTACCTGCATTTTCCTGATTCCCTACACAGCTTCCCTTTACAACGGTCTGTCCAGGCTGTTTTCCATGGCATATAATAATGTAGACTACTCAGTTTGCGTTATAGTTATGGCGGTTTTGACCGGCGTGTATGTTTTGATCGGGGGCTATATGGCTACGGCCATTAATGACTTTATTCAAGGCATCATTATGCTAGGCGGAATCATTATGGTTATTCTGGCGGTGCTTAAGGACAACGGTTGGCTCATGGCGGCCATGGAGGGAATTGCCACCAGCGACAACGGTGGCTGGCAGTATGCTTCATTCTTAGGACCTGACCCGATGTCCTTACTTTTTGTTGTAATGCTTACGTCCCTGGGCACCTGGGGACTTCCGCAAATGGTTGGAAAGTTTTATGCCATTAAGAATGAGGATTCAATTAAGAAGGGAACCGTTATTTCCACCTTCTTTGCAATCGTAGTTGCAGGTGGATGTTACTTCCTGGGAGGCTTTGGAAGGTTGTATAATATAGATGTCGAGGCTATGGGTTTTGACGCAATTATTCCTGCAATGCTTTCTACTTTGTCTCCTGTTATCATCAGTGTTGTAATCGTTCTCGTACTTTCCGCATCTATGTCCACGCTTTCTTCGCTGGTACTAACAAGCGGTTCTACACTGACTCTTGACTTCGTTGCACAGGTTTCACGAAAGGAAATCACCGAGCAGCGAAAGATGCTTATAATGAGAGTTTTTATCGTTATTTTCATTGTAATTTCAGCGATTATAGCCATTAAGCAGGCTCACAGTAAAAGTCTCTTCATCGCTCAGATGATGGGTATTTCCTGGGGTGCCCTTGCCGGTGCCTTCCTGGCGCCTTTCCTATACGGCCTGTATTACAAGAAAACAACTCGCGCTGCGGTCATTGTCTCCTTTATCTACGGAGTTGGGCTGGAAATCATTCAGCTATTTATCTCCCTAGGTCTCTGGGATGTTTCCGGCAGCTCACTTCTTTCCTTCGTCTTCAGGAATTCCCTATTCTCCGGCGTTTTTGCCATGGTAGGTGGCTTGATTCTTGTACCACTTGTAAGTGCATTCACCCAGGGTTCTCGCCCTGAACATGTTCACGACATGTTTGAGTGCTACAAAGGAAAGAAAACTGTTGATATTACCGACAGCTTAGGCGAATAATAAAAAAACCACTGGGATCAATCCGCATTAGGATTTTTCTCAGTGGTTTATTTTTATGCTTTTTTTATTAACTTTTTATCTTGTAAACTCAGTACCTGTCAGCAACTGATATGCTTCTTTATACTTGTCTACTGTCTTTTCAACAACTTCTTCTGGAAGAAGGAAGTCGTTATCTGGATTAGCCTTAAGCCAGTCTCTTACGAACTGTTTGTCGAAAGATGGCTGACCCTTGCCTGCTTCATATCCTTCAAGAGGCCAGAATCTTGAGCTGTCAGGTGTAAGCATTTCGTCACCTAAAACAACATCTCCATTTTCATCAAGACCAAACTCAAACTTAGTGTCTGCAATGATAATTCCCTTAGTCTGAGCATATTCTTCACACTTCTTGTAAAGTTCAAGAGTGTAATCCTTAATTTTAGTTGCATAGAATTCGCCCTTACCTGGGTAAATCTTTTCAAGAACTTCTACTGACTGTTCAAAAGTAATATTTTCATCGTGGTCTCCCAGGTCAGCCTTAGTACTTGGAGTGTAAATAGGCTCTGGAAGTTTTGATGATTCAGTCAGACCCTCAGGTAACTTGATACCGCATGCAGTTCCGTCTTCCTGGTAGCTAGCCCAGCCGCTACCTGCAAGATAACCTCTAACCACACATTCAACCGGCAGCATTTCCAACTTCTTGCACATCATGCTGTTTCCATCGAAACGTTCCTGCTGGAAAAATTCAGGCATATCCTTAGTGTCAACTGAAATCATGTGATTTTTCACAACGTCCTTAGTGAAATCGAACCAGAAACGTGACATCTGTGTCAGAATGGCACCCTTATCTGTGATTTTATTCTTAAGAATGTTGTCGAAAGCGGAAATTCTATCAGTTGCAACGATAATTACGCTGTCTCCAATATCATAAACCTCTCTTACTTTACCTTCTTTAAACGGCTTGTAACTCTGCATCGGTAGCATCCTCCTTTTTTACGCAAACAATTTAATATCAAAACCAACTCACCAAAGGCAAATTATTTTGCCTTTGAGTAGTCATCATAAATCTTTTCCATAACCTTATTATAAAGAAGCGCTGGTCTTAGACCTTCGTTTTCACAATATTCTTCAACGGTCATGCCGTAAGTGCTCTTGAATGTTTTTTCGTCGATTCCTGAAGATTCAAGCATATCGTCCATGTAATCCTTGTATTCCTTATCTGTAACTTCAAGGTCCTCAGCTCTTGCAATGCTGTAGATTACCATTTCGTTTAATACTCTGTTCTGAGCATATTCCTTGATTTGCTTGTTAATTGTCTTTTCATCAGTGTTCTGCTGCTTCAGATAATCTTCAAAAGTTGCTCCTGATGATTCAATCTGCTGCTTCAAGTTATCCTTAGTTGTTGTCTTAATAGCATTCAGTTCTTCTTCAGGGTACTTCTTAGCCTTTGATTTACTAATAATCTTAGTCCACAGTTCCTGCATAGAAGCCTTCTTAGCCTGTTCTTTCTTATCCTTTAACAGATCTTCCTTTACAGACTTTTCGTATTCCTCAAGAGTCTTGCAATCGCTGTTTTTCTTTACGAAATCAAGATTATATTTAGGCGTAGTTTCAACCTTCTTTGACTTAATTGTTACAGTAAATACAACGTCTTTACCGGCAACGTCTTCATTCTGATAATCATCAGGGAACTTAAGGTTAAGAGTTACTGTTTCTCCAATCTTCTTTCCAATCAGACCTTCAACGAAGCCGTCAATCATAGAAGTCTGTCCAACTGTGATGTCATAGCTATCTGAAGAACCACCGTTGAAACTCTTGCCGTCAATTTTTCCTTCATAAGATACGTTAATTGTATCCCCCTTCTTAACAGTACCCTTCTTAACTTCTTCAGTAGTCTTTGCATTTTCAAGTCTGTTATTGATTTCCTGCTGAACCTCAGCATCACTTACGGAAACTTTAACTTTACTATATGTTAGGTCCTTGTAGTTTCCAACCTTTACGTAATCGTCAAGGTCATAGTCGTAGGATTTGTCTCCTCCGCATCCTGCAAGAACAGACACGGACAGTACAAGTACTGTCGCCAGTGAAATACACTTTAAAACTTTCTTTCTCATATCCTTACCTTTCTCTCGATAAATATTATGCCTGCTGCTTTAACCTTCCTCAGCGGCCTGAACAGCCATTGCCTTCTTAGCTCTGTTACGTTTCTTGTTTGCGCCTCTAACTGTAATATATACCAGCATCAGAACTGTTGCCAGATATGGAACAGCTTCTGTTAAGTCTGATGGTATACCCACAGACTGTAGTCTGATAGCGAGCGCCTGTAAGAATCCGAATAGCAACGCAGCTCCAAATACCTTAGGAGGGTTCGCCATACCAAATACTACACATGCAAAGGCGATAAATCCTCTACTTGCACTCATTCCTTCAGCGAAGCAGTTAAGATATCCAAGTGCTAGATGAGCTCCTGACAGTCCGCAGAAAATTCCGCAAAGAACACTGGAAAGAACCTTCATCTTAACAGGGTCGATACCTGCTGTTTCAAGGGCTTCAGGATGTTCACCAGATGCTCTCATCCAGAAACCATAAGGTGTTCTATATAGGAATACCCATACTAGGAATACTAGTACCCATGAAATATATACGAAAATTGAGTATCCGCTTAAGATGTCTCCAAGTAGCGGAATATCCTTAATAACCGGAATATCAATAGGTGGTAATCCCTTGATATCTGTTGATACCCATGAACCAGTCTGGTGGAACACTGTACGAAGCAGGTATACAGTAAGACCTGCTGAGAATGTATTCAGTGTCATACCAATAATAAATTCGTCACTCTTTAACTTTACAACAAACAGTGCAAAGAAAAGACCGATAATTATGCCAATCAGCACAGCGAACAAAACTCCCATAGGAGCACTTGCAAAGGTAAAACTGAAAACAACGGCAACGAATGCGCCACCTAGAATCATACCTTCCATACCGATGTTCATAATTCCCGCATGTTCTGTAAACAGTCCACCAAGAGCGGCAAGAATTACCGGAGTTGCATTACGAATTGTGTTCTGAAATAATCCAACTGTAAATAGTGCTGTTATCTGTTCCCACATTTAAATGCCCTCCTTTCCTGCTTTTTCCTTAGCAATGGCTCTGGCCTTCTTTTTCGCCTGGCTTTGATTAAACCACTCAATAAAGCCTTTATTAGCAGCCATTAAGAAGATCAGAACTGAGAATATGATATCATAAATTTGAGAAGAAATTCCCATTGTCATATCAATCATATTCGCTCCTGTGTTTAGAATTGCAAAGAATACACTCATAATAACGATGCCAATAGGGTTGTAATTCATAATCATTGCAACCAGCATTCCATCGAAATAGTAGTCAGAACTGATAGTATCTACCATCTGTCCGTTATATCCATAAACAAGTGTCATACCTACAAATCCGCAGATAGCTCCGGATGCAACCATGGAACCAACCATGATTTTGTCACTCTTAAGTCCTGAAAATCTTGCAAATCTTGGATTCTCACCAGTAAGCTTCATCTGAAGACCAACAGTAGTCATCTTCATAAAGTACCAGATTAAGAATGTTAAAATTGCACCAAATATGAATCCTGTGCTTAAGTTTGATGCTGCAATAAGTTTTGTAAATGCTAACTTATCAGGTAAATAATCTGTTCCCTTTGATACTGCTGGTGAGCTTGAAACCCAAGGTCCGTTAACTAGATAGGTAACTACCTTAATCGCAACAGTATTTAACATAATAGTTGTAATGATTTCACTTACATTTAGCTTAACCTTAAGCATTGCTGGAATCCATGCATAGAATCCACCAACAACAACTGCTGTTAAGAATGCTAGTAAAATTACAATTGGAGCAGGTAATGAACTCAGTGTCAAACCTACCATTGTGGAGGCAAGGGCACCAAAGAATAACTGACCTTCTCCTCCAACATTGAATAAGCCACCCTTAGCACCAATTGCTGTAGCAAGACCCAGTAGACAAAGAGTCATAAACTTTTCAATTGTATTACCAAGAAGTCTAGGCTTTCCAATAGCTCCTTCTATGATTGTAGCGTATGCTTCAATAGGGTTAAAACCTGTAGCCAGCATAATGAAAGCTCCGCATAGCAGTGCAACGAAGATACAAATAATCAGTGTAAGCACATATTTCTTGTCAATTTTATTTAAAAATTTCACTATGCTTCACCTCCTGCTTCATTACTTCTATCACCGGTCATGTAATAACTGATACCCATCTTATCGATTTCGCCTTCAGCAAATTCTCCGGTAATCTTTCCTTCATACATTGTAATAATTCTATCGCTCAGACGGAATACTTCGTCTAAGTCCGCACTTACAAGTATAATAGCACAGCCTTCATTTCTCTTATCGATAATGCACTGGTGAATAAATTCAATCGCACCTACGTCTACACCTCTTGTAGGCTGAGCAATAATAAGCACAGGTGTATTGAATGAGAACTCTCTGGCAACTACAACCTTCTGCATGTTACCACCCGATAGAGAACCTACCTTAGTGTCAACGCCCGCACCACGCATGTCAAACTTTTCAAATATTTCGTTTGCATATCTAACTATTGTGGATTTCTTCAGCTGTAATTTGTACTTAGAAAACTCAGGTCTAGTTTCCTTGCCGATAATAAGGTTATCTGTAATATCAGACTGTACAGAGACACCTGTGGCAATTCTATCTTCTGGAATATGTGCCAGACCTAAATGTCTTATCTGACCTGGGTCCATTCCATTGATCTTCGTACCTTCAATATATACTTCTCCGGCTTCAATATCTCTAAGACCTGTAATAGCCTCAAGCAATTCACTCTGTCCATTGCCTTCAATAGCTGCAACGCCAAGAATTTCCCCTGCCCTTACATTAAGATCTACGCCTTTGACAGCAAGAAGACCTCTGTTATCAGTAACATGAAGATCCTTAACTTCAATTTTCACATCCCCAGGGGTTCCTGTCTTATTAACTTTACCTAAAAGAACATCACGACCTACCATCATGGAAGCAAGGATTCTTTCGTTCACATCCTTGGTATTCTCCACGCCGACAAGCTTGCCCTTTCTCATTACGCCAACCCTGTCAGAAATAGCCATTACCTCATTTAACTTATGGGTAATGATAATAACTGTCATATTCTTTTCTTTTACAATTCTACGGATTACGTCGAAGAGTTCTTCTGTTTCCTGTGGTGTCAGTACGGCAGTCGGTTCATCCAAAATCAGAATATCCGCACCTCTGTATAAAGTCTTCAGAATTTCAACTCTCTGCTGCAGACCTACACTGATTTCCTCAACAACAGCCTTAGGATCAACTACAAGTCCGTAATCTTCAACCAAATCACTAGTTGCCTTTTCTGCAGCCTTCAAGTCATAAAAGATTTTGCTCTTTCTCGGTTCCTTGCTTAATGCAATATTCTGGGCAACTGTAAAAGATGGCACAAGCATAAAGTGCTGATGTACCATTCCAACTCCGCATGCAATTGCTTCACTTGGATGGAACTTTTCCATTTTCTTGCCCTTAATGTACACATTCCCTGCAGTCGGGGTGTTGATTCCGTAAAGTACATTCATCAGTGTACTCTTTCCGGCACCATTTTCGCCTACAAGTGCAAAAACCTCGCCCTGTTTAATATCAAAACTTACATTGTCGTTTGCAAGCACACCCGGGAATTGCATTGTGATGTTTTCAAATTTAATTATACTGTCTTGCAAAATTCTACCTCACATTCCCTTCATTAGAAATATAATATAATAAATAATAACTAGAGCGCAGCCTCAGGCTACGCTCTATAGACTATTTAGAATAGCATGTTATTTTACTTAAAAACTGTATCAACTACAATCTTACCAGATTTAATTTCTTCAGCCTTTTCATCTACAGCTTTTCTTACATCTTCAGGGACGATTACTTCCTGATCGTCTCCACCATATGAAACCTTGATGTAGTCTCCATCCATACCTGCATGGAATACTTCTCCACCAGTCCAGCTGTCGTTATCTTCATAATAGTTGTTAACCATGTCAATTACTGAGTTACCAACGTTCTTAAGCATTGAGCAAAGAATATCGTCAGCATAGTCAGACATTGTAAGTCTCTGATCCTGGTCAACTCCGATAACCTTGATTCCAAGATCCTTAGCCTTTAGGATAGCACCATTTCCGGATGCACCTGCAGCTGCGAAGATAATGTCTGCGCCCTGAGCCTTAAGGTCCTGTGCACACTGTGCTCCCTTATCAGGATCTGACCAGCTACCAGCATATCTCTTAACAACCTTGATGTCCTTGTTAGCGTCCTTAGCACCCTGAGCATATCCTACATAGAAGTCATTGATTACGTCGATATCCATTCCGCCGATGAAACCAACAACGTTGCTCTTAGTCATGCTACCTGCAATGTATCCAACAAGGTATGAACCTTCATTCTGCTTGTACTGGATGCAAGTTAGGTTGTCGTAATCGCTTAAGTGATCAGCTACCATGTCAACCCATACGAACTTAACATCTGGATAGTCCTTGCAGACTTTTTCGATCATTGTTAATTCTGAACCTACTGCAATAACCATGTCTGCTGTGTCAGCAGCACTTCTTAAGCTCTGCTCCCACTTACTTGAGTCTCCGTCACATTCTACTAGAGATGTGTCGAATCCCTGTTTCTTAAGTGTATCTAGACCTTCTTTTGCAGAGTCATTAAATGACTTGTCACCTAGAGCTGTTGAAACTACACCAACAACCTTTAAGTCTTTTCCTTCGCTGCCTTCATCTTTGCTGTCCCCGCAACCAGCCATAACAAATGTCATGGATAAAATCATAGCTGTAGCTAGGACTAAGGAAATAAATTTCTTCATCTTTTCGTCCTCCGTTTTTTTGCTTCTTGAGCAATAGTTGATACTTCAATCTTACCATATATACATGGGATTATCAACCTTAAATCCCATCAAAACCTTATGGTTTTAATTTTATTTAATATTATTTGCTAGCTTCCTGAACAGCTACGGCAACGGCTACACTCATACCAACCATAGGGTTGTTTCCTGCGCCGATAAAGCCCATCATTTCAACATGTGCAGGCACTGAAGATGATCCTGCAAACTGTGCGTCAGAGTGCATTCTTCCCATAGTGTCTGTCATACCATATGATGAAGGACCAGCTGCCATGTTGTCAGGATGAAGAGTTCTTCCTGTACCACCGCCAGAAGCTACTGAGAAGTAGTTCTTTCCTTCTAAAATTCTTTCCTTCTTGTAAGTTCCTGCAACTGGGTGCTGGAATCTAGTTGGATTTGTTGAGTTTCCTGTAATAGAAACATCTACATTTTCGTGATGCATAATAGCTACACCTTCACGAACGTCGAAAGCACCGTAGCACTTAACCTTTGCTCTGTCTCCCTTTGAATAAGGAGTTGCTTTTACAACCTTAAGTTCACCACTGTTCAGATCAAAATCAGTCTGAACATAAGTGAATCCGTTGATTCTTGAAATAATTAAAGCAGCATCTTTTCCAAGACCGTTAAGAATAACGCGAAGCGGATTCTTTCTTACCTTGTTTGCTGAGTTAGCAATACCGATAGCACCTTCAGCAGCAGCGAAGGATTCGTGTCCTGCAAGGAACGCGAAACATTCAGTTTCTTCACTTAAAAGCATGGAAGCAAGGTTTCCGTGACCCAGTCCAACTTTTCTATCATCGGCTACTGAACCTGGAATGCAGAATGCCTGAAGACCTTCGCCAATTGCCTTAGCAGCTTCAACGGCAGTAGTTGTACCCTTCTTCATAGCAATTGCCGCACCTAAAACATAAGCCCAGCACGCATCCTCGAAACAGATTGGCTGAATACCCTTAACGATTTCATAAGGATCAAAACCTTTATCCACGCACATCTTTCTTGCAGCTTCAAAGCTTTCGATTCCATATTCTTTCATAACGGCTTCAATTCCGCCGATTCTTCTATCATAGTTTTCAAATAAGTCCATGTGTCGCCCTCCTATTCCTTACGCGGATCGATAGTCTTAACAGCTTCGTTAAATCTACCATATACGCCACTTGCTTTTTCAATAGCTTCCATAGGGTCCACTCCATCCTTGATGAAGTCCATCATTCTTCCAAGGTTTACATACTTGTATCCGATGATGTTGTTGTCTTCATCCAGACCTTCTTCCAGAATGTAACCTTCTGCAAGTTCCAGATATCTAGGTCCCTTAGCCGCAGTTGAGAAAATAGTACCAACCTGGCTTCTTGTGCCCTTTCCAAGGTCCTCAAGACCCGCACCAACTGCAAGACCACCTTCAGAGAACGCAGACTGGCTTCTTCCGTAAACAATCTGTAGGAACAGTTCTCTCATAGCTGTGTTAATAGCATCGCATACCAAGTCAGTGTTCAAAGCTTCCAGGATTGTCTTTCCAACAAGAATTTCTCCTGCCATAGCAGCAGAGTGAGTCATTCCAGAACATCCCAGAGTTTCAACAAGTGCTTCCTGAATAATTCCTTCCTTTACGTTAAGAGTAAGCTTGCAAGCACCCTGCTGAGGTGCACACCAGCCTACACCGTGAGTAAGACCGGAAATATCAGTAACTTCCTTGGCCTGAACCCATTTACCTTCTTCTGGAATAGGTGCAGGTCCATGGTTTGCATCATTTCTATTAACAATGCACATGTTTTCGACTTCTTTTGTGTAAACCATTTATTAATAACCTCCATAAATAATAACAAAAGCTAACACTTACATTATATCATAACTAAAATGTAATTCCAAGGACGGTTATAACACATCCCCAAAGTACACTCAACCCGTAAAGCAGCACCACAATGCAAAGGTTTTCCTTCATGTGGTGGTTCTCCTTGAACAAAACCAACAGCCCCACGCCGGCGCTTACCAGCAGCCCGCTCATAAGAGCTCCTGATCCAATGATTCCATCCAAATATAATTGTGTAATAACAACCGATGCAGCACAATTTGGAATAAGTCCAATTAGTCCCGCAACAATTTCTCCCAGTAACGGCACCTGCAAGAACACTGAAGATAAAACTCCATTTCCTACAAATTCTATACATCCACCGATTACAAGAGATATTACAAATATAAAAGCAGTTACCTTTAATGCGCGAATTACTGCATCCAAAATAACTCCCGTTCCACAGCAGCAACAATCTCCGCCGTGATTCATATCGAACCCTTCAGGCACTCTGTTGTGTCTCACCATCCATCCGAATAGGAATTCCACAACAAAGCCCGTAATCATTCCAATTACAACCTTAGCCACCAGAATCTTTACAATAACACTGGCCGCAACTTGCTCAGAAATCAGTATAGGTAACATCTCATCAGAAGTAGCCATATAAATAGAAATCAGCGTCCCCAACGTAATGACTCTTCCAATATAAAAATAAGATGCAGCCGCCGAGAAACCACACTGCGGAATAACTCCCACGAGGCTTCCCCAAATCGGCCCAATACTATCCGCTCTCTTTATTAAGTTTTTCGATTTGCCACTGGTCATCTTCTCAAGGACACCCATCGCCAGGTAAGTCACAAAGAGAAATGGCCACAGCTTTGCACTGTCAACCAGCGCCTCTAAAAAAACTTCCCTCATACACCCTTCTTTCTACTATTCTTATTTCTCAAATTCCGTCACGCTTAGCGCATCTCCAGAATTCGATCTACAACAGCCCTTGCGACCTCATCCTTGCTCATCAGCTCAAGCTGTTTAACCTCATCTTTAGTTATAAGCGTAACAATGTTTGTGTCCACCCCAAAACCAGCTCCTTCAACCTTCAGATTGTTCGCCACAATCATATCAGCATTCTTTCTATCAAGCTTTGCTCTGGAATTTTCTATCATATTCTCTGTTTCCATTGAGAATCCACACAGAACCTGTCCATCCCTCTTGTTTTCACCCAGATGCTTCAAAATATCCTGAGTTCTCTTTAGAGGAATTGACATATCTCCGTCTTTCTTCTTTACTTTCTGGTCACTTACATTTAGGGGCGTATAGTCCGAAACAGCCGCCGCCTTAATAATTATATCCTGCTCACTAGAAAGTCCTGTTACAGCATCGAACATATCCGCTGCACTAGATACCGGAATCACATTAACAAATTCAGGTACCTCAGCCGTCGTACTTGCCTTAACAACTGTAACATCAGCACCACGCAGCATACATTCTTTAGCAAGAGCAAACCCCATCTTACCACTGGAATGATTAGTAATGAATCTCACCGGATCCATGGACTCACGTGTAGCACCAGCAGTTACAAGAACCTTAAGTCCCTGCATATCTTTCTCTCTTCCAATTGCCTTTTCAATATATTTGTAAAGTGTGCTTGGCTCAGGCATCTTGCCCGCACCCGTATCTCCACAAGCCAAATATCCAGAAGCAGGAGCAATAACCTCAACCTCATATTTTTCAAGAGTCTTCATATTATCCTGCGTTATTGGATTCTCATACATAGCTGTGTTCATAGCCGGAGCTACAATCTTATGGCATCTTGCAGCAAGAAATGTTGTTGTCAGCATATCATCTGCAATTCCATGGCACATCTTTGCCATTACATTAGCAGTTGCCGGAGCAACCATAAAAACATCCGCCTTTTTCGCCAAGGAAACATGTTCAACATCAAAGCTAAAGTTTCTGTCAAAAGTATCAACTATGCACTTATTTCCTGTCAGAGTCTCAAAGGTTGTAGGCGTAATAAAATTACATGCATTCTCAGTCATAATCACATGAACTTCAGCACCTTTTTTCACCAACATACTCGCTAGATTTGGTATTTTATATGCGGCAATTCCGCCACTTACGCCAAGTAAAACTGTTTTACCTTTTAGCATTTTCGTCTCCTATCCGTACGCTCATTTCTTCTAAAACATACATAGTAGATTATGCCACAGATATGCCGTTTTTTCAAGGGGGTCATTGCAGGACAGCCCCGCTACCTGGCGGGACAGGTGTGATCAGCACATTCTATCATTTCTGGCACATTTGGCACTTTTAGTCTTCTCCAGTACCAAAGCAAGAAGAGACTCTGCCGAATATTGATGGATTTTCACAATTCTAGGCATTTTCAAAATGTTTCATACCCTCTTTGCACCAAGATATATCCAGTTTTCATATTTCCTTACATATATATGCTTCCATTTCTCGCACCATTTCGGTCAATTTATGATTTTATTAGCATTTTTATTTATCCCTCGACATTTTCTAGCTTGCTCTTGGTACTGGGCATATCAAAATACCCCCAATGTGCCAGAAATGATAGATTAACATCGCCTAACTGCAATGCGTACCGGCCACATTCAGAGTATTACACAGTATTGCACAAAATTCTGGCAATGCATGCTGTCACGGTGTGCCAGCCAACGTCTAGCACGGTAGGCTTTCCTGATGCTTCGGAAATATCGCGGCGATATTTCCTACACAACAAAAAGAGCGCTGAAAATTCAGCGCCCCAAGCATAATCAAATTATCAATCTAATTATTTAATTATTTTCCGCAGTTCTTCTTAGCTGTTTCGCAAAGCTGAGCGAATGCAGGTGCATCGTAGATAGCCATTTCTGAAAGCATCTTTCTGTTGATTTCGATTCCGCTCTTCTTTAGGCCATCCATAAGTCTGCTGTATGACATTCCGTTCATTCTAGCAGCAGCGTTGATTCTAGCGATCCACATCTGTCTGTACTGTCTCTTCTTTAACTTTCTTCCAACGTAAGCTGATCTTAAGCTTCTCATTACTGCTGGGTTAGCAGCTCTGAATACCTTGCTCTTTGCTCCGTAGAATCCCTTTGCCTGCTTTAGGACTTTTTTATGTCTCTTGTGCGCATTAACGCCTTTCTTTACTCTTGCCATATTTCTTTACCTCCTATAACTATTTAGCCATTGATCTTAACATTCTCTTAGTATCAGCGCTTGTAAGAATTGTAGACTTTCTTAAGCCCATTTTTCTCTTAGGTGTCTTCTTAGTAAGAATATGGCTCTTGTATGCCTTATTTCTCTTAATCTTTCCAGATCCAGTTAACTTTAATCTTTTGCATGCGCCTCTATGGGACTTCATCTTATTCTTTGCCATGATGATATTCTCCTCCTATTTATTTGAATTTACTTATCGGATTTTGGTGCTAAAAACATTGTCAGGCTTCTTCCTTCAAATGTCGGTTTCTTGTCGAGAACACTTACCTCGCTGCAAGCTTCAGCAAATTTATCCATTACTTCACGACCTCTTGCTGTGTAATCCTTTTCTCTTCCTCTGAATCTAAGGCTAACCTTAACCTTATCTCCTTCCTGAAGGAATTTGCAAGCAGTCTTTGCCTTTACCTGGATGTCATGATCCTCGATAAATGTGCTCAGTCTGATTTCCTTAACCTGAATGGTCTTCTGTTTTTTCTTGGCTTCCTTTTCTCTCTTCTGCAGTTCGTATCTATACTTACCATAGTCAAGAATCTTACAAACCGGTGGGTTTGCATTAGGTGAGATATTCACAAGATCCAGCTTCTTTTCTTCAGCCAAATCCAGAGCCTCAGCTCTGCTCATAATTCCAAGCATCTGACCGTTCTCATCAATAACTCGCAGTTCTTTGTCACGAATTTCTTCGTTGATCTTATTCTCCTTGCTAATCGCTAGCACCTCCTATATAACTAAAAAAAGCGGGCAAAGATTACCCGCTCCAAAACACGCATTACGCGTCAGTCTCAAACTATTAACCCGCACAACTTGCTCGCTGTCAGGTGAGAAGCGGATAACTTCTTCTTCATTACCGCAATAGTTTATCACCTTTCAGCGCCCATGTCAAGGGCTTTTTAACATTTTTCCATCAGAACTTTTCTCTATGCCAAATCTCGCCATCCAAGGTTTTCCAAAGGATTTCGTCGTCAGTGAGGACCATGAAGCTGTGTGGGTTTTGTTCTTTTGGAATAGAAACCGAGCCCGGATTCAGATACAAATTGCCCTCTCCGAAGGTCTCCCACGCCGCCACATGTGTGTGCCCATGCAGGAGAATGTCGCCGTCCTGAAGCGGTGGCAAATTGCTCAGATTGTAGTTGTGGCCGTGAGTCGCATAAATCAGACGCTTTCCCCATTGCATAATGCAGTAGTCCGCCATAACGGGAAACATCAAAACCATCTGATCCACTTCCGTGTCGCAATTGCCTCGCACACAGAAAATTTCTTTTCTCCGCTCGTTGAGCATGGCTAAAACTTCTTTTGGCGCATAGTCCTTGGGCAAGTCGTTGCGTGGACCGTGGTAGAGAATGTCACCTAAGAGCAACATTCTGTCTGCTTTTTCTTCATCAAAAGCCCTAAGGAGCTTCTTGCAATAATAGGCTGATCCGTGAATGTCAGATGCGATAATTAACTTCATTTATACATATTCCTTTCTACATCACGTGTTTTCGTATAATATTTTGGAAATTTTTGTTCTTTTTATCGAACGTCCGTTTACTTTTTGTTTGAACTATGCTATGATTATAGCACAAGAAAGTTATCTTTCCTACACAAGCAAGGAGGAAATTACGATGAAAGATTTTAATTTGCTGAAAGAACGCGAACAGAAAATTCTAATGTTTTTAATAGAAGAAATCAATAAAAATGGTTATGCACCTACTGTTAGAGAAGTGTGCGCTGCTATGAATATTAAGTCAACATCTACTGCTCATAAGGACATTGACAACCTAGTTAAGGCGGGTTTTATAACTAAGGATCCTGCTAAACCTAGAACTCTAGTTATTACTAAAGAGGTAATGGAAGAGTTCCGCAAGAAAAACGGTGGCGCAGGCAATGCTGATGAGGCGAAGGGAGCCGCTTCAGGAGCTAGTGCTTCCGGTGAACATAACGCGTCAGATTCCAATGCGACTACCGTAAGAGAAGACGTTGTAGATATTCCTGTAATAGGAAATGTAGCGGCAGGAACACCTATACTTTCTGAACAGAATATTGAAGAGACACTTCCAATCCCCGCTTCCTTTGTAAAGGGCAACTGTTTCATGCTTCACGTACGTGGCGACAGTATGATTAATGTGGGAATTATGGACGGCGACTTGATTCTAGTCGAAGAACAGAGTACGGCTCGTAACGGAGAAATAGTCGTTGCTATGGTGGACGGTTTTGAGACTGAAGCCACAGTTAAGACCTTCTATAATGAAGGCGATCACATAAGACTTCAGCCAGAAAACGATACTATGAGTCCTATTATCGTAAAGGACGTTAAAATTGCCGGAAAAGTTAAGGGCGTATTCAGATACTTCAGCTAACAGATAATTCAAAAGTACTTTTCTGTTAACATATATATGGGGCAAGATTTCAGTTCATGGCTTGTCCACATCTAACCAATGAGTCCAGCAACGAAGTCATACAAAGGACAGAAAACAATAGGCAAAAATAATGCCGGCATGTAATTTAGCACCTTTAGCTTACTATTAAGAGCCAGGTTAAAGCCGATTGACATAATCAATATAGAGCCAACGCAGGTCATTTCATTGACAACGGCAGTTTGAAGGAATGGCTCCACTAAGCCTGCAAGAAGGACAATTCCGCCTTCAATGACGATTACAGGCACTGCTGCAAAGAGCACGCCGATGCCCATAGAAGCTGCAAACATTACGGCGGAAACTCCGTCCATGATGGTTTTGGTCAGAAGAAGGGTAAGATCTCCTTTAAGGCCTGCGTTTAGCGAACCTACAACGGTCATGGCACCAACGCAGAATAATAAGCTTGATGTTACAAGACCTTGAGCGAAATTGCTCTCTCCATTACCCCTGCTATCAAGTTTCTTTTCGATCCTGTCAGCCAGGGAGTTGAAGCGTCCATCGATATCGGCAGATTCACCGATTATTGCGCCGACTACCATGGAGAAGATCATTACCAGTGTATTTTCTCCGTCGAATATGCCACGTATTCCTATGTAAAGGGAAATCAAACCCATTCCCTTCATGATTATTGTATTCCAGCTTTCCGGAATTGCCTTCTTCGCAAGGAGACCTACGGTTGCACCGATTATTACTGAAATTGCATTAGCTATAACACCTATCATTTATATTTCACCTCTGATATCTAAAGATTTATATGAATAATTACAAAATAAGTTACATTATTTTCTTCTTTTTGTCAATTGCTTAGTATGATATAATATTTGTGTCGTTTTTTTCAATGCAAGGCATAATTAGTTAACATAAATGCCTTGCAAAATTAATAAGTTATTACAACAGCAATTGAAAGGAAAATGTTTAATGATGAGAAAAACTGTTCGCAGAATTCTCATAGCAGGTTTGACGGTAATGCTAACGGCATCCAGCGTTTTTGCAGGTGACAGTTATGCAAGTATGTCAGGTGTAGGCAGCACAAGATATCATAATTATTCTTCTGATGACTACATAATAATCGACGGTGTAGACGTTTCAGCATACCAAAGTCTATCGGCTTCCGACTGGAAAAAGCTAAAGAATGCAGGCATTGATTATGCATTTATTCGTACTAGTGGAACATATTACGGCAGTAATAAGCATACAACGTATGATGACTATAAATTTGAGGACAATTACAATAACGCGAAAGCTGCAGGCATGATGCTTGGTACTTACCACTATACATCTGCTATAACCAAATCAGAAGCGCAGAAAGAAGCAAAGAAAAGTCTTGAAATAATAGACGAAAGAGATCTGGATCTTCCTATCGTCTTCGACAGCGAATGTAATTTTGACAGATGCCATAACCTTCGCTACAACGGAGGGAAAAGAATTGATTTTGCTTTGGCTTTTGATGACTATATTCGTTCCAATTCAGATTACACAACTATGTACTATTCATATCTGAATATGATGAACACTGAGCCTGGATTTAAGGCCAATCTGTCCAAGTTAACAAAAGCTATGCCCCTTTGGGTTGCACAGTATAACAGCACCTGTGACTACAGCGGAGACTATGCATTTTGGCAGCACACAAGTAGTGCCTACTTTAACTCAGGTACAATAGGTCCACTGGACTGCAACTTCTGGTATTTTAAAAGAGATAGCAAAATTACCAATTCCACGACAAAAGAAGAATGTAAGGTAAAAAGTCTGGCAACCTATAAATACTATAAAGGTTACGCGCTAAAGCCTAAGGTAAAAGTTACCTGTGGTGGCAAAACTCTTGTAGAGGGCACCGACTATAAGGTAAACTACGTAAAGAACGTTAAGGTCGGAAGAGGTTATGCCATCGTTATAGGACTCGGAGATTATTCAGGACAGGCTGCTGCTGGATTCAGGATTTATAAGCAGTCAATAAAGAAAGCAGTGGTTAGCGGTTTTGATAATGGGTATGCGTATACAGGATCTGAAATTACGCCTAAACCGGTAGTTACCCTAGGCAATAAGACTCTTGTAAAGGATAAACATTACACTCTTTCCTACTCCAACAACTTGAACGCGGGCAAAGCCTCTGTTACGGTTAAAGGAACAGGAATATATACGGGATCAGTATCTGCAAGTTTTGAAATAGACAGAGCACCACTTGACCCGGATAAGTTTGAACTAAAGGATGCTGCTTACACGGGAGAGGCTGTCAGCCCTAAGGTGGTAACGGACTATCAGAGCGAGGACTATACGATTAAGTGCCACAACAATGTGGAACTTGGCACAGCCACAGCCACAATCACAGGCAAGGGCAATTGCACAGGAAGCTTCACCAAGGAATTTAACATTTATCTTCCTGCAACTAAATCACTGACTCCTAAACTTTATGGAATGCAGGACATTAAGGTTTCATGGAAGAAAGTAACGGGCGCAGAAAGATATCTTGTGTACTATAAGTATGGGGAAATGAATGCCTACAAGAAGCTAGACAAGATTAAAGAAACATCCATCGATCTTCCAAAGGGTGAATCAGGAACAAAGTACAGTTTCAAGGTTATTCCTTGTAGGACAGTGAATGGAAAAGAGTATAAGGGAAAAGCCAAGATTAGCAACATTTACACTATGGAGCGCATTTCCAAGCCATCTATAAAGAAGTCCGCCAGTCAGCTGGAAATCAGTTGGGATATGGTCGAGGGAGCAGACGGATATGAAATATCTAAGTCTACTTCAAGATTTAAGGCTAATCCGACTTACGATTTTGCAGGAGATACTACGTGTAAAAGGAAAATAAGTGCAAAGACAAACACCAAGTACTACTATAAAGTTCGTGCGTATAAAGAATACGACGGCCAGCGTGTCTACGCAACTTGGTCGCCAGTGCGTGCATTTACAAAGTACTAGTCGTAGTACTTTGCAGAGCAACGCAAGGCGGTATCACGCAGAGTAGCGTGGTGCAAGGTAAATGCATTGTCGTGAAAAATAAAATACAGAAAAAACAAAAACTGCCATGTCGGTGAATCAATTGACTCTCCGCTATGGCAGTTATTTTTATATTTTTTCGTGCCGTGCTTAGGCCCTAGGACTTAAAGCGTTTCCACTGGGTGCTGTACATGTCGTCAGCCTTGCTGCCCAGTTTCTTCAGTGCTTCGCACTTGCTTAGGACTTCTTCATCTGGGAAGAGAACCTTCATGGCTTCCTTATCAGAAGAAACGTAGTCTGCAACGGTTTTGTTCGGGATTGGATATGTCAAGTAGTCGAAGTTCTTTCTTGAGGCCTCCTTACTGAGCATGAAGTTTATCCAAAGCTCTCCGTTTTTCTTGTTTCTCGCGGAGGATGGAATTGCCCAGCAGTCTGTAAATTGCTCTGTTCCTTCCTTTGGAACCACAAACTTAAGATTTGGATTTTCTTCCTGACAGTAAAGAACCTCACCGCTCCAAACCACTGAAATGTCTACGGAGCCACCAAGAATCAAATCTCTTGCTGAGTCGTTGGCGTATTTATAAACCAATGGTTTCTGCTTAATCAAATAGTCCACAGCCTCAGCCACTTCCTTCTCACTAGTCGTATTCAACGAATGGCCCTTGGCCTTCAGGGCAATGGCAATTGTGTCCCTGACGCTATCAGGCATTACAATTCTCTGCTTGTACTCTTCCTTCCACAGGTCGTTCCAAGACGTGATCTTGCCTACCCCAACAGTCTTCGGATCATACAAAATTCCCAAAGTTCCAACTGTGTGCGGAACCGCATACTTGTTACCCGGATCAAAATTCTCCGCAATCTTCAAATATCGAGGCATCAAATCCTTGTAATTTGGAATATTTTCCTTATTGATTTCCGCCAGCATGCCCTCGCCCGCCAGTTTTTCGATCATATAATCCGACGTGCAAATCACATCGTAATTAACCGATTCATTCTTCAGCACCGGATACATTTCCTCATTGGTATCAAAGGTATCAAGAACCACCTTAACGCCCGTCTCCTTCTCAAACTCAGCCACCAGCGCCGGGTCGATATAGTCACCAAAAGAGTACACATAGACCTGATCTCCGCCACCCTTAGCAGTAATTCCGCTGGCAAAGAGAACTCCTCCCAGTATCAAAACCACCATGGCTGTAGCAGCTGCGGACAACATCTTTTTTCCCTTACTTGGATTTTCACCCTTTGCTAGGTTTGATGCAACAAGGAGCACTAGCACAGTTATGAAAATCAGTGTGGACAGAGCGAAAAGCGTCGGTCTAATGCCCACCTTAACCTGACTGTAAATTAAGGTGGAAATTGTATTAATTCCAGCACCTCTCGTGAAGTGTGTAATTACAAAATCGTCTACTGACATTGTAAATGACAGCAGGAAGCCGGATACGATGCCCGGTCTGATTTCCGGCAACACTACCTTCCAAAATGCGTAAACAGGTGACGCACCAAGGTCTAGGGCCGCCTCGTAAGTCTGCGCTGTCATCTGCTGAAACTTAGGCATTACAGACAGAATAACGTAAGGCAGACAGAAAGTTATATGAGACAAAAGCACAGTTCCACGGCTTAGGGAAATTCCAAATACCAGGAATGTCATCATAAGGGAAATACCCGTTACGATATCCGCATTAAGCATCGGAATATTCGTAAGAGCCATAACAGTGTTTTTTGTGCTTTTTTTCATTACGGAAATGCCTATGCAGGCAATAGTTCCTATAATAGTCGCTGCTGCTGCTGCAATTAACGCAATGGTAAAGGTATTCCAAACAGCCTCCATTATCATGGTGTTATTGAACATTTCCTTATACCACTTAAGAGAAAAACCGCTCCATACGGACATGGATTTACTGTGGTTAAAGGAAAGTACCATAAGCGTTGCTATTGGCAGGTACAGGAATAACAGTATAAGCACCAGGTAGAGAGTTCTTCCGAATTTCTTCATATCAGATTGCCCTCCCCATCTTTATCCAGTTTTCCAAGCATAGCCATGCTTAGGATGATGAAAATCATCATTACAAGGGATAGACCGGAGCCCAGGTTCCAGTTGGAACTTGTGGTGAATTCCTGCTCGATAATATTACCGATGAGTAGGATTTTACCGCCGCCCAGCATATTGGAAATTACGAAGGTAGTAAGGGCAGGTACAAATACCATAGTTACTCCGCTGGCAATTCCGGGCACACTAAGTGGAAGCAAAATGTCAAGAAGAACAGTCTTCTTAGTTGCTCCAAGGTCGTACGCCGCTTCAATAAGGTGGTCGTCGATTTTCATCAACGTGTTAAAAATTGGCAAAACCATAAAAGGCAGATAGTCGTAAACCATACCTAGTACAATGGCTGCCGGCGTATTAATAATTTCCAGAGCCGGCAGGTGAACCGCTGCCAGCATAGCGTTAATTATTCCACCTTTTTCAAGGATTACCTGCCAAGCCATAGTTCTCAGCAGGAAGTTCATCCACATAGGCAGAATAAATATAAATATCATGAATCCGCTGCGTCCCAGCTTACTGTTTCTCAGTATCAAAGCCAAAGGATATGCAAGTAAAAAGCATATTACCGTACTTATAAATGCAAGAAGCAAGGACAATCCAAGCGCCTGGGCGTGATCCGCACCGAAGATAGCTTTGATATTGGCAAATGTGAACACACCGCTACGGTCTGTAAACCCGTAGTACGCAATTACAAGCAATGGGATGACAGTTCCGCAGGCAATCCACAGCATATATGGTGTAGCTAAAAACTTCCTAGACATCCAGTTCTATTGCCTCCTCTTCCTTATTCTGAGGCTTGTGCATTATCTGGATGTTTTCTGGCTCAACATCAAGGCTAACCTTGGTACCGATAGGGTAACTTTCAGTGTTTTGTGCCAGCCAGGTGTATCCGCCTGCCTCAATTTCCATTTCATAGTGCACGCCAATGAAAACGTTATGCACTACTTCGCCGTCCAGTCTGCCCTGTCCCGGCTTTCTGATTATCAAATCCTCCGGTCTAACAACTACGTCTACCGGCTTATTTCTACCAAAGCCTTCATCGATGCAAGGGAAGATTGTATCGCAGATTTTTACCACTCTATCTTCCACCATAGTGCCGTCGATAATGTTACTGTCTCCAATGAAGTCGGCAACGAAGGCATTTTCCGGCTCATTATAAATCTGTTCCGGTGTGCCCATCTGCTGAATTCTGCCACCGTTCATAACCACAACCTTGTCGCTCATCGTCAAAGCTTCCTCCTGGTCGTGGGTTACGAAAAGGAATGTGATTCCCAGCTCATTTTTCAGTCTGATAAGTTCGTACTGCATGTCCTGGCGCAGCTTCAAATCCAGTGCGCCAAGGGGCTCGTCTAAAAGTAGCAGCTTCGGCTCGTTTACAATGGCTCTTGCCATGGCGATTCTCTGCTGCTGACCTCCTGACAGTGAGTCAATTTTTCGCTTCTCAAAACCTTCAAGGTTCACCAGCTTCAGTGCATATTTTACCTTATCCTTTATATACTGCTCGCTCTTTCCACTGATTTTTAATCCGAAGGCAATGTTCTGTTCTATGCTCATATGCGGAAACAGTGCATATTTCTGAAATACTGTATTAAGATGTCTTTTGTTTGGCGGGACATTGGTAATGTCTTTGCCTTCGAAAAATACCTGACCATTGTCGGGCATCTCGAATCCGCCTACAATTCGAAGTGTCGTTGTCTTACCGCAGCCTGAAGGTCCAAGCAGGGTTATGAATTCATTTTCGTTTACTGTCAGATTAAAATCATCGAGTACCAGAGTGTCATCAAAAGATTTTGAAATGTGTCTTAATTCAATAAGTGATGATGCCATTTCTGTTTCCTTTCTGTTAGTTTTGATATTCTTTAGAAACTCGGCGGGGTGCTGACCCAGATGATTTCTGCGCCTTTTGCCGACGAGATGTAGTGCTTTTTCTCTGAGCTGTAGTAGAAGGACTCGCCCTTCCTGGCTCGATATTTTTTCTTCCCTATATGTATGGCGATTTCACCTGCGAGCACGTAGCCGAACTCCTCGCCCTCATGAGGCGTGTCTGGATATGTGGATCCGCCTGCCTCAAGGGTCAGCCTGATTGGCTCCATGGCATTTTTCTGCGCAGATGGCACTATCCACTCAATCTTATTCTTTAGCTCACCGTCCTCTTTCTCAAAATAGTCTTCGTAACTGAACACCACTTGTTCCTCAATGTCATCTGCAAAAAACTCTGCCAGAGTTACTCCCAGGCACTGCAGTAAATCGTCAAGGGTGGAAATTGACGGTGATGTTAAATCTCTCTCAAGCTGAGAAATGAAGCCTTTCGAAAGCTCCGCCCTGTCCGCCAGTTCTTCCTGCGTCAGCCCTTTCACTATTCTAAGTTCTTTAAGTTTGGCTCCTATGTCCATGAATGTCGCCTTTCTTTTCTATCATTAATCCTTGCCTATGCATTGCAACTTGTGTCGCTTTCTTGACTAACAAAGATTGTAAACTTTCGGTTTAGTATACCTAAACTAAACCAGCAAAAATGATTATACTCTTTTTATCAATAAAGTCAACAGTATTTGCAATGAAAAATGCAGAAAATTAACATATGCAAAAGAAAAAGCCAGGCCCAAATTAATGAACCTAGCTCTATTTCTTAATCTCTGTGAGTTTTGATACTCGTGGTTTTCTGTGAGTGCGTTAACCGGCCTAGAACTGTGCAACTTCCGGATTTGCCTCTTCAGCCTCTTCAACCTTCAGGCAATAAAGCACAGGGCCAACCTCGCCATAAATGTCTGCATATTCAACAAAGACCTTGGCTGTAATTGTAACCCATCCACCATGAGTCAGAGTCTTTGCCGCATCCTTCCACTTGCAGGCAAGGCCAGCAAACTGAATGTCCTCGACGCAGCAAGTCATAACATGTCTTCCGAAAACGAACTCGTCGTCGGAAAGGCCTCCGCCAATTACGCTACGGCCTTTAACTGTTATAATCTTGCCGTCATATTTATCCTGCTCATCGTTAATGTCTCTGTACCATTCTGCATAAGCATCGTCGCCAACGGTGAATTCATCAGCATCAATGTCAAAAGGCAGCGGGTCAACGATATCGTCAACTTCCACATCATCCTTTGCATACTCATACAAAATCTGACTCTTACGGTTTGCTGCACGAACAATTTTGTGGAATTCCATTTTGTCCATGCTGCCGTCACGCTTAAATCTGTTAAAAACAACCAGCTCCGCGCTCTTCAGTTTATCGAAGACAAGCTGCCTCATGTTTTGATTGTAAGTCATGAAAGTTGTGGCATCGGCAAACATTGTTTCCTGGTATGCAAGCCATGACTCTGGCATGTTAGCATAAATAGTGTCCAGGCTCCACATTCCGTTGTACTCAACGATTACGCGCTCCACATCGTGCTTTTTCTGCAGCTCCTCAAGGTGTTCAGGCGTCAAATCCTCCTCATCTTCAATGGTTTCAATGAAAACGTTAGTCCCAAAGAACTTCGCCGGATGGTACTCTTCCTCGCCCTCTTCACATAAAAGCAACAATGTTCTCTCTCCTGAGTTAAAATCCTCGCCCTCAAGAGCCTCCTGAACAAAACTGGTTTTGCCGCTTTCCAGGAACCCTGTAAATAAGTACACTGGTATTTCTATCATTCCCTTAATTCCTCTCTGATTACTCTTCTAGCTTAAAAATCTCGCTAATTGCTTCTGGCTGAAGGTCCACGCCGATAACGCAAAGCATTCCTGTTACTGCAGGCTCGCCAAATCTAACGTCTTCTTCGCCTGGAACGTAGTCGAAGTGAATCCATCTTCCGTCCACACATTCAACGATACCCTTAGCACGCAGAACCTGTCCGTATTCTGTAAAGTTACCAAGTGCCATCAAAGCTTCCTTAATCTGTTCTTCCTCAAACTTACGTGTAGTTTCTACGCCATAGCTCTGGAATACTTCGTCAGCATGATGGTGATCATGGTCGTGACAGCAGCAGCCTTCACCGTGTTCGTGCTCGTGGTCGTGATGATGCTCATGGTCATGCTCATGTTCATGGTCGTGGTGGTGCTCGTGCTCGCAGTCAGCTAGCAGATGTTCTAGCTGGTCAAGAAGAGTGTTCTTGTTTTCCATAGTTGCGAGAATCTGCTTACCTGTAAGCTGATCCCATGGAGTTGTAATAATAGAAGCACCTTCATTATGTTCACGAATCAAGCTTACGCACTTTTCAAGCTTTTCCTCTGATAATCCATCAGT
The DNA here is from genome assembly GCA_030537495.1 of Clostridia bacterium. Classification (GTDB taxonomy): domain Bacteria; phylum Bacillota; class Clostridia; order Peptostreptococcales; family Anaerovoracaceae; genus Senimuribacter. The sequence continues at coordinate 91,398 of JAUNMH010000006.1, read as the reverse complement.
ATGGCTCAAAATAATTGAGCTTGCATATTCAATCTGATTGTTGAAGAATTCACCGAAATTCTTCATATACATCTTAGCTTTCTTAGCGTCTACAACTGTTGTAAAAGCGTTCAAAGCGATTTCCTCATTATGTAGGTTTTGAACTGCCTGAATTACATCGCTCAGCTTGCCAACACCAGATGGCTCGATAAGAATTCTGTCTGGGTGATATTCAGAAATAACCTTACCTAAGGCATTTCCAAAATCGCCAACCAGTGAGCAACAGATGCAGCCAGAGTTCATTTCATTAATCTGAACGCCTGAATCCTTTAGAAATCCACCGTCTATGCCTATTTCACCAAACTCGTTTTCAATAAGAACAACCTGTTCTCCCTTATAAGCTTCTTCAATAAGTTTTTTAATTAAAGTCGTTTTTCCAGCTCCAAGAAATCCTGAAAAAATATCAACCTTTGTCATAATTCGTCACCTCGATAGTTTTAAATCTTTACCTTTCATTATAGCACACTACGTCAAATCCTTCAATGCGCCCTGTCCCCTTCCGAAAATATTATTACCCACAATCGCCCATTTCCAAACGACCAAAACTTTCTCAAAAATCCCGTAAGATTCCCTTGATTTCTCCCCGCCGTATAAATATAATAGAAGTCGCGGCCTCGTGCCCGCACCTAACATAAATATGAAAGGAATTTACATATATGAACACAAAAAAAGGCGCAATAATCACCCTGACCGCCGGCATTCTATGGGGATTTTCCGGCTGCTGCGGCCAGTACATTTTTGACAACTTCAACGCAGACCCCATGTACCTCACATCTTACAGAATGTTCATGGCCGGCGTTATCCTTGTAATCATCGGCTTTATCAAAACCCCAAAAGCTATGACTTCCATCTGGAGGGATAAAAAATCAGTAGCAAGACTTATGACTTTCTCATGGCTAGGAATCATGTTCAACATGCTTGCCTACCTGACAGCTATTGCAAACTCCAACTCCGGTACTGCTACAATTCTTCAATACATAGGCCCTGTCCTTGTAATGATCTTCAGTTGCTTTGCAGCACACAAACTTCCAGATAAGCGCGAAGTTTTCGCTATCATCATGGCAGTTCTTGGAACGTTTATCCTAGCAACACACGGTGACGTGCACAATATGGTTTTGACGCCTCTAGGTCTGACTTGGGGACTGCTTGCGGCCTTTGCACTTTCCCTTTACACCCTTCTGCCGGTAAAACTTATTGACAAATTCGGCCCAATCCCTGTAACCGGCTACGGTATGGTAATCGGCGGCGCAACTTTGTTCATCGGTAGCGGCTCCTGGAAGGCACCAATGATTTACGACCCATCATGCATCGCCGCATTTGCCGCAATGGTAATCCTTGGAACAGTTATAACTTTCACCATGTACCTTGTCGGCGTCAACCTTATCGGGCCAGTCAAAGCCAGCATGCTTGCCAGCATCGAGCCCGTTTCTGCCACAGTTATAATGGTAATCTGGCTTAAAGAATCCTTCCAGTTCCTTGACTTCGTCGGATTCATGTGCATCTTCGTAACAGTCTTCCTGCTTACGAAAAAAGAGGACAGCGAAGACGTCTAAATTTACTGCCATTCGCCTCTACCTACAAACCACTTTTTACCAAAGTCTTTACCATCAATCGCAACTGTAAATGGTTCTTCTAGGAAAGATTTTATCGTTTTTAGTACAACACTGTAGTTGTCTGTGTCGGTTTTGATTTTACAAGCAAAAGCTTTCCATTTCTTTTGCATGACTTCGTCCTCATCAAAACTCATAACTTGTTCAAATTGTTCTACCGTAAAACAATGTTCTCGATTTAAGAAAGTTTTTTCTAATGCTTTAGTCAGAACGCTTCCATCAAAATCGAATTTGTTGGCAAGATAGTAAATATCATAGTAATCCTTCATTCGGCTGGAGAATTCCATTAGATCTAAAATTGCGTCAATCTTTTCAGCAATTGTCGTTTCTAAGGAATATGTGTTTACAGTCGGAGCAGTAAAACTATCCAGTTGTGTAGGAATCTTTCTTTTTTCATATTTCGGAACAATAACATCACCAATTCCGAAGTCAATGCTAAATGGTGTTCTGGTATTTTTTATGCGTGCCACAAGGGATGCACCAATTCCTGCATATTTCTTAGTGACGGCAATAGGACTTACGCCCTTAATCTCAAAGGTTATAAAATCATTTTCCGTTGGTGTAGAGATAATCTCCTCCAACACATTTCGGATTTCCTCTGGCGTGTTCGGCATTTGCCGCAACAAAAAATCCACATCAACTGTAATTCTACTATCAAACCCAGTTAAGACGTAAATAAATAGACCACCTTTAAGCACAAATTTTTCTGAATATTGGGAATGTTCCAATCGTCGCAAAAACTCTTCCTGACATAGGAGTTGCAGACAAAGCTGATAGCTTCTGCCTGTCTCCTTTGCCTTATTTTTAAGTCTTGCAAGAACGGACGTAGCAATATCACCCATTAAGCAATACCTCCATTACATTCATTACTTTTTCGTAAATCTTCATTTTCTTTGCATATCTAGACAGATTTGCGAGGTTCTTTTTTTCATCAGCTGCATAAGCATTAACAGCCTTATTAAATATTTCTCGATCAATTTTAGTTCGATACTTAAAACAATCACATATTGTTCGTTCTCGATCATATGTAGGCAACTGTACTCCGTCAAATTCACCTATCGACTTACCAATATCCATAAGATCTTTTTGTATATAGTAAGCCTTCATCGGGAACTCGTCTATATTTTTTACAACACGTGTTGCTGTTCTTGGCACAGCTATTGACCATTCTCGGGGAGAAAAATCGCTATATCCATAATAAAACAAAGCTGACTCCAAACATACAATCCCCTGTGGAAGAAGTTCACGTATAAGCTGAGCCTCTGTAATTCCATCGTCTTGTGGAATCTGATAAAATCCTCTGCGAATTCTTTCTATAGCACCATCCTTACAAAATGACGATACCTCATACTTACTTATACCTTTAGTAGCAAAGTCTGAGGTTCTAGCTATTCCACCATTATCCGTAATTACAGCTATCAGATCTTCTTTCTTTCCCAAATAATTCCCACCAACTTTCTGCATACAATTTACGTTTAATATATGCACTTATTATATCAAATGAGGACATCATGTGCAACAACTAACGACATACAAAATTTTAAAACTGCATGTCTTTTTTCTAACCCATAAAAAAGAACCTAGCCGAGGCAAAGTGCCCTCAAAAAGGGGCGAGCCAACATATACTAGGTTCGAAAATATAATATCACAAGATAAACTGTCTGTCATCTAAAATTCGCGATAAGACACTCCTGGTATAACTTTACGAAGCTTTGGATTTAGGACGGATTATGCCGACTTCTCTATGACCGCCATTGCATCTTCGTCGCTTGCATACTTGCGTCTTAAAGCTTCAATAGCTCTCAGGTTCTCCTTGTTCATCTTCTCGCCTCAATATAACTTCTAAGGCGATTTCATCACCTTAGACTTATAACACTACATTATTGTTATAAAATCTTTTCATCCAATATAATCGTAAACGGTCCATCGTTCAGAAGTGACACCTTCATATCTGCGCCAAACTCTCCAGTTTCAACCACCGGCACCTGCTTGCGACATTCCTCAATGATATACTCATACAATTCCTCTGCCTGCTGCGGCGCCCCCGCCTCAACAAAACTTGGACGGTTGCCCTTCTTGCAGTTAGCATATAGCGTAAACTGCGAAACCAGAAGCAATTCACCATCAACGTCCTTCAGTGCAAGATTAGTCTTACCATTTTCATCATCAAAAATTCTAAGCCCAATCAGCTTCTTAATAAACTTGTCCGCAATCTCCTTGGTATCCTCCTGGCCTACACCAATCAAAACCAGAAAACCTTTCCCAATCTTTCCGCTGATTTCTCCATCAATAGTAACGCTAGCTTCAGTAACTCTTTGTATTACAAATTTCATTCTATTCTCCCTTTATTAATTCAACATTTTATAACTTACAACATCTATGTCAGTAACCTCAATTTGATTATGATATGGATATACTGTTAGTGTAAATGTAACATTAGCACTTTTTCCTTCATCAGGAAGCCATTTCACATTACTATACTTTGCAGGCTTTTTCTTAGTAGTAAAATCAGCATTGAATATAAATGTATAAATATTTCCTATGAAAATAACTTTATTAATCACAACATTTTTTTCTTTGATTTTTAGTCCTGTCTCCTGAAGAATGTTATATTCGTAAAACTCGTCTGAATTGAAATAGTATTCGTCAAGTGATATTGCATCTTCAAATGCTGATAAAGTATGCCAAGGTTTATCTGAGGAGCCATTATTAAACTGCCAATAAAAAACGGTTGGGTTTACTTTGCCAGTTAAATTGGAGCCAATTTTGTAAACCTTTTGTATTAGTTTGTTAAAAGAATATCCAAAATCCAAGTTTTCAGAATTTGCATTTAGAATGCCTTCTATGTCTGATTTTCTCATTTTGTATACGCAGTCGGTATCATTATCATACCCTATAAATCTTGAGTTGATTTTGTATAAAGGTCTGACAAAAGAACTATGAGCTTCAAACCATTCTTTACCTGAATTTTCATAGTTTGCAGATATTCCATCCACCTGTGTCATTTCATCTGCTTCTTTAAATCTATCAGAAAATAGTTCTTGAACTTTTTTATTATCTTTTGCGTCATTCGTGTCACCTATCCCTTGTAGTACAGGAATCAAATAGACCATGCTTGCACACATTATTAACGTAATAACTATAAATCCAATTAGACCTTTTATTACATCGTTTGTTTTCTTCATTTTCTCTCCGATCTCTTTTGCTAAAATTTATTATCCACCCCGCTGGTTGCAGGCTCTAAAAAAACGCATTGCGCCAGCTTGTGATAAAGGCTTGCGATTTTAGATTTCTCGTTACGAGCAAGGGCTGTTATGTTATCATTTCATAATTTACAAGACTCTCAAATACTCAGGCGCCCCTGCAGGATATAAAGTAATAATAACGCCAGTCAATCTTATGCCTTTTGCACCTTTTCATTGCATTTTTCTCTAAAATACACTTTATTCTTTGTTTTTCCATAACTTTTTAGAATACCCAATTTTTCCGACTTCGATAGCAGTCTGCCTGCCGTCTTCATTTCCACTTTCAATAATTTTGCTGCAATAGAGCTATTTATTTCTTTATTTGTATCGAGATAGCGCAAAACAATCTGCATTCTTGTTCTTTCTAATTCGGACATTGATTCGGACATTGTCTCTGTTTCTTCAGAATTTTGAGAAACGCCATAGTTCAGATTCGGCATTACTGCAGTAAACTGATATCTGTCTGATCGAAATGATGGTCTTTTACTCTCATCATAATTAATTTGAAATTCGTATCCACTAATAATTTTTTCAAATCCACTACCTTTACGTTCCATATATGATGGTATATCAAGCATCTTGAATGAAAAGTAAACCTATAGTCAAAATAACATTCTCATCTACTTTATTGTTTTACACCTATATTTCTCTCCGCACGCCTTCCAGCCACTCTCTTCCAACCTCAATCTGTCTTCTAACCTCGGCTGGTGCGGTTCCGCCGTAGGACATTCTCGCGTCCACGCAGGCTTCCATGCTGATGTCCCCAAGAGATTCCTTGGTTACACGGCTGTCAATGGCCTGAAGTTCCTCTTCAGTAAGATCCTCAAAATCGCAACCCTTGATTTCGCACTGTTTTACCATTCTACCTACAATGGAATGCGCTTCTCTGAAAGGAATTCCCTGCTTAGCAAAATGCTCAGCGATATCAGTTGCATTTAGGAAGCCCTTCGAAAACTGCTTCTGAATCTCGTCAACTCTGAACTCAGTCTTTTCAAGCATATTAGCAAAAATCTGAATGCTTGCTTTCCAAGTATCGATGGCATCGAAAAGACTTTCCTTATCCTCCTGGAAGTCCTTGTTATATGCAAGAGGAGTGCCCTTCATTACTGTCAAAAGCTGCATCAGGTCACCGTAAACTCGGCCCACCTTGCCCCTCAGAAGCTCCGCCATATCAGGATTTTTCTTCTGAGGCATAATGCTACTTCCCGTGCAGTAGCTGTCATCTATGGCAATGTATGAGAATTCAGAGGAATTCCACCATACAAATTCCTCAGCCCATCTAGATAAGTGCATCATAGAAATTGATGCATCGCTCAAGAACTCCAGGCTGTAGTCCCTGTCGCTTACGCTATCCATAGCGTTTTCAGTAGGACCTGCGAAACCAAGAAGTTCAGATGTAAGGTATCTGTCGGTATTCAAAGTTGTTCCCGCCAAGGCACATGCGCCTAAAGGGTTTAAGTTCATGCGGTCGTAAGTATCCTGAAGGCGCTGAATGTCGCGCTTGAACATCTGGAAATACGCCATGAATATGAAGCCTACGGTGATTGGCTGTGCATGCTGAATATGCGTAAATCCTACAGTTAGACTCTCTGCATACTTTTCAGCTTTCTCAAGGATAACATCCTCAAGATAAATCAGTCTATCCATTATATTTCTAATCTCTTTTTTCAGATACAGTCTTGCATCTACCTGACACTGGTCGTTTCTACTTCTAGCTGTATGAAGTTTCTTGCCTACGTCGCCAATTTCTGCAATAAGCCTACTTTCAATTCCCATATGAATATCTTCATCATCAACGCCAAAAGCAATTTCACCGTTTCTAATTTTTTCTCTTATCTTTTCAAGGCCAGCAATGATCTGCGCCGCCTCTTCCTTGGTTACAATTCCCTGCTCTCCAAGCATTGTCACATGAGCAACGCTACCGTCAATATCTTCCTCAAACATTCTCTGATCAAAGAAAATGGATGCATTAAACTGCTTTACCAAACTATCCATCTCCTTCTCGAATCTTCCTCCCCATAAACTTGCCATCTAATTCCCTCCTATATCGATCATACAATCATTCATTTACCATTATCTTATATTATAAACACAGATTGTGCACAAAAAGCAAACACTTTTTTTGGTGCATAGTACAAATTTTCTTCCTCGTGCGTTCATGCCCCTCACGCTTGCCACAGACCACTCACGTGCCCCTCCATCAAAACTCCCAAAAATAAAACACCCTGCCACCGTTTTATCCATCCGGTCGCAGGGCGCGTTTACTGTTTTTCTGTGTGTTCACACTTTATGCGTTTACCGCAGCATCTGCGGTTTTCACATCAACTGAAGTTTCGGCATCCCCTTCTGTAGCTGCCACTTCTTACTCTCTCGCGATTCCTACTCTTCGCGAGCCTTATCCCCTTCGCAAGCGCATTCGCAGGCAACTTCCTCGCAAACGCATTCTTCGCTAGCGCTGTCATCGCAAGCTCCTGAGCACTCGCAAGCCGCATCGCAGTCACAGCATTCAACATCAACCTGAACGCCCTCTTCGGCCGCAATGGCTTTAATCTCTTCTCGCTCTTCGTCGGTCAAAGCTTCCAGAGGAATATCTACGCCTTCAACTTCTGCCTCTTCCTCGTCTTCCTCATCATCCCCATTTGATAAGAAAATGTAAAGGCCAGCAGCAAGAATTGCACCCACAAGAGGTCCAATGATGAATACCCATACCTGAGTCAAAGCTTCTGTATTTTCTAAGGCCTGAACCAAAGCCGGTCCAAGTGATCTTGCAGGGTTTACAGAAGTTCCTGTGAAAGGTACACCTAAAAGATGTACTAGAGCTAAAGCTGCACCAATTGCTAGGCCAGCGACACTTTTCTTTTCAGGTGAATCTGTAACCTTCAGAACAACTGATACAAATACAAAAGTTAGTACAATTTCAAGAACAAGAGCTACAGCAATTCCAATGCCGAAAGTACTGGCATCATCGTAGCCGTTAGCGCCTAAGGTAGTTTTGCTGTTCACTAAGAAAGAAAGAAGTAACGCTCCACCTGTTGCACCTAGAATCTGCGCTACAACATATCCAACAAAGTCTTTCCCATTCATTCTTTTAGTAATAAACATTCCCAGTGAAACTGCAGGGTTTACATGAGCACCTGACACATCACCAAAAATATAAATAATAGCGGTTAAAGAAAGACCAAAAGCAACTGCAATTAATAAAGTTGTAAATGCTACAGGAAGCATTCCCATAGCGGAGAACATTGTGTTTGCCGCTACCGCACTTCCGCAACCAAATACAACGAGGATCGCAGTACCTATGAATTCAGCCACATATTTTTTCATAAGATTCCTCCTCTGATGATTTTGATATATTATTATAAAATTTATTTATGCTACCTGTATATAGTACTTCCCCAATGTGTAGATTGCGTTAAGATAGTGCAAATTTCATCAAAACAATAGCTGATTGATCCAGGCTCTGCGCCGGCATTTCCCTATTCTAGGCTGCAGATGTCCTTAATCACCTGACCGCCGATAATTAGCCCCGCCACAGACGGCACGAAGCTGATGCTGCCCGGCGTTCTCGTTCCCGTGCGCACCGGTTCCTCCGTAGAGAACAAAACCTTTACATCCGCTATACCTCGTTTCCTCAGCTCCTTGCGAATAACCTTTGCTAGAGGGCACACGCTAGTTTTGCTAATGTCCGCAATGCGAAAGCCCGTCGGGTCCAGCTTATTTCCCGTGCCCATGGACGAAATGACTCTGATGCCTGAGGCCTTGGCGCGCTCGATGATTTCAAGTTTTGCCGCCACAGTATCCACGGCGTCAACAACGTAATCAAAACCCCCAAACTCCAGTTCATCCCCCGGCAGGAAAAACATTTCCAGGGCCTCAACCTTGCACCTTGGGTTAATTGACAAAATCCTGTCCTTCATAGCCTCAACCTTAGACTGGCCAAGATTATTATATGTAGCAATTATTTGCCTGTTAATATTGCTCTCGGCAACAGTATCTCCATCCACAATGTGGATTTCCCCAACGCCAGCTCTTGCAAAGGCTTCACAGACGTGACCGCCGACTCCGCCAACGCCAAACACCAGAACCTTAGCATCAGCCAGCTTCCTAATTCCTTCTTCACCTATTAACATTTCGGTTCTATCTAAATAACTCATCTTCTTAATTCTCCAATAATTCCATAAATTACATCCGCCTTGTAGCCCTTTGATTGCAGGCGTCTGGCCACGCGACCAATTATTTTTTCCGGATAAGGTGGCTCTGCCTCTGCCATGCGAATTACCCTCTGGGCTTCCTCCATGGCCAGGGATTTCTCGTCCAAGTCAAATTCTTCCTCGTCGAGGACGTCATCAACCACGAACTCATCTACACCTAGCTCCCTTAGTTTCCTTGCAATTAGTGCCTTTCCGCGTCCGCGCCCCAGTTCTCTGCGCGCAAACATTCGGCAATATTCCTCATCGTCCAGGTAGTGCATTGTCTTAAACTCTTCCACTACCTCGTCAATTTCCCCTTTATCAAAACCTTCTCCCCCCAGGTACTTTCTCATTTCCCATACAGTCCTCGGCCTCGCTGAAAGTTTTCTTAAAGCTTTATCATATATATTCATCAATTTCTCCACATGTATCTAAATTTCATCTAAGTCCTTTATCTCTTTTACCTTAGTAAGTGCCTTGTTCACTGGCGCCTTGGAACACAAAGCACTGGCGAAGTCATTTATATCGAAATTCACTTCTACAAAGTATAAGATCTCGCCCTTCCAGCTAACCTCATCTAAAAGTCGTCCTTCATTATCGGCAAGGTCTGGTCGCTCGGCAAATATTCCTTCTCCTGTACATTTTGCAAATGCCTCCAGCCGCGTCCAAATTTTATAAAAAGCGTCAGCACAAGCTGTGGATCTTTCCACAATATATGTTCTCTCATTTTCAGTGAACATTCGCTGCGCCGTGCGCATATAGTTTTTTTCCTTTTTGTATTGCACATCCAGGCCTATTTCTGAGTCGCTAAATGCACAAGCCCATAAATCTTCACTGTGAGAAAGGGAAAAGTGCAAAGGAGAGTCAGAAAAATAAGGTTTACCATTCGAGTGAGTTTTGATAGCTATAGGTCTTGGAACGCCAAACTCATCGTTAATAGACGATGCACAATCCAGTACCATTTTATGGCCTTTTACTCCATGATAATACTCACCCTGATACCAAAAAACAACAACCACCTGTCTTCTCACCTTCCTTTCATCATGCGTCTCAATGTATCTCAAAAATCGAAAAGCGTGATGACATTTTTACCATACCATCACGCTAAACTGGTTCTTTATTCTTCTTTGAGTCTGTCAATTACAAGTTCGTAACCACCTGCTCCGTATACCAGACATTTGTTAATTCTGCTAATTGTAGCAGTGGACGCCTTTGTTAGCTCCTCAATTTCGCTGTAAGTTTTCTTTTCAGCTAGCAGCTTTGCAACTTGCATTCTTTGTGTCATTGATCTTAATTCATTTATTGTACATACGTCCTCAAAGAATCTGTAACAGTCGTCTAAATCCTTAAGTAGCAGTACGGCCTCAAAAAATTCATCCATTACCTGGCTCTTGAATTTTGAATCGTATTCCATTTGGTGTTCTCCTTTCGTCGCTGTGCTATGTGTCAATATAGAGTCTAACACATCACAGCGATAAAGTCAAAAACCTTCACCAAAATTTCACAAATATTTTTTTGAAACTTTATTTTCCAAATTTTACTTCAGCAAGGAAATTGCTTTTTTCAGCTGTAGATCAGTTTTGCTGTTTTTGGGCTGTTTCACAACGTAATCTGGTGTAATGCCTTTGTTATGGATGTGTTTGCCTTTTGGTGACAGATATTCCATCGTTGTCAGCTTAATGGATGACTGATCTTTAAGGATTTCCATTGTCTGAATTATACCCTTACCGAAGGTCTTGGTTCCAACGAGAGCTCCACCGTTATTCTCCTTAATTGCTCCGGCCAAAATCTCTGAGGTACTTGCAGAATCCCCGTTTACGAGAACTACGTACTTCATCTTTGTGCATTCGCCATCGGAGTTGTAGACCTGCTCTTTGCCATTTTTATCCACGGTTTTGGTAATTACGGCCTCTGGAAGAAGCATGTCAGCAATATTTATTCCCGCTTCAGCAACGCCCCCGCCATTACCTCTCAGATCAATTATCACACCTTTTAGGTTCTTGTTTTCCATCTTATTAAGGGCCTCCTCAAACTGCTTCTCGGTTCCCTTATCAAAACTCGAAATCAAGATATATCCATACTTCTTATTTATTACAGTGGCCCCAACGGAAGGATCCTCAATGGTTCCGCGAACCAACTTGGCGGTTTTGATCTCGCCGTCTCTCTCGAAAGTCACCTTAACTCGGCTGCCGAGCTCTCCTCTGAGGGCCGCTACAATCTTCTCGCTGTCGCTGTACTTCTTGCCGTCAACAGCCGTAATAACGTCGCCGGCCTTGATTCCAGCCGAGTCCGCCGGACTGTCCTCAATTACGCGTCCAACATTGTAGCGAGTCGGATCCTCCTTAGACTGACTGAAAACTATGCCGACCCCCGCAAATGTGCCGCTCAAGTATTCCGTCAGCTTCTTAGTTTCCTTAACGTTATAATATGCGGAATACTTGTCACCCAGAGAATCCACGAGCGCCTTGTAAACATTATCCATCTGCTCATCTTCGTCCACGTCCCACAGGTAAGTATTCTCAATGAGAGTCTGCAATTTATACAGTTTCTCATACTTTTCCGCTATTTTCTCATTCTCAGTATATTCCTTTTTGTTGACCAAAGTCACGCCCCCAAAAGTCATGAGCCCGTAACCGATTCCACACATTATCAAAGCCGTTGCAACTACTGTCGCAATTATGGATGCAACAAAACGGGATTTCTTGATTCTTATCATAGTTTCACCTTATTATTCAGCAGACTTTACAGACAATACCGTAGTCTGCAGGTACTCCTTGCCATTCCACGTCTGGGATTCCAGCGTCCCTACTATGGTAACACATTCGCCCCTATCTAGCAAGTCATCATATTGCTCTGCGTTCTTGAAAATCACGCATCTATGCTCCCTGCCGTTGTCCAAAATGACCGTAAAACGAGTGTACTGCCCGCTGCTTCCCATTTTGCCAACGCTTACAGGTTTGCCACGAAAAGCAAACACAGGCTGCGGGTTTTCTGCGCCAAAAGGCTCCAGCAGTTTCAACTCGCGCACCAGCTCCAGGGAAAAGTCCTCCGGTTCAAGCTCTGCCTCCGCCTCGACACTCTCTGCCATAAGCTCCGGCTCTTCCTCGATCAAAACTCTCAAGGACTTATTCAAGTTTTCCCTCAGCTGATCCACATTCTCCTTTTTCATAGAAAATCCACATGCTGCAGCGTGTCCACCGAATTTCTCAAATAAATCTTCGCTTTCCTTAAGCAGATCGTAAAGGTTAACTCCCGCAATACTTCTTCCAGTTCCCTTTACCATTCCATCGCCTATATTTGCAACGATAACAGTTGGCTTATAGTACTTTTCCTTTACCTTTCCTGCGACGATGCCTGTAATGCCCTCATGAGCATCTTCCAGTTCAATTACAAGGAAATTGTCTTTTGAATATTTTTCTTCAATCATCTGCTCACATTCCCTGAATGTAGCTTCTTGATGACTTTTTCTCATATTATTGAATTTTACAAGGGATTCGACGCTGCTCTTTGCCTCCTCGGCACTTTCTGCCATCATGACCTGAGCTGCAATCTTAGCGTGCTCCATTCTTCCTGCCGCGTTAATATGAGGAACAATTCCAAAGGAAATATTTCCCGAATTTATTTCACCCTTTTTCAAGCTGATGCCTTCCATAAGGCTGCAAATTCCCGGTCTTTCTGTAAGATTCAGAAGTCTGATTCCATATTTTGCAAGGGTTCTGTTTTCGTCAACCAGGGGCACAATATCCCCAATTGTTCCGATTCCAACCACATCAAGCATCTTTGTAACCGCTGACTTTGGAAGGCCTGCAGTCATTGCAATTGCCTGGGCCAGCTTAAATGCCACGCCCACACCGGCTAACCTCTTAAATGGATATGGGCATCCTGGCTGCATAGGGTTGATTACAGGGCAGTCAGCAATTTTATCTGCAATAGTATGGTGGTCCGTTACTAAAACCTTCAGTCCCAATGACTTGGCATACTCTACTTCCTCATAGGAAACGCTTCCACAGTCGACAGTGACAATAAGGTCCACGTTGTCGGTTTTGATAGCGTCTATTGCCTTGCAGTTCAGGCCGTACCCTTCCGTAAAACGTGAGGGCAGGTAGTATGTGATGTTGTCGGTCAAGTATGAGAGAACCTCGCGCAAAACCGTCGTGGACGTAATGCCGTCGGCGTCGTAATCGCCATAAATGCAAATTCGCTGGCCTTCTTCTATGGCGGACAGTATTAAATCCACCCCTTCTTCCATGTTTAGAAGCAGGAATGGATCGTATGTTTTTTGAGGCTTGTCTGAGAGGAACTCTGAAATCTCAGAGTCCTCCACTATTCCTCTTTTATTTAATATTTCTTTGATTTTTGGATGTATATTCATTTGCCTCTTTCTTTATAGGTACCTTATAGGTATCCCATTGGGTTAACGTATTCGCCGTTAATTCTAACTTCAAAATGAACGTGCGGACCTGTTGACCAGCCTGTTGAACCAACGCTGGCGATTACCTGCCCCTTCTTTACGGTCTGTCCTGCGCTTACGCTCAGGGCGCTGTTATGTCCATACAATGTTGTGATTCCGCTTCCGTGGTCGATAATTACGGCATTACCATATCCGCCGTACCACTCAGCAAGGATTACAGTTCCGTCGTCTGCCGCATAAACCGGGTCGCCCATGCTTGCTCCAATGTCAATTCCTGTATGTCCTGTGTAAATACCTGTCAGCGGATGAATTCTTCCGCCGAATTCAGACGTAATCAATCTTGAATTTGTCGGCCAGCAAAATCTACCTGTACCGTGATACTTCTTATGAGAGCTCTGCAGATTTTTGATTACGCTGCTCAGCTGCTGTGCCTCAGCGTTCAAAGCATCCAGCTTTGCCTGCAACGACTGCTGTTTCTCGCTCAAAGCATCCTTCTTTTCTTGTGCCTTAGCCTTTTCTTCCTTCAGCTCTTCCTGTTCAACTTTCAGGACCTTTCTCTTCTGCTCCAGTTCTTCCTGTTGCTTCTGAAGAGTAGTTATTGTATCCTGGTCGTTTTTGTAAATTCGCTGAATCATCTCAACGTTGGACAAAAATTCCGACAGACTGTTGGACCCGAACAAAACATCCAGAAATCCAACGGACCCATTCTTATACATAACCCTAAGTCTCTTATTAAGGTTTTCTTCTGTTACTGCAATTTCCTTTTCAGTTTTCTGAATAGATGCAGTCGCCACCTTGATTTCCTCTAGCTTAGAGTTAATGCTAGCCTGAATCTTGTCGACTGCCGCCTGCTCTTCTTCAATCTGTGAAACCAGCTTTTCCATGCTAGCTTCTGCCTCAGCCTGCTTATTTTTTACATCTTCCAGCTCCTGCTTTTTCTCTGAAACTGTTGCACCGTAAACTAATCCAGCACTACAAAACGTAAAGATCATACATGCAGAAAGCACAATTACTGTTGACTTCCTTTTTAAGCTCTTTGTTTTCTCTTTGAATCCCATGATTTCTCCTTTCCCCATACAATTATGTTCTCAGGAATTTTCTCATTGAAATAATACTTCCGCAAGCTCCGATGCTAACTCCAATCGCCATGAAGATGCACACCAGATTTGACGCCAAATATGACGCCGGTACTAGCGGCGACGAGATAATCGTCATAACCTGTAGCCCAATAATATCAACGACCTTGGAGTATGCAAGGAATGTTATCAAAACAGCCACAAGTGATGAAATCACGCCGATTATAATTCCCTCCACAAGGAACGGTCCTCTAATGAACCAGTTGGTCGCGCCAATGTAGCTCATTATGGAAATCTCCTTGGCTCTGGCAAATACCGTCAACTTTATGGTATTCGACACTACTATCACTGATACAACTACAAGGAATGCCATAATTATCAAAGCCGTCAGCTGCAGGAAGTCCGTTACTTTTGTCAGCTTCTCTACAGTTTCCTTATAATATTTTACCCCCTCAACCCCATCAAGGTCTTTAGCATATTTGGTAATTTTGTTCGCACTTTCCAAATTCTTCACTGTTACAATTACTGAGCTTGGCAGTGGATTCTTGTTCAGGGAATCTAACAGATATCCGCTTTCTCCCCATCTTTCTTTCATTATTTTTAAAGCATCTTCTTTGCTTCTATACGCAACATCTTCTACATCCTTTTGTTTCATCAGCTGATCCATAACCTGCTGAACCTGTGCATCTGATGCCGAATCTTCCATAAATATTTCTACTTGTTCAAAGTCTGATTTAACCATTTCTGAAAAAAGGTTAACATTCACTGTTATTACAAAGAACAGTCCCAGAATTAGCATCATAGCCGTAATAGCACAAATTGATGCAAATCCCATTCCTTTGTTTCTTCCCAGCTGGCGGAATGCCTGCCGGATATTATAACTAATTGTTCTCATCCTCAGGCACCTCCTCACTATTGTTTTCTAGGCTAACGCCTTCCAGCTCTGCACGCAGACTAGCCATTTTTTTAAGCTCATCATCTAATTCATCTGTAGCCTCAGCCTCTGCGCCATCCGCTGCTTCGCTATCGCTTTCGTTTGCGCCAGCATTGTCCGCATCTGCATCGCTTTCACCTGCGTCACCTTTGTTTTCGGCATTGCCTGCATCATCTGCGTCTTCGCACTTGCCTGAATCAACATCGAACTCTGCAACTTCCTCGTCTACCCCCTCGGAATCTTCCGCATCATCCGCATCGTCAATTGCCGATTCGTTGTAATCCTCGTCTCCAATGTACCCATACTGCCCGAACTCGTCTCTGACGATATGGCCCGAATCGATTGCAACTACACGCTTCTGCATGCGGTCAACAATATCCTTGGCATGTGTTACCATCAAAATCGTAGTTCCCGATAGGTTAATCTGCTCAAGCAAATCCATGATTTCTGCCGCTGTGTCAGGGTCAAGGTTTCCTGTCGGCTCGTCGGCAATCAAAACAGTCGGCTTGTTAACAATTGCTCTTGCAATAGCAACTCTCTGCTGCTCACCTGCGGAAAGCTCATTAGGATACTTGTCCGCCTGATCCAAAATCCCCACAAGGCTCAAAACCTGTGGAACTTTCTTTCTTATCATTCTCTTTGGCTTGTGGAGAATTTCCATTGCAAACGCAACGTTCTCAAATACAGTTTTGTTCGGTAAAAGTCTGAAATCCTGCCAAACTATACCGATTCTTCTTCTAAGCTGCGGAACTTCTCGATTGCTAAGCTTGGTAACTTCCTTACCATTAACCTTAATGCTTCCCGAGTCCGCATTTATTTCCTTTAGTATCAGTTTTATAAAAGTGGATTTACCGGCACCACTTGGTCCAACAAGGAATACAAAGTCACCCTTGTTAATTCTTATGCTTGCATTTTCCAGACCAATGTTGCCATCATAAATCTTTGTTACATTATCAAATATAATCATATGGCGCCCCTTTGCCTATTATTTTCTATTAGTTTCTATTAACTGCATTAATGACATTAACGCCTTCGTTAATGTATGCTTTCGTTGCACAATAGCATCCAAATATGCTCTCATACATCGTTAATTATACTACAAATCCCATTAGAATTAAAGAAAAAACACCACATTTCTACTTGTGGTTTTCGTGTAGATTGAGTGCCATTTTTATGTCATGGTGGGCACTTCCTAGAGGTGCAGCTCGTCGAAGCATTGGTGGACATGCAGTGCGCCACCCAGCTACGCTGAGGTGCCCGGCCCGCTGAGGTGCGATCTGCCGAGTTCTATTAGATTCGTCCTTCGCTCGGCAGCAATCTGCCGTACCTCCCTCGATTTCATGCGTTATCCGGCAGATGGGTGCCGGCTTTCTGCCTATTTCATGAGATGCTCAGCACTTCCTTGCCGAGACAAGACTCTTAGAAATATTAGGTTTATAAATAAATTTTTCTATTTCCATCAATGGTCAGTGTAAGCCATTGCTAATTTGGAGGCTTCATTTTTCAGGTGTTGAGCAAAAGTAGCACCTAGCACTAAAAAATATTGTCCTGAAGAAAAAATAGCGCCAGCACTTGAGCTGACGCCATTTATTGATAAAATCATAGGCAATTTAGCGAATTACGACATAAAGCATGAGTCCAAAGACCATCCTGCGGTCCGCCGCACTCCGCGCCCTACGGTTCAACCCCGACTCGAGCCCGCCATCCGCCGGCCGCCAGCGCGCCTTACAGGCTCTTAACTGCCTTTACGATATCTGCGGCTGTCATGCCGTATTTTTCCTTAAGCTGATCTGGCTTTCCGGATTCACCGAAAGTGTCCTTCTGTCCAACCATTGCAACCTTGCAAGGAGCCTTCTGGCAAAGAACTTCAGCAACAGCGCCACCTAGGCCGCCGATTACAGAGTGTTCTTCAGCAGTAACGATTTTGCCGATTTCATTAGAAGCCTTCACGATGATTTCTTCATCAAGAGGCTTAATAGTATGCATGTCTATAACTCTAGCCTCGATGCCGTCAGCTGCAAGAGTTTCAGCAGCTTCCATAGCTTCGGCAACCATGATACCTGTTGCGATGATAGCTACGTCACCGCCTTCTCTAAGAACATTAGCCTTACCGATAGTGAACTCAGCATCTTCACCGTAGAAAACAGGAACAGCAGCTCTGCCAAGTCTTACATATGCAGGACCTTCAAAGTCAATAACCTTCTTAAGAAGTTTCTTTGCACTTACACCATCACAAGGGTTAACAACAGTCATGCCTGGGATAGTTCTCATAAGAGCAATATCTTCAAAAGTCTGGTGGCTGGCACCATCTTCACCTACAGTGATACCTGCGTGAGTAGCACAAATCTTTACATTTGCACCTGTATATCCAATTGAATTTCTAATAATTTCAAAAGCTCTGCCTGCAGCAAACATTGCGAAAGTAGAAGCGCAAACGGTTTTGCCAGAAAGAGCAATACCAGCAGCTACTGCATATAGGTTTTGTTCAGCGATTCCCATATTGAAGAATCTGTCCGGATAAGTCTGTCCGAATTTCTTTGTCATTGTTGACCCTGAAAGGTCAGCGTCCATAACCACTAAATTTGGGTTTTCAGCTCCGACTTCAACTAAAGTTTCACCGTAAGCTGCTCTTGTTGCAATCTTATCTGCCATTATAACTCACCTCCAAGTTCCTCTAATGCCTGTTCAGTCTGCTCATCTGAAGGAGCTTTGCCGTGCCATCCGGCGTTGTCTTCCATGAAAGAAACGCCTCTGCCCTTATGAGTGTGGGCAAGAATTGCAGTTGGCTTACCCTTGCATGCTCTAGCCTGATCAAAAGCATCAAAGATTTCTTCGAAGTTGTGACCATCGATTTCCACAACGTTCCATCCAAATGCCTTGAACTTTTCATCAATAGGTCTAACAGTCATAACGTCATCGTTTTTACCGTCGATCTGAAGACCGTTATTGTCAATAATTGCAACTAGGTTGTCAAGTCCATAGTGACCTGCAGCCATAGCAGCTTCCCAAACAAGACCTTCCTGAAGTTCGCCGTCACCAAGAAGAGTGTAAATTCTGCCTGGGTTTTTATCCATTTTATTGGCAATTGCCATACCTACACATACTGAGATTCCCTGTCCCAGTGAACCTGTGGACATTTCGATTCCCGGTACCTTATGCATATTAGGGTGTCCCTGGAATTTGCTTCCAAGCTTACGAAGAGTAAGTGTATCCTCTACAGGGAAGTAGCCTCTTTCAGCCAGAACTGCATACTGCACGGGCGCAGCGTGACCCTTAGAAAGTACGAACTTGTCACGGTTTTCCATCTTAGGATTTTCCGGATCAATATTCATTTCCTTAAAGTAAAGGGCTGTAACAATTTCCGCTGCTGAAAGCGAACCACCCGGATGTCCGGATCCAGCACTATGCACCATACGAATAATGTCCGTTCTGACCTTTCTGGCCAGATCTTCATACTGTTTAGTTTCCATTATTGTCCTCCATATTCACTACAAACACTATATCAAAACCCACTTCGGCTACCGCCAGTCCCCTCGCAGGACTTCCAAGTTCCTTCCGCAAAGAGCCTAGCCGACAATCTTCTTCAGCGCCAAAGGCAGGTTATCAACAATATCTCCGGCAATAAGCCCGTACTCACCTAGGCTTTCTGCCGCCAAATCTCCACTCATCCCGTGCAGAAAAACACCGGCCCTGGCCGCATCTCCGGCCTTTAGCCCCTGCCCTGCAAGGGACGCAATGATCCCGGTCAGAACATCTCCGGACCCTCCAGTCGCCATCCCAGGGTTTCCCGTCGTGTTAACGAAAGCCTCTTCCCTAGACACGGCAACCAAAGTATTTTCCCCTTTGATTACAGCCACGCAGCCAAACTTGTCCACCAGCATCTCCGCCAGCTCCTTCTTGGAAAACTCCGTCGGCCCGCGGTTCAAAAGCTCCGCCGCCAAAAGTCTTCCCGCCTCAACGGTATGCGGTGTCATAACAACTGCCTTTCCCTTAGCAGTTCTCTCCTGTACTAAAACCCACAGATCAGGATTTCCCGCCATCGTGTTCAGTCCATCCGCATCTATGATAATAGTTCCATCATATTTTTCAAGCACTTCCTCAAGAAGCTTTCTGGTTCTCTCACCCTTGCCC
Organism: Clostridia bacterium; assembly: GCA_030537495.1. Classification (GTDB taxonomy): domain Bacteria; phylum Bacillota; class Clostridia; order Peptostreptococcales; family Anaerovoracaceae; genus Senimuribacter. Next base: position 71,762 of record JAUNMH010000006.1, on the reverse strand, counting down.
ATCCCCGAGCCAATTGCCACAGAATCAAACTGGGCTAGATTGTCCTTCACGTCATCCCATTTCGTGCAGATAACCTCAGGCACAGAAATCTGGATTACGGGAAAATTCACCTCAGGCGTAACCAGTTTTACCAAACCACTTCCACATCGCATAGCTGCCTTTGATGTAAAAACAGCAGCACCTGCCATTCCTTCAGAGCCGCAGATTGCAAGAACTTTGCCGCAATCACCTTTGTGCAGGTTCCTTGGGCGCTTTTTAATAAGCTGGCTTAGGAAGTTTTGATCAGTTGTACCAACGATATTCATTGTGCGAACCTCCTACAGATGTAAGAACACTGACGCCATGGCGAAATAAATGGTCAATGCAACCATGTCCGAAACCGATGAAATCGCCGGGTTGGCAATTAAGGCAGGGTCCAGATTCATTTTCTTTACAATTAATGGAACCATGCTGCCTAGAATCTTGGCGAAGACTACAATTAAAAGCATTGCAGTACACACGGTCAGTGCAATTGCAGGGCTGTTTCCGTCCAGAAGACAGACTCTTCCGAAGTTGACTACGCTCAGCACACTGCCGACTAAAATTCCTATGCGGAATTCCTTCCACAAAACTTTCAAAACGTCGGATGTATCCACTTCGTTGGTTGCCAGACCACGAATAATCAGTGTTGCCGCCTGCGAGCCTGTGTTTCCGCCAGTTCCCATAAGCATTGGCATGTAAGCAACCAGGCAGATAATTTGTGACAATCTGCCTTCGAAGCTAGTAATAATCATTCCTGTAAAAATGTATGCTATCATTAGAATAAGTAGCCATGGTAAACGGTTAATGGCATGCTGCCAAACGGACATATCCAAGTAACCTTTGTCAGAGTTTTCCCAGTCGATGACACCGTTCATTCTTTCGATATCCTCTGTGGCCTCTTCTTCCATGACATCCAGGATGTCGTCGACTGTGATGATACCTACAAGTCGGTGCTCATTATCTACAACCGGCATAGCCAGGAAACCGTATTTTTTAAAGTCTTCAGAGACATCTTCCTGGTCATCGTAAACGTTTTCAAAGACGTAATCGGTTACCATGATGTCTTTAATTTTTGTGTCGTTGTCAGAAATTACAAGGGTACTCAGTGAAACGATACCGATAAGTTTTCGACCTGAGTCCTTAACGTAACATGTATAAACTGTTTCTGCGTCCATTCCTTCTTCTTTAATGTGTTCAAGGGCGCGCTGAACAGTCCAGTTTTTATTTAGACTTATGTAATCAGGTGTCATCAGACTTCCTGCACATGTGTCTGGGTAGTTTAAGAATGTGTTAATTAATTTTCGCTCATTCTTAGGAGTGTTTTCAAGGATTTGGCTTACAATATTGGCGGGGAGTTCTTCCAATACGTCAATCTTATCGTCGAAGTCAAGTTCGCTTACAATGTAGTCAAGTTCCTTATCTGTAATGGCGTTAATGATATTTACCTGTGTATCTGACGACAGCTCGGCAAATACTTCTACCGAAATGTCTTTGTGAAGAAGTCTGAACAAAATAATTGTCATATCGATATCTTTTTCTTCGCAGATTTCTTCCAGCATCTCAGCAATATCAACTGAATTGAACTTCAGCAGTTCATCACGTGCCTGGAAGTACTTCTTCTCGTCAAGCCATTCGTAGATTTTGTCTAGGGATTCTTCCATTAATTCTTCTGAATCCATTGGTATGTTGTCCATTTCAGAGTCCCCCTTCCCTTAAAAGTTTTCGACACTCAATTATATCGCAGATAGCCTTATTTTTCAACTTAATTCCCCTTAATATTCTTCGTTTTTTAGGCTTCTTTTCCTTCAAATAATATATCTCCTATCCCCCTTGACGAGAAATTAACAAAGTGTTATATTGAACTTAACGTATTACTTACGGTGATTATTTTTTTAATAAGAGGAGAGTAAAAGAAAATGGGCAAATTAGTAGAGCAGTATATTGCTATTGCTGAAAAAAAGAACCCCGGTGAACCTGAGTTCCTTCAGACAGTTGAAGAAGTACTTACATCAATCGAACCAGTGCTAGAAGCACATCCTGAATATGTTGAGGCTGGCCTGATTGAAAGATTAATCGAGCCTGAAAGAGGAATCAGCTTCAGAGTACCTTGGGTTGATGACAATGGTAAGGTACAGGTTAACAGAGGTTACAGATACGAATTTAACAGCGCTATCGGACCTTACAAAGGTGGTTTAAGATTTGCACCTAACGTATATCCTGGAATCATTAAATTCTTAGGATTCGAACAGATTTTCAAGAACAGCTTAACTGGACTTCCTATCGGTGGTGGTAAGGGTGGAGCTGACTTCGATCCAAATGGAAAATCTGACGGAGAAGTTATGCGTTTCTGCCAGGCTTTCATGAGCGAATTATTCAGACACATTGGACCTAACACAGACGTTCCAGCTGGAGACCTTGGTGTTGGTGCAAGAGAAATCGGTTACATGTTCGGTCAGTACAAGAAATTAGCTAACAGATACGAGGGCGTTTTGACAGGTAAAGGTCTTTCATACGGCGGCTTAAAGGGCAGAACTGAAGCTACAGGATACGGTATCGTATTCTTCGCAAGAGAAATGCTGAAAGCTAACGGTGAAGAACTTGCTGGTAAGACAGTAGCAGTTTCCGGATTCGGTAACGTTACATGGGGTACAGTTCAGAAGCTTAACCAGTTAGGCGCTAAGGTTATCACTATTTCAGGACCAGATGGATACATCTACGATCCAGATGGAGTTACTCCAGGCGAAAAAGAAGATTACCTACTTGAATTAAGAGGCTCCGGTAAGAACATCTGCGCACCTTATGCAGACAAGTTCCCAGGCGCTACATTCTATCCAGGCGAAAAACCTTGGGGCGTTAAGGCTGACTTATACATCCCTTGCGCAACTCAGAACGAAATCCACATGGCTGACGCTGAAGCTATGGTTGCCAACGGATGTAAGTTCCTTTGCGAAGGTTCAAACATGCCTACAACTAATGAAGCTATTAAGTACCTTCAGGAAAACGGTGTTATCGTTGGTCCATCTAAGGCAGCTAACGCTGGTGGCGTAGCTTGCTCATGTATCGAAATGGGGCAGAACGCTGGACACACTGTATTCTCACCTGCTCAGGTTTACGAACAGTTAGAAAGCATCATGGTTAACATCCACAAGAGCGCTGCAGACGCTGCAGAAAGATATGGCCTGGGCTACGACCTAGTTAAGGGCGCTAACATCGCAGGCTTTGAAAAGGTTGCAGAAGCTATGATGGCTCAGGGTGTGGTATAAGATATAACATTATATCGAAAGGCACCGTAGGTGTCCGCAAGGCTCAAGCCAAACGACACCGCTTAAAATTTAATATTGACGAATTGATGGCCGCGTGCATTGAGCACGCGGCCTTTTTATGTGCGCCGGGCCGGCGTGGCAGGGCTGGCGTGGCTGGGCGCGGCAGGCCTGCGGGGCGGGGGCTGTGGCAGCAGGCGCCGGCTGGGTGCGGCGTGGCTGAGCTGGGCCGGGCGTGGATTCGCTAGGATATGGCGTGCGAGCCTGCGGGTCGATTGACTGTATACTGCGTGCGGCCAGCCCAACCCGCACCTTTTCCTCCAAAATATTCATATCGAAGCAGATTTGGCATGATTTAAAAGAAATAATAATTAGGGTGCAAAAATTTGGCATGATTTTATTTTTTTGAGCCATAGGGTGCGGGATTTTAACGCGCTTTGCTGAAAATGAAGAGTCGGATGCAAGGTTAGTTTATACTAACCCCGATAATTGGAGCATTTGGCCTGAATTCAAGTCCATTTTACATCCATAAATTAGTTTTATTGGATATATATATTACATCTATATAAGTTAAAGTCGCTGTAATAAGCATCTAAAACGTGGTTGGTTCAGGCTAACTTGCACCCTATTAATCAAATTTCAAAAATCACGTAAAAAATCCGCACCTTATTTCAATTTTTTTGCCATTTGGCGCAAACTACTACACGGCACAGTGATTTCAAAGTAAAAGGTGCAGGAGTTCCGCAGCTCAATAATTTTCCCCTAAAAAGAATACAACCCTGCACCCTTCGCTCCATTACAATTCCTTGTCTCCGTGAGTCTTGCCGCACCTGACCCACTTCGTCAAACGCCGACACTGTAACCACCTCCGTGCTGGGCAAGGCCTAGCACTTCGTGCTAGACATGCCCTAGCACTCTCCTTGTGTCCAGGACTCTTTCACGTGTCATGATTCTTGCCTCACCCTACCCTCTTCGGCAAGCGATAATATCGAGGGAACGCCGCCAACACTAGGCACGCGCCCGCGATTCATGAAAAATTGTGTATGTGGCCGGGCAAATGCCTTATTTCCCAATTTTTCAAAATTTGTACCGCGTAGCCTCATCAGTTGTGGTAAATTCTTGCATTAAAATTATGTATATATGCCCTGTGAATTAATTTTTTTCAATTTCCGGCCACGTTTATCAGTTGTAATAGACTTCTTTATAAGGATCCCCTGGAGTTAAACAAGACTAACCCCGTGGTCAATTCCTCTAATTCTCTCTAAAAAATTGGTTTTATCACAAAGCTCGCCCTCATACCTGTCCTTCCCATATAAAAGACCGTGAAACATAATTGTTTCACGGTCTAATTTTCAATTATTTTCAATATGAGGCATTTGCCCGGCCACTTCTGCGGTTCTTCACATTCATCGGGCGCGGTCTCCAGTTTCCTCATGTTCTTCTCATTCATCGGGCGCGGTTGCTAAGGGTTACTAGTGCACCCCCAGGCGTGCGGGTTCAGGGTTGTTCGGCGCACTGTGTTCAACGAGCCGCCTCCTCCCCCACCGAGCGCTACGACGTATGATAAATATCGCTCAGACGCTTGTATAGCGGCGACAGCTTGCCATAGATTTCCTTAAAGACATCATTGTATAGCTTCTCGTAAATGGCAGTTTCTCCCTTGCGTGGCTCGAACCGATCCTTCTGCTGAATCATAGCTTCAACAGCCTCTTCATAGGAATCGAAAACACCCATTCCTACAAAGGCGGCTAGGGCTGCGCCTACGCCAGTTGCCTCGAAGGACTGCGTTCTAATTACAGGAATGCCAAACATGTCCGCAGTGATTTGGCAGATTTCATCGCTTTGAGATCCGCCGCCACCTACAGTGATGGACTCAAATTTGTGACCTGATCTGCGTTCAATAAGCTTCAGGCCGTCCATAAGAGCGAAGTTTATGCCTTCAATAATTGCCCTGTAAATGTGGATTCTCGTGTGAACATCAGAAAATCCAATTACGGCACCGCGGGCCGTTGGCATAGTAATGTTAGGCGTGAAGTAAGGCTGGAATAATAGTCCCTCGCAGCCAGCAGGAATGCCTGCAAGTTCCTTGTTTAAAATTTCCTCGGCCGAAACACCAAGCTCCTTTGCCTTAACTTCTTCCTTGGCAGCAAATTCCTTTTTAAACCAGGAGATTAGCCAGTAGCCTCTGAAAATCTCGATTTCAGGGTTAAATTTCCCCGGAATCACAGCGGCATATGGCGGAATAAATCGCTCCGCTTCAAGATATTTGTCAGAGGTGTAGGTTATGGTGGCAGTGGTTCCAAGGCCTATGGCAGCCTTCTCCGGCGTCACACATCCAAGGCCCAAAATCTCGCAGGCCTTGTCCGAACCCGTTGCAATGACCGGCAGTCCAGCCCTCAATCCGCTGTCCCTGGCCATAGACTCCGTAATATATCCAAACACCTCGCCAGTTTCGGCAAGTTCGCAGATTTTCTCCTCCTCCACAGGAAAAACAGGCCGCGTCAAAGCCGACTTCTTCTGCCAATCCCTTCTCTTATTATCATAAGGAATGTGGCCAACCATGCTGGCTCTGGCGTCCTTCATTTCGCCGGTCAGCTTGTAAATCAAGTACCCACTTAGCAACAGATATTTGTCCGTTTGTGCCCAAACCTCAGGTTCGTTTTCCTTTATCCAGTTACAATGAGATTTCTTGTACTGAAGCTCCGCCGTTTTCTCCATTCCAACAGCCTTCAAAGCAATCTTCGAAGCTGTTGGGAACACAGGGCTGCCTGCAGCCAGGCGCTTATCAAGCCACAAAATGGACCTTCTCAAAGGCTTGCCGTCCTTGTCCACGCAGACAACGGTGTCCCTGATGGTAGTCACAGTTACAGCTTCAATCCTCTCCCATTGATCAGGATTCTTCTCCTTACATTTTCTGGCGGTTTCACAGATACACTCATAATAGTAGTCTGCATCCTGTTTCGCCCAGTCCAGGTCATCTGCATAATATGCCGGCTCATGGCTCATCTTTTCCTTCGCCAAAACCTGGCCAAAATTATTTACGAGCATAGTTCTACTGCTTTGAGTCCCCACATCAAAAACCAGTACTACATGTTCGTCCTTCATTTTTGCATCTCCTTTCGGAGCATCTAGGCACTCACGCTTCGCATAAGCACAAGGCACTCACGCTTCGCGTCAGCGGCCCAGCCTAGTGCACTGGCGCTTGCCTGCTATTTCAAAAAACGCTTCTCGTCTTCAGGTGTATCAAGGCCTAATGTTCCGCCAGGATTCATATTGTAATCCTTGTCGAAATAGTCTTTGAGAGCTTTGAACACGCCGTATTCAGTTTTGCCCAGACTGCCTTCAAGCCATGGGCCGAACATCTTTCCGATACCGTGGTGGTGGCTCATAGATGCGCCTGACTTCTGGATAGCGTCTAGAATAGTTGCGTGATATCTTCTGAATTCCTCAGCATCGTCCATCTTAGTGATGAAGATGAAGTAAAGGTTTGCACCCTGAGGGTAGCAGTGAGACATGTGAGTTGTAACAATTGTGTTAGGAAGCGCATGGCAAACTTCTCTTACATCCCTGTGCACCTGGCTCATGTTTGACCAGTTTACAGTGCATTCCAAAGTATCAGTTGTAACACCGAAGTCCATTAGAGTATCTCTCAGATAAGGGTCGTTAAATCTGCCCTTTTCCCAGCTCTTTGTAACGAAGGAAGTAAGGCTCATGCCACCAAACTGCTTAGCGATTCTCTTAATGTTTTTTGCAACGTTGTTTGAGAAACCTTTTTCACCGTCAGTAAATCCAAGGAACAAGCATCTTTCCATATCCTTGTAACCCTTGGAATTCAGCATCTTCCAAAGCGGAGTTTCGTCAACGTTATATAATCTAAGCATCAGGTTAGTTTCCTCAGGGTCAGACAGTCTGAATACTGAAGAAAAACCAGCTTCGCACTGCATCATCTCTCTCGCAGCTTTCTGCGCAGTTTCCCAGTCCTTAAAGATGTATGAGAAACGTTTTCTATTTTCCGGCATGTATCTGAAGACTTTCAGCGTAACCTCGGTCAAAACTCCAAAAGCGCCTTCGCCGCCCATCATAATCTGGTTCAGATTAGGTCCAGTTGCTTCCCTTGGGTAGCTGGAGGTTTTGATAACGCCGATAGGTGTTGCGTATTTCTGACCCATGACGATGTCTGTAATGCAACCGTAATATGTGCTGTTCTGGCCTGCGCCTCTTGTAACAACCCACCCGCCGACGCTGCTGTATTCGAAGGACTGTGGGAAGTGTCCACATGTATATTTTCTTGATGCGCCGAAGTTTGCAGGCGCGTTGTTTAAGGCTTCTTCAAGCTGTGGGCCTGACATTCCGCTCTGAACGGTAATTGTCTGGTCGATTTCGTTAAAGGAAATTACCTTATTGAAACGCTTTCTCATATCTAGGGAAATTCCGCCCTTAGTCGGCTCTACGCCTCTAGTTACAGAGCTTCCGCCGCCGTAAACGTAAAGAGGAATGTTGTGCAGAGTTGAGTATTCTACGATTTTTTCAACCTGCTCGGAAGTGTCTGGATAAACAACTACGTCAGGAAGCGAATCGATCTGTCCGGCTCTAAGTCTTAGCGCGTCGTAGCCTGTTTTGCCGTATGCAACAGCAAGTCTCGGATAATCTTCAGTAGTGATGAAGTCCTCGCCAACGATTTCCTTTAGAGCGTCGATGTGAACCTGGTCAAGTTTTGATGGCATGTCAAGCTTAACTTCTTCCATGCCGATGCTGCCTGTATAATTCTTGAAATCCTCGTCAGTCATAACGAATCTTTCCTTCATCAGCTTGTAAAGGGATTCCTTCGGATACTTTACAAAATCAGGGTCGCCCCATCTAAAAATTGATCTGTAGCTGTTTGCTGGGGCCGGTGTCTTCACCCATTTAGGCTCAAAATCTACATATGGTTTATTGCTCATTTAACTTTCTCCTCTCAAAATATCGCTCGTCACAATAACGTCTACGCCAAGTCCAAGGACATTGCCGATAACCACGTCGCCTTCTCCCAGCCTATCCGCTAAAACCACCTTATTTATTTCTTCCATGCACTCTAACATCTTGTCCTTAGAAATCTCGTCGGAGGTTCTCACTGGCACCACCGGCGCCTCTTCAAAGACGCTTGCCACGCTGCTGCACAGGGTTCTCATTGGGTGCGTCATCTCCGAAATTGCGAAGGCCTCGCCCCTCACGCACCTGTGCCCCGTCACAATGAGCTCGCCGTCCTTCTTCTCGATTCTCAGTTTGCAGCTGTTCGGACAAACTATGCATGTCATGTTTCTTACGTTTTTATCAAAACCTCCAGTCCCCACGCTTCCCACGCTGCTTGCAGTTTTTTCGGCTGCACCTGCCGCGCTTGCTTTTGCTTCACCGTTCGCGTTTTTTTCGGCTACGTCTGCTGCCTTGCCTGTTGCACCGCCCTTCGCGCCACCAACTGCCTTGCTTGAAAGCTTACCCTGGCTAAACTTGGCTGCGCCGCGTCCGGCCGTCTCGCCGTTCTTTGACACATAGTCAACCAAGTCGAAAACATGGTACGCATTGCCGCAGGAGAAAATTCCCTCAACATCGGTCATCATGTTTTCATCGCACACCGGTCCTCTAGTTCTGCCATCTATGGTAACGCCCAGTTCCTTGGCCACCTCATTTTCCGGAATCAATCCAACGGACAAGATCAAAGCGTCGCACTGAATAATTTCTTCCGTGCCCGCAACTGGCCTCATATTCTCGTCAACCTGGCTGATTTCAACGGCTGTAAGCCTGTCGTGACCAAAAACTCTAGTCACCGTATGTGAAAGCATCAGCGGGATATCAAAATCATCAAGGCACTGCACTATATTTCGCTCCAGACCAGACGGCGTTGGCTTCGCCTCATAGACACCAACAACCTCAGCACCCTCTAGCGTCAACCTTCTCGCCATAATCAGGCCGATATCACCGCTGCCGAGAATCACGCACTTCTTCGTCGGCATCTGCCCCAAAAGGTTCACATAATGCTGGGCAGTTCCCGCTGAGAACACTCCTGCCGGCCTCGTCCCGTGTATCAAAACCTGCTTAGCTGTCCTCTCTCTGCATCCTGTTGCAAGGACTACGCTCTTGGTTTTGCAATAGTCTAGGCCTTCCTCATTTACATATGTCAGCTCGTACTCGCCTTTGTCTTTCTTTATCTCCGTAACGAAGGTTGTCGTCATATAATCAATTCCCAGCTCGTGAAATTCCCTTATAAATTTCTGAGCATATTCTGGCCCTGAGAGTTTTTTTCCAAATCTCACAAGACCAAAACCATCATGTATGCACTGCTTCAGTACGCCTCCCAGTCTGGCTTCTCTTTCTATAAGAAGTACATCTGCATTGCATTTCTTAGCCTCTATGGCTGCTGAAAGTCCTGCAGAACCTCCACCTATTACAATTACATCATATTTTTTCATCTATTCAAACCTTCTCTGCTCTTACTTAATTTTACCATAGGTTATGACGCTGTCACTGTTGTTTTTATAGACTTCCTCTAACGGAATTTCTAGTTCTTCACTTATAATCTTGCTTACAAGTGGCATGCAGAATCCGCCCTGGCATCTGCCCATTCCCGGACGTACGCGCTTTTTCACGCCATCTACTGAGCACACACCTAATGGTGAGCGAAGGGCATCTAGGATTTCTCCCTTACTGATTTCCTCGCATCTGCAGACGATTTTTCCGTAGTCTGGGTTTTCCTTAATCAAGGCAGCTCTCTCTTCCTTAGTGAGTTTTGATACCTTTGGGATACCCTTGCGGACTGAGTCGAAGTTGGCATTTGTGTGAATCTGCTCGCCGTGTGCTGCCAGTGTGTCCACGGCTAACTTTGCAACGTCAATGGCTACAACCGGTGCCGTCGTCAGCCCCGGCGACTGAATGCCGGCGCAGTGAATCAGGTTGTGGGTCTTTCGACCGGCCTCAATTACGTAATCCTCCTCGAAGGTCGCTGCTCTAACTCCTGTAAAATATGTGATTATATCGTTTTCGGACAGATCCTTCCATGTCTTCTTTTGCTTTTCAAATATATTGTCAATGGACTCCTGACGTGTCTCGAAATTTTCCTTTTCGTGAGTCTCTATTGCATCAGGACCGATGAGCAAGTTGTCGCTAACCGTATGGACGATTCCGCCACCCTTTGTGTGTGCATGGGCTCCGCCTAGGGTCTTCCACGAAGCAATAGTACCGAAACTTTTTCCTTTATTTTTATCTAAAATGGAATTGGTTCCGCGTCTTGGATGTATGGAGAAAAACCTATCTTTTGCCATTGCCGCAATATCTTCTGAAAAAACTCCCGCAGCGTTGATTACAAGCTTAGGGTAAATTGTGCCCCTATTTGTTTTTACGCTATTGATTTTCCCATTGGAAACATCCATATCCAGGACCGCTGTTTCTAAGGAAACTCTCGCGCCATTAGTGCACGCATTTTCTGCATATGCAATGGTCAACTCGTATGGGGAAACTGAACCCGCGTATGGATTGTAAAGGGCAAACTGGAAATCATCACTTAATGATGGCTCCATTTCCTTCATCTTTGCCTTGCTCAGAACCACTGTATCGTCAACTCCACAAAGGTGTTTTCTCTGGAATGCGAACATCTTAATTGGCAAATATAATTTCTTATCGAAAAAACCAACAAACTGCCCAACTCGCTTAAACGGCACGCTCAGCTCACTGCAAACCTGGTCGAACATTCTGTTTGCTTTTACCACATATTCCTGCTTCAATGTTCCCTTGCCCAGGTCCACTCCAGGATGAACTTCTCCATCATTTCTGCCTGACGCATGCAACGCCACATCTGCTTCCTTATCTACAAGTAGCACATCTAGTTTCCACTTCATCAGTTCTCTAGCAATTGAAGCTCCGGAAATTCCGCCGCCAATTATGAGCACATCAGGGTGTTCACCTTCCAGACTATTATCCCTGACTTTTGGCAATCTGATTTCCTCTTTTTCAAGGCCCTTTACCGTGGTGTTGTTTACAACATGGTAGCCGCCCGCGTGTCTGGCAATGGGTCCGCAGCCGCGTACTCTATTATGCCTGCGTCCTTCTGCCTGCGCACTGCTACCTGTGCCTTGATTCGTGTCGGCGTCTGACGCACAGTTGCCTTTACCGGCGCTAGTGCTAACTTCTGCGAACATGCTGCATAAATCCACAGCATCCTGCCAGGTGTCCAGGACTCCTTCAACAATTATTGATCTATCCTCAACATGCACGTTAACGCTTTCTCCGTATTTCTGCCGTGCATCTCTTAATGTATTATTTAGCTTTTTTTCTAGCTTCAAAAAATCATCTCCATTCCGTGAAACTGCTGTGGCACTTGTCACCCTTCCTTAGCGCCTGATCCCTGCTGTGCGCCATTGATGCGTACCGCCATGGCGCATGCTGGGGCACTTGCAATGCCTTGAATTCTACTAAGGTCTAACCCTCAATAGTCTGTAACTCCGCGCCTCCGCCCGTAGTCGGTCAATTAACCGACTATTTCTATACAAATATGATACCAAAATTCCTGTTTTCAGTCAACGAGAAAACATATATAATAGTATCTGATAGTGAGATCTATCATTTATGGCACATTTCAGGTTTATGACCTATCCAGTACCAAAAGATAGCACGTCTATTTGCGATACGAGGAAATTTTCAGGAATGATTTGGATATCTTTACATTTTTAAACATTATTATCGTCCTAAAATAAGAAAAACTTAGATATCAGGATACGCCAAATAAGTTTGGATGTTAAATAATGGGAATTTTCAGCTCTGATTGACTGGTACTTTTCATGATTTTGGTACTGTAGACTAGAAAATCATCAAATGTCCTAGAAATGATAGAATTGCCAACGCCCGCAACAAGGTTGCGTAGCAAACAAAATAGCACATAAACATAGGAGGACTTATGGCAGCCCCAAGAAAGGATAATGTAAAAGAATTAATAACGGAAGCATTGGAAAAACTTATGATTTCAAAGTCCTTTGCAGAGATTTCCACTTCAGAAATTGCAAGTGAAGCAGGGATTTCCAAAGGCACTCTTTATTATCACTTTAAAAGCAAAGACTCCATGCTTCTTTATATAATGGATAAATATTTAGATGAACAATGGCAGGAATTTATAGACTGGACATCCAACGCGGCTAAGGACACATCACTGCCGCGCTTGGTTATGTACGTTTTGCAGCGTGATACTAATGAAATCGATATGAGGATTCACTTCATATTTGAGGCTGTTTCAGGAAATGATCAATTAAAAGAAATGCTTAATGCGAGATATAGAAAATTCGCCAGCTTAATTGCGGAAAAAATTTCAGAACGTGCAATTTCTGAAGATTCCGACTTGGATCCGGAGTATATTGCATGGCTACTTCTAGTTATTTCAGATGGACTCTTGCTTCAAAAGCACTTGGGCAACAAGGACATCGACATTGAACGATTCATTGCTGATACAAAGAAAGTGGCCGAGCTTTTTGCAAAGTAGAAATTTACTGGATGTGTCACTAGCTTAAATTATCAGCAGCTACGGGTACAACTCGCTCTGCGAATTTCCTCAAGGATTAATCATACAACTGCATCAGACATTTATCATTACCCACATTCAACAACAGTTACGTCGATTGTGGGTAATTTTATCGGTTTTTGCCAGTTTTTAACACGACCGTTGCAGCAACAAGTGCCATTTCCCCTTAAAAATTATTGATTTTCGCCGGTCTAACAGAAAAATTGTACCCGTCGTCATCTCAGAATCCACTTTGTGACACATCCAGTAAAATTGTGGGCAGTCGCAGCCAAGCGCGCTTCCACAAAAAAATCCCCGAAGCTATGCTTCGAGGATTTTTGAGTTTTTACTTCCATTTAATAGAATAGTAGCCACTAGATGCTTCATCGAGCTTCTGAACTTTAATCCAGTAAGTTCCTGGAGAAAGCACTTTCTGCTCTTTCTTGTTCACAATCGAATATAGACTTACATTTCTGACAGCATTTTCAGAATCGATTGTTCTAACAACTGATGAACCATTCTTGCTCACGATTGTGAACTTCAGGCCCTTTCCATTAGTCTTGCCAGAAAGTCTAATAGAAACCTTCTGAGCTTTGTTTACCCTGAACTTGTACCACTGGCACGTGCCGACTTTCTGCTTAGCAATAACGACACCTTCCTTTTCGGCTCTTCCTTTGAAAATCGAAACAGCTTTAGCCTTAGTGCTTCCACTCTCATTATCAATCTGTTCAAAAACAGCTGTGGGTAATTCGTCGCCCAATATGCCGTCCTTCACTACAAGATAATAAGTTCCAGCAGATACACCATAGCATGCAGTGTAATCCATTTCAGCGGTAATAGTCTGCCAGTCGTCACCAACTAGAGACTCTTTTTCGTAGTTTAAAAGCTTAGTGTCGTAGCTCAGTTCGACGTCCTCTTCACCAGCAGGGAAACTGATTTCAAGGTAACCTCTCTCCGAAACCACAACTTCGTAGCATGAGGAAGTAGAATCTTCAGATTCAACGGGAACCAGCTGAACTGACGGAGTATCAGTCGGCTCATCGTCAACCTCTTCGGCAAATACACTCTCCATGCCGCCAAAACTCATTGTCAAGGCAAGCACCAGAGAAAGCATCAAAGCCCAAAGTCTATGATTTTTCATTGCTATATGCTCCCTTTCTAAGTACCTCTTAAAAAACGACAATACGCTATTAAGTATTATATACCAAGTGCCTGAAAAATCAAGCTTTTTTGCAAAAAACTCATGGCGAGTACCGCCTGCGATACGCAAAAGCACACCGCCTGCGATACCTCGTCTCTCGAGGTACCGCCTGTTACAACAGCTCTAGGAGCTCATCCTTACTCATACTCATTAAGCCGCCGGTGCTTTCGCTGAGGATTTCGTCTGCTAAGGCACTCTTGCTTTCCTGCATCTTAAGAATTTTTTCCTCAATTGAATTCTTAGCAATAAGCTTGTAGACAGAAACTTCCTTGGTCTGACCAATTCTGTGTGCACGGTCAGTGCCTGGTTTTGGGCAGCCAAATTCCACCATGGGTCAAAGTGGATGACAATGTCAGCGCCAGTTAAGTTTAGACCTGTTCCTCCTGCTTTTAGAGAAATCAAGAATACTGGGTTCTTATCCTTGTTAAAGCGTTTAACAAGGTTCACACGTTCTTCCTTCTTTGTCTCGCCAGTAATCTTGTAATAATCAATGCCCTCGCGCTGTAAATCCTCTTCCAAAAGTTCCAAAAGTGAACGGAAATGAGAGAACACAAGAACCTTGTGCTCACCATCAATGGCACTCTTCAACAATTCTATGCAAGCCTCACGTTTAGCCGATTCCCCGTCATAATTATCAAGACAAAGTGACGGATCGCAACATATCTGCCTTATCCTTGTGATTTCAGCCAAGATTGCAATCTTATTCTTGCGAAATGTTTCGTCATTTTGCCCTTCCAACATCTGCTTCATATGCACAACCTGTCCATCATAAAGCTTTTGCTGCTTGTCTAATAAGTGAACATAGCAAATTTCCTCATTCTTGTCAGGCAAATCATTGAGAACGTCCTGCTTCAAACGACGCAAAATAATACTCCAAAGCTCGCTCAGTCTGTTCTCAATAGGCGTACCAGTCAGGGCAAAACGAACCTTGCTGTTAATAGCCTTAACCGACTTAGCCGCCGCAGTAGTGTGATTTTTTACATACTGAGCCTCGTCAATAACTTGATGGGAGAACTCCTTTTCCCCATACAATAAAATATCACGTTTCAGCAAGTCATAAGAAGTTACTAAGACATCAACGTTCTCGGCATTCTCAATCTGTGCCTCACGCTCGCTCTTTGTCCCTGCAACGACATTGACAGAAAGCTCAGGCGCAAACTTCCCAAACTCTTCTCTCCAGTTATACACAAGCGATGCAGGCGTCACAATCAGCGCCGTGCCTATGCGCCCCTCTTCCTTCGCTGCGATCAAAACCGCTATCATCTGCAACGTCTTTCCAAGTCCCATATCATCAGCCAAGATGCCTCCGAAGCGATAATCTTCAACTGTTCTGAGCCACTTATATCCAAATTCCTGATAATTACGCAATGTACCCTGCAAAGCCTCTGGCACTTCCCTTTCCATACTTATGTCACGATACACACCATAAACCGGGGTCTGCATATTTTCGTCAGACGCCACTACAGGCTCAAGCCCAAAGAGTGAGTTTTGATGCTCGCCGTACCGAACCACAGGTTTGCAAGACATCACGCCATCCTCCGCATCAAGGAAGAATGTAAACTCCGCTTCAGGGGATAAGTTGCTTTCGATTATGTCGCCATCTACGATGCTGATCTCGGCGATTTCTTCCAGTTCAGGTAGCACGCGGTAATAGAATTCTGGCAGGTTGCGACGTCCGACAGTAAATCGAATCTCTTTGCTATGATTGTTTTCGCGCATCAAATCGTGCAGATTCAGCTTATCCTGGTCTGCGCGATTTAAATTTTTGTCGTTGAAAAAATATTTGTATTCTGTTCCGTCTACCATATTAGGGAGTTCGCCCCTAAGTATGATGCCGTCAAATTCCTCAGAAGGGCCCTAGACAGGTTCCATCTGAATCTCTATATCTGGACATTTTTCACAGCATCCCGCCATACCTTTAATTTTTTGGTTATTTCTTTTGCGGACAAATGGGAAGGTTTTTTCCTTCATCATATGAAAGAATGCATCTAGAGTTCTGCCATATAGAGGAAGTGTTCCCTTTAATTCTGGGTAATATAAGCCGGGGGTTTTGTTAAATTCCTCGTTATTCTCATTGTGTGACAAATAATAATATTGATCTGAAAAAAACGAAAAATTTTCACATCCCATCACACCACAAGCATTACTGACAAAAACATCTCTAGAAAATCTAACTTGCAGATTGCTTTCCCGGCCTTCATTATCGAGATATGTTCCCTCAGCTATGCATACTTTGAGTTCTCCATAAGAATCAGTTCTTTTGCTTCTTTCAGTGTATTCTCACCAATGAAAATTCCTTCAGTTATCTTATCTAAATTTAGGCTCTCAATAGAATCTCTGCCGACTACTATTTGAACATGATACATTGTGTGTCCAAATACACTATATTTGCACGTACTATGCCCTACCCGTTTCCTTCTTGCTACCTCCATTCCATAGGTTCTGCCTTCGGCATAGTAATCGTATCCTCTTTCCAGTATTTTGTGGCAAACAAGAATTTCCATCTAATATTCATTACTTTTTTCCCCATTACATTTCATTTACATCTCCACAACCAGCCCTGCATTTGCCAAATACAAGTATGCTTCCTTCACGGCCTTGCCCTTGCCCTTTTCAATGGCGTTGGCGTAAATTCGCAGCTGCTCGCCGTAAGTCTCGCGCAGGCGCGCAAACTCTTCCTCCTGAGATTTTGACGGATCAATCCAGTTGGTTTTGTAATCCACAAGCACATAACCGCCCTCTTCCTCAAAGAAGCAGTCAATAATACCCTGAACCAAAATTTCATCGCCGTCGTGCTTCGTTTTCAGCACAAACGGCTTCTCCTTCGCCAGCTTACCAGATTTAAATGCCGCAGCCGCACGCTGTCCCACACCTGTCCCAAAGAAGTCCAAAATGTTTTTCAGCCACACTGCGCCAGCCTCCTCCTCGGTCAAAACCTCCAGAGTCACCATTTCCTCCACAGCTTCTTTCACATAAGCCATGCCTTCGTCCACAGCTCTGCCAAAGTCTAAATGCTCCATTATGCTATGGTAAACCAGTCCCTTTTCAGCAGCGCTAAGTTTGCGATCGGTGCCTAGGAAATTAGGCGCCTTTAGAGATACCTCACGCACATGCTCGGCGTCAGCTCCAGCGATTTCCCCATTACCGGCCTGGCGACGTAGCTTGTTCAGCTCCGTTACGGAATACTTCTGTTTCTCCAGGGTTGCCGCCTCGTAAGGATATGAATAATTTAGGCGGCGAAGGATTTCTGCGCGCTGCTCTTTGGAAAGAGTCTCGTCATCGAGAATATGCTCATCAATTACAGGCCTGCTGTTACGGTCCTCTTCACTATAAGTAAGGGCTGTTGCAGGTATGATGGTTTTGTTCGGGGTAAAGCCAACCATGCTAAGATAGTTTTTGTCGCCGATCTTAAAGCCAGCGTTGGCAGTGAAATCCTCAGTTTTACGCGAGGTGCCGACCATGTATAGAATGTCCTTGGCACGAGTCATTGCAACGTAAAGAATACGTTTTTCTTCGTCCACTTCCTCCTGCTTCACGCGGCGAGCGATGAGCTGCTGGATGAGAGTTTTTTTCAGCCACTTTTCCTCATAGTTTACAAGTGTCAGACCCAGACCCACGTCCTTGTGCATAGAAACGCCGGCCTCCATTTTTGTATAATTGAGATTGCGGCCCATGCCGCAAACGATAACCATTGGAAATTCAAGGCCCTTACTCTTATGTATAGTCATAATTCGAACCAAATCGTCCTGCTCGCCAAGAAGCTTCACCTGGCCAATGTCCACCTTTTTCTCTTTAACCGTCTCAATATATCTGATGAAACCATATAGAGAAACCTGTCTGTCGCTGCTGAAGCTTTCCGCCTTGTCGACCAAAACCCTCAGATTTGCCTGTCTCTGTGCACCACCTGGCATACTACCCATCTGCATGTAATAGCCGGTTTCCGTAAGCAGCTTCCACAGGAAGTTTCCAAGAGGCATAGTCGCTGAAAGTTCCTTCCATTTTGTCATATCGTTAAGCGCCGATATACATTTTTTGCGCAAATCTTCATTATGTCCCTCACGGCTATAAGCTATGAAAGCATCACAATAAGAGCCTGTCTTGAACTGGGCCCTCACACGTGCAAGTTCAGAGGAACTGAAGTTAAAAATCTCTGAATGAAGCACGCTAATTAGAGGCACGTCCTGATGTCTGTTGTCGATTACGCTAAGCAAATTCAGGAAAACATTGATTTCCATAGTGTCAAAATACCCATCGCTGTCGTCAACAAAGGCATCGATTCCCCTGCTCTTCAATATGTTATAAAAAGTGCCTGCGTAATTTCTCACGCCTCTCATAAGTATTACAATGTCACGTTTTTCGAGAGGTCTCTCCACGCCTGCCTTGTGATCGTAGAAAGGCTTCCCTAAATGGTCTTCAATTATGTCGCAAACTTTAAGGGCCTCAATTTCTGTTTTATTCAGCTCCAAGATGCTAGGGTCCGCGTCAGCCATATTCTCAGTGTCCACAATAATTGTCTGCGGCATGTAATTATACGGTCCGTCGTAGTCGATGCCTGGATAAAGTCTGGCATCATCATCGTAGCCGTCCATAATTTCCTCAAAGATATCGTTAATGCCCTGAAGAATGGCTGACTTACTTCGGAAGTTTTGATTAAGGTCGATTTTCATGGACTTGTCAGCGTGAGAATATTCTTCATACTTTCGCTGGAAAATTTCCGGCTCCGCAAGTCTGAACTTGTAGATGCTCTGCTTGATATCGCCAACCATGAAAAGGTTGTCATCCCGCTTAATTCGCGAAATAATCTCCTCCTGCAGAACGTTGGTATCCTGGTACTCGTCGATGAAAATGTACTCAAACTTTTCCCTATAATAATTACTGACTTCTTCGTCCTCCAGAATCGACAATGCAAAATGCTCGATGTCGCCGAAATCCACCAGATTTTTCTCCGCCTTGGCAGCCATAAACCTTATATCAAAACCCACTAACAGCTCTCTCAAGGTCTCGGCTTCTGGCACCGTAGCATTCATGTCCTCAATGCTCTGGCGCAAAACCTCCCAATCCAGGTAATCGCCTACGCCCTTAGCCAGCTCTCTCGCCGTTTTTCCCAAATCCTGAACCTGCCCCTTGCAGTCAGCGTAGATTTCTTTTTCCTCTTTGTTAGCTGTAAGGCGGTCCGTTTCGAAATGCAAAATGGCGCCCTTCAAGTAGCTCATGTCCCCATCTCTACTAAAACCGTCCCAGGCCTCTTCCAGAGGCAAAATTTCTTTCTCATAAACCTTCTGACTGAGTCTGTCGAGGCCGTAGCCTGATAGAATTTCTTCCCTCCTTTTTACTGTTTCTAAGATTTCTTCTGCAGTTCTTAAAAGAATTGCGTTTATCTGTTTTTCTAATTGAGAACCTTCGTATTCCTCTGGAGTTCTCCTAAGTTCGTCTATATTTTCGTCTAGCCATTTCCAAGGGTAAGGAAGTGCCTGCAGGGAGTTGTATGTGTCGTCAATTATATTTCTAACCTTGCGCTGATTTCTGCTTGAACTATATTTGTCCAGGAATTCATGGAAGGCAGGTTTTCCCTCTTCGAAGCACTCTTCCATAAGGTTGTCCATTGCATCTTCTTTAAGGATTGTCCTCTGAGAGTCATCACATATTGCAAAGTTTGGTTCAATGTCACGGTTGTAAAAGAAGGTTCGGATAATTTCTAGTGCAAAGGCATGGAATGTGCTGATGTTGGCTCTTGTCAACAGGTTTAGCTGCTCTCTTAATGCCGGTGCTTGCTCAGGATTTTCCTCTATTTCTTTGTATATGGCATTTCTGATTTTTTCTTTCATTTCGGCAGCTGCCGCGTTGGTAAAGGTTACTACCAGCATTCTGTCAATAGGCACGCCATCTTCTATAATCAGTCTCTTAATTCGCTCAACTAAAACAGCAGTCTTTCCAGATCCTGCTGCCGCCGCTACTAATATATTTGAATTTCTCGCTTCAATTGCCTGCTTTTGTTTATCAGTCCACTTCATTTTTGCCTGTTTCTCCTTGAAATTCTATGTTTAAGGTTTACGTATATCCTCTTCCCTTGATTATAACAAAAAATTTGATATAATGAAATCAATAATGATTAGTATACAGGAGGAAATCTAACGTGAGAAAAAAACCTACAATGCTTATGATTCTTGACGGCTACGGCATCAATGACAATCTAAGTGAAGCCAATGCCATC
Organism: Clostridia bacterium; assembly: GCA_030537495.1. Lineage (GTDB taxonomy): Bacteria > Bacillota > Clostridia > Peptostreptococcales > Anaerovoracaceae > Senimuribacter. The sequence continues at coordinate 51,555 of JAUNMH010000006.1, read as the reverse complement.
AGAAATGCATATAAACCAAATCTTGATAAAATCTTTGAAAAATACCCATGGACAAGGCTAAATGCCTCAGGCCTTGCTGTTGGTCTACCTGAAGGTCAAATGGGAAATTCAGAGGTTGGACACCTAAATATCGGTGCTGGAAGAATCGTTTATCAAGAATTAACTAGAATAACCAAGTCCATTGAGGACGGGGATTTCTTTGAGAATCCTGCTTTTAATGAAGCAATGGACCATGTCATTACCAATGACTCAGCTCTTCATCTTCTGGGGCTTCTTTCAGACGGAGGAGTGCACAGCCACATTTCACATCTGTTTGCTTTGATCGATATGGCGAAAAAGAAGGGTGTGAAGAAGGTCTTCATCCACTGTTTCCTTGACGGTCGTGACGTTCCGCCAAGGTGTGCAAACCAGTACATCACTGCACTTCAGGAACACTTGAACCAGGTAGGAATCGGTGAAATTGCAACGATTTCCGGCCGTTATTACGCCATGGACAGGGACAATAGATGGGAAAGAGTTCAGCTTGCTTATGATGCAATGACACTTGGCCAGGGCATGGAGGCTGCAACTGGATGTGCCGCAGTGGACAGTGCCTACACTCGCGATGAAAACGACGAGTTTGTAAAGCCAACTGTTATCGACGGCGTAAATAGAACTGTAAACTCCGGCGACGCTATGGTAATGTTCAACTTCAGACCAGACAGAGCGAGAGAAATCACAAGAAGCTTTGTTGATAATGACTTTGCTGGTTTTGATAGAAAGAAGAAAATCGACAACCTTAAGTACGTGTGCATGACTAGATATGACGCTACTATGCCTAACGTCCTAGTTGCGTTCCCACCGGAAAAACTGTCAAATACTTTCGGTGACTACATCTCATCTTTAGGCCTGACTCAGCTTAGAATCGCCGAAACCGAAAAATATGCTCACGTAACTTTCTTCTTTAACGGTGGCGTAGAAGAACCTTGCAAGGGCGAGGACCGTATCCTTGTACCTTCTCCAAGCGTTGCAACTTATGACTTGCAGCCTGAAATGAGTGCCTTCACTGTAACTGAAAAAGTTCTTGAACAAATCGAATCCGACAAATATGACTGCATCATCTTAAACTTCGCCAACGCTGACATGGTAGGCCACACTGGCGTAATGGATGCAGCTGTTGCCGCCATCGAAGCTCTTGACAAATGCGTACCTCAAATCGTAGATGCAGTCCTTGCAAAAGGCGGCCAGATCCTTCTAACTGCAGACCACGGAAATGCCGACTGCATGATGGATAGCGAAGGCAATGTAGTTACAGCCCACTCCTTAAACCAGGTTCCGCTAGTATGGATTTCTGGCGACTCCGAGGGCCTCAAAGGCGCTGATGCCCTAGCTGATGGTGGCAAACTAGCTGACATCGCACCCACTATGCTAACCCTCATGGACCTTGAAATTCCAAAGGAAATGAACGGCGTTAGCTTGCTGAAATAATAGGCGGTGTGGCGGCGTTGTAAATGTTAATATAAAAATGCGTAGCAAATTCTATAGGGATTTACGCTCGCATCTCAATCAGACGATGCCAAATCTATCATTTCTGGCACATACAAGGGCTTTTGACTTGTCCAGTACCAAAAGTCCCGTTCTAAATGGCTTTTCGATGTTAAATGCGCATACATTATTTTACAGTTTCAAAGAATTTCAAAAAAGTTACCCCTTTTCGACGTTTTTTCACTCGAAAAGGGGTATTATTTTTATGATGCAATTTACATTAAATTCCAAATCAAGGTTTTCGACACTAATAGCGACCTCGCTTTGGTACTGGCGCATTCAAAATGTGCCAAATGTGCCAGAAATGATAGATTAATCCACGCCTGCGCCTGCTAACCTGATAGCTTAATTGACAGGTCACAAAATATCCGAGAAATTCTCCACCTTAAGAATCTTGTCCACATCATCTACAACCCTCATATTGCTGGCCTCCAGGTTATAGCAGCAGATAATCTTTTCCGCACTATAAGTCTTATCTCCATTTACAGCCTTCATCTTAAGCTTCACTTTTACCAGAGGATGATTTTCCTTCTCACCTGCATCGGAAAAAGTCAGGGAATCAATAGCAAATCCCATATATGCGCCCTTATCTATAGTCCAAATCGACGGACTAACTGAGCCATCTGTCTGCAAGGCGCCACAATAGTAAACCATCAAATATCCCTTGCCTGCATCTCCGGCCCTGGAATTCCAATCCACATCGGGTTTATTATATGCTGTAATATACATAGGCGCTCCGGATTTCCCATAGAAAGCCACCACCGGCGACTCTCCAGCTGCCAGATACACGTCACCCGCATACGCGTCAGACAGTTCCCCCGTAATGCGGTTCATAATGGTATCGCTAACCGACTGCACCGAAGCCACCTTGCTCACCTGCCCACCTACGCGAAAAGAGGTCAAAATCCCTGTGCACGTCATCATCGAAATCAGGCTGACAAGTATGACACAAACCAGCATCTCCGCAAGAGAAACACCCTTCTTGTTCTTCAGTTTTCCCAGGGTCTTAACGCCTAGCATCCTCCCAAGAATCCTCATATATCAAAACTCCCAGTCTCTATCTACTTATACTCGCTAAAATCATAAATGGCACTAGTATAGCTTCCATCGGCATTCTTATATTCGTGCTCATTTATCGTCACATTCATTGAAATATCCTTGCCATCTGCATCCGTAAATTTCAGGGCACCCTTGGTATCAGCAGCCGCTCCAACACCTGTTACAGTGCCCTTCCAGTAGTTTTCCAAAACAGCCTGGTTCTCTTTTTCCATATTTTCGCTAACTTTCACCGTATTACACGCCTGAACAATTACATTGCCCAGCATCGTCAGCGCCAGCACAACGATGATAAAAGCACACAAAGTCTCCGCCAGCGTCGTCCCCTTAGAACTGCGCAGCTTCCTCTTTGAGCTCTCCCTTATATCCGTTTTGCTAACGACTGTTTTCCCCATAGCATTTTTACCAAATAATCTCATGCCTATCTCATCTCCCCAGAGTATTTCCACCAGCTCATGCCATTTTCAAGTTCCCAACTATCAAAACTCGAAGTCAGGCTACAGCTTTCTGCTCCGCCTACGCCACTAACCTTTGCAGTAACCTTTACATAAAGAGTATTGTCACTGCTACCGCCTTCAGCGCTAGCTCCATCTTCGGATCCTTTCCATATGGTCATTTTCAAATCACACTTAGAGTAACTCTTCGGAAATTCAATAGGAGCATCCAAGTTGAAGGTTTTCGTCTCATTCCCAAGTTCATCATATATGTATTGCGAAATTTGATTGTTAACTGTAGCCGTATAAGTCTCGCCTCCAGTGCTTCCAGAGCTGTCCTTCGTTACAGTCACACCCTCTTCAATTTGCTTTTGAATCACCTGGCTAGCAGATGCCGCAGCAATCCTAGCCTGCTCCATCTGCACACTGCTACCAGCCTTCCTTGTCACAGCAGACATGGTCATGAAAAGAGAGAGGCAGGCCAGAGTAACAATCAATATCGTAACTAGCGCAATTACCATAGAACTGCCTTTTTTACTATTCAGTTTTCTCATCGGCCCACCTTCTTTCCGTTTTACTATTTAATCTTTATTAGTTTATTTATGAAGTCGCCATTGTTCACTGGATTTTCGCTTTCCCATTTTGTCAAATCAAACAGTTGGTTTTTTCTTGGCAATTCACTTGCGTATACCGCTCTAACAAATACGTGTAATTCAACGGTGCCTTTAGAGCCATAGTTGTACCATTCATCTGGAATCTCGCATGACCAAGACTCTGAAGGTACTAGATAGCTTGTGTGTAAAATCTGCGCTCCAGATGTACCCCCAACAAAGGCTACCATAACCTTGTAACCATAAGCGTCTTTGGTTTCTTTCCAAGTTGCCGATAGTTTTTTCCCGTTCTGAGATACGCCAATACCACTGACCTTCTTAGTTTCCTTTTCAGGTTGGCTACGCTTAAAGTAATCTTCTACATATCCGAGTCCGGATTTATAACTTTCCATGACGTTATACAACTCATTGCTAATATTAAAGCCTTCTGTTACTTCCTTGCTTTGATCCAAATCAAATTTCTTTAAATCCTCTATTGCCACTCCCGGTATAGTTTTTTCAAATACAGGGTTGTATATATTGTCCCATATCTTATAGCTTGAAAAAACATAGTCATCCGGGAATGTATATTTATGGATTCCAACAGGTAAGCCCTTCCTACCTAGCTCGTCAACTCTTGATTTGAAAGCAGTTTTTACACTTGCAGCAAGAGCCCATCCTCTTCTATATTGTCTGAGCCAAAAATTCTCAGACGATTTATCTTCACCTTCAAAAATCGACTCCATAGCCTTACTATAAAAATATGAATACCTCGGCTCATCATCTCCGGTTGTCAACTTGCTCACACTGCTTGGTCTGAAATCGAAACATTCAACCATGTCATTGAAATTGCTTGCAATTCCAGAAGCGTTGTTTTTGTCACCTGCATCTGCTCCACAAGTTGATTCACCGTAATTTCTGCATCTGAAAATGTTTTCCTGTCCGTTACTCTTGCCTAGAATTCCTCCAACAGTTGCGTTGCAATTAAGGCCTGTAGCTACTGCGTTGCCCTCTGATTTTACAGCGTTCTTGTTGAAGCTATCTGTGATAAACAAGTAATGAGCGCCGTTACCGCCAACAATTCCGCCTGCACCCTCTCCGGTGGTTTTGATTTCCCCGAAATTCTTGGATTCAGAAATAGTCGCAACAACTTCACCCTCATGCGCTACGCCACCGACAATTCCGCCGGCATATCGCTTGCCCTCAACTGATTCATGGTTCACGCACTTTGTTACAACAGCCTTCTGTGCCGAGATTTTACCGATTATACCACCGGCATATTCTGTTTCATTATTGCCGGTTTTGCCATTATTTACGCAGTCACTAACGGTCATATTATCTGACGAAACGCCTCCGGCAATTCCGCCTAGGTATTTAGCAATGCTAAGCTTTCCCTTATTTTCACAGTTCGTAATTGTGCCCGTGCCAGCGCTTGCATTTCCAACGATTCCTCCTGCGTACTGATTGCTCTCAACTTTACCATTGTTCACACATTCAGTTACAATAACGCTCTCCGAAGCCATAGTTCCGACAACTCCGCCAGCATTATCTTTGCTTGCGGTTACAGTCAGCCCCACGTCAGCGTCAAAACCAGTAATTACTGATCCAGTCACGCCTGCTGCTGTATTTCCAGTAGTTCCAATTGCTCCGCCTACAGAGTTTTTTCCAATTACAGTTCCAGTGACTGTAGTCTTAATAAATTTACCTTTTTCATCAGATGTATTGACAGAGCCACCACGATCCTGACCAACGATTCCACCAACATTGCTAGCATCACTTGCAGTTACATCAACCTTAACCTTTTCTAGCGCTGTGCTATTATCCGTAAAACTAATCTTTCCTGCGTATTTGGCATCCGTCAACTTAATATTATATGCTACGATTCCGCCAATGTTCTTAACATCAGAGCCTGTTCCACCTTCAACAGATACAGTTCCAAAATCTTTGTTAGTTACATTGATTGTTCCGTAATTTTCGGAAGCTATGCCTCCGGTTCCACTGCTGCCAACGACCTTATTACCACCAAATTTCGGATTCTTTACAGTTCCAAAATTAACACCACAAAGGCCACCAACTCTTTCAGTCTTTGCATCGGTAATAGGGGCATATACAGTGCAATCTTCAATGGTTCCCTTATTGACTTCGCAAAGGCCACCAGTGTAGGTTCCACCCTTGACAGTACCCTCGTTTTTGCATGTCTTCAGTGTTGTATTTTCGCCGACGTATCCAATGATTCCGCCTACAAAACCATAACCGGAATTAGTCACCACTGATTCTGGCACATTATATAGTTGCGTTCCCTTAATCTTGCTAGTAACTTCAACCCATTCTGCCTTATTGGTAAGTTTGCCCATAGTCAACTTAGTATTGTCAGCATTATATCCGATAAATCCGCCTGAGAACACTCCACCCTTTATCTTTCCTGCTTCATCGCTAGTTGACGATATGACCATTTTGCCCTTCGTTAGGTTGCCATCTGCCACAACTTCAGAAGCTAGAAGTTCCATAACTCCTGCATAATCACCCTTATTGCTAAGGCTATCTGCGAGCTTCGTAAGTCCAGCTCTCAGCTCTGCTTTGCTAACAGATGTACTTCCTAACATCTTATTATATCCGATATATCCGCCGGCCACGCCTCCTCCTGCGGTGACGTTGGCTTTGATGGTTTTGTTCTTTACTTCTACTGAGCCGTTGCTGCGTAAGACATTTCCACCCATGAGACCGCCGACGCAGTATTTGCCCGTAACCGTAACTGCATTGCTGCTTTCAAGGTGTTGCGCTGTGTTAACAGAGCAATTTACGCCAACTAACCCGCCAACAAAACTTCCAGAGCCTTTGACTCTATATTTCTGTTCGTCAGAATGGTCGCAATTACCGTGGATAACCGCATCGGTATCATTATATCCTACGATTCCGCCAACAAAGCTTTTTCCGTCAACAGTCTCATTAGACTTAATGTTGTGATTATCTCCGTCGCCTAGAACACCTCCGTTATAGCCTGTCAAGCCACCTATGTAGTTCGTTCCAAGTATCTTGCGTTTAACAGATACAGAATTTACTGTCATTACAGTGCCAGCATTATATCCCGTTAAGCCACCAACATAATCTCCACCAGTGACTTTGCCTTCTAATGCCTCAATTCCAGAGTAAGCTAATTCTCCGCAATTGTATCCAATAACACCACCGGTATATTTTCCATCTGAATCGCCAGTAATTTCCCCATTAGCAAGCCAGTCTTTTATAGATGCAGTAGGATTTGACTCGTCAATTTCAAGCATTTTACCTGTTAGCTTGGTATACCAGTTATCACCATTGTCCAAAATCCACTGTGATAGAGTTTTACCTTCTACTTTTAGTGCACTCGAGCATCCAGCAACACCACCAACATAGTTTTTGCCTGCAACATTCGCCTCGCTGTTACCTGTACCTTCTGTTGCGACGGTCTGCATATCAACAATTCCAGTGAACATTCCAATGATTCCACCTACGTAGTTTCCACCTGTAATCAGACTATTCTTCTTGACTTTGCAACTGCTTTTTACCTGTCCGTTATAGCAGAATCCAACGATTCCACCTACGCAGTAGCCGTTTCTGTTTTTCTTTTGTTCGTCATTAACATATATAGGTTCGCTCTTACAATTTGTAATTGTAACTCCATAATCTCCAAGATGATTCTTGTCGTTCCCTGGTTTTCCAATCATTCCTGCAATTCCACCTATAAACGAAGATTCGGCATTCTTGCCTAAAACTACACCTTTATTTTCACATTCAGTAATAGTTAGACTCTTCTTTTCATTTTCCTTAAGAGTCAATCGGCCTAGAATTCCCCCTACAAGCTTACTACCGATTACAGTCGCCTCATTGTTTAGGGTTTGTAAAGCTTCAAAGCTCTTTTTATTCTCCCAAGCTCCTAGAATTCCTCCAACCTCTGTAGTACCTTCCACGGTACTTGCGTCGGATTTAATCTTATCAGCCTCATCGCGGGAATAAACAGATAAATTGTTTAAGGTCCCCTTGTCTATACCGCAAAATGCGCCTGTCTTCTCCTCACCTTTTACCTTAATATTTTCAAGGATTACCTTTGAAATCTTTCCGCTATTTTCAAGGAATAATCCTGTCGATTCTGTTTTGGCTGTGGATGTTGAGGTGGTTCCGGAAGTGCCCGAAGCCTTGATCCACTTATCGTTAGCATCCTTGTCGATTACAAGGTTTGAAATTCTGTAGCCCTTTCCGGATGATACATCTGACGTAACCACGGACTTCGCCCTCAGCCCTGTCAGCGAAGGAAAGGCAGCATCTTTTCCTGCCAAAATCTTATCCTGACTGTTCTCATAATTGCCTACGCAGATTTTCTGTCCAATTGTTCCAAAGGAAGCTGACAGTCCTGTGGTTTCGCCGCTCTTTATCACAGCCTCCGCGGAGTTTATTCCGTTAAACAGGTCAGGATCAATTGCATAGACATTACCCAGACTTGTGTCTCCTGCTGCCGTATTTTCTGTATCCGTAGTAATTGCAGTGGCTTTCTTCCAGCTAAATCCGCCGGTTAAAGCATACTCGTAATTAGCCGAAGGATTACGGCTTGCCGCAGTTTCCTCAAATCTCACATTGTACAAGTGTCTGGAAAGCCCAAGCTCAAACTTATGCTCAGCAGTAGTAGATTTTGCAAAAGCTCTATTTGCATCATTTGATTTTTCAACCTTAGTCGGCCTGTAATTGCCACCTATACCCTGCACTGTGCAGTAAATATTGTCGTGATCCTCGATTCCAAGACGGTAAATGCTAAAAGTATCATATAGGCCTGACACAAACTTACCCTTAGCAGGCACAGCTCCCGCCACAGACGCTGCATTCTTTGAATTCAAATACGATTTATACGCTGCCTGCTTGCTCTCTGATGCCACATTGAAATCAACGGCATCGAGAACCAAAGTAACCTTACCATCTGCATCAATCCACGCAGGGAAGGTCATGTATCTCTGCTCGCCTGCCTTGGATTTTCCGCCATCCTCATAGTATTTCGTCACTTCACAGTCCGCGATCAAAGCTCCCACAGCCGCAGTGGCTTCCGCCTTCTTCGTACTCTTCAGATCATAAACCTTGTTCTTCAGGGAAGTGCCCTTTTCCAGCTTATTCATGCGAATTCCAACAAGAGGTTTTTTCCCCTCTGTGTCCTTAGAGTCGTAAAGGAAAACCTCGTAAGTAAGCTTGGATGTAGCTGCGGGCATGCTTGTCTTAAATGAGAGATTCAGCGTCTCTTCGTTGTTTAGCTTTACATTTTCAAGCTTCGGGCTGCCGAGAAGCAAATCGCCGACCATGGCAAGATTGCGCACGCCGTAGTAGCCAACCAGGCCGTTGTCCTTGCGGGCCGCCTTGGTTCTGTTAATCATATTGTATTCGGCTCCCACGTTATAGTTCAAGTTGGACTTGTCGCCCTTGCAGTAGAAAACAGAGTACACCAGGCCCTCTGACGCATCGAATTCAATGCATACGGAGCCATCCAAAAATGCTCTATCCTTTTCGTTGAAGCACTGTGAAAGCAAGTCGTAAAGTAGCTTGGCCTGAGGCTGATCGTTGTTAGCATCGTCGTCCAGATACTTGGCCCAATCCGCAGCCGTCGCCTTAAGGTAATAAACCTTGCGCTTCACGCTGCTGCCCAGACCCTTGTAGATTTCCTCGTAGGTCGTGCCCGTTTTCGCAACCTGTTTGAGGGTCTCACTTTCACCTTTATCATTGATGATTTCCAAAGTTATGTCAGCAAGAGTGAGTTTTGATAGAAGGTCGTCGTCCAAAGCACCACAATAAGCCTTGGTATTTTCGTCATCGGAAGCACTCCAATTCTTGAGGTTTTTTTCCACTGGGCCAAGGCTGTTTCCGGATTTCTGTGCTGATAGCTCGCTCTGAAGGGCCGTGTAAATGGTCTTTGCGTTTTCGTTATTGTAGTTAAACTCCGCCGTTTTCTGCCATGATGTATAGGCCACAACCCCCACCGCCATCAATATGCATAGAATCGCAATAGTGGCAAGGACTTCTACCAGTGAAAACCCTTTGTTTCTCTTATTACAATTGTCTTTTTTTCTCAATTGTTTAGTCATAACTTAATCCCATCGTTCCCATATTTTTATCAAAACTTATTCAGCGTTCCCCGCCTCGGATGTTTCCGCAGGAAGTCCCGCCTCGTCAGTGCACCCAACAACTGTTTCATAGAAAGTCGCCACTGCACTAACTGAAATTTCTCCATTATGCACATTTCCGCTCTCGGAGGTGCAAAGAACTTCGTTGAGTTTGCAACGATATGGGCCGTCATCCAGCCTATCCAAGATGCTTTCTGCTGAAGTATATCTATTCGTTGTAAACTGTAAGGTGAAGTTTCTGCGAATCTGATTTCCCTCGCGGGTAATGCTATCAAAAGTAACAGAATAGCTCTGCGCATTCTGCAAAATATCATTTAACTGCTTGATTTCAGTCTTTCGGTTGTTGTAGCTTGGCATGAAATCCTTATCTGCCGAAGTCATATTCTCAAGCTGAAACTCCATCTTCTTAAGTGCTGCAACCTTTGTCTGCACAGCAGTCAGCTCCATCTGCAGGTTTGCTTCCTCCGCCTTAGCATTTGCAATAGTACTACGCACCGGCTCGTCAATTAATTTATAATATCCGATTCCAATTATCAAAACCGCCAGAGCCAAAAGGAGTATTTTTTCTCTCATTGTGAAATCTCTACTCAAAACTTTCATATTCAACTACTCCCCTTCCTCTGAATTTTCGTCCGCAGCGACTGCGCCTGCAGTGCTTTCTGCAGTATTTCCTTCAGAAGTACTGCCTGCGGAAACACTGCCAGGTTTAAAGTAAATGGTTATCTGCGCTGTAACCCTGCCGCTAGTCTGCACTTCCGCCAGCTCACCTGTAGCTGCCTTCTCTACGCTACAGTAGTCAACCATGCTCTGTTTTTCAACGTCCTGAACAATCTCGTTGATTCTCTGCAATGTGCTACCAACAACTACAACCTGAATCTGATTCTCGCTAATAGCCCAGCTACTGATATTCAAGTGACTTAGAATTTCATCGTCTACAAGCTGCAGTATTTTCATTCTATCTGTCTGTGACAGTTCCTCAGCGGTCATATCCTCATAGGTGTAGTGTGCATATTTATCAGCCACATCCCCATAGCTTTTAATTGTCTCATATCCTTCAGCCAGTTCCGCCTGCATAGAGTCCACGCGCCCCTGAGCCTCAGATGCCGCCATAAGTCTATCAACAACAGCGAACTTTCCAATTAGCGCCGCCACAATTATAATGGCTATAATTGCAGGTAGCGCAACCTTCTTGTCAATAGGTTTCTGCCCAACGGCCATCAGGTTTACGCTTCTCTTGTACGGCATATGGCTTGGATTCACCTGATTCTTCTTAGCCGAAGGTTTTTCACTTTTATTTCTACCAAAAACATTCTTAGCCAATTTCTTCACCTTCCTAATTCAATCCTGAGTTACGCCTACTGCCTGTACAAACAGGCTGGCTCTTCCAAGCTTATCTCCGTCTGGAATCAACTCCGCAGCACTGTGGACTTCCATCTCTAATCTTGTTTTGATAGTGTCCATAAGTGGTGGGATCTCCGCACCTCCGCCGCAAATCCAGATATCGGATAAATCGCTGTCAGGGTGGTTGAAGGAGTAGAAGTTCACCGCACGAAGCATCTCAACGGCAATGCTATCGTACATATCCTTGCATCTCTCATGGTTTTGACAGTCTTCGTGATTCTTGAGGAAGTATGTATGTGCCAGGTGAATGTCAACGTTGAAGATGTCGGCAACGATGTTCTCCATTTCGTGAAGCCCGTAGTCCAGCACCCTCGTAATCATGTGGCAATCGCCTCGGTACATGTCCATTCCGATGCTGTTGTACCCCAGGTCAATAACGCAGTATTCTCTCTTTCTACGCACACCCTCTGGGTCCATAAGCCTAATCAATGACGCATATCCACTAACATCAGGAGCGGCCTTCACAAGTTTCAGTCCTGCCTTTCTCAACAAATTGCTTCTCTCCTGCAGCATTTCCTTAGGAACCGCAACGGCGAAAAGGTCCATGGTTCCGCGCTCGCCTGTGCCCATTTCCAGCTCCTCAAGCGTGGACTGCATAGCGTAGTCGAAAACATAATTTTTCAGCTCGTCATTAATGTAGTCCTTAAATTCATAAGGTAAATTGTACTCAAGCTGCTCCACGCTCATCTGCGGCATGGTGATATTTCTCACGTACACACTTGGCCCATACACTGACAGCGCCGCGTCTCTGCACTTCATTCCATTTGCCTTCATGGTCTCTCGAATCAAATCCGCCATAGCATCCGGCGAAACAATTCTGCCATCAATCACAAGATTATCCGGCATCTCCACGCACACGGCATTCAAAATCTTCGTCCCATTGGTCAAAACCAACTTAAGGCAGTTCCCGCCTATATCTATTCCCAATAAATTTCTAGCCATCTTTTTCTCCTTAGATTCCTATTATTCCCATATACCACTGAACCGCCTGATCCCCAAACAGCAACATGATGCATGTCGCTGCAGCGATGGCCGGCCCAAAAGGTATTTGTTTTCCGTCGTCTTCTTGACTTGTATCGCTCTCGCTCTTGCCCTTGCGCGCCGCTGCAAACAGCAGTCCCAGCATACACGCCAGAATCAGCGCAAACATAGATCCAATCAACCCCAGGTAAAGGCCCATTACCGCAAAAAGCTTAATGTCGCCGCCGCCCAGGCTATCTCTCCCTAGTACCTTATCCATTATCAAGGATATGGCCAACATGCCGCCCCCAATAATTACCGCCGCCAGTACATTCATGCCAATTCCGTGCAGCCCGCCATATTCCTCGAAATCCAATGCCGCGCCTGCAATCCATGCAATGACCGCCACAATCAGACATCCATCCGGAATAATGAAGCTGTCCAAATCCACTAGCGCCAAACAAAACAAGCAGCTCAGCAACACTAAATTTCTTCCGCACATCACTGTCAAATCAAACTTCAACAAACATATAATGCACAGTATGGCAAATACACATTCTGTAATCGGGTACTTAGCTGAAACCTTTTCACCGCAGTATCTGCAGCGCCCTTTCAGCAATACCCAGCTCAGCACCGGAACAAGGTCCATCGCTCCAAGCTCATGTCCACACGCAGTGCACTTACTTCGACCCTTCACAAAGGATTCTCCCTGCGTAATTCTATAGGCCGCACAGTTAAGAAATGACCCCAAAGCCTGCCCCAAAATACCTGCAATCAGAACGAAATATATAGTTATAAACTTATCATCATATATCGACAAAGCCACTTTCCCCCATCATGACATATATATTACTATTTTACTCCAAAACCGTTGATTTTTCAAGAAAAAATCAACGCCCGCACCAGGTCAGCGCCCCTGCTGCGCATATGCTCGCGCATCTAGCCACAGTGAACCTGCGAACTGCGCCTTTCTACATGCACGCCCGCTGCGAGCTACGGGACTCTTGCACCTTTTCCTCCGAAATTGCCGTGGCGTGCCAGATTTGGCATGATTTATGACAGTTGCCTATTTGGGTGCAGAAAAGTTACATGATTTGGATTTTTTAGGCGGTAGGGTGCGGGAATTTTACATGAATTCTAAAAAACAGGTAATTGGGTGCAAGCTTATTCGCTCAACGATGCAATATCGCCCTAGTCCCGCACCCATTATCTTCCAATTCTCGCACCCTATTTATGATTATCTGTCAATCGTGCCAAAATGGAATTTTTCTACACGCATTTATTTCCATTTTATTGTAATATATACCATCAGCTTGTTGCCTCTTGCACCCTGTGCCCCCTTTTTATAAAATCGCGTAAAAATTCCGCACCTTATTTCAAAAGAATAAGCGTTTGGCGCAAGGTCAACAAGTTCTAAAGCTATAGAAGGCAATTCACAAACCCACTTATTCCTTTGGTTTATATAAATTGTTTCCAACAATCATCATTCATTTTAAAAAGCACCTTTCGGAGAACTCCAATTGGTGCTATATATTTGCAGTATTTTGATGTTTATTTTCCCAGTTTCAGGTTACATTCGGTATGCCCTTTGTCGCAGACATAACTTATACTATATCCACTATCTTTGTTAAAGCTCACTGCGCATTTCCCAGTTTCCATGGATATCTTCTCTCCAGTCAATAGCGTAATGGATGTCCAATCATATGCAGGGTTTGAATGCCAATCTACCGGCACACTCGGGTTCTGTTTTTCCGTGGTCATGTAATCCACCTGCAGTTCTGCGTAATAAGCTCTTAGATTCGCCCAGTCTGTAGCTACCCGCGTCTTATGTAATTGGGCTGTAAAAATTGGAATTGCAATTGCAACCAGTACTGCGATAATTGCAACTACAATCAGCAATTCAGCTAATGTAAAACCATTTCTGTTCTTTTTCATTTTTCTCATAATTCTGCCCCTTTCGCGAAAATTTTTCCTTTATCACCTATATAACTCATGATGTATAAATACTCACGAAATAAATATCTTTTATATTATCCTATTTTTTTCTCCAAAAAGCAATATTTTTTCTTCATTTTGATGCCCATCTCATAACATGCCATTCTATTTCATTGACTTATCTTCTAGGTTCTTAATACCTGTCTTGTTCAGTTTTTCTATTGACATCAGTTGCGTTCTGGCAAGTTCTCTGAGTTCTATCATTCGTTTCATTTCTTCCTGCTTCCTTTCTAAAGGAGCCGAATTCGACCCCTTTAAAATTGGGATTGTGAATAGTCTCCCAAAGACCAAGGAATTCAATTGCATCTCTTACTCTTAGCCACTTTTTAACAACGCTTTTCGGTACATGCACATTTTTCACTTCCTCCAAAATAGAACCATCTAGCTACGAAAACCTCCTGCAAATTCAAAGGTTAACCCACGTTACCACACCTTTGATTCGTGTGAATATCAAAACTCCCTTAGCTCCAATATAGGCTCTCACCTCCAAGCCACTGCCCCGCAGTGGCTTGTTTTTTATCTCCAAAAGTGGTATCATATGTGTAGATTTACATCACAAAATCTAAAAACACACAAGGGAGAATTATCATGCATCAGAAGAAAGGCTTTACCCTTGCAAAACTTCTAATTGTAGTTGCTGTAATCGCTGTACTTATTGCAATTGCAATTCCAATTTTCACATCACAACTGGAAAAATCCAGAGAGTCCACCGACCTCGCCAACGTTCGCTCCGCCTATGCCGAGATTACGACCGAGGCAAACAGTGACGCAGACGGCGAAGGTATCAAAACCTACAGCCGTTCTATCGAGCTAAAGCAGAAAAAAGACTACTGGCAAAGGCCAATGCCAATTACCCTAGGTGGCATAAAATCTGCTGACAAAACTCATTGGAAGAATTATCCGAAAGCAGGTGGAACCTGCACCGTGTTATATAGTTCTAAAAACGGAGTAATTATTGACTGGGATAATGCAAACTTTCCAATCCTTACAAATTACATGCACTACCTAACTGAAAATAAATCAAGCATAGAAGCCAGTGAGAGTTATGCAGGCTACTTAGTCAAAAATCCAGACGGAACCTATGAGATTAATGATCATCTATCAACAAGTGCATCACCTTCCCTCAGGCCATCGGGTGCGGTTGTATATGTCGAAAGCCGAGACGCAAAGTCATTTATCTTTAAGAACATAACCACAAACGCGTATACAACCTGGAGCTACGGTGATAAGTGGGATAGCGTAGTTTTTTATACCCCAGCGCCGTAGACTCGCAAGATTGCAAAAGTCATACGAAAACTAACCAAGCCGCCATCTCTGGCGGCTTTTGCAATAATCACACATATTTTTATTTTGACTATAGAGATTGAGATTACTTAAAAATCTCCTTCATAATTCCATTCTCCATATCATCAATATTGTAGATATGCTCCATAACGTCAAAAGTCTCTCTAAGGTTGCCTCTTGCACTTTTCCATCCAATGCCATCTGTAAACCAAACAAAGCTAAAACCTTCAACGGAATCCGCTTCCTGTGAAAGCATCTTGTAGCTTCTGGCAGTTTCATTTAGTTTGGATCCACCTCCGGTATAGAAATTAGTTTCAATTGCATAGATTTTAGCCGGAGTTGCTACAACAAAATCGAATCGTTTGGCAGCCTTGCCCTCATTGGAAATCGCAGATAAATCCAATCCCCATTTCCTTTCTATGTCCACTAGATACATCTCCTTAAAATAGTCAACATTTCGTTCAAAACCTGCCGCTTCAATATGTCGCTCAACCAAGTCTTCCATCTGATGACCGCCTCGGTTCTTTCTTCCGTTAGAGTCTAGTCCTGTTTCAATGCCAAATGCATAATCCACTAGAT
Organism: Clostridia bacterium; assembly: GCA_030537495.1. Lineage (GTDB taxonomy): Bacteria > Bacillota > Clostridia > Peptostreptococcales > Anaerovoracaceae > Senimuribacter. The sequence continues at coordinate 35,601 of JAUNMH010000006.1, read as the reverse complement.
TATTTAGAATGTGATTTTCAATCATATCAAATAATCCAGTTTTTCTCATGAATATCTTGTATTGCTCTACAGAATAATTCATGTTCTTAAAATTGTACAAGAATGCACCATCGTCATCCTGCGCATAAATTTCGCTTCCCCTTACCGCAAGCAGTAGCGGAATACACGATAAAGTCTCAGGATACCTCCCAACTATCCTTTCAAAATCTTCTTCGATTTGTTTTGAGCCTATAAGTGAATTCAAAATGTTTAATTCTGCCTTAATCTTTTCTACATTACTTACAACTTTGTCAAAATCTATGTAGTAACTATAGCTTGAAATACTAGCTCTGAACTTCTCCAGCCACGCATCAAAATCTCTATTTTTCATGTTGTTCCATCTCCAGTCGTTTTCTTGTAATGTCTAAATATTCTTCCGCATTATCAATACCTATGAAAAATCGACTTAACCTATTGGCAACCACTCCCGTTGTTCCTGAACCACAGAATGGATCCAATATAATGTCTCCTGGTTTGGTGGAAGCTAAAATAATTCGTTCTAACAGGTATTCTGGCTTTTGCGTCGGGTGTTTTCCTGCTCTTTTTTCCGATGGTTTTGTTAGACTGCCCGTCCAAACGTCCTTCATCTGTTTGCCACCATTCTGTTCCTTCATCAAATCATAATTGAAATAATGCTTAGACTTCTTATCCGCTTTCTGCGCCCACAGTATAGTCTCCGTCGAGTGCGTAAAACACCTGCAAGCAAGGTTCGGCGGTGGATTTGTTTTCTGCCATGTAATATTGTTTATTATCTTGAAGCCCTCCTGTTCAAGAGCCATCCCAATCGAATATATATTATGCAATGTGCCGGAAATCCAAATGCTTCCATTAGGTTTCATAACCCGTTTACATCGCCTAATCCACATTCTGTTGAACTTGTGTTTATCAACTAATTGGGTTTGACCTTCGCTCAGCTTATCCCAGGATGCCTTATTAACAGAAACCATTCGTCCGCCTTTACACGAAATACCATCGTTGCTCAGGAAATAAGGTGGATCTGCGAATATCATATCTACACTTTCTTTCTTAATTCTAGGTAGAATCTTCATTGAGTCCCCTAGAACTAACTGTGAATTTGCGTCCTCATAAAAGAGTTCCTGATTTTTTCCAAGCAATCTTTCCATTTGCTACCCCATTAGTAATTGCAGATGATTACTTCTTCTCCTGTTCTATTAGAAGAATCAGAATTGATCATCCTTTTAACGCTAACTACATCTATTCTATACCCTTTGTTTTCATAAAGTTCATTAATGAATTCGGTGTTATGGTTTGTAAGCATACAATAACATCCTCTTCCAGTTAAGTCATCATACAGGTTAGCAAGTCTCACATGACTCTCAACATCAAAACCTTCTTTCGTATATGACTCAAACGTTGAGGGATTTAGCGGTGCATAAGGACTGTCTAAAAATACAAAATCTCCTTTTTGGGCGTCCTTGCAAGCCACCTCAAAGTCTCCTTGCAAAATTTTGATTTTTTTCAAGTACTCAGATACTGCCAGTATGGATTCCTCATCTATTGATTTCTTTCTGCTATTATTGTATGGGACATTAAATAAACCCTTACCATTAACTCGATACAGCCCGTTAAAGCAATGCTTATTGATAAATACAAATAAAGCTGCCATTTCAACATCTAACTCAGATTTCATTAGCTTATCATTATAGCGTTCTCTTAAATTGTAATAATAGTTTTTTCCATCTTCACTCATTTCCGAGTCTAACCGATTTATAGTCGCAATGAAATCCTCTGGCCTATTCGCAATTATTCTGTACGTATTAATCAAAGAAGCGTTTAAATCGTTAATTACGGCACAATCTGGCTGTATTCCAAACAATACTGCGCCTCCGCCTACAAAGGGCTCATAATAGTTATTATAGTTTAGAGGCATTCGTTCTGATATTCTATCCATTAACTGTCTCTTGCCACCTGCCCATTTTACAAATGGCACTACTTTTTTATTTATCATACATACCTCCAACTCTCTACATTTTATTTTATTATACGGGAAATTCGCTTTTTTCGCAACGCCAGCTTTGTCCTCTAGCGTCAAAACTCACTTGTAAAAAACGAAAATGTACTCATGTTCTAAAAGCAAAAAATCTCGTTCTATATTTGTCCATTTACTCGTAGATCTACAATTGTGTTGCTCTTTGATAATTATTTCCTTTGATTTAAAACCTGCATCTAAGAATGTATTCATCACTTGAAATCCCAAAGGAACTACGTTTCCTTTTCGCCTTTTATCTCCCATCATAACTGCACAACATTTACCATGTTTTAATACGCGATGCGCTTCCTTTGCAACCTCATCAATAGCTTCCAAAAAGTCTTGCTCATTAAATAACGAAAGATCTGCGCCGATATTATCACTATACTTTATTATGTCAGCATACGGCGGATGCGTGCAGATGAAATCGATGGACTCATCTCGAATAAACGATAAAGTTCTAGCATCACCATTTCTTACAACAATCCTTGAACTTGTTTCACATTCAAAATCCAAATTTTCTTTAGACAAGTCAACTGATTTCGGATTTACATCTACCCCTATAGCGTTACGATTTAATAATTTAGCTTCTACTAGCGTCGTTCCACTTCCCGAAAACTGGTCCAATACCCAGTCCCCAGGTTTCGAATAGCGTAGCATCAAATTTCTTGGGACATACGGTGACCAATTACCTCGATACTTTCCTGAATGTGTTGCCCATTTCCCCCGGTCTGGAAAAGACCAAATCGTTGTCTGCTCAGGAGTAAAATTTCTTGGTTGTAATTCTATGATTATCGCCCCCTTGGTTGTTTTGGAATCTAATACTACACCATCTAATATCAAAGGTCTATACCCACATTTTCTCGTTCTTTTAGAATAACAGCATCTGGATACAAAAAATCCCTTCGAATTCAGAGGTTAACCCACATTACCACACCTATATCAAAAATTACAAGTGAGTATTATCATACATCAGAGAAAAGGCTTTACCCTTGACGAACCTTTAATAATAATCGCAGGCGTACCAACGTCCGCTCCGCCTATGCCGAGATTATGACCGACGCAAACAGCGACACAGACTGCGAAGGTATCAAAACCTACAGCCGTTCTATCGAGCTAAAGCAAAAAAAGACTACTGGCAAAGGCCAATGCCAATTACCCTAGGTGGCATAAAATCTACTGACAAAACTCATTGGAAGAATTATCCGAAAGCAGGTGGAACCTGCACCGTGACATACAATGCTAAAAATGGAGTAATCATTGACTGGGATAATGCAAACTTTCCAATCCTTACAAATTATATGCACTACCTAACTGAAAATAAATTAAGCATAGAAGACAGTGGAAGTTATGCAGGCTACTTAGTCAAAAAAATAGACGGAAGCTATGAGATTCATGATCATCTAGGAACAGGAGCAGGGCCTTACATCAAGCCACCTGGCGCGGTTGTATATGTCGAAAGCCTAGATGCAAAATCGTTTACCTTCAAGGATTTAAAAACAAACGCTTATACAACCTGGAGTTATGGTGACAAATGGGATAGCATAGTCTTTTATACCCCAGCGCCATAGACAAGCAAGATTGCAAAAGTCATATAAAATCAACCAAGCCGCCATCTCTGGCGGCTATTTCAATGCACTTATATTTCATTCATCTCAGATTCCATTCTCCATTCTATCATTTCTGGCACATTCGATACCATTCGCTCTCTCCAGTACCAAAACATCAAGATTCTCTGCCGCACGCTAATGGATTTTCCTAAGAATCCGCTTTATCAACAATATCAGCACTATCTATATTTCAAGACATTTCTATATTTACCATTATTCCCTATCAATTCTCGTTGTATCAAGGTGTAAAATGCCATTCGCTTCCACTTTTTATGCATCGTATCGTATATGCATACGCAGCAAATTTCATCATTGGTACTGGGCACATCAAAATACCTCAAATGTTACCAAGAATGATAGATTTGCCATCCCTTAATGCCGATGCGTCCTTTCTTTATATGCAAGAAACCTGCAGTTTTAACCCATTTTCACTCTATGATATAGAAAAACCTTCGCCATCATCTTTGGCGAGGGTGCTTATCTAGTGGTGTGCTTGCCGAGCGCACCACATAAAAGAGCCTTCATTGTATTATGAAGGCCCTAAATTCAATATTTATTCTATTTTCTAGTTAAAATTCTTTGCATCTGTAACCGGGGTTGTGTCAATAGTAGGTGCTGTTCCTTCTGTGTTCACTGTAACATAAACTGGTTTGTCGTTTTTTGCATCTGTAACACTACTTAATGTTTTACCACCAATTTTAGCATCTTTGACGCCTTCACTTTTGAATCCCGCATCAGTTTGCACCATGTTAACTTTATATGTAACAGCCTTTTCGGTTTCTAATACCTCAACTGAAGCCTGTGCGTATGCAGCTCTGATGTTTGCAGCATCTGTAGCTTCTCTTGACTTTTCAAGCTGGCTAGTGAAAATCGGAATTGCAATCGCAACTAGTACTGCAATAATAGCTACAACAATCAATAATTCAGCTAAAGTAAAGCCTTTTCTATTATTCTTTCTCATACATAATTTCTTTCTCGATACTCAATAATTACGTTTCAGCTGTAAATGACACTTCTCCTGTAGCCGTAATGCTACATATCATTTTCTTTCCCTTAGTCTTCTTGAAGTTAGTAGCGTTAACATCTTTATTTGCAATCTTAGTTCCATCTGGCATCTTGTCCCACTTATCGCTCTGCATTACAGCATCAGATGTAGCACTAGCAGCCTTATCACCACCATCCATGTAATTTACCATAGCCTGCGCATATGTAGCTCTGATATTAGCAGCATCTGTTGCCTGTCTTGACTTCTCTAACTGGCTAGTGAAAATAGGAATTGCAATCGCTACTAGTACTGCAATGATAGCCACTACGATTAGCAGTTCTGCTAATGTAAAACCTTTTTTGTTTTTCTTTGTCATTTTCATAGGTATCTCCTCTTCTTATAATTTAATCGCTATATATTATTTGGCTCTCCCTGGGAGGTTAAGCCTAATAACCAAATTAACATTTTCCAGCGCATCCACGCCCGTCCAGTGTTCTCACAGGATTTTTAGCGTTTCCAAGCTATCCAGCGCTTCCGCGCTTGCCTCGCAACTTCCCCGCGGGCCTATCCTACATAATACTATACATATTAAACATCGCCACGTAGACTGCAACTACGATGAATCCGGCAATGGCTGCCAGGATTACCAGGATGGTTGGATCCATCTTGTTTAAGGCGTTTTGGATTGCCATTTCCAGTTCCGCGTCATAATAGGCGGAAATGGTTTTGAGCGTTTTTTCCAGTTCACCGGTGTCTTCGCCGACGGCTATCATGTCAACTAGGATATCTGGCATGTAGTCGGCCTCGCGCATGCTGCCACCCAGAGTCAAGCCCTGTTCGAGGCTAGCCGTAAGCTTTCCGGTTTCCTTGCTCATATAGTAATTGTCCAGAACACGGCTCGTAATGAGGACCGCCTTAGTTAAAGGAAGCCCTGCACTAAGCATCATTGTAAGAGTGTTGGCAAATTGGCTTGCCGCATTAAGCCGGGATATATTACCCAGAACCGGCAATTTAAGCTGGAAACGTGCCATTTTTAGGCGACCACTCTCCGTATTACTATACAATTTTAAGATGATAAAAGCAAGCATAAATATTACCAAAATTGGCAATGCTGCTTTCTGGAAAAAGTAGGACATGGAAATTAGCATCCTCGTAATCAGCGGAAGCTCGCCTCCGTATTCCTCAAAGATATTGGTAAATGTAGGAACAACCTTGACCATTAGCACTATTACAACGACAATCGCAATCAAAATTACGAAAACCGGATAGGTCAGCGCCTGCTTAACCTTGCCCCTCATTTTCACCTGTTTGTCGTAATGCCTGTACATGCTCTCGAAGGATTTGTCCACATTACCCGACTCCTCGCCGGCCGAAATGGTTTCTACAAAAGTCTCGGGCAACAGCCCCTCGCCATGTTCAGCAAAACTGGCAGATAAAGTTCTTCCGCCCTTTACATCTTCAGTCACGCTAACAAGTAGCTTCTTAAGATGCTTGTCTGTAGTCTTGTCAGCAATAAGCTGAACCGTTCTGGCAACAGGAACTCCCGCATTTAGAATTATAGAAAACTGACTACACATCATAGTAAAAGCCTTGCGATTCAGCTTTGGCTTACTTATGTCCTTATGCAAAAGCCCTTCTTTCTCCTTAACTTCCGCCAGCTTGAGAACCACGTCACAATTACGCTTGATTCTGTCCGCCGCGTCCATCTCGTTAAAAGCCTCTATAATTCCGGAAACCTTCTCACCGTCATGAGAAATCGCCGTATATTTGTAAGTTTGCAGGGTACCTCACCCCTTTCCCCATATGAAATATATCATAAAAGTCAACTCAATCATTATGCACGCTGCTAAAAAGCATTCTTCTTAATGTATTCCGGATCGCTAGCATATTGAGTTGCCATGAATCTACTAATTTTTCGTGAAGCCACTAGCTTTACAAGAGCTTGATCCATAGTCTGACCGCCCATATCTGCGCTAGTCAGAATTGCATTGGAAATCTGCGGAGTTTTGCCCGTTCTAATGAGATTTCTAATAGCATCCGTAACCCTCATAACCTCGCAAGCAAGAACTCTACCGCCGTCTCTGTCAGGCACCAGCTGCTGAGTAATAACCGCCTCCAGGCACATGGAAAGCTGCAATCTAATCTGATTCTGCATCCCCTCCGGAAAAACCTGAACCATACGGTCTATGGAGTCAGCCGCGCTACCGGTATGCAAAGTTCCGAAAACCAAGTGACCGGTTTCCGCCGCCATTATTGCCGTTTCAATAGTGTCACGGTCACGCATTTCTCCGATGAGAATTACGTCCGGGTCCTCACGCAAGCTGGCTCTCAGCCCCGACGCAAAAGACTCCGTATCCTTGCCCACCTCACGCTGATTAATAGCGCAAAGGTCCGGCTTGTATATGTACTCCACCGGGTCCTCCAGCGTCACAATGTGCGCCTTCCTGCTGTGGTTTATTTTGTCTATCAAAGCCGCCAGAGTCGTGGATTTTCCGCTTCCTGTCTCTCCCGTAACCAGCACAATTCCCTTATGTAAATCAGCCAGTTCAGGCACTGCAGGCGGAAGTCCTAGATTCTCAAGCTTCGGAATTTCTTCTCTTAGAAGTCTAATGGCAATGCTTGGAATTCCCTGCTGCTTAAATATATGTATACGACATCTGTTGTCTGCAAAAGTGTCAGCGCTATCCAGTTCCCCAACTTCTAAGAAATTATCATATTCCTTTCCCGCCAGTTCCTTTGCGTATTTCACGCAATCCTCTTCTGTAAGCACTTCCTCTGACATGTTTTCCAGACGACCTGCCAACCTATATTTACGTGGTATTCCACAAATGAGATGGATGTCTGAGGCCCCTGCCTCCTTTGCCATCTCAACCATTTCAACTATACTTAGCATTTTTCGTTATTCCTCCATATTCACGACACGGAGAACCTCTTCGCTGGTGGTTTTGCCCGCCTTGACTAGGCGAATCGCGTTGTCCCTCAGTGAGACGAACGACGAACCCTCACCCGTGAGACTCTCTTCAATGACTTCTCGTGATGCTTTTTTGGATACTAAATCGCGAACCTTGCCGTTAATTTCCAGCATTTCGAAGACAGCGGTTCTGCCTCTGTATCCCGTGTTAAAGCAGTTAGGGCAGCCTGCACCTTTGTATAGCTTCAGTCCTTCTTCGCCCTCTAATCCCAGGTCTCTAAGCTCCTCTGCATCAGGTGTGTATGCCTTCTTGCAGTCCGGGCATATTTTTCTCAAAAGTCTCTGGGACACTACGCCTTTTACGGCGCTACCGATTAGATAGCTTTCGACGCCAATGTCTTCCAGTCTCTCTATGGTGCCTAGAGCATCGTTTGTATGTATGGTGGACAAAACCATATGGCCTGTGATTGCTGCTCTCATAGCAATTTCAGCGGTTTCGCCATCACGGATTTCTCCCACTGCTATGATGTCCGGATCCTGTCTCAAAATTGACCTTAAACCATTCGCAAAGGTCATACCTGTTTTCTCATTTATCTGTACCTGGTTGATTCCTACAACGTTGTATTCCACTGGGTCTTCCAGTGTCACCAGATTCACCTCTGGCGTGTTAAGTTCATTAATCATGGCATACATTGTAGTTGACTTACCGCTTCCAGTAGGTCCTACTATGAGGATAACTCCATTGCGGTGCTTAAGCAACTTGTTGAATTTTGCCTCGTCATCACCAGATAGCCCAAGTTCATTTTTCTTAACGCAGCCGCCTGTCTTATCTAACAGTCTTGCTACGATTTTTTCCCCATATATTGTAGGCAGTGTAGCCACACGAAGGTCGAGTTCTTTATCCTTCATGGTTACACTGAATCTTCCATCCTGCGGGACTCTTCTTTCCGTAATATCCATTCCACTCATTACCTTCCATCTGGAGATAACTGTGGCCTTAAATTCCCCTGGAATTCTAAGGATTTCTCTCATCATTCCGTCGATTCTCATTCTCACCCTCAGGTCATTTTCCTGTGGCTCTAAATGAATATCGCTGGCGCGCTCTGTAATTGCTCTCTCAATTAATGAGTTTACCAGTCTAATAGCCGGTGCGCTGTCCAAAACATCCTCGCCCAGCTGGTTGGACACAAAGGTCATATCCGTCTGGCTTCCTGAGCCTGCACTCATAGTTGACGAATCCCTCTTCATTTCCTCTATGGCCTTGGCTACACCTTCGTTTCCGTATAGCACTCTAATGGCTCTATCTACTGCCGACTCTGTTGCAACGACAGGGATTACCCTCTTATGTACGGCCTTTCTAACCTCTTCAAGGGCATAAAAATTCAGCGGGTCGCTCATTGCCAGATAGATTTCATCCCCCACAACCTTAACCGGCACAACTTGATACTGTTTCGCAATATTCTTCGGCACAGCGTTCGCCAGCTCAGTCGGTATATTCACTTTCGTCAGGTCAATCGCATCGATTCCCAGCTGCATAGTCAGCGCATCAATTAACTGCCCCTCTGTAATGATTCCATTGGTTATCAAAACCGACCCAAGTCGTTCCTTGGTCCCTTTCTGCAGCTCAAGCGCTCTTTCTAGCTGTTCCTCTGTAATTGTTCCCGCTGCTATAAGCAGCTCACCCAATCGTCTATATTTTGCCATATTTCAGCTTCGCCTTCTTTTGCTAGTTTTGATTTTTATGCACTTTTGTGCGTGTAATTGTACATCTTAGTTTACCATTTTTGAACAGCTAAGGCAAGAAAAAATGCCACCTATATAGATGACATTTTATATACTAACCCCTTTATTTGTAATTGCGAGCGCCAGCTATCTTGCACAACGCTTTTGTCTTCTGCGCTCTCTTTTTTCCAGGTAGTGCGCGCTCACCTGTCTAGTGCCTGCTTTCTCCAGCATGCGGTTCCAGGGCCCAAACCTTTTCTTTAGTTCGCCACTGTAAGATAAATCTTTCTTCGTCGGCTCTCTGCCATTTTCCTCGGCATATGTTCTAACAAGTTGCAATAACTCGTCATCGCTCATCCTGCTGTAGGTGCCGTATCTCTCCTCAGCTAACATTTGTAAACCTCCTCCCTAGCTAATGTGGTAGTGTGGATGGTGAGTAGTGAATGGTAGAATTTATGGAGACCTTGAAACATAAAGATACTAAAAAAACGATGACATAATTTCATCGCTTTTGGGTAAATTCTATAGGCGTTGTAAGTGCGGCTTTGCACCAAAAACTAACCGTGACGATATCACGGCTTTTGCCCTTTATGTTTTGTAGGTCTTCTGACTTATACATTCAGGATATTTGCATTATCCAACGCACTTGCTTCGCCTTCTCTCCGGGCCACTACAGCCCTTCCAATGACCGGTTTTCACCGCACATAAACCTACTTTTCAGTTTAGGATTATGTGGAATCAGTACTTTGTACATACAGCTACTAAGGAATTCTGCTTGTTAAAGCAGTCTATCCACGTGTCCGGGACTCTCACCCGATTCCCTTGTTCAGCGTTGAACAAGAATGCGTGTCCTAGAATTCAGTCGACGTATTCGGCAGCTTGCTTGCTACCATATTTTCTGCATTCTGCGGGTCGCGCATTTGCCACAAAAGCTATTTTCTTTTAATTCAATTGTTTAATAATTTATTTATCTAGTCAATAACCTAGTTGTTTACGACAACTTATATATTATCATTTGAGCACCAAATATTCAATGTTTTTTTGAGCCGAGGTGATATAATGCTGTATATTTCCTGTGTTTATACATGAAAATTGCATGCTTTTGTGTCGGATACACATTCGGCAAAGATAACAATAAGTCACAAAAATAACCGCCTTACAGTGATACAATCACGAGGCGGTTATTGCTTGTATTGATTATTTTTTTGTGACCTATATCAGACCCAAGATATCTTCTTTAGGTCTTGCACCTACTGCCTTGTTGACAACTTCGCCATCTTTCATTGCCACAAGCATCGGGATGCTCATTACGCCAAACTGAATTGAAAGTTCTGGCTGCTCGTCAACATTGATTTTTCCAACCTTAATGTCGGATCTTTCCTCAGCGATTTCATCTACAATAGGGCTAACCATTTGGCAAGGTCCGCACCATGTTGCCCAGAAATCCAACAAAACTGTCTTATCAGATTTCAAAACTTCCTGCTCAAAATTTTCTTTTGTAATATTTATAACTGCCATTTCTAGTTCCTCCTTTTAACATTTGCTTTATTTCGTTTTTTCCAAATTTTGTTTTATAGGTCATATTACTTTATATGACCTGTTCCCTCACACATCGCTTTCCTAATATATTTCTCAATGTGTTTCTCATTGCATTTCCTTTTGCAATTACCTAAGTTTATTCTAGTTAACTGTATTATACCCAGTTTTCAGAACTTAAACATTTCATCAGTTGCCAATTCTTGGCAAAATAAATGATGCAATCAACCCAATAATTACAGCTGGAAATACCAGAGATGCTAGGCCTGCAGCAAGCATAATAAAAAAAGTGGCTGGCAAGAACATAACAAATAGTATTGCCTTCATAATCCCCCAGGTTGCTTTAAATGCAAGTGACAAAAGGTTAAACCCTAAAACTATAATCCCTATGACACATAATGTAAGCATATTCATTCCCCCTAGTTTTTCATAATCTCTCAGATTGCTACTGTTTTTCAGTCTATGATAACACTTCTCAAAAGATTTTCAAGTTATTTCTTAAATCTTTTCTCATTGCAATCCTCAAAGACTTTCTCATTGCAATCAGCTACAATGTCTTCACTACTTTTTCTCTGGCATAGCGCTAATGAGCAAATATATAATTCCCAATATCACTATACTGCCTGCCATAATAGCTACCATCATTCCGGTTCCAACAACTGAGCCATTAAATGTTGGATTGCAGTCCAGCGAATCGGCAATTCCGCTTACTACTTCTTTGGGAAGACCTTCGTCGACCATTGCATCTAGAACACCTCTAAGCATGTGATTTTTAAGAAGTGAGGTTCCATAAGTTCCCGGCAAACAGCTAAGTACTTTTTGGAGCCCGCTACCAAAGCTTGAAATAGGCATGTAGGCACCACAAATAAAACCATATCCGGCGCTTACAATTGTTCCGACTGCGGACATCTGGCCCTGTGTTTTTAATGGATAGCAAATTATGTTAGACAGTACTGTGCCGAACAAAACAAGCAGAACTATATCTATAACAAGAAGTACAATATCACCTGCTGAAAGATACCACCCCATCTTCCAAACATATCCCAAACATAAAGCAAGTGCAAGAAAGTTAATCATAAGGGAATTAATTACTGTAGAAAGAAAGTACCCTATGTATATCTCCGTTTTTTTAATAGGTGAAATGTCAAAATCTTTCCTCGCTCCGCTGGCTCTATCAGAAACCATAGTAAGATTTACACAGAAAGTAACGGTAACACAGCACACAGCAAGCAAAGCCGCTGCCAGTTGCGCTGCAACGGTTCCATCAATTAGTGACTCCGAAATGCATATAGATTTCGGGATATTACTCATAAAAGAATCTTTGTATACATTTGCCAGGAAGGTTCCGTAAAGCACAATGAGAATTAACGGAGTTATCATAGAAGATATGAACATACCCTTGTCCCTGAGGAAAAGTTTTCTGTTTCTATTTATCAAAACCACCAAAGTTCTCATTATTTTTCACCCCCCTAATGTTCTTCCTGTTACTGCCAAAAATACATCGTCCATACCACCTTTTACTATTTCGTAATCCCTAAAAATTCCGGGATATTTAATGATTAACTCCGTAGCTTCCTTCGGGTTTTTAACGGCCAATTTATATCCATCACGTATTTTCTCATATGCAATATCGAGTTTCTCTACCTCTTTTAGCGTAACTCCGTACAGTGAAATATAGTCCTTAACATATGCATTTTTCAACTCATACGGAGTCCCTTCCGCAACAATTCTACCGTGGTCGATAATCACAACAAAACCTGCAGCCGCGGCTTCTTCCATATAATGCGTTGTCAAAAATACCGTTAAGTTTTCCTTCTTCCTAAGTCCATCTATTATTGCCCAAATCAGCTTCCTGGTCTGCGGATCAAGCCCCGTCGTTGGTTCATCAAGTATTAGAAGCTCCGGTCTGTGGATAAGTGCCCTTGCAATGTCCAGCCTCCTCCTCTGTCCGCCGGATAGTTTTCCCACAGGCCTGTTGATAAATTCGCTTAAGTCGAAAATCTCAATAAGTTCCTCAATCCTTTTCTCAAAAGCTTTACCTGTTATTCCATACATAGCTGCCCTGCATTTCAGGTTTTCCATCCCCGTTAAAGGCTTGTCCAAAACGCTGTCTTGAAAAACGACGCCTATCATTTTCTTTATGTCTTGGCTATTCTTCTTCACATCATAACCGCCAACCCTAATCTCACCACTATCGGGCGCCAGTTGGCTACAAATCATTGAAATTGTCGTGCTTTTGCCAGCTCCGTTAACACCTAAAAATGCAAAAAATTCCCCTGTCTTTACTCTGAAACTTAGGTTGTCAACTGCCTTTACATCACCAAAGGTTTTGCTAAGATTGTCAATTTCAATTATGTTGTCATCATAATTCTCATAACTGTTTTCAAAGCCTTTCTCATTGTCCAGCATATTTTCCCCCTATTAATAACTCATAACTTCCAACTTCGTAACATTAAATAACTTGAAACTTTCTTAAAAATGCCTTCTCTTCCTTTTTCATTATCATGCAAATTTTCACGTTTGTCAAGATTCCGTATTTACATAAAATTCTAAGTTTTCTCAATTAAAATCAGCGTTGCACTAAATCCCATGCCCAGTCATCAACCCACTTGCACGCATAATTATAAAACATAGATGCCGCCTTAGAAAGCAATTTCCTGTTTCTACAAGCAATTCCCAAATCACGATAGCCAGGTGGATCCAATGGAACGGTTGCAATTCTGCGGTTGAAACCCTGCAACATCATAATTGACATCAAGCTCATTCCAAGGCCCTGCTCAACCATTGCTACAACGGCGTGATCGTCACTTTCAATAAAACTTGCATCCAGGTTAATTCTGTTTTGATCGAGAATGGCAGTTATCTCGTCCTCCACCCCTTCGTTCAGGGAAATGTAGGGGAGCTCTGGGAGTTTTGATACGGGGAATTTCTCCAGACCGGCGTTAGTGTCGTTCTCTGCGAAAATCCCCACAATGGGATCGCGGTAGAGGAAGTCCGAATCGAGGTCGCTAGCCGTCGGGTAGGCAACAAAACCCACATCCACTCGGCCGTCCGCAACCCAGCTGACAATCTGCGCATCTGTGCCATGAAGAAGTTCGAAGCGAATGCCCGGAAAATCCTCACGGAAGCTTTTTATCATGCCCGGTAGCCACTGTGCAGACACACTATTGAATGTGCCAATTCTTATAAGCCCTTCTCTAAGGCCGTTGATTTCTCCCACTCTTTCCTGCAATCTGCGCTGGTCATGAAGTATGGTTCTTATGTATGGTAAAATTAGCTCTCCCTCGGCGGTTAGCTTTACACCATTTCTCCCTCTTATCAATAGTTGTAGATTTAATTCATTTTCCAAGGCGTTAATTGCTCGTGTTAAGCCGGACTGGGTGTAACCTAGCTCCTCGGCAGCCTGAGTCATAGTGCCGGTTTCAACGGTTTTTATCAAAGCCTCGTACTGTGTTATATTCATTTGGCAATCCTTTCTATGACTATTACTCATGGAAACTATGAGTAACTTGCGTTTTACGAATACATATTTTGTATTGTATACTTGGGGTACAATGAAGTCAATAAATTAGTAGAATAAATTAGATTTGGAGGTTTTGATATGTTTACAAAAGCGATTACGAAAAAGCCTTGCAAGGCACTCATTGATGGAATTTCAACAGGTCAGTTTTGTGAGGGAACGCCTGACTATGAGGCGGCTGTAAAGCAGCATGACAACTATGTGGAAACGTTGCGCCAGCTAGGTTTGGAGGTTACAGATCTTGAGGCAGACGAGAGATTCCCGGATTCATGTTTTGTTGAAGATCCCGCAGTTGTAATGGAAGGCTGCGCCGTTATCACCAACCCGGCGAGAGATTCAAGAAATGGAGAAAAATACGAAATCATCAAAACAATCAGAAAATTTTATGACGATTCGCAGATTTTCCATATTGAAGTGCCTGGCACCATGGAGGGCGGCGACGTTATGTTAGTTGACAAACACTTCTATGTTGGACTTTCCGATAGAACCAACGAAGAGGGTGCCAAGCAGTTTAGCGACATCGTGTCAAAGTTTGGCTATACCACTACAACCGTCCCAGTTACTGAAGGTCTGCACCTTAAGGACTTTGCGGTTTACCTGGAAAATAACAATATTTTAGTCACATCGGTTATGAACGATGAACCTGCTTTTAAGGACTTTAACCGTTTCGTTGTTGATCCCGACGAGCTCTACGCCATCAACAGTCTGAACATCAACGGCACAGTCCTCGTTCCCGCAGGTCATCCTAAAACTCAGAAAATTATCGAAAACCTGGGCTACCCAGTCATGCTAATTGACACAACTGAGTTCAAGAAAATCGATGGAAGCTTGACTTGCTTGTCGTTGAGATTCTAATACGTTAAAGAATAATAACGACATATCTGGCAGATCTGAATATCTAGCATGTCTTTAACATGTCTCTAACATGTCTGCCGGATTTGGTTGGCTTTTCGGCAGGCCCGGCGCCGCCCTTACAGGCGTACGCCGGCCTTTTGGATTCGCTTCTTTAAGATGGGGCCCGCCACCATTGCGATTACAATTTTAGCGATGTCCCCAGGAATGAATGGGAAAACGCACATGCCTAGTGCGGCTGCCACATCAGACTTCATAACTACGCAGAACCAAGCGGTTCCAAAGGCATAGCATACTGCAGTTCCAACGACCATTGCAATAAAGTGAAGAATGCGGCTTCCGCTCTTTTCAATTACCAAACCTGCAATAATTGCCATTGGTATAAATCCGATAATATATCCCCCTGTTGGCCCAAGGAGCTTAGCAAAACCGCCCGTAAATCCTGAAAAAACAGGCACGCCTACAATTCCGATAATAAGGTAAACAATATAACTTACAGTTCCCATCTTCCATCCCAGCAAATATAGTGCAAAGTAAATTGCCAGGTTTGTCAGAGAAATCGGAACCGGCCCGATTGGAACTGACATAGGAGCCAGCACGCATGTAACTGCAGTCATTAGAGCAGTTACTGTGAGCATGTAAGTTTTGTTGTTAACCTTCACGTTCTTGTTCATAGTTTTATTTATTGATCCGTTCATTACCTAATACCTCTCATAATATCTCATGCATTAAATCTCGTAACCCAATTTTTTCATCATCCTAACATCTTCGGCGATTCCTGTGCCAGTTGTGGTCAGCATGTCACCTGTGATTGCGGAATTCGCTCCCGAGCGGAACAAAATCTTTCCGCCGCCTGGAAATCTCTTTCTTCCTGCAGCAATTCGAACCAAAGCTGTCGGATTCAAATAACGGAAAATTGCCACAGTTCTCAAAATATCTTCGTCAGAAATCGGCCTCAGACCTTCAAATGGCGTGCCCGCAATAGGCTGCAAAATATTCAGCGGAATAGAGTCAACTCCTAGCTCCGCCAAGCTCAAAGCCATCTCGATTCTATCTTCCCAGGTCTCGCCCATTCCAATGATTCCGCCAGAGCAAACCTGCAAACCCGCCTCCTGGGCATGCAAAATATTCTCCAGTTTTTCCTCATAGGTGTGGGTCGTGCAAACCTGTGGGAAATACCTCTTCGACGTCTCGATGTTGCAATGACAACGGTCAACTCCCGCTGCCTTCATTCGCTTAAACTCTTCCACTGTCTGCAATCCGTGGGATGCACACAATTTAAGGCCAGTCTCTTTCCTCAGGGTTTCATAGGCGATCAAAGCCGACTCAAGGGCCTCGCCTTTCAAACTTCTACCCGAAGTCACTATTGAATAGCGATGAACCCCTGCAGCTTCATTTCTTTTAGCGTGCTCAAGAATTTCTTCCGTGCTTATAAATCCGTATTCCTGTGCACCTGTTTTGTAGTGACAGGACTGTGCACAAAACTTACAGTCTTCGCTACATCTTCCGCTCATTCCATTGACAATTGTACAAAGGTCTGCTTTGTTGCCGCAGAATTTTTTTCTAATTTCATCGGCGCCGTTGCAAAGTTCTTCTAAATCCGCTTTTAACAGAATTGACAGGTCGTCATTTCGGGTTAAGCGCGAGCCCGAAATGATGGAATCAGTGAGTTTTGATAGCTGTTCGTCGTAGTGCACGCCTGGAACACGAAGACTGATTTCGCCGGAGTATAGGCTTTCGCGAAGGCCGTCCTCGAACTCGACCACCAGGCGGCAGTCGTGATCAACATCTAGAACCGTTGCGTTGCGCGACTTTTCGCCGTTGACAACCTTCACGTCCATGCCTATTACGAAGCTGCGATTTCTGTAATCGTCCACGTAACTTTCGTCACCGTTTTGGCTGAATTTATTGTAAATTTCCATAAACGAATTTAGGAATTCCGCTGTCAGCCGGTTTTTACCGTCGCTCTCTGCCTCGCGAAAAACAGCCCCAGCCACACTTTTCACATCTTCTGGGAAACCACCTTTTGGCGGAAACACATTGATTCCGATGCCCAAAACAGCATATTCCAAACTTCCATCTTCCAAATTAAATGATGCCTCTGTCAAAATTCCGCAAACTTTTTTGCCGCGAACGTAAACGTCATTAACCCACTTGATTTCAGCCTTTTCGCCAGACACCTTCTCGATTGCGCGACATACTGCAACTGCCGCCATAGTCGTAAGCTTCACAGCATTCTGCGGGCTGAAGTTCTTCGGTCTCAAAACCAGACTCATGTACACTCCAGTGCCTGCAGGCGAGTAAAATGCACGTCCCATGCGTCCTCGGCCCTTGGTCTGGCTCCCCGCAACAACAGTGTATCCATCTGGTGCACCTGCAGTCGCCTTCTCCCTTGCAACTACATTTGTTGAATCCACCTCTGAAAGCACATTAAGCGTCACCTTCGCATTACCGTTACGGCCAGCGCCTGCCTCGTCGCCGACGCCCACTGCGTCCCTCAGGTATTTCTCGATGCCTTGCGCTGACAAAATATCTGTATCCGTCGCCAAGCTATAACCCTTATTTCTAACAGCCTCAATCTTGTAACCTTCATTCTTCAAGCTTTGAACTGCCTTCCAAACCGCAGTCCTTGAAATTCCAAGCTTCTCGGCAATTTCCTCTCCAGAAAAATAACTTCCTTTATTTTTTTCAAACAACTCAAGGAGCTGGTCCCTGGTTCCTCTTGCATTACCCATTTTCATTCCTTCTTTTATTAATATTTTCGTCATCTAAAATGTTACCACATGCCGGCAGTTATTGTCAACCTTATTTATTTTTCAGGTTAACTCCAAGTCAACATCTACTCTTTACGAAGTTTACAATTATAGAGGTTCGTTAAACATCTATAACTACAGCTATCTAATTCCGCCCACGTGCTCTCACCACAAAAAAAGCCATGCGCTTCACACGCAAGGCCCTTTAACTCATATCGTTTCCTTATGCAATTTCTTTTGCTCATACATAACAGCATCAGCAATTTTCAAAATTTCCTCCACCGAATGATTTTCAGCAGCTGACTCAATTTCCACAATGCCAAAGCTAAAATTCATAGCATAAGGCTTGCTGACGTCCATGGCAATAGCTTCGCCAGCGAACTCGGCCTGAGCCTTGTTCATTTTATCAGCGACTATGTCCTTAGGACAGTTTGGGAAGACCAGGCAGAATTCGTCGCCGCCGATGCGGGCGAAAATGTCAGTCTTTCTAATATAGTTTTTAATGGTTTTCACAAAGGTCTTTATATACCAATCGCCTTCGGCGTGGCCGAAGGTGTCGTTTACGTGCTTCAGGTGATCTAGGTCGCAATAGCAGAAAGTGAGTTTTGATGGCTCGTGCATTAATTGATCCGCCTTGCGGAAGAAATAGTAACGGTTTCCTATACCTGTAAGCCTGTCGGCATTGGCAATTTCGTTGATGAGCTTTTTGTTCTCACGCTCCAGCTCGATCTCCTTTTTCAGCGAGGCTTCGCGGTCGCTCAGCTGCTTCGTCATGGTGTTGAAGGCCTCTGAGAACTCACCAAGAAAAGATACCTTTTGGCTGTAATCGCCCTTGGCAACCTGTTTTGCCTGCCAAGTCAGGTGGTTCAGGTTTGAATGGATGGTTTTCAGATTTTCGCACAGAAAATTTTCCCTTGACGGCGGCTCAACTGACAAGTTACCGCTGGACAGGGCCGCAGAATACTCTTTCAGTTCGGTCACGGTCTGCTCAAGGAACTGCATGCCCATTCCAAGTTTTTTGAAAGATTCGTCCAACTCGTCTATGTCTATTGTTTTTATTTCTGTATCATAGAGAATGCTTCTTAAGTATTCATACAAAATATCGCTATTTCTATTTCCCATAAACTCACCTCTTTCAGTTTCCCTACTTTTTCAGAATTTTCCCGGCGCGCATCTGCTGCGTCAGCGGGTTTTCCATACGCTTACTTGCAGTCCACATGGAAGCGGCAAACCCTGTCGCCTGTAGCCCAGCAGTCTACTTCAACAGCGGTGTATTCTCTGCCGGAATAAGTGGAAAGGACTCCGGAAATAAAGCCTTCGTCGTAGTTGCACACTGTCTCGCCAAGAACCGGTAATCCTGAGCAATCAGCGTCCTCAGACACAGTCAAAATAATGTGACCGGTCTCCTCTTCAATCCTCTCAATTCGCAGAACGCCAATCTTCAGGTTTTCCATAGTTCTCTGCAATTCGCTAATAAACGAATCCAAAGGCTGTTCCAAATTCAAGAAAGTTTTCGCAAAATATGCTCCGGCCCTGTAGCCAGCACTGCGGAAAATGTCCACCTGCTCCTCACGGCCAAAACGCTGCACCAACTCCTCCATGACCGAATACTCCATCATTCTGTACACGATTACCGGCAGCTCCTCGCCTAAGTTCCCACGACTGCCCTTTTCGTACTTCATGTAATCCTCAAAGTCCAATTTCTTTGAATCCTGCATAAAAATATTCACATTTTCTTTCTTATCCACGAGTGTCTCTCCTCCCACAATTAATCATTTCCTAAAAATGTCTATCAAAACTCCCAGCACCCTACTGTTCACACGCGCGCTGCGCCCCAGCGCCTTATTCTTCCCTAATGGTAAAATGCGCCACAATTGTCAAAACAGCACTAAGTATTAGCTCAGTATAATAGCTTAAACCTCTGCTTAAAATCATACCCGGTAATAAGAATTTCACACCAAAAACAGGGACAAAAATAGTCAAAAATAATTTTTCTGTAATACCCATTCCGCCTGGTAATGGTAGCATATCAACGGATATAGATATTACCGCCTGCAACATTACAATGGTGAAAACCGAGAAGTCGTCAAGGCCAAAAGCCCTGTAAACAAAATACGTTGAAAGGAAAAGTGCAATTCTCTGCGCAAAAGTGATAAGCAGAACGTGAATTATCACTTCCTTCTTTTCCTTGAAATATGAGGCTGACTCCCTGTACTTTACCATAGCCGATTCCAATTTGTTGTGAATGCTCTCCTTGTAGCGCACTAAGTGCATCTTCTCCAGAGCCACAAGCCCCCAATTTATAAGCTTCTTAGCCAGCGTTGGATCAAAAACAAGAATCAGCATAAGCGCCACGCATCCCACATTTAGGAAAATCCCCAAACAAAATACCGGCATTATTCCCATAAGATACTTATGAATAAAGCCCTGACCGAAGATTATCAGCGCCACCCCGATCAAAACCAACACAGCCTTATAGGTAATCGTGATTACCATAAGGACAATAGTTGAGATTGGAATCGGAATGTTTTTACGTTTCATATAGTAAACCTGCGCCGGCTGACCTCCCGATGCAGACGGCGTTATGCAGCTGAAGAAAAATCCTACAGATGAAAAAAGAAAACAAGTCCACTTTTTCAAATGGATTTTCAAGGTCCCCATCATATAGTGGATAATAATTGATTCTCCCCATATAAAAAATATAACGCATGCTACGGCCGGTAGCAGGTATATGTCATTTACTTGTTTAATTATTGCAATGCTCTCTCCCAGGTCCTCTCCATGAAAAACGCCATAAAGGGTTCCCACGAAAATAACCAAAAGAAAAAGCACTTCCCAAAAATACTTTTTTTTACCTTCCATCATCGCACCATTTCTATTTATCGCTATTCTTATTATTTTAGATAATTAACAGGCTTCTTGTCAATAGCGAGACAACTAAATTAAGAAATACCGTTGCAAAATTAAGAAATATCTTTGCCAAGTTAAGAAAAGGGTTCAGACGGCTTGTATCTGCCGTCTGTGACCCAGTTTAATTTTCTTCACAGTGACCGCGGTCACCTATATATGAAGTTACGCTTCAGTCTCTGCTGGTTTTGATGTTGAACCGAAGAGAACCTTGAATCCGTCGATTGCTAAGATTACGACTAGTACGAGAATTGGTACGATTAGTCCGCACTGCAGACCCTCGACGATTGCTGTTCCCTGGCCGGCAATCAGAAGCTTTGTGTTGCTGATGAACTTAAGAACTAGGGCGGAGCCCGAAGTTACTAGCATGAAGAACATTGGGATGTAGAACATGCTGTGCTTGCGGCCCTGTCTCTTCAGCCAGCAAGCTACTGCCAGGAACGCAGGAACTGCTACTAGCTGGTTGCATGCGCCGAACAGCGCCCAGATTCTTGTGTATCCAGCAACGGTCAGAAGTGCTGCTGCACCAATGGTAACAAGTGTTGCCACATACATATTGCTTAAGATGCTTGGCGAACCATCTTTTTTAGTTGCAAACATTTCCTGGAATAGGAATCTGCCAAGACGTGTTGCAGTGTCCAATGAAGTCAGGGCAAATGCTGAAATTGCAAGCATCAAAATAGTTGTAGCTGTGTGCTCTGGAAAACCAATTTTTCCTAGCATGGATGAAATGCCGAAAGCAAAAACCTGTGGCGGAGTCATTCCTGCCCAACTGTCCATAGATGCGCTACCTACTGCAATCAAAGCGATTACGGCCAAAACGCACTCAATTAGCATGGAACCATAACCTATAGCCTTTGCGTCGCCTTCGCTGGAAATCTGCTTGGATGTTGTTCCTGATGAAATCAGGCTGTGGAAACCGGAAATTGCTCCGCATGCAACTGTTACGAACAGGAATGGGAACATGCTTCCAATTGAGCTGTTCCAGCCTGTGAAACCCTGAAGTTCCATGGACGGATTAGTGAACAGAATTCCAACAGCTGACGCTATAATCATGAAATAAAGTAGGAAACTGTTCAGGTAATCTCTTGGCTGAAGCAGAATCCAAACCGGTGCAACTGATGCAACGAAAATGTATACAAATACCACGATTAACCATGTTGTCTTTGTTAGATAAACCGGACACGCAAGGCCGATGCCGATGCAAACAACCAAAAGTGCCACGCCTACAATTGTGTTAACAAGCAGGTGATTTGATCTTCTGTTGAAAAGACCGAAGCCCACTGCCAGTGGAATAAATAAGGTTGAAGCTGTTGCAACTGAACCGTTTGCGGCAACTGTGCCACCCTCTGCGTTGAAGCCGGCGAAGGTGCCCGCAACGATGTCTGCAAATGCAGCCACTACCAGTATCAAAACCAACCAAGCGAAAACTGTGAAGCACAGTTTTGTTCTATGGCTGATATTTACTTCAATAATTTCTCCCAAAGATTTTCCCTTATGACGGATTGATGCAAACAGTGAACTGAAGTCCTGCACTGCTCCGAAGAAAATTCCTCCGATTACAATCCACAAAAATACAGGGATCCATCCGAAAACTGCTGCCTGAATAGGTCCGTTAATTGGGCCTGCTCCTGCAATTGATGAAAAATGGTGACCTAGTAGCACAGCTCTCTTTGCTGGCACATAGTCGACTCCGTCTTCCATTTCGTAAGCCGGAGTTTTTCTCTTAGGGTCTACACCCCATGATTTCGCAAGGTATGATCCGTAAGTTACATATGCAATTACGAACACAGCAATGGAAATCAATAGTAGCATTACACTGCTCATGTTTATAAATCCTCCTAATGATAAAATATAATATCCTATACAACCAGGCGCTTGAAGGCTTTTTTCAAGTCTGCTGCTGCCCGATTGGTGATGACAGTTTTGTCCGCTGTGGACATGAGAACGAGGCGTGTGTCCATGTATCCGCGGATGTTAAATTTGTAGGTTTTGTTAAATTTGTACGATTTCACGGCCTTGGCAAATTCACTATCCAAGGGTTTATCGGTTATCAAAACCACCGTAATGTATGAATACATATGATTTGCCGGCGGGTACTTTTCTCCATGTCTGACTAACTCCGGCTCAATGGTTTCCTTAAGCAGCTTGTCCAGGTGATTCAGGTAGTCTTTGTGCTTTAACGCTGGCTCGTCGCAGGCGAGATTGCCTGCGTCAACGTCATTACAACCATCAAGCACATCAATGAAAAGGTGCTCCTGGCAGTTTGCCTCCCAAAGTTTCGCCTTTTTCGAGAGAACATAACGCGAGTTATCTACGTTAAAGTGTCCGTAAAGAGGAAACTCTTTGGCATCGCCAGTGCCGCAAGTGCCGCCACGATCTGTGCCGCCGGTGCTGCCGACTATGTAATTTTCCTCAAGGTCGAAGGTTGAAGCATAAAAGCGTTTCAGCCTTTCTATAAACTTTTCTTTAGTCATTTTGTTTCTTTCTATAGTTTTTTATCTTATTTTTTGTTGTCTACAACAATTTTATAAGTTCTGTTTACTAGGATACTCTTTTTCCCTAACAATGTCAAGGCAGAAATTATCGTATATCCTGGATTCCCGAATGCTAGTGTGGATATTCGGGAATCCAGGTTGTAAATGTCGGTCAGTTGGTTGACTTGGATTTGTTGGAATTAAATTCAAAAAGAGCACCTACCATATGCATTCAGATGCCCCACTGTAGTTACATATTCGCTTGCTTCAAATCACGTGCAGAATTATATTATTGGTCTAATTCTATCTTTGCTTCAATTTTACTAGAGTATTCTGGAAAATTATCATCAGTCAGAATATTTCTATTCTTCTCATTTCCAGTTATCCAAGTGCTCTCTTGCACTTCTAGTTTTAAGTCACACAAGATATTTTCAATGTCTCTACCCTTGTATAGTATACGTGCCACATTGATAGCATTTTCATGCTCGTTAATCATATAAAATATAACATAGTTATCCACAGGTAGCTGATGCATCTTCAATGTGTCCCAGGGTTCCCATTCGACAATTTTGTGGCGGGCAGGCATGAATTCTAATGAACTAATCTTCTTCCGGATTCGTTGCAATTGAGACGCGGCGCTTTGAGGCATACGAAAAGTTTCTGCTATATACGTGTATATTCCTCTTAAGTCCTCAATTGCGTCACGTGAATAATTCACCTTGTATTGTTCTGTCATATTCCAAACTCCCTAGCAAGCATTTCGTCAACTTCATCTTCCGAGTACACGTTCCCTGCCTTTATAGAAGCTACGCCTTTCTGAAGTTCTCGATCTAGTTCTTCTCTCGTTAACGCACCTATTGCCACAGGCTTGGATACAGGTAGTCGCAACTCAAATGGCATACCATTGTTAAGCACAATCTGACTATACAGCATCTGAATAGCACTAGAAGGAGAAATTCCCAATTGTGACAGAATTCCCTCGGCATTATTCTTAAGTTCAGTATCTATCCTTGCATATATTGCTGATGTATTAGCCATAATTTCATCTCCTTGTCGTAAAACAATTTATCTCCTATTCTTATTATATACCGTTCGCTTGCATTTGCAAGCAAACGCAAGCAAATATTTTCTTCACATTTTTTCTTCTTCTCAACTCTCTTACCTAATTCCATCTATTTAATCCAGGCAATATTCTCCTGATATCCTGCTTTTCCAAATTTTCTAATGGCACCGGCTGCTGGAATAAGTCTCTCATCACCTATATTTTCAAGGATTTTGAGCCTGCGGTCTGATAACAATTCTTCGGACCTGCAGATTTCATAGTCTTCGGCTTTCATATGCCAAAATGAAAATTCCTCTTCATCGCCTGCCGCATCATCGCCAGGCGTTCTAAACTTCTCCTCATAATATTGCGCAAGTTTTTGCGCAATAAGCAAGCCTTCCGGATCAAGGTCCCCAGAATAATAGACCTTTGCTCTGGACTTAGCTAGCAAATCCAAGACCATCAACCCTGCAAGTCTTGGCTGACCGTTCATACACATACATGAACGGTCCTTAATTTGACCACAAAGCATTGCAAATACAGAAGGATTCTCTACAATATAGATTTCATTATCCACACATTCCATACTAGACAAATCTGCAAGTACGTTAAGAGGAAGTTGCATTATGCTTTTTTCCTCAAAGAACCCCTCTATTCCCCTATGCCTCTCTCCATCTGCCTTAAGGCCACGAACATTGTAGAGCAAAGCATAATTAGAAATATCGTCAATCATAATTCCAGCTAGCAAATAGCTTTTTTGACGTTTATATGCAGGGAATAAACCTGACGCAGAAACTTCAAGGTTACGTATCTTTAGATCGTGTTCCACCACCTTATAAAGAAGCGCTCCGTCGCTAGTCCCTGCATCGAAAGCATGCGGATTTCCACATACGCCGGCCGCAAAGACAGCCAGATACATCTTCTCATCAAAGTGATAAGGCAAAGCATTATGAATTTCAGCACAAAGCCAAAGCTGTCGCTTCCATTCACGCGTATTGCTAGGGCTAGGTGTTTTTATAATATCCTCAAAATCTACCAAATAAGGTTCTGCTGAAGTTCCGGCAAATTCAGTAATGTACTCGGCTTCGATTTCTCTTACTTTATCTTCCAAGCGGCGCAGTTCCTCTGCCTTGCCAAGTAAAGGCTCGCCAAAATAAGCCTCCAGGATTTCCTCAGGAGTCACCTCCGCGTAACGGCTATTCTCAAGGGCCTGAGTGAATTTCTCCGCTGAAATGGTAGCACTTTTTCGCCCGTGAAAACTCTTGCAGAAGAAACCCTCAAGCACTTCTATATCTTGTGCCTTAAGATTTTTTACAACAACCTTGCCGGCGAATCTGCCATAAGACCTATACTTTTCGCGAAAGCCTCGGAAGATTTTTACCCATACATCATCTTCTCGGAAATAGGCCAGGCAAGCCTTCAACGTATCGGCGTGGTTAGTGCGATCGGCATGGTCAGCGTTTTCTGGAGTATTATGAACACTCTCGGCACTGCCATGGTGACCGAGGCATTTCCCGTACAAATCATTATGAAAGCTGTTCAATTTCTGTTCCTCTTTCTTCAACATCTTCCTCGCTGTCCAAAAGTTCCCTGCTGAAGCCATTCCACAGATATGGCATAACTGTTACAAACTTGGCGTTTTCAGGACGCACAAGTTGGTAAATGGCCAGCGCATCCAAGGTATCGCAGTCGCCCCATAGCACCTGGGAGTTAATAATAAAATCAAAACCAAACTGTGCCATCAGCCTAAACATATCGCGAATATTTCTATTATCGACTCCTGCAAAAGCCTCATCTAAGGAAATCAATCTCGGTGCATCCTCTCTGCCACCCTGATACTTGGCAACAACTGCAGAGAACAAAGGCACATACATAGACATGGCCTTTTCTCCACCACTGAAAGTGCCGAAGACACTATTTGTAAGTTCCTTCTGGCGTTCACCTTTTTTCTGGGATATCAGCTGGAATTCAAACCATTTTCTGTAGTCCAAAGTCTCCTTCATAATCTGATAAAAGGACACCATTCCACCACTGTCCCGAGCATTTCGTCTCGCCTCTTCAACCTTTGACTTAAAGTGATTCGACAGGGCCTCCGCCTCGTCCTCACTCATAACCCTGTAGTCTTTTTTCAACAGTTCCACAAGCTCGCGAGTGTCAAGCTGATTTTCATTATCCGCAGTCTTACTTTTCCATCTCAAACTCAACTTCAAGCTGCTAGACGTATCCATGCTGTTCATCAAAGCATTCATCTTCTGAACCCACATATTTGACGAGTTAATTTTGCCCCTGATTTTACGGCTAATAGTATTGGCTAAAATATCTTCAAAAAGCTCGCGATCTCCATCCTTAATCAAGTTTTCCAGCTCCGAAATATCTTCATCTAGATGCAAAATCAGACTTGCAAAAGAAACGTCAGTGCCCTGATACCTTGCCACAATATCCATTCTCTGAGGTGAATATTCCTCTGATGCGTAGCGACGCGCATCATCATCCAGCTCTGCAAAATGAATAACCTGAGTCGGCTTGTACTCACCAAGGAAAACCTTATTTTCCATGAAGGTTGAGCTGATGTTCATAGTCAAAACATCTTTCTTCAAGTTCCTAACGTCGTTCTGCAAATATCGATAAACACCCTTTGCATCATCACCAATTTCCTCTGGAATTTCAATATATCCCAACTTTCGCTCCTGCTCGTAGCACTTAGAAAAGAAAGCCTTTCGACCCTCGCATACCACAATTTTCTTTTCACTAGTTGCAATTTTTTCCCTAACAGAATTCATTTCGTCATGCTTCTGAGTCTGCTGCCTTACGCATTCCTGAAGCCTGCCAGGATAGGCACTCAGCCAATTTACACACTCATCAAGTCTCTCACGAATAGCTTCGTAATCAGTTAATTTCAACTGTTCCAAAATAGACGCACGCTCCTCCGCAGCAGCCCTGAGCTTGCGCTCAGCCTCGCCAATATCATAGCGAACCTGGTCCAAATCCTCATCCATGGCCTCCAAGCTACTCGCTATCTGCCCCAAAGTTTCCACACTTCTAAGCAACAGCTCATGAGCCGACTGCAGCCCTATCAAAGCCTTCTCATAGGAATCCACCGCCACCTTAGCCCGCCTGAAGGCCTCATAAGTGCAATCCAAATATACCTTTCGCGCGATTTCAATGGCATCCGTCTTCTTATCCTTAATTTCGTCAATCAAAAGAGACAGCCTCTCATCCAGCCCCTCAGTCTCGCCCTTCAAGGCCTCATGCTTTCGCTCCTCATCCGCAAGCAATCTAAACGCCACCCTCATATCCGCGTCGTTAGGGAGCCTACCGTACTCTCCCTCAAGCTCAGCCATTCTCTCGTCCAGTGTTCTTCCCTTACCCTCAAGCTTCGCAATCTCCTCTTCGATCAAAACCATCAGATTTCGGCATTCCGCCATTCGCGCCTGTCTATTTCTTTCCCTCGCTCTAGTTCCCAGGAATCCAGCCTCATGTTCACCTGTAACAGTTCCGGTCAAAACTCCCATATAATAAGTTCCGTCTTCTGATACAGATATTCCCTCGTCTCCATCATAGGCTATACTTCCTAAGATTCCTGCAATGCGCTGATTGGAGAAAATGTCGTTGACTTCATCGTTTAATTCAAGTACATCAAGCAAGCTTTTCCTAGGTGCAGACTTAGAAGCAAACAAATATCTGTCTTCGCAACCCTTGACTGGTTCCAAAACCTGCTTTCTGTACTGCTCATCTACAACAATGGCGTCAAGAATTCCCATATTCATTAAAGCCTCTTCCAGCCTGTTGCAAGCCTCCTCATTAAGGTCCTGCCCAAACTCAATTACCTTATAGAATTCATGATATGGAATTCCTGCGTCTTCAAGTCTTTTTCTATTTCTGATTACAGCCTCAGAACGTGGAGGCACTGGCTCTTTTTGGTTTTCCCATTCCGCCAGTTCCTTCTTCGCTTCTTCCAGTTGAGACTTCTTCTCCTTGATTTCCAAGGAGATACTGCGAGCTTCTGCGTCCAAGTTGGTTTTGATATCGATCCATCTACCGGAGACTATGCTTTTGACAGTCGCAAAGTCTGAGCTTTCGTTGTAGTGGTCTGCGAAGGTGCTAAGCTCCATAAGCTCGTTTTTGTCCATTTTCAGCTGGTGATTTTCGTCATTCCACTTGAAAAGATTTTCTTTCCACTCGTTCTGAACCTGAAGCATTACTGACTCAAGTTCGGAAATTTTGCGCTGAAGAGTATCCAATTCCCGAGTCAGGCGGTCTCTTTTCTTCACAAGTTCTTCCTTCTCCTGGTTCAGCTGCTCGACTTCTGCAAGAATGCTCTCACCCTTGATGATACGCTCTTTTACCAGTTGCAAATCCTTGTTATGAGTCTGGAAATTGTATTCCCTTTCCAGATCCTCAGTTAGCTCCCCGCGCATGAATTCAAACTCCTGGAAAGCCATGTCCTCCGCATCACTTTCCATATTGTCCAGTTTTTCGTCGATTTCCTTTTCTTTTTCGTATTTACGGTTTTCTTCGTTTTTCTTTTGGTTCTCTAAGTCTACATACTTGGCTTCCTTGTCAGCAAGAATATTTTCTTTCTTTTTTATAATACGGCTATAATCTTCAATCTCTTCTGAAAGCTTGGTTTCTCTGTTTTTTAAGGCAACAGCGTCACTTTTGCTGAGAGATTCTCTTTCTTTCTCTAGGGTTTCCTTTCTAATATTGATGCTGTCTATTTCGGCTTCTAGCTCATTTACCTTAACTCTGCATTCATTTAAGCTTTCTCTATATGATTGCAGAGCCTTATTTTCTGCCGTCAGTTCATCCTTAGCCTGAATAAAGCGTCCAGCCTTGTCGTAAAGCATAAATTTATTGTACTTGCCAAGTACTGAATTAATTTTTCCTGCTGCTTCATATGCTTCTTTTCTGCCCTTCAGGTTCATTGTTAAATTGTCCATATTTTCTATGGCCTCAGACATAGGGCGCAAATCATCATCTGAAAGCGGCTGAAGGGAATCACTAAGAATATCGTTAATTACCGATGGCTTAAAATCCTTGGAAAGCTTAGGTGTTCTCAGCTGAATCAGAAGGTCAAGCATTTCCTTGTATTCATCAACAGTCTCGAAGCCAAATACCTGCTTATTAACATATTCCATATAATCAGCCTGCCTGTCGAAAACTCTTCCGCCCTCTGCAATTCTGTTTTCCAGCTCGCGCTTAGAAAGAGTCACCTTTTCGCCCATGTTTTTATATAGGAAAAAGTCCTTCCCTATTCTTCTTCCATCAGTCAGGCTAAAGTACCATTTGTCCAATGGCTTACCTCTGCGCGCACGAATTCCCATACCAATAGTAAGGTAAATATCGCTTTCCTGTCTTTTGAATTCCAGATACAAATATCCGGTTCTCTCTTCTCTTCCATCGTCTTCTTCGAGAAGATAACTACTCATTTTTCTATCTCTTGAGCCAAAAGGGTCAAGTCTTTCAGGACTCATATTACCGTCCAAAAGCAGAGGAACAACGCTCTGCATAGTAACTGATTTACCTGATCCATTAGAACCTCTTAAAAGCATTCGTCCCTTTACAAAAGGAAATTCTTGCTCGTCATAGTACCAGAAATTTATGAGGCCTATTTTATTTGCCTGCCATCTACTGTTCATGGGAAATTCCTCCTGTAAAATCTGCCGGATAACGGCCTTCTATTTTTCCTGCCAGCGGGCAGATTTTTATCTGCTGCTGATTTTTTTCCTGTTTAATAAACATCCATTTTTCCATTTCGTTGGTTACAGTTTTTACAAATTCACCCTCGGGCATATCGCGGTATTGCTTCGAAAAACCAGCTCCGTGGTTGGCTTTGATGGTTTTGATCATGGAGTCGAATTGGACAATGTTAACCGTACACATTTCGTCTCTAGCCGTCTCCCACTCACCGTTTTCTATTTTTTCTCGAATGGCGCCGTTGCACAGCAGCACGATGTCTGCCAGGGAATTATTGCCCGGAAACGTCTCGCCGATTCTGCAATCGTCCCCAGCAATGAGATATGCGCTGCCCCTGTGGATGTGCACGTGACAGTCCATTAGCTGCTCAAGCTCCTCAGCTACCCTCCTGCCGTAGTTTTTCAAATACTCGAAGTCCTCCTCAGAGCCGTCTTCTTTGTACATTGCAGGTGCAAATAGAAGCCTTTTATACACACGATGCCTTCTCACCGGCCCTCTGTCCTCATTTATACCAAACCACTCGCTTTCTCGGAAATCTTCCGGCGCACTATAAGTCATTATATCCTTCGAGAAATTTCTCATAAAGTACCTGGATGTCCCTGTATTCTCGTACAAAACTTCCCCTTCGGCATCGTCCATAAACATCTCATCTGTGCCGTCAGTCACTCCCATTATTCCCTGTGCAACAGCAAACCTAAGGACCCTCACCAATCGCCTTCTATTGGTATACACAGTCCAGCCTGAAATTTCTCCCGGCATATTTGCAGAAATATACTCCGTCAACTGTGACAAAATAAACTGCTCCTGTGCATCTCTATCCTCAAGAAACATGAGCAGTCCGCACAAATACACATACTCTTCCCTTGAGGAAAACTCCTTAATCCCCATAAAACTCTCAGGAATCACAGGAATCTTCTCCATTTTTACCATTAGCGCATTGTCGATTATCTGGCACCCCAACTTCTCATTAGAGTACTTTCGTACCTCACCCAAGGCGTCTCTCACCCTGTAGTACAAGTCTTTATCTTCAGATTTCAGCACCCATCGCTTGTTCATCAAAACTTCCAGCTCTTTCATATCCCAGCCTCCTTCTGAAAAATTATCCTCATTTTAGGCATGGTGAAATTGCCGTCTTCGCACCTTACCACACACTTTTCCTTCATATTGCTCCTATCAAGAGAATATTCTCTTCCATCGTCGGTTCTTGCTGAAAAATCTGAAGATTCTAAGGCATCTGAAAGCCATTTTAGCAGAATTTCTCTAATTCTTGGTTCGAGAACTGGCAGATTATCAAAGTCTATTATGCCGTCATTTTCAATGGCTTTAATCTTTTCCATATCCTCTCTCTGCTGCTGAAGCATCTGTTTTCTCAGTTCTTTCTTTTTTTCATAAGATTCTGAAATTGCACTTCTTGCGGTTTTCTCCTTGTATGTACGTACCCTTGGCTTTAAGTCCAGGCAGACAGAATTTTCCTCATACACGCCTCTGTTCATGCTATCGGTTTCTCGCTGCCCGTCTCCCGAAAGGTGGTAGGTTTTTTCCATGCCAAAAACCATTGCAGACATTTTATGGGCTTCTAAAACGTCTTCGCAGCGCATAAAGATTTCTGCAACCTTTCTATATTCTTCTTTTCTGTTTGCGCCTAGAGAGTTTTTTTCGCTTAGCTGCGCAGCATATCTGGTTATTCTTCTGATTATGTCATTTGTAGCATCGAAAAGTTTTCCGGCTTCATTACCCTGTCCTTCAATTCCCGCGAACCAGTTGAAAATGCTTTGGTATCGACCCCTTATATTTTCATCCAGGGCCTTCTCCGAAACTTCAGTTTCCAACCTAGGAATCGACATCTGATATTCCACGATTTTGCTAAAAACTTCCTCTTTGTCCTCATCTTTAAGGTTTCTTAGGCACTCTTCTATTACTCCTACATTTCGCTGCAGTCCTTTGATGAAATTTCTCAAGTATTCAATAAGCCTGTCTTTAAATACGAGGAATTCTTTTGTATGCATCATTTCCTCAGCTTTCACACTATTGAGGTCGCGAATGTAATCCTGGTAGTTTTGATTGAGGCGCACGAAGTCGTTGTTCATGTCAGTCCACCAGGTGTACACCTTGTCTTTGTCTACCCTAGCCATTTCCGGGAACTTCTCCACTGCGATGCGGATTCGTTCTAGTAGCGTAGGCTCAAGTGATGCGCCTTCTACTAATAAATTTTCGAGGCGAAGCACCAGTCGTTCTATTTCGACGCTGTACTCTGACATCTGGTACCGGTATTTCTTGTTTTTAAACTCTTCTATGGATGATACCTTTCTGGTATCTTGTATGGTGCTCAGGTTTTTCCACTCCGTCAGCATTGCCAAATCTTGCTGACACTGCTCCGGCCTATAGTCTTCCCACATAGGAATTTTTATCATTTCCTCATAGACATCTTCCTGATACAGCCAGTACCTCAATTTCTCATAGTTTTCAAAAAAAATGCGCATAATACAGCGATATCTGCTGACATTATCCGCATTTAAATATTTCACTTCAGTTAAAGGTTTGATTAATTTATCTGTTATCTGCACCTGTTAAGGCTCCTTTTCTTATATAATCACGTTGCGTTGTGTTCGTTGCATTGCGTTACTTTGTCCATGCAACGAACCTTATATGTTAATTATACATGTTTCTCTATTTGAGGGCAAGAATAATCTATGCAGTTCAGTGCTAATCCAGCGCTTAGAAATCCAACGCTTCAGTAATCCAGCATTTCGAAATTGTATCTTGGCTTTCCCACACTCTTCTTGCCGTATTCTATTGCCTCTGCCGGGCAATAGCAAATGCAAGCCATGCAGTGAGTGCAAGCTGTACCCCATGCAGGTTTTAGAACAAGGCGTTCCTCCGCATCTGCACTTGATGATACAAGCTTAATGTTGTTCATGGGACAAAGCTTGACGCACTGCCCGCAACCAGTGCAATTCTCATCTGCGCTGAAGGCCTTGGACTTGACAATTAATTTATAGAAAATTGGATTTACGGATTTACTCATAAATCTATCGTAGATATTTCGTCTAGGCGCATCAAATTCTCTACCCTCTTTAATGCATTTAATTACCTGCTCAATTGCTGGTTCTGCCGCCTTGACGATTTCTATCGCCTCTTCATTTTGCGGTGCATTAAACAATGCAATATAATTCTCAGGCATTATAATCTGCGCTGTTCCCATATAACGTAGCCCTTTTGATTCTGCAATTCTTTTATTGAAATCAGCTGCATTTCCAATTTCGCTTCCGCAGTTCATTACAAACCAAATTCGCTGAGCGCCAGTAAACTCGGTTTGGGCTATCCATTCAGAAACGACTCTTGGAATTCGCCATGCGTAGGTGGGAACTACAAGGAGCACATCACCGCCTGTCATTAAAGCCTTCGTATCCCCAGTCTTGATTTTCTCATTTAAGTCTGTTAATGCATCAGCATTCAGCGCTTTCTCAATGCGCCTTGCAATGTAACGGCTGTTGCCTGTTCCTGAAAAACATAAAATCATATATCACCCTTCTTTCTCGTTTCAATTATTATATATCAACTCAGAACCTCTTCAAAGCCCATTTATGGTCTTCTTGGACATATTCATCCTCCTTGCAAGAAGAAATCAGCGCCCCTTTCTTCAAATAACAGCAACGCCACACCAAATAACAAATCTGCATGTGCTAAAGGATCATCAAGTGGGATTCCAAAATCATCCTTCATCCTCCGAATTCGATAAAGCACTGTGTTTCGATGGGTAAATAGCATATCGCAAGTCTTCTGCAAAGAACGACAACAAATCAAATAATAATAAAGAGTCTCACAATAGCTTGTTCCTTTCGTCTTGTCATGGGCCGCTAGCTCGCGTATTTCCTTAGCAACAAGGTCCTTGCGCCCCTTCAAGTTTTTCAAAAGTAATAAGGTGCGTAGCTGTTCTACTGTAAAAACATTTTTACCACGAAAGCGCTCCCCACTCACCAATTCCAACGCCTCACAAGCCGTGCGATAAAGCCCCGGCAACTCAAACAGGTCAGCAAGCCCATCTGTCAAAACAACCTTGAGACCAAATTCTTCCGCCACCACAGCAAACTCACTCGGCTCCGCCTTTCTATGTAGAAATAAGAAGACATCACCACGATATAGTAAAGGGTGAGAGTGAGGAAACCTAGATAGAAGTTCTTCCTTCAGGTGCTGACTGCTGAGATACTCCTTATGGTAGGTGGCCAAGTTAATCAACGCAAATCCAGTCGGGTGAAAATCGGCAAGGTAAGTAGACGCCGCTTGCAGACGAAAATAGGCTGCCGAAGTGAATCCACCATCCAGAAGATGCATCAAAACAGCCTCTGCCGTCTCAAAGGGCTTGTCCTGCCGACATTCTTCAATAAACATCTGCTTTGCCAAAATTTCTTCAACCACCTGCCAGGTTTCGTTAGGAACCTCCTTCAGGTGTCCATTTATGTCTACACAAATAAGGTGCCCCAGTCTTACCCCCGAACTCATAAGAGGCGCAAAACGACGACGATATGGACTTTCATCTAGCTTAACATAATCCGGGTTTCCCGCAGTCAAGGTTTCGCTCTGACTGATAATTGCACCAATTTCATATGAGATTTCTCTATGCATTATTGAATCCTGAAATATCCTATCGATAAAATCATGTGTCTGATAATGAGCCACAACATGAAAGGTATCATCAACGACAATAAGTGGGCTCTCAAGCATATTCCCCGCAGCAGTTACCAGGTTTCCCAAATCATCCTCAGCGAAGAAAATCGACATCAATTCGTTAAGGCAGTTCTTATTCCAAGTTCCGTTGCTTAATATATTGCTCATTTTGCACATCCCCTTCCGAATACTGCGATAAGCGCTTAATATTGTACTAATTGCACAAGTAAGTTTTGATTTATTATACTGCTGGTTTATTGTACATTCAACCTTTTAGACCTAAAATAGACTTAGAAAGTTAAGAAAGCAATGCTTTTGGTACGGGGTTCCGTATCAGAAGCTTCATATATAGATATATGTGCTAAGAGTTCAAAAGAATGGAGGAATGAATTATGTTACCAGTAATGTATGGAGAAAATATGTTTGAGGATTTCTTTGGTGGTCACAGTCCACTATTTGGTAAGAACGGTAGAAACTTAATGAAGACAGATATTAGGGAAACTGATGACGCAAAAGCTTATCGCCTATCTGTAGATCTTCCTGGATTCAAGAAAGAGGAACTCAGCCTTGATGTTAAGGATGGTTACCTAACAGTTACCGCTGAAAAAGGTTTGGATAAAGATGAAGAAGACAAGAAGGGTCGTGTCCTACGTCAGGAACGTTATGCTGGTTCTTGCTCACGTAGCTTCTATGTTGGCGACATTAAGCCAGAAGACATTAAAGCAAAATATGAATATGGTGTTTTGAACATCATTGTTCCTAAGGAAGACATTAAGAAGTCTCCTGTAAGCACTGCAATTACCATCGAGTAATATGTCCTGAGGGCGCTATTCGAAAAAGCATTGGAACAAGAGTGGCTTCGCCACGTTGTGTGATTCATGCTTTATCTCATCGG
>JAUNMH010000029.1 GCA_030537495.1 Clostridia bacterium | reverse complement strand
AGGAGGTTTTTTATATGTATTACTCATCAGGAACTTATGAAATGTTTGCACATCCAGAAAAACCAAAGGATGTAGATAAGAAGTCAGCGTATATTATCGGTACAGGTCTTGCCGGCCTGTCAGCTGCCTTTTACCTTGTCCGTGATGGACAGATGAAAGGGGAACATGTTCATCTTCTCGAAAAACTTGAACTGGCAGGCGGTAGCTGCGATGGCATGAGAGACGTAACAAAAGGTTTCTATATGCGTGGCGGAAGAGAAATGGACAACCACTTCGAAGTTATGTGGGATATGTTCCGAGATGTTCCTTCAATAGAAACACCAGGAGTTTCAGTTTTAGACGAATACTACTGGCTGAACAAACACGACCCTAACTACTCACTTTGCCGTGCATCAATTAACAGGGGTGAAGATGCTCACACAGATAAAGAATTCAAATTAGATAAAGAATCTGCAATGGCACTTTCTCAGTTGTTTATTACACCAGAGAAGGACCTGGAAGGAAAGAAGATTTCCGAAGTGTTGCCTGATTCTTTCTGGTCAACAAACTTCTGGCTATACTGGCAGACAATGTTCGCTTTCCAGCGCTGGTCAAGTGCTCTTGAAATGAAGAGATACCTTTGCCGTTATGTTCACCACATCGACGGTTTACCAGATTTCAGCGCATTGCGTTTCACAAAATACAATCAGTATGAAAGCATGATTCTTCCTCTTGTAAAGTATCTTGAAGAACATGGCGTAAAAATCGAATACGGCATGGACGTAAAGAACGTTGTAATAGACACAAAGGGAGACAAGAAAGTAGCAAAACAGATAATCTACGTAAAGGACGGTCAGGAACAGAGCATCGACCTTATTGAAGATGACCTTGTATTCATTACAAACGGTTGCTGCACAGACACTTCTTGCTACGGAGATCAGCACACAGCACCAGACCTGTCAGGCGTAAAGAACGGTTGCGGCGAATCCTGGGATATGTGGAAAAGGATTGCAGCGCAGGCTAAGAATGGCGAATTCGGTAATCCAGATGCATTCTGTAGCAACGTAGATGCAACAAACTGGATGAGTGCCACTGTAGAAACCTCAAACGAGGAAATTATCCAGCACATAATCAATGTCTGCAAGCGTGATCCAAGAGCCGGAAAGGTTACAACAGGCGGAATTGTAACAGTCAAGGACAGCACAGAAAACTGGTATTTATCCTGGACAATTAACCGTCAGCCTCAGTTCAGATCACAAGATAAAAACACAGTTCTTGTATGGCTGTACGCTTTGAGCACCAATAAAGAAGGTAACTACGTTAAGAAAGCCATGAGAGACTGCACTGGCGAAGAAGTTTGCCGCGAATGGTTGTACCACATCGGTATCGATGACAGCAAAATCGATAAGCTTGCCGCAGAAGCATGCAATACCACAACATGCTACATGCCATATATTAACGCTTTCTTCCAGCCAAGAAAAGAAAGCGACAGACCAAAGGTTGTGCCAGAAGGCGCAGTAAACTTTGCCTTCGTCGGACAGTTTGCAGAAACACCAAGAGACACAATTTTCACAACAGAATACTCAATCAGAACAGGTATGGAAAGCGTCTACACCTTACTAGACGTGGACCGCGGCGTGCCTGAAGTATGGGGCAGCAAATACGATGTAAGAGAATTACTTCGTGCCTGCTACTACGCAATCGACAAAAAAACCATCAACGATATACCTCTGAGCTTCAAGGAAAAATTCCTTCTTAAGAAGGTTTTGAAGTTCGCAAAAGGTACAGACGTTGAGTTGCTTTTGAAAGAAAGCGGTCTGATTAAATAGATACCCCTATATACGGACAGCTCCGATAAATCTTGATTTTTACAGAAGATGTGTTGAAATAGCGCCCACATAAATATATAATGTGAGTACTGATTAACACTCTACAAACTACTTGGGATAACCCATTGAAAGGGGAAAGTATGAAATCAAGAAAATGTCTGGAGCTGTCTTTTATTGCTCTTTTGATAGTGTCACTCGTCCTGGGATCGACATCCTTTGCGGCGGCATCTATCCATACACCAAAACCAACTCTATCGGCGCGTTCCTTAAGCGTCCGCACCGGTAAAACTGCTGTCTTGAAAGTGAAAAATGTAGGCCTTAAAGTCACTTGGTCCACTTCTAACAAGAAGGTTGCCACAGTAAAATCCATAGGTACGGCTAGCGCAAAAATTACGGCAAAGAAGTCTGGAACCTGCCTAATTACAGCTAGGCTTGCAAATAAGCAGACTTTAAAATGTAAGGTAAAGGTTTTAGCAAAGAAACCTAGCGGCCAGCCTGCCCTGAAAACTATTGAGTATTCTAACCTTACGGATGAGTCTTCCAGGAATTTGTTAAGGGGATTACTTGCAGAAAATGGTATCGAAGAATCACGCATCGACGCTCTCTTCAGCCGCATCGACATGTTCAACAGCAGCGTCAAAAGCCAGTGGCTAACTAAGGGTTTCGAAACTATCGGCACAGCCAAAGCAAAATATGACCCTTACGATATGCAGGATGAGTTTGCTGCAAACAACGGCGACTTCCAAGGTTACAACTGCCGCCTTACAGCCTTTGGTTTAATGAGCCCATACATTAGCGTAGGGATGAAGCAGCCAGATAAGCGCGGACAGGATTTCTTATTCCTGGATTTAGATACAATTGAAAAGAAAACTGATGCCCTTTGCGGAGACACCGTCAAAAAATTCTGCGCAGTTTTTGCTCCGGTAAAAGCGGCCAACAGCACCAAGGTCAGCGACCAGGTTGAGGTGCTGAAAAAGGGATGGAAGGCTAGAGGAGTGAGTTTTGATAATAGTAAGGCGCACATGATCTCTTTCATCCTGCACGATAGGTACACAGCCACTGACAACACCTTGTCCGTGAGACACGTTGGCGTGCTTTTGACTGCCGAGGACGGCGGGCTGTACTTCATTGAGAAAGTTGCGTTCCAGGAGCCGTACCGCCTGGTGAAGTTCAGAAACCGCACGGATCTCAGCGATTACCTTATGAAAAAATATGACAATTCCTGGGGCCAGAACACTGCGCACCCATTCATTATGGAAGACGACCAGTTGATGAATGGGTACAGGAAGTACCCAGGGTGAGAAGGAGAATAGTATGAACATAACTGTATATTTGGGTTCTTGTGAGGGCAATGATCCATCACTGAAGGAAGCGGTTAGAGAGCTGGGAACATGGATTGGAGAGAGTGGAATTTCTCTTGTTTATGGTGGTTCCAAATGCGGACTTATGGGAGAACTGGCGGAAAGTGTTCTTGATGCAGGTGGCTATGTAACTGGAGTTGAACCGCAGTTCTTTATTGATGAAGGTTTGGAATATGACCGAATTGACAAACTCATTGTCACTGGTGACATGTCGGAGCGTAAGAATAAAATGATCGAGTTAGGCGATGCCTTCATTGCCTTTCCTGGTGGAACGGGAACCCTTGAAGAAATTGCAGAAATCATGTCCAAGGTTTGCCTGAAGCACATGAGCGAGCCCTGCATTTTATACAATCTAAATGGCTATTATGATAGCCTAAAGGCGCTACTTGCACATATGGTAAAAATGGGTCTATCAACAGAAGAAAAGCAAGAGGGCATATACTTTGCAGAGAATCTGGCAGAAATCAAGAAAATCCTAGGAAACTAGATGATAATATTAGAATATAAATAAGAAGCAGAGGACGACATATGATAAAAATAGAAAAACTTTCTTATGGATTTCCGGCGAAGGATTTATATAATGATATCTCTTTTGAGATTGAGAGGGGGCAGCACTGTGCTTTGATTGGAAGCAACGGCTGTGGGAAGTCAACTCTGGTGGATATGATTATTGATCCGGAGGAATATCTTTATGATGGGAAAATAATTAAGGATGATGAATGTCGAATTGGCTACGCCAGCCAGTTCAGCGTGAGAGACAAGCAACAGGAGTGCACGGTTTTCGAGTACCTGAGCCAGAGATTTGTGGAGCTGCAGGAGAAAATTGCTGCAGTTTGTGAGGAAATGGCTACAGCTGACCCTGAGGCCATGGATGAGGTCTTTGCAAAGTATCAGGAATTATTGGACAGAAATGAGGCCATGGATGGTGATAATTATGAAAGTAATATTCACAAGGAACTTTACATTGCGGGCATGACTGAGGCTGCTGAAACAAAAGTTTCTCAGCTAAGTGGAGGGGAATACAAGCTTCTTCAGATTATGAAGGAAATGCTTCTTGTACCAAACCTTCTAGTTCTTGACGAGCCTGATGTTTTCCTTGATTTTGGAAACTTGAACAGCTTGTGCAAAATGATTAATGAATACAAGGGGACTATGCTAGTTGTTACACATAACAGATATCTCTTGAATCATTGTTTTAATAAAATTCTTCATCTGGAGAATGGGGAATTGCAGGAGTTTGAGGGCAACTACTCTCAGTACAGATGCTCCATTCTGCGTGAAAAACTAAAACTGAGAATTCAAAACCTTGAGGAGCAGGACGAAATCGCCAGAACTGAGGAACTGGTGGAAACTCTTCGTACGCGTGCAACTTTAATGGTAAATCCGGTAATCGGCAGATCTGTAAATGCTAAGCAGTCGCAGCTTGACCGACTTTTGGCAAGGCAGATTAAGGCGCCTTTTATTGAAATCAGGGAGCCACAGATTGAGCTGCCAGAGGT
The DNA here is from genome assembly GCA_030537495.1 of Clostridia bacterium. Lineage (GTDB taxonomy): Bacteria > Bacillota > Clostridia > Peptostreptococcales > Anaerovoracaceae > Senimuribacter. The sequence continues at coordinate 6,209 of JAUNMH010000029.1, read as the reverse complement.
AGGCGAGGCCGAGGTTGCGTGCGAGGCAGCTGGCGCTGAAATCGTTGATACGGCTGCGTGCGAGGCGGACGCTTCTGCCAGCGTAGGAGACATTGGCACAGCGCTTGCAGCCGAGGAACCTATTAACGAAGCAAATTGCGTACTTTCTGTTGAAAATTACAAGGTAGATTTCGACCATGACTTGTTGCAGGAAGTTAGTTTTGATATAAAGAAGGGCGAGAAGGTAGCGCTTGTGGGCGCCAACGGCACGGGCAAGACGACACTGATTCGCGACATTTTGAGAAACGACAACCCGGCGATTACCATAGACGAGGAAATCAGCTATGCGTGCTTGTCGCAGCTGCAGACCGAGGCAGAGGCCGGTGAGAAAACCGCAGAGGAAACCTTAGTTGACGCTGGCGTGGTTATGAGAACTGACATGAGAAATCTGCTGGAAAAGTACACCTTGCCTGAGGATGTGCTGGATCAGCGAGTGAAGGATCTGAGCGGCGGCGAACAAAACTTACTGCAAATCGCTCTCATCTCTTGTTCTGGCGCTGAATTCCTTATCTTAGATGAGCCGACTAGCCATTTAGACATTTACGGCCAGGTTGCATTAGAGCGTGCAATTGGCGAATACAAGGGAACTGTACTGATGGTGAGCCACGACTTCTACCTAGTGGCAAATTGCGCTGACTTTGTTTTGCTTGTTGAGGACAATACAGTGCGCCGCGTTCGGAGCAGAAATTTCAGAAAGATGGTTTATAGCAAGTATTTCGACCAGAAGTACCTTGAAATCGACCGCAAAAAACAGGAACTTGAAGCTGGTATCACCGCAGCTTTCAAGAAAGACAACCTTGCCACTGTGGACAAGCTTTGCAACGAGTTAGAAGAAATCAGCGGCGCCTAGCCCTTATAGCTCTTGCGATATATAGCGTAGGCGGAAGCAGCTGTAATTATCTCAGCTACTGGGAAGGCAAGGAAAACTCCTTCGGCTTCGAGCATCCTGCTTAGGAAATATGCAACTGGAATGATTACAACCACGCAGCGCATTAGAGACACAAGGAAAGATTGAATCCCCATGCCTAAAGCTTCCAGCACACCACAGCAAGTAATTGAAACTGCTGAGAAAACGAAGCCAATGCTTATAATATGTAGGGCTTTTATTCCTATAGAAACAGTGTCAGCATTTGATGTAAATAGGCCTATCATTTGACCAGGAATTATATATGAAAGTAGCAAACCCACAGCCATAACACCTGCAGTTAGCGCAAGAGTTGTAGAAAAAATTTTGTGGACACGTTTGTGTTCGCCGGCCCCATAGTTGAAGCTGACAAGGGGGCGGATGCCTTGAATTATGCCATTTGCAGTAAGGTAAATGAAAGTCTGCAATTTATAATAAGCCCCTAAAACAAGGACATACTGAGCAGAGAAGGCCGCAAGGATTCCGTTCAATGAAGAAATTAAAAGAGACGGTAGTGCAGTGTTCAAGGTTGCTGGAATTCCAACAGAATAAAGGCCTGAAAGAATCTCACGACCAAAATAGATATTCTCACGGTTGAAGTTTACAGGAATCGGTGTTAGACGCAGGAATACCAAATATGTAATTAGGCACACAGTCTGGCCGATGCCTGTAGCCCAGGCTGCTCCAGCCATTCCCATTTCAGGGAAAGGGCCGATGCCGAAAATCATAAGCGGGTCCAAAATAATATTAGTAACAAAACCAAGTGACATGCTAATCATAGAAACTTTCATTTTTCCCACAGCTTGGAAAATCTTTTCCAAAGAAATACCAAACATGATGATTATAGAAAATAGGAAGGCTCTGTTAGCGTAAATGAGTCCCATTTCGACAATGCCCCCGTCACTAGTGTACATAGCAAGAAAACGAGGCATGAACAACAGACCCGCAGCCATAAGAATGATGCCATGGATTAAGCTGAGCACCATGCCAGTAGTTGCATTTTGGTCGGCCTGCAGGGGTTTGCCCGCGCCGAGACAAAATGCAATTCTTGCATTTAACCCAACACCAAAACCAACAGCCACGGCAGTCATCAGGTTTTGGAATGGGTAAACCAGTGACAAAGCCGTCATAGCATCCTCGCTTATAATTGCAACAAAATAACTGTCGACTATGTTATAAAGTGAGTTCACAGCCATGGAAATTACCATAGGTAGTGACATGGAGATAACTAGCGGCAGTATTTTCTTTTCTTTCATAAAATTCTGATTCAATAACTTCACGCTCCTAAAATAGTATATTTAAAAATTGCAAAAAAATAAGCCACACAGCTTGGAATTGCTGTGTGGCGAAAAAAAGATCTCTCTTGAAAAATCCACTCCCGAATGGGTTTTATGGAATAAGTATACCATCTGGATTGGGTTACTGTCAAGGGGGCAACGCCCGGCTGCGCGTGAATACTGTATTCAAAATCGTACACATATCATGTATATTGTATTATTATCCGAACAATCTTGACCCCGGATACATATATATGATAAAGTGGTGACATTATTCGTTTTGTTTGTAGAAAACAAAAAACACAAAAAAAGTAATGATTGTTTGGGAAGGAGCACAAATTATGAATAAAAGAATGAAGACAATGGATGGAAACACTGCCGCAGCGCAGGTATCCTATGCCTTTACAGATGTAGCGGCAATATATCCAATTACGCCTTCATCAACTATGTCCGAATTAGTTGACGAATGGGCAGCATATGGAAAGAAAAACATTTTCGGCCAGACAGTTAATGTAGCAGAAATGCAGTCAGAAGCAGGTGCTGCAGGTGCAGTACACGGAAGCTTGGCTTCAGGAGCTTTGACAACTACATATACATCATCTCAGGGACTTCTGCTTATGATTCCAAACATGTATAAAATAGCAGGTGAAAGACTGCCGGCAGTTTTCCATGTAGCAGCGAGAACTGTTGCAACACACGCACTTTGCATTTTCGGAGATCACTCCGACGTAATGGCAACTAGACAGACAGGGTTTGCAATGCTGGCATCCAGCTCAGTTCAAGAAGTTATGGACCTTGGAGCAGTTGCACACTTAGCAGCAATTAAGGGCAGCATGCCATTCCTGCACTTCTTCGATGGTTTCAGAACATCACACGAAATCCAGAAAATTGAAACGATCGAGTACGATGACTTAAGAAAACTAATCGACCTAGACGCAGTTGAACAGTTTAGAAAACGTTCATTAAACCCTGAGCACCCTGTAATAATGGGTACAGCTCAGAACCCAGACGTTTTCTTCCAGTCAAGAGAAGCATCTAACACAGCTTACGACGAATTGCCAGAAGTTGTAGTTGAATACATGAACAAAATCGGAGAAGTTACTGGCAGAAAGTACAAGCCATTTGACTACGTAGGTGCACCTGATGCAGAAAACGTAATCGTAGCAATGGGTTCAGTTTGCGAAACCATTGAAGAATCAATGAACAAGTTAATCGCAGAAGGTCACAAAGTCGGCTTAATCAAGGTAAGACTTTACAGACCATTCGTTAAGAAATACTTTATGGATGTTCTTCCAAGAACCGTTGAAAGAATCGCAGTTCTAGATAGAACAAAGGAACCAGGCGCATACGGCGAACCACTATACCAGGATGTAAAAACAATGCTTTACGGCGAAAAATACGCGCCTGAAGTTTATGGCGGAAGATACGGTTTGGGCTCTAAGGACGTGACACCTGGCATGGTCCAGTCAATCTACGACAACCTGTACCACAAGCACCCTAAGGACCACTTCACAGTAGGTATCGAAGACGACGTGACATCCCACTCACTGCCATACATGGTTGGCATTTCAAGAGAACCGGAAGGCACAATCAAGTGCAAGTTCTGGGGTCTAGGTTCTGACGGTACTGTAGGTGCGAACAAAACCGCCATAAAGATTATCGGTGACAAAACTGACATGTACGCTCAGGGTTACTTCGCTTATGATTCCAAGAAGTCCGGAGGCCTTACTATTTCCCACTTAAGATTTGGTAAGAAGCCAATCCAGTCCGCATATCAGATTAACCAGGCCGATTTCGTTGCATGTCACAACCAGGCATATCTGAGACAGTACGATATGCTGAAGGATCTTCAGAAGGGCGGAACTTTCTTGATTAACAGCTTATGGTCACCTGAGGAAATGGAAGAACATTTACCTGCGAGAGTTAAGAGAGATTTAGCAAAGAAGAATATTCAGTTCTACACAATAGATGCTTGGAAAATTGGTGAAGAAATCGGCTTAGGCAGCAGAATCAATATGGTAATGCAGGCTGCATTCTTCAAACTTACAGGCGTAATTCCAATTGATGATGCTGTTAAGTATCTAAAAGAAGGAATTGAAAAACAGTATAAGAAGAAGGGTAAACACATCGTTGAAATGAACTGGAAGGCAGTAGATGCTGGTATTTCAGCAATTAAGAAAGTTGAAGTTCCTGAAAGCTGGCTTGACGCTGAAGATCCTAAGGAAAAATATGAGGAAATGCCAGAGTTCGTTGAAAAACTAATGATTCCAATTAACAACCAGGAAGGTAACGATCTTCCGGTAAGCAGCTTTAAGGACGTTGCAACTGGAGCTTACCCTCTGGGAACAAGCCGCTACGAAAAACGAGGAGTTGCTGTTCACCTACCTGAATGGGATGCAACAAAGTGTATCCAGTGTAACCAGTGTTCATTCGTATGTCCACATTCTGCAATTCGTCCGGTTCTTATTGACGAAGAAGAGAAGAAGATGGCCCCTGCTGGTTTTGTTACAAAGAAAGCACAGGGTACAGGACTTGAGAAATACGGTTACAGAATGCAGCTGTCAGCCTTAGACTGCATGGGCTGCGGAAACTGCGCGGACATTTGCCCAGCTAAGGAAAAAGCTTTGGTAATGAAACCGTACGCTGACGTTGTTTGTGAAGCTGACAATTGGGACTTCGCTATGACTGTTAAGAAAAAGCCTGAAGCTATTGATAAATCGACGGTGAAGGGCAGCCAGTTCGCAATGCCATACTTTGAATTCTCTGGCGCGTGCGCAGGATGCGGTGAAACTCCTTACTTAAAGGTAATCACTCAGTTATATGGCGACAGAATGATGATTGCTAACGCAACTGGATGTTCATCAATTTGGGGTGCATCTGTTCCGTCAATGCCTTACTGCAAGGACGAAAACGGCAGAGGTCCGGCTTGGGCAAACTCACTATTTGAGGACAATGCTGAGTTCGGATACGGAATGCTTCTGGCTCAGAGACAGATGAGAGATAAGATTGAACGCAATATGAAAGCTTTGTTAGAACTGGATATTCCTGATTCTATGAGAGATGCTTTCAAGGAGTGGCTTGAATATAAGGAAGATGGAAATCACTCAAGAGCTGCCAGTGAGCTTGTTCTTAAGGAAATTGAAGAACTGCAGACTGGCGACAATGTAATTATCCAGCTTTGTGATCGTATTACAAGATACAAGGATTACCTAGAAAAGAAATCAATCTGGGCAATCGGTGGTGACGGATGGGCTTATGACATTGGTTACGGTGGTCTGGACCACATCCTTGCTTCCGGCGAAAATATCAACGTTCTGGTATTTGACACTGAAGTTTACTCAAACACTGGTGGTCAGGCATCCAAGGCAACTCCAGCTGCTGCTGTTGCTAAGTTTGCTGCTTCTGGTAAGAAGATTAAGAAAAAGGATCTTGGTGCAATTGCAATGTCTTATGGATATGTTTATGTTGCACAGGTTGGAATGGGCGCAGACAAGGCTCAGTTCCTAAAAGCTGTAAGAGAAGCTGAAGCTTACGATGGTCCATCACTGATTATCGCATACGCTCCATGTATCAACCACGGTATCAGAAAGGGTATGGGAAAAACTCAGGACAACATCAAGGAAGCTGTTGACTCAGGTTACTGGCACCTGTACAGATACAACCCAGATCTTAAGAAGCAGGGAAGAAATCCGTTCATCCTTGACTCCAAGGAACCAACCAAAAACTTCCACGATTTCTTAATGGGCCAGAACAGATACGTTTCCCTAACAAAGGAATTCCCAGATGTTGCAAACAAGCTGTTTGACATGACAGCCCGTGACGCCAGGGAAAAATATGAAAAATATAGAGAACTTGCTGATAAATAGAAGCTAGCTCAAAAACTGATATAGGCTAACTAAATAGATGCTAGAAGAAGCTTGTTGAGATGAGAGGCGCCTTGTCACAGCGCCGGGCGCGGGCGCGGGCGCAGTCGCGCAAGGCGTTGCCAA
>JAUNMH010000028.1 GCA_030537495.1 Clostridia bacterium | reverse complement strand
GTATATTCGTTGACTTCATAACAGAATTTATGTATAATTTTGTTATGAAAAGGAGGGTTCAAACGGAACCCTCCCATTATAATTATTCAAAGAAAAAGGCTTATGCATCCCTAATCTCTTCCATCCCTTTCTCATCTAGAATTGTAATTTTTCCACGAGAAAGCTTGACAAGGCCCTCCCCTTGAAAATAGCGTAACATTCGTGTGATAACCTCCCTATGGGAGCCAATATGATTGGCGATGGTTTCATGGGTGATTTTCAGTTCGTTTGTCCCTTCTATTGATGATTCTTCTAGAAGAAACATCGCGACGCGTTTGTCTAGACTTTTCCACATAATTTGTTCCATGAGCCACATGACATCAGAAAAACGGCTAGCCATTAATTCATTAGTATAGTTAGCAACAGGCGCGGATTTATCCATTATTATTTTGTAAATCTCAGCAGGAATAATCCAAAGAGTTGTATCCTTCTCTGCTTCAATGGTCACTTCAAATTGAATGGAGCGCATTATGCATGAGGCAGACAGAAGGCACATGTCCATATCGAAGAGGCGATAAAGCGTAATTTCACGTCCTTCGTCTGAAAGTATATAAGTGCGAAGCTGGCCTGATTTAACCAGCAACAGTCCCGTGCAATCCAAGGCGCCATTATGAACGATAGTGCCCTTTTCTATTCGCTGCGTAATTAAGCTCTTCGAAATCAGTTCCTTTTGTTCTGTATTCAATTTATCCCATACAGGGAAATAAGTATCAAAACTCATAGTTTTCCGTCTCCTTATAAGGTTTTTACAAATTAAGTATAACGATTCTTATGATATGCGTCAAATGTGATAATATCACAGAAAGAATATTTTTTATGTGGTATACTAAGTTCAAAGATAGGAAAGGAGAATAAAACATGGCTACTATTAATATTAATAAGGATAAGTTTGAACAGCTAATTCATGGAGATAAACCAGTTTTGATCGACTTCTGGGCACCTTGGTGCAGCTATTGCCGTAGAATCGGACCAGCTTTTGAGGAAATAGGTGGCGAGTACAGCGATATTCTTGTTGCTGGCAAAGTAAACATCGACGAAGAACCGCAGCTTGCAGATGCCGAAGAGATAGAGGTTATTCCAACCCTTGTCATATATCAAAACGGACAAGTAGTAGATTCCATCGTTGCGCCTAAATCGAAAGCCATGATTGAAAATTTCATTAATGGCGCTTTAGGTAAACTAGATGAGAGCAATAAGGAGAAAGAAAATCACGTTCACGATATGGTAATCGTGGGTGGTGGCCCTGGTGGTTATACATCAGCGCTTTATGCGGGTCGAGCTGGTTTTGATACTGTTGTTTTGGAGAAATTATCTGCAGGCGGGCAGATGGCGCTGACCGAACAGATTGACAATTACCCGGGTTTCGAAGATGGAGTCGATGGGTACGAACTGGGACAGAAAATGCGGAAACAGGCCGAAAAATTTGGTGCAAAAAGTGAATATGCGGAAGTTTTAGGCCTTGATTTGAAGGCAGACCCTAAGAGAATAGAGACTAGCGAGGGCATTTACTTAGGTAAAACTGTGGTGATTGCTACAGGCGCTAACCCCAGAGAACTTGGGCTAGACAATGAGAAAGAACTAATAGGACGAGGCGTCGCATATTGTGCGGCTTGTGACGGTATGCAATATAAGGGCAAGACCGTCGTTGTTGTTGGCGGAGGAAATTCGGCCGTGGCTGACGCTCTTCTTTTGAGCCGAATTGCTAAAAAAGTGATTATTATTCATCGAAGAGACACTTTACGTGCAACGAAAATTTACCATGAACAGCTGATGAAATCTGAAAATGTGGAGTTTAGATGGAACAGCATAGTTACGAAGCTAATTTCTGAAGAACGCTTGACCAGTGTGGTTTTGAAGGACACAATTTCTGGCGAAGAAAGCGTTCTAGAGTGCGACGGCGTCTTCGTCAGTGTGGGCAGAAAGCCAGCCACAGAGATTGTCGCAAGCCAGTTAGAACTGGATCCTAGCGGTTACATTGTGGCAGGCGAAACTACAGAAACTAACATTCCTGGGGTTTACGCTGTTGGTGATGTCAGAACCAAACCTCTTCGTCAGGTTGTAACTGCTGTAGGCGATGGGGCCATGGCAGTGCATATGGCTGAGGAATATTTAGCAGAAAAAAGTAGCTAACCTATTCTATCTCATCGGTCATCTTCAGATTATCCACGGACTAGTTGTGATTCTTCATAACTAGTCCAACATTTGTTGTACACATCTACTATGTCATCATGAAAACAAGCAAACAGAATTGTCATGCCATAATTGCAGTTCTCCTTAACCCAGTCAGATATAGCTTTAAGCGCAACTTCTGTCGCTTCTTCTACCGGATATCCATAGACTCCAGTTGAGATTGCCGGAAATGCAATACTGTGGATATCATTAGCTTTCGCCAATTCCAATGAATTCCAATAGCAATTTCTAAGAAGGCGTGCATCTTCCTCTGTTCCAGAATAAATAGGACCAACGGTATGAATTATATGCTTTGCTTTCAGATTATACCCTGCTGTTATCTTGGCTTCACCTGTTTCGCATCCATGAAGGGTTATACATTCATCCAGCAGTTTTGGGCCTGCAGCCCGATGAATTGCACCATCTACGCCGCCACCTCCAAGCAAGCTGTTATTAGCAGCATTTACTATGCACTCAACATCCGCCTGCGTTATATCTTGTTTTACGAAAGAAATAGTATTCTTTTTTCTAGACTGCTTGTCGTATATCATTTAACTTCTCCTAATCTTTTATGCAGTTTATCAATGCGTTCAGCTTTCCAGACTTTAAGGAAGCGTCTGCAAATTTCTTCCTAGCGCTTCAGCAGTCTGAAATGCGGGAACTAGAATGTGTCTGCCACACCATTACATAATCTTTTTCCCCGGTAGCTTCATCCACCCCACTATTCTGTATCTTAAATCCTTCTCTCTGATAAAAAGATATGGCTGGTGCATTCTTTTGATACACATTCAGAAGCAGTTTGCTTCTTGTCTCTTTTACATAATTCAGCAAAATTTTGCCAATGCCCTGCGACTGCATTGCCTCAGAAACAAAAATGCCTTCTATATATTCACCATTAATTCCGATGAATCCAAGTATCTTCTGATTATCTTCATAAACATAGACAGTTGCCTGCAACAGCAGTTCTTTCACAAGCTCCAAATTGCTTTTCCAATATTGAGCAGGTATAAAATAATGAGCCTTTATATTGGTATCCAACCATATATCTGCGACATTATTGATATCTACTTTTTGTAATTTTCTAATCATAGCGATAAACTCCCCCGTAAATCTTCGATTTATCCCATGCTGTCTCGCACAATCACAAGTGCGAATTCGAATAAGTTTTCTTAATTCGTCACTTTGCGGAAACTTTGCAAGCAGGCCTCTGAACACGATGATTTGTCTCACGCCATTCCAATAAATGTCGTTGTAATTTTTACTACGTTCATTACAATTCACCTACTTTTTTAATTATAAATGATTTAACTGCAAAAATCATCATAAACTAAGAAGGGATGTCACGCATTCACGCTATCTTGGCAAATACAGTTTTGCACAGTGAAACGTATTCCCCATAGAAATCTCTTGCAGATTTATCTTCTGCGAGCGCTTCAAGGGCATCAGCCATTGCACCGTAATACCAGGCCTGTTTTTCAGGGCCAGCATTAAAACGCTTCCACAACTCTTCGCCGTGTAACTCATAGTCTCGGCAGATTGCTCTCAAATTTGATAGTTTATCTGCCAGAATCAGTTTCTTTTCTTCTATATTTGCTTTATTTGCTCTGTCTATTGCTATTTTCTTGCGTTCCTGCCAGGTCTTGCTCTTGTCTTCACTGTGGAGCTCTACTAGTCTGCTGACTCTGCTGCCGAAAAGTCTTTCAATCTCATCTATAGTAGTTTCTGTGTCCTCAACTGTATCGTGAAGAACACCGGCTATCATGGTTTCCTCCTCCGCATTCATCGATGACAGAATTGTCATGACCTCCATAGGATGAACGATGTATGGCGTGTCGGTGCCTTTTCTTTTCTGACCTGCGTGACGTTCTGTTGCAAAGCGAATTGCTTCATTAATATCAAAGTAAAGATATTCGAACAGATTTTCTTCCAGTTCGTCAATGTTTGAAATCATTCCGACGGGTCGAAATGTTTTGGTCTTAAACATTCTCTCTGTAATATGTATGTCTGCCAGACTCACCGGTACGAATCTGCCACTGCCATTAACGTATTTCAGGCAAATCGGGTGTAATATAATCCATTCCCATTTTTTCTGTAAATCCGGATTTGCGTAAAAGCTGTCCACATTTTTTCTGCACTCTGATACTACGTCTTCCGGAAGGTCCTTATAAAGGTATCTCTCCGCACATTCGCAGGATGAGAAAATCAGAGCATATTCTTTGCCGTATTCAAGGAATGTAAAAGCCATAGCAGTATTCATGGTGCAACCAAAAGCAGTTGCATCCCAAATTCCAAACTCTTTCATAAAAAGTTTGGCCCTCTGCCATCCCTCGAGGGCCTGTCCGCCCATTTCAGCAAAGTATTCATTTCTCTCTTTCATTATCTTATAAGACCCGTCAGCTCTGACAATTGACTGGTTGCCTGAGCGAGTCCTTCTAAAATATATCCCAGATTTCTCGCCTCCATATATATTTTGAACGCAGTCAGCCGTATCATTTGTTACTGCTTCTGCCTTAGCGAGATATTCCTCAAATTCTCTCAGAACTTTAAGCAGTGGTTCCGGTAGGCGCTTATAGCATTCTTCTTTTAGTTCGGCAGGAACACCATAATAGCCTTCTGCAATACTGCCAGCAATAGCTGTCAGTGTATCACAGTCTCCACCAAGGGATACCGCAGTACGAATAACATCTTCAAAACTATCTCCTTCCAGAAATGCCGTGATGGCCTCTGGTACAGTTTCCATGCAGGTTTCCGTATGGAAATAGCCAGGTCTGATTTCATCACAACTGCGATTCAACTCATAACCGAATTCATGTTCAATATATTCCTTTATTTCCGCTTTGCTATGTCCTATTCTTGCTAGGAAGATGGCACTGGCAGTTGCTTCAGCACCCTTGATCCCTTCTGGATGATTGTGGGTAACTTCGGCAGAAAGCCTTGCTGCGTGCCTCACAGCATCAATATCATTATATAACCACGCAACAGAGGAAACACGCATTGCAGAGCCATTACCGAAACTATTGTAGGCCTTGCACTCCGGATTACTAAGCCACTGTCGGAACATTCCTCCGTACCCAGCATTCGGATACATCTTTCCGAACTGGCGCATATGATTAGCTAGGATTCGCAAAATCCAATCATCTGAAGCACTCGGCTGTGCATCAAGAAAAGTAAGACCGACAGCCAAAGTCATTACAGTATCATCCGTATAAGTGGATTTGCTTGTGAATAGTGGGAATTCTTTACTCTTATTGCCACGGTCAAATTCATAAGGACTACCAATAATATCACCTAAAATTGCTCCTATCATCTCTTGCCACCTCTCTTCTTGTAATCCGCATCAATCTTCTTTTTCCAATCGGCACGCAACGGTGTTTTGCACGACCTTACGCTAGTAATGGCCTCACTGATGACTTCATAGTTGAGCGCCGTTCCAATCTCATCACAATGATAGTTTGCCGCCATAGATTCGTCGATTCCAAATCTTCTGGCTTCTGCAACTGCATCGATATTTGCACCGAGAAAAAGGAACTCCCAGCCGTAGCGCTTCTTCTGGCGTTCAATCATGCGGCGGACTTTATCATAGGTATAAAAATGGCTGGCATTTTCCATACCATCAGTTGTGATAATAAATAGTGTCTTTTCCGGCACATCTTCTTTGCGGGCATACTTGTGAACATTCCCAATGTGATGAATTGCACCACCCACAGCATCAAGAAGTGCAGTGCAACCACGCACGAAGTATTCATTATCTGTGAGTTTTGATACATCTGCAATGGCGACACGGTCATGAATAACCTCTGCTTCGTTGTCAAACAGCACGGTAGATACCACTGCATCACCTGGTTCCTTGCGCTGCTTTTCCAACATGGAATTAAAGCCTCCGATTGTATCCTTTTCCAGTCCCGACATGGAACCACTGCGATCTAAGATAAATACAAGTTCTGTCATTTTGAAACCCTCCTGTTCTTTATTGTGGTTTCATTATAAGAAAAACAGGAAGGTGAATGGTCGCATAGCATGCGACATTTTTTATGCGCCTATAAGTGGCTGGTCGAAAGCAAACAAAACTTCATTCAGTTCAAACACATTGTAGTTTTTATTTACCAGGAAATACTCTACTATCACATCAAACTTACTACTGTGGGATAGGGCAAAACCTGCTCTGCTAATAAAATCCTTTGTTTCATCAATATCTAGTTCTAATGCAAAGGCAAAGGCCAGTGCAGTTGTCTTGGATGGTCTGTAGTCCATATTGTTTCGAATTTTAGAGAACAACTTTCTATCTATATTTGCCTTTTTGTAGATTTCAGAGTCCTTCTTTCCGGTGCGATCAATCAATTGCAGGAGTGTTTCAGAAAAACCCGCGTCTAAATTTTTCAGCAGTTGCCCCCAGTCCTCCGAAACCATCGGTACTGTCTCCTCTATAGGCATAGCAAGGCATTCCTTCATTTCCGGTAGCGGGCAAATATCCTCGTGGAACCGATTACTTTGTTTTAGTCCTTCTCTAATGCGTCTTATTTCAAGATGAGAAGCGTATACGTTTTCGGTTCCGTATTCATCAATGGTTTTACTGTGAATATAGTTTTCGTCAATATAGCTGCTGACGGATTTGAATAGTTTCTCCGAAAGGGCGAAAGCATCCTTGTCAAATACAACCAGGTAAATCTGCATTTCATTTTCCAGCAGGAAAGCGCTGATTTCACGAACGGCTATTTGCAGAGCAAGAGGTTTCGGAAATCCATAATTGCCCGTAGCTATTAAGGGAAATGCCATCGACTCACACGCGTTCTCTTTGGCCAATGTCAGGGATTTTCTGTAACATGAAGATAGAATCTCTTCCTCTCCGTGGCTGCCATCCTCCCAAATAGGTCCTACAGTATGGATAACATATTTAGCGTCCAAATTAAAACCAGGGGTAATAACTGCATCACCAAATTTAATTTTGCCGATTTTCTGTCTTGCCAAAAGCAACTTAGGTCCAGCTTTTTTATGTATTCCGCTATCAACGCCAGAACCAATAACAGGTTTAGGATTTGCAGTGTTCACCACCGCATCTACTTGCATATTTACGATATCATTTCTTACTATTTCAAAGGGCATAAGCAACCTCCATTTACTAACTAGCTTTATTATAGCACATATGCTCTTGCTCACGGCGTATTAAAAGTAACTTGAAGAAACGAACACTATGAGGGAGGATTCGCTTATTGTAAAAGGCAATCAGGAGTTATGTGACATTCTCTACAATTCACAAAAGTTCCCTTTAATTGATGTTCCTTATATCTTGCAGGGTGCTATAAGCACATTGTCATATACGCCGGAATATAAAGAATTCCCTCTTCTTCTCTCAAATCATCCATGTGAATAACCATAGGCGTATCGAGATATCGGCCATACTGTTTTATATATTTTCTTATTGAAGAAAGCGTGTAGCGTTTCCCCGATTTAACCTCTATAGGTGACACATTATGCTGACTCGTTATCTTTGACTTCGCGATTAAAAAATCAATCTCCATACGACGATTCTTGTCAGTTCTCGACGTGCTAGAGTAGAAATATAATTTCCTTCCTGTCGCCGTCAACATCTGGGCTATAGTATTCTCCAGAATCATACCTTCATTTACATCCAGTTTATCAAATAGTAACTTTCTGTAGATTTCCTCTGATACCAGTGAATTTTCATCAAAAGCGTGACTAATGAGTAGCCCTGTATCTCCCATATACATTTTAAAAGACGCACTGTCTCTATTTAATTTTAAGCCTAAATTTGGCTCAGTGGAATTGTAGCACATGTTTACAAGCATAGAATCTTCCAGCCATAAAGAAGCACTCTCGTAATCTCTAAATCTAGTTCCCCTTCCCAAAGAAGATAGACTGAATTTCTTTTCATGCTTAGACAATTGCGATGGAAGCTCGTCTAAGATGCCTTCCACCTTCTTTTCGTATCCTGGCGCATGCTTTGCTATATCTGCTCTGTAAAGCGTCAATATGTCTCTCTTTATTGTGTCCGTAGCTTCAAAGTCTTTAGTTCTCAAATATTCGCTAACTGCCTGTGGCATCCCACCTACAATCAAATATTCACGAAACAAGGTAATGGCTCTTCTGTGAAGCGCCTGTCCAAGAGGCTTTCTTTTTTCGAAACGTTCCTTGATTAAATCTAGCAGTGGCAATTCGTCCTTTGCCCATAAGAACTCTTCAAAGTCCATTGGATACATACGTATATGTCTTTCTTCAGATGGAATTACAATGTCTTGAACATTTTTACGAATAGACATCAATGATCCGGTTTCCATGTAGTAATTTACTACTGTCGAAATGAAGGAACCTTCCAACTAGCTCAAAGGCCCAACAGTAAACCGTCCGTTGAGCCTTTGTTCACATTATGGAATATTTATTATTGATATCTCAACATTACTTCAGCTTTTTGGGTTTTGATGTCTTAGCGTTCTTAGCATTCTTAACGTCCTTGGCATTTTTACCATTCTTGCCTTTCTTGCTTTTCTTGGACTTCGCCTCTTCCTCTTTCGCCTTGTTCTTATATTGCAAACCAAGCACCAGCCACACAACTCCAACAGCCAGCCAAATAAATCCCGCATTCGATTTTAGCTCACCTGCAAAATTAACAGCTGCAGTTATAAGAAATGAAATTGAACACACGTAATATAGTATCGCGATTGTCTTGTTTTGGTTCATAGTCAGTCCTCCACTCGTTCTATTTTTAACAAATTTATAATTTTTACCTATTGGCAGTCTCAGCCTTGTATATCAGAATCATTATGTTTACCCTTAACTGCACCATATAGAATTATACTGTAATTCGCTATAAATTTCTATCATTATATTACAGTAATACGGCCCTACTTGACGCTATATCGGAAGTCCGATATAATAGCATTGGTGATGGATTTAATGCTTATGTCAAGGAATGCAAAGAACCTGGATATACGGTTGAGCCAGGAAGTCATGAAGAATTTTATTCAGCTGATAACACAGATGGATATAATGTTTATTTATATTACGATGAAGAAGACTATTCAATGAGTGCACTATCAGTGCTCCTGAAACCAAAAATGAGTAGTTCAAAATAAATGCATTAAACTGAAGAAAACTGAATAAAGATGATATTAAAGCGCCCTAGTTATAGTAGGCGCTTTCGTTGTCTTAGGATAACCGTCGCATCCTCGTAGATGAGCAAAACAATGTGCAAACATTGCGATCGTCTGACTTATCTTTTTCATAATATCACCATCCCACCAAATTACGTTTTTGCTTATATTTCTACAGTTTTCTTATTTAGCTGTAGTCACCTCAGCTAGTATATCGAGGCTTAACTGGTAGAATTTATTCGAATCACGCTTTTCAGTAAGTAGCAGGTTATATTTGCCAATTTCGTTTTTATGCTTAAATAAAGTTGGTCTCGTGATATTTAGGTAATTGAGTAATACATAATCTTTTTATTCTTATGATTCTGTTATGTTAAAGTGTTAAATAACCTCTCCTAAAACAAGTCACTATGCGATCCCGTACGTGTGAGATACAAAATCAGCTCGTCCCCATCCACTTCGTAGATCAGCAACCAGTCCGGCGTAATGTGGCACTCACGACATCCAACATAATCCCCGGAAAGCTGGTGATCCCTGTTCTTTTCCGGCAACATCTCCCCCGCAGCCAGTTTTTTGATAATATCCGTCAGCAAAGAAATATCAAAACCACGCTTTTTCACACGCTTTAAATCTCTCTGAAATTTTGTGGTTGGTCTTATGTTATACATCGGCAAGCAACTCCTCCATCATCTGATCGACATTGGAATAGGTCTTACCGTGCCCCGGATTGGCTTTCATTTTCTTTACTTCCTGGATTGCTTCAACGGTTTCAGCGTTCGGCATATCACCGCTGATTTCAAAGGGTATTCTATATTCCCTCACAGCCTTACGCGCAAAAATATTAAACGCTGTTGTCATCGTCATTCCCATATCAGAACAGAAAGCCTCAAACTGCCGTTTCAAGTCTGCGTCCATGCGAATGTTAATATTTGTATTTGCCATATATAACATCTCCTTTCGCTCTTGTTATATACATTGTATGACTTTTTATTTACAATGTCAATATCATTTCTTAGCATTCACCATTCACCCTGAATTGGAGCTGAATTGGAGATGAAATGTAATCCGAGTAACAAACTGCTTATGACAAATAGCATTGAGCAGTGCTTATCTTAGAGCTGCATACAGAACAAAATATCTTTCTCTTCTATAGATTCCTTCATAAGTGATTTTAGCACGCACATACTTGAAATAGATCAACTCGATTGCTTTATCAATCTGCTCCAAAATTGATCCGTGAATTTCATCCTGATAAATTAATTCGGCATCACTTTCAAAAGAGCCGGATCAATTCGGCCTTTGGCAGCTGCAAGCTTCTTGGAGTGCTCAACAGCATTGATGTTTATACAAGTGAGGTCTACATGCTACGCATTGACTGCTGGGTTACTTGCTATCCCTGATACCTTATTCTTTCAACCAGCGTTTCTTTTTTTAGATTACTGCTTAAAGCGCAGGAAAGTACAATCTGCAACAGACCGACCAAAATAATCATAATAAAAATTGATACGATAGGAACACGATAGATATTCATTCCAAATATTCCAATATGTTTTGCATAGGAAAATAGCGCATATCCGAGCGGCAGACCAATGATCAAGGCTACGCATATAGTACCAACCGTAAACATCATTCCCTGTAACTGCAGACATAAATTTAATTGTTTATTTGTCATGCCCACAGCCTGTAATACACCATATTCCTGCTTTTTTGTCGTAATATTCATGATTATGGTGTTTGCCATATTCATAAAACCGATGAGTCCTACAACCGCCATAAACAGATAACAGCCAAGCTTCATCATGCGAGCTGTGAATTCTGCAGATTGTAACTGTGCATGATAGGTATCCATTTTTATATGCGAAGTATTAGAAATCAAAGTATTCAGACTCTGTTCCACAGATGCAACATCTTTTTTATCACAGTCCACCCACAGATAGCCATAGGCTGTTCCCCTCGGATTCATGGAACGGTATACACCTTCCGGAATGACAAGATAAGTGTCCGCACTTACAAAGGATCCTGCAA
>JAUNMH010000005.1 GCA_030537495.1 Clostridia bacterium | reverse complement strand
CTCCTTTTGAAAATCCTTTTGTTTTCCCTTTATGGCTTTATTATATGATTTTTATTTTTTTAAACAATAAACAAAAAAAGCACCATGATAATATTTTTATCATTTTAGCGGTTTTGATAAAATTACGTCGCGGAGCCAGTGCCCCGACTTGCGTCGTGGCCAGCTACAGGCTGAAACGCGCCAGGGCCGAAGCCACATTTCCGTCCAGAACCATAGCCAGCTTGTCCACCAGCCTCTCAGGCTCCTCCTTCATGTCCGTCCTAATCCAGTCCAGCATTATCCCCACAAAACAATAGGAATAAACCTGGGCAATAAACTCCTTGTCGTCCTCCCGCACGTTGAAATTGGCCGATTCTTCTTCAATAACACCCAAAATCAAATCGTCCGTAAGCGGATTCAAATACTGCTCCACCTGAGCCTTGTCCACACAGTTGTACACGTTGACGATGAACGGCTTGTTCTCCCTAACCGCATACAAAATCTGCAAAAATCCCTGCTGCCACGTGTCGTGAGTCTTCTTATTCTCCAGCGCCTTCTTAGCGTCCTCGAGGCACGTCCACTCAACCAAATCGTAAATATCCTGGAAATGGTAATAAAAAGTCATACGGTTAAGCCCACAGTCCTCGGCGATATCATTAATGGTAATCTTGTTCAAAGGCTTCTTTAGAAGCAAATTTTTCAGCGACTGGGCAATTGCTCTCTTCGTAACTTGCGACATTCGTCTCACTCCTCCCCATATCAAAACCAACTTAGCTATATCCTTAGCTATATCAAAACTATTTGCTCTTTATTAGCTCTTATTGATTAAAGTTAAAAGTATAATCCCCTTCTTCGTTTAAGTAGACTTCTGCGCGGAAGTTTTTACCTGCCTTTGATTGGAAGTCGGAAGCTACTGGCTTGCCCTCCAAAAGGCGCTTCATCTCAGGATATGAAAAATCATGTCCACAAAAGCTTCGGAAAACCTTGTGTCCACATTTCTTTATGCTGCAGAAAATTCCCCATTGATTAAGAGTTGCTTTTTTTCCGCACTTAGGGCACTTAACCTGTTCCTCGAAGAAAACCATCTCAAGTTCTCCCTTATCATCCAGCTTTAGCGCCGCGCGAAAAGCTTTGCCTGCGCGGCTTTTGAAATTCATATAGCCGCTCTGCTCTCCTGCTTCCAGTTTCCTTAGCAGGTCCAGATCTATGTCTGCGCTACTGGTATTCTTATATATCTTTGCCCCACATCCAAGGCATTCATATCTTTTCTTCTGCTCTTCTATGACTCCGCCACATCTAATGCACTTTATATCTGTCTGCACAGGCTCAAAAGGTGCAAGTTCGGCTTCTACTTCTGCCAGGTCTTGTCCAATCTGGTCGCACATTTCCTGCAGCTTGTCCATAACTTCTGTCATTACCTGTTCGTATTCTGCCTCTCCTCGCTGTACCTTTTTTATATTGTTGTCCATATTTGCAGCAAAGACAGGATAGGTAATATCGAAATCCTGCACGGCTTCTATATATGATTTGCCCTGATCTGTAATGTACAAACCGTTTTTCTTTTCTTCCACATAGCCCGAGTCAATAATGTCTCTAATAATTGAAGCTCTCGTTGCTGGCGTTCCAATTCCCTGAGAGTCTGCAAGGGATTTCTTCAGTTCTTTGTCCTCAATTTGGGTTGCAATATTTCTCATAGCATTTATCAATGTAGCCTGGGTCAATCGCTTCGGTGGAGATGTCTCCTTTTCTGTAGGCTTCATGGATTTTGCCCTGATATGGTCGCCCTTCTTTAGTTTCGGCAGCGCGCGGTCATTGGATTTCTTATATAAAATGGTCCATCCCGGATCCACTACCACCTTGCCCGTAGCCTTGAAGATTCCGCCCTCGGTGCCATTGAGCGCGTCGCTCCCTGCGTGGAGGATTTTAATTGTAGTCTTTTCTTCATTCAATTTTGGCAGAAATTGTGCCAAAAGCCTCATATAAATCATCTTGCAGATAATCTGCTCTTCTTTTGTCATGCGCGAAAGG
Organism: Clostridia bacterium; assembly: GCA_030537495.1. Classification (GTDB taxonomy): domain Bacteria; phylum Bacillota; class Clostridia; order Peptostreptococcales; family Anaerovoracaceae; genus Senimuribacter. The sequence continues at coordinate 130,565 of JAUNMH010000005.1, read as the reverse complement.
TCCGGCCTCTTAAGCGTTGGCAGCAGTGCGTCATGGGACTCTTTTGCAACTTCCCCATCGTTTACAACAGCCTTGTCTTTCAATACCTTTTGAAAAACGTTTGGCGCAAGTCCTTCTGCAATTTTCGCAAGATCCTCAAAGACATCGATATTCTTCATTATGGCAGGAAACTCCTTGGCCTTTTCTGTCGAAACATGACGGCACTGAGTTCTCGGATATGAAATTACCTTGTGTTTCTCATACAGGCTCTGGACCAGTTCCAAAGTGTGGTCTGGTTTGAACTTGTATTTGCTTCCGGCTTCCGCCTGTATGGCAGCCAGGTCAAATAACTTCGGTGCGTGGGACGTAGATTTTTTCACTTCCACATCTTCCACAATTCCCTCTAAATTGTAGTCCGAAAAAAGCTTAGGATTTTCAAACTGCACATCGCCATCCTCACCTTGAAGAGTTGCCTTGAAGGCTGGTGGTTCGGATGTGTCGTCGCCCGCCCCGCCGTCGTACTCGGCCTCGAGGACGTAGTATTTTCGGTTAGCAAAGCCTTCAATGGCCATGGAATTGTCGTAGACCAGCTTAATGGTCGGTGACTTGACGCGGCCCGCTTTTATCAATGTGCCGCGCTTGTTGGTCAGCATTCGGGATGCATTCATGCCGAAAAGCCAGTCAGCTCGGGAACGTATGAGGAAAGACTGGACGAAGTGCACATGTGTTGGATTTTTGTGGTAGTCCGTCATTGTGAGCAGGGACTTCAAAATTTCAGCATCTGTCAGTGAATGCTCGATAAATCGCAGGGCCGGCTTGTCGTTTAGGCCCAAGTACTGCTCGAGAAGCCAGTAGATTCCGTACCCTTCAACGTCGGAGTCGGTGCCTACAATAATGCCGTCGTAATCGGCTACCCGTCGCTTGATTTCTGCGATGGTGTCGATTTTACGCTTATCGGCTATAGGCTTGATTTGCCAAGGGTTTGGGATCATTGGGTAGACTATGGCCTTCCAGCTTTTTTCTTTCCATTCCTCATAATCTGTTGGCATATAATTTGTGCAGACGTGTCCGGAAAGTGCGGTGAAATCAATTTCTCCCACCTTTTCGGCCACCTCTTGTCTATGATTTTTGTAACAAGCCTGTACGTCTCGCATGAGGCTCGGTTTTTCTGCTATAAATAAATACTTCATGTTAATCAGTATAACATATTTTTTGTGCGCCTTGTGTGATATATTTGTGTTCTATTGCATTCTATAGGTTGTGTGATGCATTTGTGATTGCCATAGATGTTGTATGTATGTTAAAATAGCGCTACATATAAAAAACTGTTGTAACCCTTTATCTATGCTGATTATCGGCATGAAGCTTATAGCAGAACTTGGAGGTTTTGTTCGAAAAAAATAATAAAAAAAGGAGTGCTTGACTATGAAACACACCCAGAAAATGAAATTTTTCAACATTTTTATGCTCACTATTGCCGGAATGACTAACGCTTTTGGTATCACGATTTTTATGACTCCGGTAAAATTGTACGACAGCGGCATATCTGGAACTTCAATGCTTTTGGAGCAAATGACTCCGCCGTATTTGTCGCTGTCTCTATTCTTGCTTATCTTGAATATTCCTTTATTTCTCTTTGGTCTAAAAAAACAAGGAAAACTTTTTACTTTCTATGCCATTTACACGGTTACAATTTATTCCCTTTTTGCATGGCTAATTACCGACGTGCTTCCTATTGATGTCAGCATAGCTTCACCGCTTGCCGGAACTGACTTACTTCTTTGCGGTCTTTTTGGTGGCGTGATTTCCGGTATCGGTAGTGGACTTGCTATTCGTTATGGTGGCGCCATGGACGGTATCGAAGTTATGGCAGTAATTTTCGCCAAACGTCTAGGCATTACAGTTGGAACCTTCGTAATGGTATACAACCTGATTCTTTACGTAATATGCGGTATTGTTTTGAACAGCTGGATCTTACCGCTTTACTCCATCGTTACTTATTTCGCAGCTCTAAAAACCATTGACTTCATTGTTGAAGGTATTGACAGAGCTAAGTGCGCTATTATTATAACTGAATCACCTCAGGAAATCTGCAAGGAACTAAGTGAAACCTTTGGCAGCGGGCTAACTCGCCTGGAAGCAAAAGGTGGATATTCCAATCGTGACAAAGCTATGCTTTACTTTGTCCTTAACAGATACCAGGTTATCCGCATGAGAGATGTAGTCCACAACATCGATCCCCAGGCCTACATCATAATCAACGAAGTGGCCGATATTTTCTCAAGTAATATTAGTAAGAACTAGGGGGCGCCGTGCCAGGCGTCCGGGCGGCGACCTACGATAGCAACTCCTTGGATACGGTGGTTTGTGTCACAAGTTCCAAGATTTTGTCGAAGAGTGGAACGTATATGAAAACGAAGCCTACGGCGATGGCATTATTCAGAATTCTAAGGATGATAGCTGTTTTCAAACCAAAGATTGCCATAGCAAGGCCTAGGGCGCCGAAGGAGTTGAACACAGTCTGCCACTTATAGGAGGCGCAGAAACCAACACCAATTCCCCCGATTACGCCCACTAAGCCATACATTGACTTGGGTAGAATTACCAGCAAGCCCAGAAAGAGCACACAGCCGAATACATTGCCTGCGAGTCTGTAAAACATGTGGCTTCTCTTTCTAAGCTCGTTGCTTGGGTGAATTACCGACATTGCCGCAATTCCAATCCACATAGTCCTTGGCAACCCCATAAGTTCGCCAATGAGAATCGCCAGGGAAATGCCCAGAGAGACCTTGATGTGCCATCTGGTTTCAGAAGCGTTAATGCTGAAAGCTTCCATAACGTCGCGAAGAGTGTCCTTGTGGTTTTTGTGCATGTGGTTTCTATAAAGGCAAAAAACAATCCACAGGCCGCCCAAAGCCAACCCTATTACGCGCTTCAGGTATAGGTCCCCTGTCACGTCGTTGCCGTACAGTAAAATGTACGACAGCAGCAGCGTCGCGTGGTTGAAGAAACGTATCTCGTAGCAACCGAACACCGTCATAGCCAGCATGCACGCAAGGTTTATAACAAAACCAACTCCCGGCCCGAATGCATTCGCAAGGTGCGGGCCGAAAATCAGAATACCAAACATTCCCATCATTACATAGCTACTCTGCCCAATATCAAAACCCAAATCCACCTGTCTGAATGCAAGAAGTGAAAGCAATATGGCTACCCCTGCCACACTGTTTTCACTGCCGAAAATCTTTGAGAAAAAAGTTACAAAGAAAAAGCAGAAGGCCACAGTTAAAGCGATTTTAAATAGATAAACTGCAGTGTGAGAAAACTTTTCCTTAGATGTTTTACTGTTTTTTATAAGTTTCTTAGAGCCAGCCTGATTCAACTGTAATTCCTGATAAAATGTCAAATAAATTCCCCCTTTATTCTTCTAAATAAAGACGAAAAAAAGCAGAGAATTCAGCCTAAATTCCCCGCTTTTCGCTGCGTCTAAATTAAATTTTTATATCTACAATGATCAAATCGTGATAAATATTTTACCAAAAATACCCTAAACTTGTCAAGAGATTTATTTACTGCTTTCCAGCGCCTGGTCAATTAGGGCATTAAGAGCTTTCTTCTGCTCATCGGAAGTAATTCCACCTGAAATTGGCTTACCAACTATGTTTCCCTTCTGGTCTACAACATAAGTTGTTGGGAATGAATACATTCCTGTTGTAAACTCACCTGCTTTACTGTCTGATTTAAACCAAATATTTTTATATGTAACACCCTTTTTACCTAAAACATCCTGCGCGTCAGCAATAGCCTGCTTATCGCCGTCAAGAGTGAAGGCATTTACGCCTACAACCTGGCCGCCCTTCTTAGCCAGTTCCTTGTTAAGTGCTTCCAGTTCCTTAAGTTCTTCTACACATGGCTTACAAGTTGTGAACCAGAAGTTAACTACAGTTACCTTGTTTTTTGAGAAAAGCTTATCGCTGTTTACCTTATTTCCATCAAAGTCCTTACCGTCAAATGCAGGAAATTTCTGCGCCTTGCTAACATCTACATTGTCAGAATCAGCAGGTACACTCATGCTTCCATCACCTGATGCATCCATTGCACTATCGATAGCCTTTTCCCTAACTTCAGGATATTCCTCCTCAAGTTTTGTCAGCTCATTTTCGATTTCGCTAATTCTCTTAGCTCCCTCTTTCAGTGTCTTCAGCTCGTCAGCAGAAAAGCTATCCTTAGCTGCTTCAATAGTATCCATAAGGAAATCCCCATAGTTTTTACCATCTTCCTGTAAGGTCATATCTCTCTTGTCTGCTGCTGCGAAAACCTTTTCCCATAGCTCCTGATTCTCGCTTAGGATCTTATTTTCTTCATCCATAAGTTCCTTGTAAATTTTAACTGCATCGTCTAAATTCTTCGCATCATCTGCGGAAGTTCCGGCACTGACATCGTCCTTAACACCGCATGCTGCCAAGGCAAAAATCATCAAAGCTGCCATAGCCAGGGCAAAAACCTTCTTCGCTCTCATTTTCATCTTCATTTTAAATCTCCTTTTCTTTCCCAAATCCATAACGAAAACTTACTGCGTCAGTTGGACAAGCATTTACGCACTTGCCACAACGTATACACTCGCCATTATTTGGCGATTTAGTAACATCAACATCCATCTTGCATACTCTAGCGCATTTTCCACATGAAATACACTTGTGCCCGTCTACTTCTATTCCAAGAAGAGACACCTTGTTCATCAGCGCATAAAAGGCACCGAGAGGGCAGATCCATTTACAGAAAGGTCTGTAGAAAAGTATGCTAAGAACAACTACAACGATTAAAATAATTAGCTTTCTAGTAAACAATGTTCCCAGGGCCGCCCTAATCCCCACATCAACGGCGGCCAGCGGAATTGCCCCTTCCAGCACACCCTGAGGGCAAATGTACTTACAAAAGAAGGGATCTCCCATTCCCAAGTCATTTACAACCAGAGCCGGCAATAAAATCACTGTCAAAGCGAGCACAATGTATTTAACATATGTCAGTGGTTTCAACTTCTTTGTCGACAGCTTCTTGCACGGAATCTTATTTAGCAAATCCTGCAACCACCCAAAGGGACACAGAAATCCGCATATAAATCTTCCCAGTAGCACGCCCATCAAAATCAAAAATCCCGTTATATAATAGGAAAAACTAAATTTCGATGATCCTACTACAGATTGAAATGCTCCAATCGGACAAGCTCCTGAAGCCGCCGGACATGAGTAGCAGTTTAATCCAGGCACGCACACTGCTTTTCCCTTACCTTGATAAATTCCGCCCTTTAGGAAATTAGGCAGATACACATTGGTAAGTAGCGTCGCCCCCGCCTGCACAAGTCCGCGGTAATGTCCCAGAAACTGAGACTTTTTATTTTCTCTCTTATCCAATTCCAACACACTCCAAACACAATCTTATTGCCTTGCCTAAAACGCTGTCTGCTTCTCCACGCATAACTCCATAGCATAACATACCGACTCCGGCCGCTATGAAAATCAACTGAACTGCAGCTTTTTTCGTTTTCAACAATCTAATCCCTCCCTTCATCTTGGCCTTATTCTACCAAATCTTGTGTAAAATCTTTGTTAAGAACAGGAATTTAACAGAAACTTTATTTTTCCATGCTATAATAAATCATACACTACCTATTTTATATGGAGGATATTTATGCATATTTTAGTTGTTGAAGATGAAAGAGCACTTTGCGATACAATTGTCCGCAGTCTGAAGCGCTTGGCTTACAGCGTGGACTACTGTTATGATGGGCTTGAAGCAATGGAAATGCTGGCCGTTGAAAGTTTTGATCTTGTGGTGTTAGACCTGAATCTGCCTGGGGCTGACGGTATGACCGTGCTGAAAACTCTGCGCCAGACAGACTACGATACCAAGGTCCTGATTCTCTCGGCGCGCAGTGACGTTGTGGACAAGGTTGAGGGTCTGGACGCCGGCGCTAACGATTATCTAACAAAACCATTTCACCTAGAGGAGCTGGCGGCTAGAATCAGAAATCTTACGCTGAGAAAATTCACCCAAGATCAAGTGGTTCTGACATGTGGAGAGCTTTCTTTTGACACCAAGACGCGAAAGGCAGCTGCTTGTGGAGAGACTTTATCCTTGACGCGTAAGGAGACGGGAATTCTAGAGTATCTGATGCTGAACCAAGGGCGACCAGTGAGCCAGGAGGAGCTGATTGAGCACGTGTGGGACAGCAGCGTGGATAATTTCAGCAATTCCATTAGGGTGCATATTTCTGCCTTGCGCAAGAAACTTCGCGGGGCTTTAGGTCACGACCCGATTCACAATCGCATTGGCGAAGGCTATGTAATGGAGGAAAAATAATGAGAAAACTTTCTTTACAGTGGCGCATCACCTTGATGACAGCCCTTTTGATATGTGCAACCTGCGTGCTAATGAATTTCCTCATTGGCTACTCAGGAAAGCATTATATGGATGCAATAAGTGATGGAATTTCAACGTTTACAGACGATAGCGCAGCTAACGATTCAAGTGATGAGGCAGATGCTAAGGTCGGTGGCACCAGCGCGGGGACAGGCGCTGCGGACAGTGACATCGCATCGTCTAATGACAATTCGATGGAATCCTTCAACCCTGACGATGTGGACCTGGACAGTGAGCTTACCATTATAGTTGGCGGCGCCCAAGAATCCTTTGACAAAACCAACTGGTACATTACCATAATCGTAACCTTACTTGGTGGCATTCTCGCCTATTTTGTAAGCGGACGCGCCCTAAAACCTTTGCGTACTTTTGCAGCACAGGTCGAAAAGGTTCAACCAAATAATCTTGCCGACATGAAAATAAGCGAAGATGTTCTCCCTGAATTTAAGCAATTCAGTATGGCTTTTAACAACATGATTGAGCGTCTTGATGAAGGGTTTTATACCCAGCGCCAATTTACTGGAAACGCGGCCCATGAGCTTCGAACTCCTTTAGCGTTAATGCAGGCCCAGATAGAACTTTTTACTGCAGAACACCCAGTTGTAGGTTCCGAAACATCTGAAATCCTCAAACTTTTGCAGGAGCAAACCGAGCGCATGTCTTCTATGACAAAAACTCTTCTCGAAATGAGTGAGCTTCGCGAAGTTCCTTGCGACGACGAAATAGAACTTGCACCGATGATTGAGGAGATTTTCACAGACCTTGCGCCTCTTGCAGAAAAAAAGGGCGTCGCCTTAGAATGTGATGGCGATGCAACTATTACCGGTAGCGATACTCTGATTTATCAGTTAATATTTAATTTAACAGAAAATGCCCTGCGCTACAACCGCGAAGGTGGCAAAGTTAGGATTACAGTTGATGGGGGTTTTGATAATGTCACCCATATTCGCGTGTGCGACCATGGCTTCGGCATACCCGAACAGTATCGCGAAAGCATTTTCCAGCCGTTTTTCCGAGTTGATAAATCACGCAGCCGCAAGTACGGCGGCGTAGGCCTTGGCCTGGCACTTGTTTGGGAAATTGTCAACTTGCACGGCGGCACCATTGAAGTGGAAGACAGTTCGGAAAACGGAACAACTATGCTAGTGACAATGCCCGCACAGAGTGAAAAGTAACGTTAATTACTAGAGGGGGATATTATGGATACAAAATTCAACCAGACAAGATTAAAGAAACTCCAGATTTTCAATGGAGCACAACTAAAGTATTTGGCATTTGCATCTATGCTGATAGATCATGTTAATAATGCTTTAATAACACCTTATTTAAATGGGCAAGGTTTTCTATTACATTTGTCCAATCTATTTTCTATTTTAGGCAGAATTGCATTCCCGCTGTTTGTTTTTTTCATTGTAGAGGGATTCTTCAAAACTAGCAACAGAATGAAATATCTGATTACGCTTTTGATTTTCGGTGTAATATCAGAAGTGCCTTTTGATTTGTTTACGTCAAAAGCTTGTTTCTCTCCATATTGGAACAATATAATGTTTACCTTGGCGCTATGCCTTGTAACAATTTGGATTATTGACATTCTTAAAGATAAAATCAGCAATAAATATCTCTGGTATGCTTTGTCAATCCTTATTGTAGCATTCTTTGGGTTCCTATCTATGGAGCTGAGCCTTGATTATGATTATCACGCAATAGTCGTTGCCTATCTCTTTTATATATTCTATGATAAACCGCTCCTTGGTGCTAGCCTGGGATATATATCAATTATAAAAGAGCTTTACTCATTTATAGGTTTTGGCATGACCCTAACCTATAATGGTGAAAGAGGTAAACAATATAAATGGTTCAACTATTTCTTTTATCCAGTACACATTCTAATTTTGGGGCTTTTACGTATATATTTAAACATTTAGGTTATACTAGACGGGCTGTGCTGGCGAAAAATATAATAGAATCATTGTAAGAATTACTAATAATACATCAAATTCGCTAGTCTTATCATCTGCCGAAGCTCCTGTAAATGCAGTTTACATTCATGAACCAAGACTAACTAGCGGACTGTCTGATAACAATGGGATTCAGCGGCCGGCGGCGGCGATTTTGGGTCGGTGGCCGGCCTGCGCCTGGCCGAATCTATCATTTCTGTCACATTTGGCACTTTTCAATGTCGCCAGTACCAAACGGCAGCCTTCACCATGTCTAATTTCTGAGTATTTTTAGATTTTTGTAAGTTTCTTCCTGTTTTCAAAGATTGCTTTACCCACATTTCATGCGTTATCTCTATAAAAGGGACAATTCTTGCATCTAAACTAATACAAGCGTCTTCCAGGTACAAGACACAAGAGATGAACGTAGCGGTTTGCCATGCTTTTAGCTCTAATTTTGGTACTGGCGATTCAAAAAAGGCCGAATGTTCCACGATTGATAGAATCGCATCGCAATTAGACGATGCGATTCGGCTGTTTGATAAGAAATGAGATTTATGACCGTTCCGCACACATTGCATTCGGCGATGTTGAGGCTACAAGCCTTCATGCCACATGTCGCAGCCCTCTTCGTGGGAATAAATTATCCCCACTGCCTGAAGGAAAGAATAAATTATGGTACTCCCCACAAACTTCATACCTCTTCTCTTTAAATCAGCTGAAATTTGGTCAGAAACCGGGCTCGTCGTTCTACCACATTCGAAAATAACATCCGGCCCCGTAAAACTCTTGAGGTAGTCATAGAAACTTCCCCACTCATTCACAATTTCACGAAATATCTTTGCATTTCCAACGCTTGCATCAGTTTTCAGCTTATTGCGAATCAGTCCAGGGTTGCTCCGCAACTCCGCTTTTTTCTCCTCGTCATAGTTGCAGACCTTTTCTATATCAAAACCATCATAGGCTTTTCGAAAATTTTCTCTTTTATTCAAAACGCATTCCCATGACAACCCCGCCTGAAATGACTCTAAAATTAGCATTTCAAACAGGTATGCATCATCAGTCCGCAATTTTCCCCATTCATTATCGTGGTATTCCACATAAAGAGGATTCTTTTCATTGCACCAACTGCACCTCTTCTCAGCTGGAATCAAACGTTTCAACACGCAGTTCTCTATGCCGGCGCTCCAAAACTCCTCAAGTGGTAATCCCCATACCTGGCACACAATGCTGGAATTCATAGCTCCGTGTCCAACAATTAGTACGTCCTTACCCGCTTCCACCTGAGGAAGCGCCACCTCGCGCAGGAATTCTCCCGTCCTAGCAAACAAGTCATGGAAGCTTTCGGCCCCTTCTGGAAGTTCTAGCCCATAACGCTCCGGATGCTTGAAAAAATTGTAGATTGGCTCACCTTCACTTTGATCTGCACTTTCACCCTCTGCAACGCCGAAGCCCATTTCCTCCAGGCGATCATCAAATATTATTGGAACCTGACGTCCCTGAAGCAAAATTTCAGCAGTCTCCCTTGCGCGGGAAAGAGGCGAACAGTAACAAATGTCAAAGTGCACATCCTTATATCTCTCATGAGCTGCTTCCGCCATAGCCCTTCCCTCTTCATTTAGGGGGATATCCGTTTTCCCCTGCATTTTCCGCTGACGATTCCAGTCAGTTTTTCCATGTCTGATTACATATAACATAGTTTGTTCTTACCTCCGATTACATTTCTACTCTTCTGCTAGCTTGCACATATCGCAGCTCTCCTCGTGGGAATAAATCATTCCCACTGCCTGGAGAAAAGAGTAAATTATGGTGCTCCCCACAAACTTCATACCTCGCTTCTTTAGGTCTGCCGAAATCTTGTCCGAAATTTCGCTAGTTGTTTTGTCGCATTCGAAAATAATGTCCGGCCCAGTGAAGTTTTTCAGGTAATCATAAAAGCTCCCGCACTCGCCAACAATCTCTCTGAAAATCCTTGCATTTCCAACGCTTGCATCGATTTTCAGCTTGTTGCGAATGAGCCCTGGATTGCTGCGAAGTTCTGCTTTTTTCGCCTCGTCATAGGCACAGACTTTCCCCATATCAAAACCATCATAGGCTTCTCGGAAGTTTTCTCTTTTATTCAAAACACATTCCCACGACAGTCCTGCCTGAAATGACTCCAAAATAAGCATTTCAAACAAGTACGCATCATCTGTCTGTAGTTTTCCCCATTCATTGTCGTGGTACTCCACATATATTGGATTCTTTTCGTTACACCAACTGCACCGCTTCATATTTCCTCACTCCCCCACCTATTCACCTTTATGTTGTGCTATCAGTGCTAATAAATCAAACAAATTTTCTGTATTATTGATATAGTCGTCCATGCTAACTGAGCGCATCAAAGACATTTCGTAGAACAACTCTCTGCAATTTGTTTCAAAGAAGCAATGTTCATTTTCCACTACGAAATAAATATCGTCATCTTCATCATAAGCCTCAAGATCACTGCTTTGTAGATCCTTTTTTATCTCATACGCACAAACACCTGAAGAATCAATAACAGTTCCATACTTATACTGGTAATTATCTGCATATATCTTGTATTTTGTAGTTCTCAGAAAAGAATTTGTAATATCTACGCAGTTATATTTTGCGATTAACTCACTAACTAATTCTTCTGCATTAGTTTCTTTATAAGTAATTTTGCTTTTGAAATTCAACAGATAGTTCTTAATGGTTTTTTCCATAGATCAGCCGCCTTTCTTGCGTCAATTGTAACGACATAGTCGTTACTTGTCAATATAAACTCTTCTTTACAGCTTATATTCAACTTCTATTCCTTCATCTAAAAAAAGCCTGACAAAACATTAATGCAGTTAAGGAGAATCCTGTTAAAGGCAGCTAATGTTTTTGTCAGGCTACTGATGCTTTATTTTGTCGGCCACTCCACATATCCAAATAAACAAAGGCCAAATGTCAGTGTAAATGAATTATCCCCCTAATGAAGGGGGAATTTTTTTATGTCAATGTGCCTATGATTTGACCCTTACCCAAAAACCTAGAAATGGGACAAAAATGATAGAATTGGCATCCGACTAAAAAAAGAACCGTTGGAATTTCAACGGTTCTTTTCTTTATATTTACTATTTCATCTATAAGCGTTATTTTTAAGCGCAGAAATTTTCGTTCACAGCTAGGAAGCAAGTACTCGAGGCGCGGAGCGTACTTGAAGTACGTGAGCACCGCAGACGTGCGCAGCTGACAACGCAGTGAGCGAAAATAACAAGCTTTCGCAGCGAGAGACACCCGCCACTTTACTCCCACTCAATAGTCCCAGTAGGCTTCGGCGTAATATCCCACAGCACCCTATTAACTCCTGCAACTTCAGAAGTAATTCGAGCAGTAATATGCTGAAGCATATCAAAATCTAGGTTTGCAGGTTCTGCAGTAACAGCATCCACTGTGTTAACGGCTCTGATGATTACAGGCCACTCCCAGCTTCTAGTTTCGTTCTTGATACCAGTTGACTTGATATCAGGAACAACTGTGAAGTACTGCCATACCTTGCCTTCAAGGCCATACTTTTCAAATTCTTCACGAAGAATTGCGTCAGATTCTCTTACAGCTTCTAGTCTGTCTCTTGTGATTGCACCTATGCAACGAACACCAAGTCCTGGACCTGGGAACGGCTGTCTGTATACCATATTGTCAGGAAGACCTAATGCCTTACCAACAATTCTTACTTCGTCCTTATAAAGAAGTCTTACCGGTTCAACTAATTCAAAGTTCAGTTCCTCAGGAAGTCCACCTACGTTGTGGTGAGACTTGATGCCCTTGGATTCAGTAATATCTGGGTAGATAGTCCCCTGCGCAAGGAATTCAACCCCTTCAAGCTTGGATGCTTCTTCAGCGAAAACGTCGATGAACAGTCCGCCGATAATCTTTCTCTTTTCTTCCGGATCGTCCACACCCTTAAGTGCGTCAAGGAAACGATCAACAGCGTCAACATAAATCAGGTTTGCATCCATCTGGTTGCGGAAAACTTCAACAACCTGTTCAGGCTCACCCTTTCTCAGCAGGCCGTGATTTACGTGCACACAAACAAGTTGCTTGCCGACAGCCTTAACAAGAAGCGCAGCAACAACTGAGCTGTCCACACCACCTGACAAAGCAAGCAGAACCTTCTTGTCGCCAACCTGCTCACGAATTTCCGCAATCTGCTCTTCGATAAACTTTTCTGCAAGTTCTGCAGTAGTAATACGTTCCATTGTTTCCGGTCTTACATTATTCATTGAAAAACTCCTTTATATCAAAACTCACTAAAATCATCCATTTTTTCTAAGCCGCAAAGTCCTCGTCAGATTCTATCTAATTGCGTTAGATGAAGAATCACGAAGAATTACGTCATGTGCTCCACCTTCAACAATTGAAGTTGCAGATACAAGAGTAAGCTTTGCGTTCTTCTGAAGTTCAGGAATTGAAAGAACTCCGCAGTTACACATTGTTGATTTTACCTTGTTAAGTGAAAGGTTAACGTTGTCATGAAGTGGTCCAGCGTATGGAACATAGGAGTCAACGCCTTCTTCAAACTTCATTCTAGGATCACCGCCAAGGTCATATCTCTGCCAGTTACGCGCTCTGTTAGAACCTTCACCCCAGTATTCCTTAACATAGTTTCCGTTTACATTTAGCTTGTTTGTTGGAGATTCGTCGAATCTTGCAAAGTATCTTCCAAGCATGATGAAGTCTGAACCCATTGCAAGAGCAAGAGTCATATGATAGTCATATACGATACCACCGTCTGAGCAGATTGGTACGTAGATGCCAGTTTCTTCAAAGTACTTATCTCTTTCAGCAGCAACTTCGATAACAGCAGAAGCCTGTCCACGACCGATACCCTTCTGTTCTCTAGTGATACAGATGGAACCGCCGCCGATACCGATCTTTACGAAGTCAGCGCCAGCTTCAGCTAAGAATCTGAAACCTTCACCGTCAACTACGTTACCTGCACCGATTTTTACATCGTCACCGTAGTTTTCTCTTACCCACTTAATAGTGTCAAGCTGCCATTCTGAGTAACCTTCTGATGAGTCTATACATAAAACGTCAACGCCGGCCTCTAATAATGCCGGAATTCTTTCCTCATAGTCACGTGTATTGATACCAGCACCAACTACATATCTCTTCTGAGCATCAAGTAATTCATTAGGATTTGACTTATGAGCGTCGTAGTCCTTTCTGAATACGAAGTGAGTCAGTCTCTGGTTTTCGTCAATAACAGGAAGAGCATTAAGCTTATGATCCCAAAGAATATTGTTAGCTTCGCTTAAAGTGCATCCGGACTTAGCGTAAATTAACTTTTCAAATGGTGTCATAAAGTCAGTAACCTTAGTATCTAAGCTCATTCTGCTTAAACGATAGTCTCTACTTGTAATCAGACCCAGGATCTTTCCTTCAGGGGTGCCATCTTCTGTTACTGCTATAGTTGAATGGCCTGTTCTTTCCTTTAATGCAATAACATCTGCTAAAGTCTGGTCAGGTCTCAGGTTTGAATCACTTGTAACAAAACCTGCCTTATAAGACTTTACCTTCTTTACCATTGCTGCCTGACTTTCAATTGGCTGTGATCCAAATATAAAAGAAATTCCACCCTCTTTAGCTAGTGCAACTGCCATCTTATCATCAGATACAGCCTGCATTACTGCTGAAACCAGTGGAATATTTGCATGAATCGCAGGTTCCTCACCCTTCTTAAACTTAACAATTGGTGTTTTCAAGCTAACATTTTCTACTCTGCATTCCTTTGAAGAATAGCCTGGTACAAGTAGGTATTCGTTAAATGTTCTTGATGGTTCATTAAAAAACTGTGCCATTATGTTCTCCTCTCTTTCGTTGTGCTTTATGTATAATAAATTTCAATTTTTAAAAAATGCTTATTTTCAATAGTATACTATTTTTTGATTTTTTGCAACAAAAAAACTAAAAGAAATGTTTATTTTTCAATATTATATATGGTATTATATTTATATAATATTTAACACAAATTTTGAAAAAATTTTAGTGATATTTCACATAAAATAGAGAAAGTGTGAGGTAAAATGCATAATCAAGATATGATAGCTGACCTGGCCATAATGATGCTTACGGCCGGAGTCATAACAATAGTTTTTAAGAAAATCAAGCAGCCCTTAATCCTGGGCTATATTCTTGCGGGCTTCTTTACAGGCCCCTACTTTCCGTTGTTTTTCGACGTGGAATCAACGGCATCCATTGAAGTCTGGAGCGAAATTGGTGTAATCTTTCTCATGTTCCACATCGGACTTGAATTCAACCTGCACAAACTCTTCAAGCTAGGCAGCACGCCGATTCTTGTAGGAATAATAGAAATTTCAGGTAGCCTTATGGTCGGCTTCTTCGTAGGCCACCTCATGGGCTTCACCACCCTTAACTCCATCTTCCTAGGCGTAATGCTGTCCATTAGCTCCACAGCCGTAATCCAAAAGAGCTTCGAGGAGTTAAAACTGAAAAAGGAAAAATACTCCCAGTTGGTTTTGGCCGACCTAATAATAGAAGACATTATGGCCATTTTCATGATGGTGGTCCTTTCCACCATCTCCGTCAGCCAAAACATTTCTGGTGGAGCTCTGATTCTCAACCTGTCCATGATGCTCTGCTATCTGGCGGTTTGGCTAATTCTTGGCATCTACATTGTGCCAACTGTGCTCAATAAAGTAATCGATTTGATGAACGACGAGATGGTTTTGATACTGTCTTTGGGTCTGTGCTTTGGTATGGTAATGATTGCAAAATCCCTAGGCTTCTCCTCGGAACTTGGCGCCTTCCTTGCAGGCTCCATCCTAGCCGGAACCGTTCACGCAGAACGCGTCGAGCACCTGAGCAAAGGCATTAAAGACATGTTCGTAGCCGTCTTCTTCCTCTCCGTAGGTATGAAGGTTGACCCACAAATCATAGTTTCCTACGCACCAACCATTGCCCTCCTTGCCCTGACAGTCATCTTGTCCAAGTTCGTTTTCGCAAGCCTGGGCATGCTCATCTCCGGTCAAAACTTCCAGACTGCGCTCCACGCCAGTCTCAGTCTTGGCCCTATTGGAGAGTTTTCTTTTATCATAGCCTCCCTTGGCATAAGCCTTGGCGGCATGGATAAGGACCTGTACCCAATCATAGTTTCGGCAGCCATTGTCACGGCCTTTGTCTGTCCGATACTGATGAAGTTCTCCAATCCTATAATAGAAAGAATCTCTGGATTGATGCCAGAAAAGTTACTGGATATTATCGCTAAGAATGCAGCTTCGCGCAGCGATGATTCTGATGAAGACAACGACTGGGCAGAATTTATAAAAAAGTATATGTCAGGACTTGGGATTTATGGAGTTTTGATGCTGGTGACAGTAGTCGCAGGCTACAAGATTCTATTGCCTGGACTGGACACTTTTCTCCATAGAAACACAGCAGAATTCGTTGCCCTTGGTGTCATGTATTTTGTCATCGCCTTCTTCATCAAGCCGATGATGGGCTTCAGTAACACCTACTTCACGGCTTTGTGGCTGAAATCCAAGACCAACAGACTACCGCTCATTGCTTTTAACATCATTAAAATCATAGTGATTGCAGCGATTGCATACTTCCCAATTACCATTATCTGGCGCACGCCACATCTGTATGTTTTTGCCTTCATTATTATAGCGGTCTGTCTGACAGCAAGAAATGGCTTTATGTCCACATCCTACCTGAAACTGGAAACAAGGTTCCTTAGAAACCTAAACGAAAGAATTATTGAAAAAGAAAACGAGTCAGGAATCAAACAGTCCTGGCTCGATGAAAACTTGAGAATCATCTCATTTATTGTGCCCGAGGGTGCTGGTTTTGCTGACAAAACCCTCCACGACCTGGATTGGGGCCACTTCTTCGACATATTCGTCGTGAAAATTCGTCGCTTCGACAGGCACTATATTCTGCCGCCAACTGACATGGTCATTCATGTTGGCGACAAAATTTTCGTCGTAGGCGACTCCAAATCCATAGATAATTTCTACCACGTGGTAAATGTTGAACCAACTCGAGTTCCCCGCACTCTCAAAGAGTTTATGGACAGTGGATACCCTGACACTGACAACGCCCTAGCCTTTGTAGCCCTTAAACTCACTGGTGACGAGCCATATTCCGGCACTACCATCAGAAACAGCCGTATCCGAGACAAATGGCATTGCATGATTCTCGGCCTACAACAAAACGGACTCCCTATAGTAATGCCTCATATTGACACGGAACTCCGCAAGGACGACATTCTCTGGGTCATGGGTTCCAACAAAAACGTAGCCCGCATGATTTCCGAAAGCTCCGAAGCCGAAATCTATGAGGAATATCGCGAAAGCAACAAGCTATTGCACACGCGTATTAGATAACGCCGTGGGCCTCGGCGCCAATCCCTATAATGGCGAAACTTCCAGTTCCGCTCCATCTTGTTTGAATTTTACAGCCGTAGCAAAGATTCTTGCCATATCCATACATGTGAGTACAGGCAGGCCACTTTCTATGGCTGCTCTTCTTATTGGGAAGGCGAAAATTTGAGTGGCTTTTACTCCTGAGTAGGTTTTGATATCTTATATGTTATGTTGGATGCAGGGAACTTGTCATTCTTTCTGAAAGCGTTAAAATACTAGAATTTCTAGGTGTTCTAGGAGTATCTTTGCCCCCATTACTATCAGAATTATGCCACCTGTGATTTCTGCCTTCTTCTTGTATTTGCTTCCAAAGAAGTTTCCGACCACCACTCCAACAATTGACAGCGCGAAGGTTGTGATCCCTATAATTGCAACCGCTTCGTATATATTCAGATTTTTGTAGGCAAAGGCAAAAGTGATTCCTACTGCAAGGGCATCTATGCTCGTTGCAACTGACAGAAGTAGCATTTCACCTTGGTTAAGTGCCTGGTCTTTTTCAATTTGCTCGTCCTTGCCGTCATCAATTATTGCTTCATAGACCATTTTTCCACCAATGAAAGCGAGCAATATAAACGCAATCCAATGGTCGATGCTGGTTATATACTTCTCAAATTGGATTCCAAGCAGATGCCCAATAAAGGGCATCAATGCCTGAAAACCGCCAAAGTACAGTCCAATAACCACTGCCTGTTTCTCATTAAGTTTACTCATTCCAAGGCCTTTGCAGACTGATACTGCAAAGGCATCCATTGATAATCCTATTCCTATTAGCAAAATTTCAATAAATAATGCCATGTATTTGTCCCCTTATATTTTTTGTATACGTTGTATAGGCTTTAGTATACCATAATTCTGGATTTCTTTCCACTTGGACGGGAATATCGTAGTGCGCCGACTCGAAAGCCACACGTCACATCGCGTGAGCCTTGTGTTGTATGGTGAAAGCCTCATGTCACATCACGAAAGCTTCTCTTTGCGCTGTAAATACCTTGTGCTGCGACACAAAAGCCTTTCTTTGTGTTGCGAAAGTTCCTATTCGCAACGTAATTAGACGATTCAACGCATGTAATTCTATCAGATGTGGCACGTTCTTGGGTATCCATATAGTCCAGTACCAACGCTGCTGGCACGATTTGATTTCTGAGGTCATTTGGGTGCAAACCAACCGTAAAGTTACCCACTTTTAGGTGTAAGACTATATAGATGTGGGTAATGCGGCTGGTAGAATGTGGTAGTTGCATTGTGAGAGCCTTGATAATTGTTAGTAAATGTCAATAATCAGCAGTTTTTGTGATCTGATGTTAGACATTTTGGTACTGAAAATTAAAAATGGGCTAGATGTGCCACAAATGATAGAATCGACTGGTCCCTGCCCTGAAATTGCTAAAATTTGAATAGAATTAGCGCGTAAAATATATAAATCATATATAAGGAGCAATTAGGCAAGAAGCGACAAATAGAAAAAGAGACCTCTTTGAGGTCTCTGCAGCAACAAGGAATCCTCCCACGCTTTCGCGCGGGCCCCTTCTGCGGGAAGGCAGGGCCTTTGGGCGATAAGGATTCCTCCCACTTCGTGGGCCCCTCCTTGTCGCAAGTTCCACCGCTGTGCGGTCTCCCTTCTCCGTAAGGTTGCAACAAGGAATCCTCCCGTGCAAAGCACGGGTCCCTCCTTATTGCGAGCGATAAGAAATCTTCCCACGCTTTCGCGCGGGCCCCTTCTTACCGCAAATTACATCATAGGCATGCCGCCGGCTGGCATTCCGCCTGGCATTCCGGCTGGTGCGCCTTCTTCTTTAATGTCTACGATTCCTGCTTCTGTTGTAAGTAGCATTGCTGATGCGGATGCTGCGTTCTGAAGTGCGGATCTTGTAACCTTAGCTGGGTCTACGATACCGGATGCAATCATGTCTACATATTCTTCTGTAGCAGCATTGAATCCATATCCCATTTCCTGCTTCTTAACTTCTGCAACAACTACGCTGCCTTCGTAGCCGCCGTTTTCAGCAATCTGTCTAACAGGTTCTTCAAGAGCTCTTTCAATAATCTTAGCACCTGTCTTAGCATCGCCTTCAAGAGTTTCTACGTAAGCGGAAACTGCAGGGATTGCACAGCAAAGTGCTACGCCACCGCCTGGAACGATACCTTCTTCAACAGCAGCCTTAGTTGCGTTAAGAGCGTCTTCAATTCTTAACTTTCTTTCCTTAAGTTCAGTTTCAGTTGCTGCACCAACTTTGATAACAGCTACGCCGCCTGATAACTTAGCAAGTCTTTCCTGAAGTTTTTCCTTATCAAATTCAGATTCAGTATCTTCAGCCTGCTTCTTAATAGCAGCAATTCTATTTTCGATATCAAGCTTGTCTCCTGCACCATTAACGATAACAGTAGTTTCCTTGTCAACCTTAACAGTTCCTGCCTGACCTAACATGTCAAGAGTTGCTTCCTTAAGGTCATAACCGATTTCTTCACTAATTACAGTACCGCCAGTTAAGATTGCGATATCTTCCATCATAGCCTTTCTTCTGTCACCAAAACCAGGTGCCTTAACAGCTACAACATCAATAGTTCCTCTTAGCTTGTTAACAACTAGAGTTGCAAGAGCTTCACCCTCGATGTCTTCAGCAACGATAAGAAGCTTTCTACCTGATTTAACAACCTGCTCAAGTACAGGAAGAAGTTCCTGAATGTTTGAAATCTTCTTGTCAGTTAAAAGGATGTAAGGGTTTTCTAAAACTGCTTCCATCTTTTCAGTGTCGTTAACCATATATGCTGATAAGTATCCTCTGTCGAACTGCATACCTTCAACTACATCTAAAGTAGTTCCTAGAGATCTTGATTCTTCAACAGTGATAACTCCGTCTTTTCCTACCTTTTCCATTGCTTCAGCAATTAATTCGCCGATAGTGTCATCAGCCGCAGAAACTGCTGCTACCTGAGCAATGCTTTCCTTAGTTTCAACTGGTTTGGAATTCTTCTTGATTTCTTCAACAGCAGTATCAACTGCACCCTGGATTCCCTTCTTAAGAACCATTGGGTTTGCACCTGCTGCAACGTTTTTGAAACCTTCTTTGATGATAATCTGTGCAAGAAGAGTTGCAGTTGTAGTGCCGTCGCCGGCAACATCGTTAGTCTTAGTTGCAACTTCCTTAACTAACTGAGCGCCCATATTTTCAACAGCGTCTTCTAGTTCGATTTCTCTTGCAATTGATACACCGTCGTTAGTGATAAGTGGTGTTCCAAAAGTCTTGTTAATAAGAACATTTCTGCCCTTAGGTCCAAGAGTGATTTTTACTGTGTTTGCTAATTTATCTACGCCTTCCTGAAGCTTTCTTCTAGCGTCTTCTCCATAAAAAATGTCCTTTGCCATTTCTAATTCCTCCTTTGAAAATCCCCTTTTATTCTACAATTGCCAAAATGTCTGACTGGTTCATAATTGTGTAAACTTCTCCACCGTACTTGATTTCATTTCCGGCAAACTTTGAGAATACAACCTTATCGCCAACCTTCAGTTCCATTTCTTCATCCTTTGTTCCAGGACCAACTGCAATTACTTCAGCCATCTGAGGCTGTTCTTTTGCTGTGCTTGTAAGGATGATGCCACCGGATGTCTTTTCCTCAGCTTCAACCTTCTGAATAACTACTCTGCTTCCTAATGGTTTAATTCCAAAACTCATGTCATTACCTCCTAGATATATATATACATGTTTTTATTTACTCTTTTGTATCAGCACTCTATCTCTTCGAGTGCTAACCACATTTCTTATTGTAGTTCACTCTAGGATAATTGTCAACACGCAAAATCAAAATTTTTCCCACAAAATCAAAGTTTTTTCTAAGCTTCAAGGCCCCTAATATAGTAGAAAAGATACTGCTGCGCAATGCCGCCCAAGTCGCCGAAACTCTCCTGCGCAAAGCTAGCCATGCCCCTAACATCTTTCTCCTCAAACCCATATAATCTGTGCATGACACGCTTCACCCACACATCAATGGGAAAACTGCTGAATTCTCCCAGACCAAAAAGATTGATGCAATTAGCAACTTTAGGCCCCACGCCGGTCAGTTCAGTCAGCTCCGCTAAGTTCGTCGGCAGCCCCTTCTCACACACCTGCCGCGCGCTCTCCACCAAATACCTGGTCCTATACCCCAGTCTCACAGGTGCCAAATCCTCCGCGGTCAAAACAGCCAGCGTCGGCGCATCGGGCACGCAGTACCCCCTGCGCCCCGATGCGCCGGGAATCCCTTCAGCCCTAGATTCACTCAGTTTTATTTCCTCTCCAAAACACTCTGCTAGTTTTTCAACGCAGCCTTTGATTCTTGGAATATTATTGTTCTGAGAAATAATAAATGAAACTATGGTTTCCCATAGATCCTGTTTTAGAATTCTTATGCCCTCGCCGGCACCGATCGCCAGTTTCATAACTGGGTCACTATTCCCCAAGATTTTCTTAATTTCCCCATAATCTCGGTCTAGATCTAAATATGGTCTCCATATGTTTTCAAAATCAGCTTCATCGCTTCCGCTAATAACAAGATCACTGCCTGACATTCTCATATTCACCACACGATTCATTGCAATTCCCGTGTATGAGCCGTCTTCTTGCTTCGCCCAGCGAAAACACTGGCCGCAATCAAAAATATGATCCAAGTTGAAATCCCTTATACCGCTAACGGTCACGGAATTTCTACCGGGGCGCGTGGTAATGGCGGCCGCCCTGGCTTGTGCTGCGGCCGCCGCACCCTCGGCCGCGCCAGCGCGGCCGGCTACTTCTGCTCTACTCATCATCCATGCCCTTCACTTCCACATTAATTTTTTCCACATTGAAAGCAGTCATGCTTTCAATGACCTCTGCTAGTTTTGATTGAAATTCCATAGCTGTCTCCCAAATTAGGTGCCCGTACAGTATGGTAATGCTCACGTTTACCACCAAGCTATCTGGATGTGTATTCTCTGAAAGCTTGAGAATACGACCGATTCCGTTCGTAGACTTGCCCAGACAGCGAGCGATGTCTGCAATTACGTGGTCGGAAATTATGAACTCGCCCAGGTAACTAAATGTCGGACGTACCACGGTCTTTTCTTGCTCGTTATCTCCGCTCTTAACAAATGGCAAATTTATACCTTTAATAATGCTCAGCGGGTCCATAAAATAACCGGCAAAGGTTCGCTTAAGCTGAAGTGTAGGCGCAGGGATAACATGCTTTCCGAATTCTCTACGCTGCTTGCCTGCTGTCTCTCGTTCTTCTTCTGTTGTAATATCTTCAATATATATTCGCTCATCTACAGGTGGCAATCCAAGGCGGGCAACAATTTTGTCCGTCATCTTGTCGCTAGTGCCTAGGATGAGGATGGAAGTGGGTTTTGTTCGCTTGATGGCATCAGAAACCGACTGGGCGTGCTCGTCCAGGGTGAATAGCGCTGTTTTGATGGCGCCAACCATAGTCTTCTGACGTTTTGCAGAGATTCCCGCCTCCACTCTATTGTGATAAATATACAGACCGTCGTCTATAATGCTTTCTATATTTTCTTTTTCACACAGGTTCAAAGCTTGGAATGACTTGCCTGTTCCACTCTTACCTGTCAAAGTATAAACTTTCATCTTTACTTGTTCATTTCCTTCTGCTATAATGATATCGAACTAAGACATGTCTAAAAGGAGGATTATACCAATGGCTTACAAAATTACTGATGCTTGCATCAACTGTGGAGCTTGTGCAGCAGATTGTCCAGTAGACGCAATCTCTGAAGGTGCAGATACATATGTAATCGATGAAGATACTTGTATCGATTGTGGCGCTTGCGCTAGCACTTGCCCAGTAGAAGCTCCTGTAGAAGCATAATTCACAGGAAAAAATTTATAAAGAAAGGCTGTTTCAAAGGGAACAGCCTTTTTTTAATGCGAAGTTTACTTTGCAAGTTTGCTTCTAGATTTGAATTTGCTTCTCGATTCAATCCCCTCGCCCCAGGCCTTTCACATCTCAATTAATGGGTTATCCCCATTGGCTCAGACCGTTCGCATCGCAATTAGTGGGTTAGTCTCATTGCCTCAGACCTTTCGCATCTCCTAATTGCGATATATCCTATCATTTGTGGCATATTTAGGCTTTTTCGTCTTGCCAGTACCAACTTTCGTCTGGTTTTCTGGTTATCGCGGCCTGTTCTTCCATTTTATGTCAGTTATTTCATTTCTCTCGCATCCATAACTATACAATTTCATTCAAATTGTATGTATATCTGCACAAGCTTTCTCATCCTCTGGCTTTCCCGCTGAAATCCAAGCGATTTCTATAAGATTTTGGTACTGGACCCCTTAAAATAGGCCAAATGTCCCAACTTTGATAGAATTTTTCCCCACGCCTGCAGGCTTTTTTTCTAATTTCGCGACATTCTTATTTCTATCTTATTTTATACCTATTTTTTCTGCTGTTTCTGAATTGAATTCATGTGATATGCCAGTGCGTGTAAGCTGTCTGTAAGAGATACATTCTCAAGTGCAGTATGCTTTGGCACTTCAATGTCTGTAGGTGCAAAATTCCAAATCCCCTTTATACCTGCAACGCATAAGGTGTCAGCAACTTCCTGCGCATTTTCTGCATCTACACAGATAATACCTATATCGATTTCTTCTTTTTCTACAAAGGTTCCAAGTTCTTCAAAGTCGTAAATTGGAAGGCCGTCCAGGGTTGTGCCGATTAGGTTTTTGTCGACTTCAAACACGCCTCTTACGCGAAAGCCTCTCTTTGAAGGCGCATGGATGTATTTTGTAATTGCCTGTCCCAAGCTACCTGCACCCACAATAACCATGGTGTACTGCTTGTCCAGACCCAAAATTGTGCTGATTTCCTCATACAAACCGTCTACGCTGTAGCCATATCCCTGCTGACCAAAACCACCAAAGCAGTTTAGGTCCTGTCTTATCTGCGATGCAGTGTAGCCAATAAGTTCACTGAATTCTTTAGATGAAATTTTTTCTACGCCCATCTTCTGCAGTTCTCTTAAATATCTTCTGTATCTAGGTAGTCTCTTAATAACTACGTTAGATATTTTTGCATTTTTTGCTGCCATATTCTCACTCCGTTTTTACCTTAGTTTTTACCATATGAATTGCCCGCAGCAAGCGTCCTCGTCCACAGCAAGTTTTCTCACCGCAACAAGGTCCCTCACCCTCAACCGGCCTTCTTACCGCGCCTGGCATTTACTCGCATACCAAGGCCCTCTCGCTACGTCAAAGTATCTCGCCCGCAAGCTTGCTCTCTCGCCACCAATTCACATGCCCTCTAACGCAAAAACCCGTCAATGCTGACGGGTTCTTTTATAAATACATCTTATTCTTCGTGTTCTTCTACGTATCTAACAAGATCTCCAACCAGCTGGAACTTTTCTGCTTCCTCATCCGGAATTTCAAATCCAAACTCATCTTCGATTGCCATGATAATTTCTACGGCGTCTAATGAGTCAGCTTCAAGGTCTTTCATTAGGTTAGTGTCCATTGTTACTACGGATTCGCTAACTGCAAGCTGATCCATAATAATTTTTCTGATTTTATCAAAAGTCATGTTAAACTCCTCCATACATCTCAATTTTACTTTATCTATTATAACTACCTACATTCTGTAATGCAAGTGCATTTTTGTTTTTCCTTCTATTCAAGTTCCATCCATTTTTCGTAAGCCTCGTCAAGCTCGGCTTTCTTCTGGCGATTTTCTTCGTCAAGTTCGGCTAGATACGTGTGATTGGAAAGGTTTTCGGGTTTGCACATTTTCGACTCGTTTAAGGTAATTTTCTCCTCGAGCTCGGCAATCAAAACCTCCAGCCTTTCTTTTTCTCTTCTAATTCTTCGTTCCTCAGCCTCTTTCTGTTTCTTCAAAGCACGCTCTTCAGCGGAACTAAGGCCACTTCCGCCACCTGCAGTGGTTACAGTTCCTCCCGCATTCGCTCCAGCTCTTGCTGCAGCGATGCCACCAGTTCCACTAGCTTCTGTCCAAGCATTTCCGCCGGTTCCAGTTTTTCCAGCAATGCCAATGCTTTCGGCGGTTTTCCCAGTGCCCGGGTCCGCACTAGTGGCACGCGATAAGTAATCCCCCCGCTGCGCGCTAGTGGCACGCGATAAGGAATCCCCCCGCTTACCGCCAGCTGCCTGCGATAAGGAATCTCCCCACTTCGTGGGTCCCCCCTTACCGCCAGTACCGCCTAGTTCAGAAAGGTACTTCTTGCCAGACTCAATAGTCGCCTTTTTCTCCACATAATAATCATATGTGCCCAGGTACTCAGTTAAGCCGTCGTGCTCCAATTCCAAAATACGAGTCGGAATTCGATTCAGGAAATAACGGTCATGAGACACGACGATGACAGTGCCAGGATAATCCATTAGAGCCTCTTCAAAAACCTCCTTAGAATCAATATCCAGGTGGTTTGTGGGCTCGTCCAGAATCAAAACATTAGCCCCGCTCATCATCAACTTCAGCAGAGAAAGACGCGCCTTTTCACCGCCAGAAAGAGAACCGACATTGAGAAAAACCTGATCGTTTTTAAAGAGGAAACGCCCCAAAATCGAACGAATCTCACTGTCCTTATAAAGCCTGTAAGAATCGTGCACTTCATCCATGACAGTTGCGCTATTATTAAGAAGCATCTGCCCCTGGTCATAATAGCCGAACTGCACGTTGTGGCCGATTTTAATGAACCCACTCTCAGGCGAAATTTCCTCCATAATCATACGCAAAAGAGTGGTTTTTCCAACGCCGTTAGGACCAACGATACAAATGCGCTCGCCCCTCTTAATATCAAAACCAACTCCGTGGAAAAGCTCCCTTCTCTGTGCTCCAAAGCCAAAGGACTTTGATAGATTCTCAGCGTGAATTACGTCATTACCGCTTTGGAATTCCTGCTTGAAGCGGATTTTCATCTTGCCAACAGCGGCTTCAGGTCGTTCAAGGCGCTCCATGCTCTCCAGGCGTTTCTCACGAGAGGCCGCTCGTTTTGCCAGCTTCTCAGTACCCCTCTGCTTGAAGCGGCGAATCATGTCCTCTTGGCGACGTATTTCAGTCTGCTGTTTGTTATATGCACGCATTTCCGCCTCGCGAAGAGTTCTTTTCTTCTCCGCATACTGGCTATAATTGCCCTCATAGCAGTGAAGTCTGTGATGCTCTACCTCAAAGATCCTATTTGCCATCTGGTCTAAGAAATAACGGTCATGGGAGACTATTACAATTGTCCCCTTATATCCCTTCAGATACTGTTCTAGCCACTTTAAAGTGCCTATGTCCAGGTGGTTAGTCGGTTCGTCTAAAAAGAGCAAATCAGGTTTTGATAGAAGGAGGCAGGCCAGAGCCAACCTAGTTCTTTCGCCACCGCTCAATGTGCTTATTTTCTTATCGTAAAATTCAGGGCCGAATGCCATGCTGTTGAGCACGCCGTTCATCTCACTTTTGTAGGTGTAACCGCCTCGGTTTTTGTAAGTGTCCTGAAGGCGAGAATACCTGTCCATAAGAATCTCCACAGCCTTGGGATCATCGCTTTCCTCGCTGATTTGCTGAGTCAAGTCCGTCATCTCCTGCTCCATGGCTCTCATATCCGTGAAAATCTTCTCAACCTCTTCAACGACAGTGCTGTTACTGTTGAACTGGTCCTTCTGCTTTAGGTATCCAACGGTGGTGTTTTGAGAGATGTAAATCTCCCCCGCATCGTTGGAAATCTCACCTGCAAGAATGTTCAGCAGAGTCGTTTTTCCGGCACCGTTAGCGCCGACGATTCCCACTCTGTCACCCTGATTAATGTGAAAGGACACGTTTTCAATAATCGTGTCCACACCATATGTTTTCCCTATATCCTTTGCTGATAAAACTATCATCATTACACTCCGTTACTAGATTGCAAGGCCCGGATAAGCGTCTAAATCCAGACCGTCGGCCCCCTGGGCCTTATATTTATAGTATGCAGCGCAGCCGATCATTGCCGCATTGTCAGTGCATAGCACAGGGCTTGGAACATAAAGCTTCACGCCCGCCTTCTCACATGCGTGGGAAAGTTCCGCTCTCAACCTTGAATTAGCAGCAACGCCGCCTGCAAGGACCAATTTATCCTGCTTAGCTTCGGTTACAGCTTCCATGGTTTTGTGCACAATAACCTCGATTACAGCTTCCTGGAAGCTTGCCGCAACATCAGGCACATTGATTTCTCTGCCAGCCTGTCTTTCCGTGTTCAGGTAATTGAGCACCGCTGTTTTTAGACCGCTGAAGCTGAAATCCTTGCTGCCCTTTTCAAGATAAACTCTCTTAAACTGAATTGCCTCAGGATTTCCTTCCTTAGCAACTCTGTCTATTTTCGGCCCCCCTGGGTAACCAAGTCCGATTACTCTGGCAACCTTGTCATAAGCTTCGCCTACAGCGTCATCCCTAGTTCCGCCAAGAACCTTACAAACCCCATAGTCGCTCATTTCAACAATATTTGTGTGACCGCCCGAAACCACCAGGCTCATAAACGGCGGCTCCAGCTCCTTATGCTCAATAAAGTTTGCGCTAATATGACCATGCATATGGTTAACTCCAACTAGAGGAATTCCCTTTGCAAAAGCAATGGCCTTAGCCGTAGCCACACCCATAAGAAGAGCCCCAACGAGGCCCGGTCCATATGTCACGCCGATTAAATCTATATCATCTAAAGTGACCCCCGCCTCTTCAAGAGACTGGCCCACCACTGTATTCATATTCTGTAAATGATGTCTGGATGCAATTTCAGGCACCACCCCGCCGAAAGCCGTGTGAATGTCAATCTGTGAAGAAATGATATTGCTCATAACGTTTCTTCCGTCAGCCACCACGGCCACAGACGTTTCATCACAGCTCGACTCAATTGCAAGCGTTAAAAATTTTCCGTCTTTCATCTTTAATTTCTCCACATTATCAAAGCGTCCTCACCGTCTTCATAATACCCAGGTCTGACGCCAGCTTCTTCAAAACCAAATTTCTCATATAACCCAATTGCCGGGCTGTTGCTAACTCTGACCTCCAACGTTTCCCCATAGAAACCGTTTTCGTCGCAAAACTTCAAAAACGTATCTATAATAGCGCTTCCAATGTGAAGCCTTCTATAATCAGGTGAAACGGCAACATTATTAACATGGGCCTCGTTTACAATATTCCAAAAGCCCATATATCCAACTACTTTTCCTTCAAACTCCGCCACAATGTACTTAGACATGGCGTTGCTAATCATATCATGTTCCAAAGCCTCCCTAGACCAAGGCGCCGAAAAACACCTTACCTCAAGTTCAGCGATTTCTTCAAGGTCCGCCGGCCTAGCCTCTCTTACTATAAGCTCAGCCATATTATCTGCCCTTGCCTTCGTCAGCTCTACCATGGCGTCCACCCTTGGCCTCGCCCATGAGACGCGCCATCTTCGCCGCACGTTCCTTAGCCAAAGTCCCGTCCTTAAGCTTCTGCTCCGCCTCTGTAGCTCTCATGTAGTCCGGCAGAAGCTGCTCTGCAGACAGTCTCTCGCCCTCATTATATAATATCAAAGCCGCCTCAGCTGTCATTTCCGCACACTGGTATCTTTCGCCCTTTGGTGCCTTCTCAATCATCGCCGCAGTTCTAGCTTCCGCCAGCTCCCCAGCAAACTGATCCAGTCTTTCCTCATAGGCGTCAATTCCATCCCCATAGAAAATTACCTTAGTAGTCATAGGCATACCGCAAGGAGAATCTGAGAATCTTGCCTCTAATTCGGTTTTGATAGCGGCTAAAACATCCTCCAGCATATATGGTCCGCCGGCAAGTATATCTTCCCCATTTTCGCCGAAAACGCCGCCGTAAACCTGGCCTCTGCGGGCGTTGAAAATCGGTGCAATTACGGCATTTCCATTGCATTTTACCTTAAAGGAATCCAAGGTTTTTACTGCAATGGCCGGAATTCCCAAGGCCTGAGCCAGAGCTCTTGCCGTAGCCACGCCGATTCTGATTCCCGTAAAGGAGCCAGGGCCCACCGATGCTGCAACTGCGCTTAAATCCTTTGGAGAAATGCCCAGCTCAGCTGTTAGGCGCTGGGCCATAGGCATAAGATCCCTAAGAT
The DNA here is from genome assembly GCA_030537495.1 of Clostridia bacterium. Lineage (GTDB taxonomy): Bacteria > Bacillota > Clostridia > Peptostreptococcales > Anaerovoracaceae > Senimuribacter. Next base: position 101,724 of record JAUNMH010000005.1, on the reverse strand, counting down.
GATTCATTTCCTCTCCGGAAATCATCTGATTCACTTTTCCTTTTTCGTCTATAATTGCCACAGAGCCTAAAGGCCCTGTGGTTTCAATTGCTAAAATGTACATTTATAGATTCTTTCTCCTTCTTTTTCCCCATATTCTATGAAAATACAGAGAGTATCGTCTGGCAGAATTTCTGCCACCTGATCAGCCCATTCCACAACAGACACTCCGCCTTTGTAGAAATACTCCTCTGCGCCGATTTCGAACAGGTCATCGGGGTCATTGACCCTGTATACGTCGAAATGGTAAAAAGGCAATCTTCCTGAATGATATTCTAAAACCACCGTAAAAGTCGGGCTAGTTATGGTCTCTTTAACACCAAGGCCCTCGGCAATATACTTAGATAAGGTGGTTTTGCCTGTTCCCAAATCTCCGATTAAAGCCACTACAGTGTTAGGCTTTAGATTTTTTGCCAGCTCCAGTCCAAAGGCCCTAGTGTCTTCTTCATTTTTTATCAAAACTTCTCTCACAGAGCCACCTGCCTATCTTTCAGTGTCTGCTAAAGTGTCATCTGGCTTGAATTTAAAATCTGGCTGTGTCAGGTCATAAATTGTCTGAGCATAAATCTTTGTTGCAAGATAGAATCTCTCTAGAGAAAGTCTTTCGTTGCACTGGTGCATCAGGTCTTCGTCGTCTCTAAATTGTGCTCCGAATCCTAGAATATTTGGAGAAGCTTTTGCATAAGTTGCGCCTCCAATAACCTTAGGTTTGTTTACTGTATCTCCAGTAAACTTAACGTAACTGTCAACCATAGTCTTTACCATTGGGCTTTCAGGATCCATGTAAATAGGCTTATCTTCTGAAACCTTCACAAGACCTAAATCATACTGGTCAATTACAGGCGTAATTTTCTCATAAACCTGTTCTCCATCATATGAAATCGGATATCTTAAATTGATTTCAATAGTTATAGCTTCCTTATCCAGCTCAATTATGCCAACGTTAAGAGTAAGCTTACCGGACTTGTCATCACTGAAGTCAACTCCGAAGCCTTCTCCGTTTACCATGTAGCCTAGATATTTATTATAGAATTCAACAAAGCTATTTACGTCATCATTGCTGAAATTCAAGCCACCCAGGAATTCCATGAGAATAGAAATTGCGTTAAGACCTTTCTCAGGAGTTGCCCCGTGAGCAGCCTTTCCTTCTGCCGTAATCTCAAGAGATTTGCCTACGCCTTTTACATGAAGAGATAGGCCCTTTTCTTTACGGAAGTTTTCTGCCTGCGTTCTAATAAGAGCATATCTTTCCTTATCCTCTGCTCTTACTACAGCTCTAGCCCTTTCAGCAACAATGTTCTTCGCTGCGCCACCTGAAAGACGAGTTAACTCCAGTCCCTTATTCTGGTTCTTTTCCAGCTTCTTTACAATATGGAAGTTGCAGATCCCTTTTTCTCCATTAATTGCAGGAAAATCTGCATCAGGTGTGAAACCGAAGTCTGGTCGCTTTACCTTTGAGAAATAATAATCCATTCCTTCCCAGTCTGTCTCTTCATCTAGACCAAGAATTAGTCTTACCTTTCTTGCCGGTTCATAGCCTGAGTCCTTAAGTGCTTTCATGGCAAAAAGAGCCGCAACTACTGGGCCCTTGTCATCTGTAGTTCCACGACCGTAAATATATCCATTGGAGACAGCTCCGCTATATGGGTCAAAAGCCCATCCGTCACCTTCTGTTACAACATCAAGATGGCCGATAATTCCAACTGTTTCCTCGCCATATCCATAATCAATATGTCCGCCATAGTTATCTACGTTTTCTGTAGTGAAACCCATTTCCTCAGCTTTTTTGAGAATAAATTCAAAGGACTTCTGTATACCTTCTCCGAACGGATATACTTCTCCCTCTTTTGTAGTTACTGGGCTTTCTTTTACACTTCTTATAGACACAAGTTCCTGCAGTGTTTCAAGCTGCAGGTCCTTGTTCTCTTCTATTAAATCTAAATATTTCATGGCACTTACAGCTTACACTGCTTCTACTGCTACGATTTCAGGGTAGTTTTCCTTAAGGATTCTTGCAACTACTCCTTCAAGAGTCATTCTTGCACCTGGGCATCCTGCGCAGTGTCCCTGAAGTCTTACTTTTACTACGTTGTCTGGTGTTACTTCAACTAATTCGATGTCTCCACCGTCTCTCTGTAGCATTGGTCTGATCTGTTCTAAAGCTTCTCTTACTTTCTGTTCCATTTTTATTTCTCCTTTTCAATTAATTTTCTTATGAGTTTAATATTTATTAATTACTTTCCTGTGTAAACAGTTACAAACTTCTTATCCACCAACAAGTCGATATTTATAGCCTTGGAGGCTTCACCGTTCTCGTTAAAGGTAATATCTCCAGATGCACCCGGATAATTCTTTATCTTATCTAACTGTGCCTTGATTGCCTCTGAATCAACGGAACCCGCGTCATTGATGGTTTTGATCGCTATCATATATGCGTCAAAAGCTAGGGCCGTTCCTGTTGGAACCTGTGCAACCTCGCCGTATGCCTTGGTGTACTCTTCCTTCAGCTTGTCATATAAAGATGTGGTCTCAACATTTTTCGTTGCTTCATCGCCAACTTCATTCGCCTCATCTACGTGAACCACGTCGGAAACTGCCGCAATCTTAATAGTTGGATACTTAAGTGCGATTGCTGTCATTTCAAGATCATGCCAGCTTTCGGGGCCGATAAAGGTAATGTCAAGTCCTCGCTTGTCCACTTCCTTAAAAACTCCCTCAGCAATGGTATATCCCACAGGCATAAACACAACTTTAACTCCGCTAGCCTCTATTTTATCCACATACTTCGTGTAATCATGAGTTGACTGATCGATATAAATTATGTCCTTTACCGAGTTCTCATTGTCTGTTCTTGCTTCCATCCTATTAAGGCATTTTCCATTCATAGGAGTCGTGGTCTCGTCGCCCTTAACCTTCACCAAAACAGTACTATCAAGCTTCATATAATCGACGATAAAGTCAGCTATAATCTTGCCCTGAGTCGATTCAGCAAGTCCAACTCTATAGTAATAATCGTTATTATCGGCTATAAGCGGGTTGGTTGAACTCGTTCCAATAGTCGGTATCTTGGCCGGTCCAAGCAAACTTGATGCCGCTAGAGAAACCACGTTTCCGTAGCCTCCAAGCACCACGGCCGGTTTCTTGTCAATAAGTTCCTTAACCGTTGCCTCTGTAACATCCATATCACTTTGAGTGTCTGCGTAAATTAATTCTACCTGCTTTCCAAGGACCTCCGGCGCCAGCTTATTGGCAATCCTGAAGCCTTCGAGTTCCTCATTACCGTAGGCACTGTCCTTACCTGTCTGCGGTTCAATTATTCCAATTTTTATGGTTTCGCTCGCCTCTCCGCTTTCGTGGAAAAACTCGTGAACGAAATTGCTATAAGTGTTGCATCCGCACAGTGAAATCATTGTAACAGCCAGAACGGTCAGCAGTACTAAATTTTTTAATTTCTTCATGCTATCTACCTTCCGTCTAAATATACATATACAGATACAATTATACTATATTTCACTTAAAAGTAAACCTTTTTGCGGATACATAATCGCTCATTGCAGAATTCGCAAGGTGGTTGCTGTGCACTGCAACCACCTTGTAGTAGTAGACAGTGTCCTTCTTGGCAGTTTTGTCAACGTATTTTAGAGTTTCACTTACGAAACCCGGTTCATCGTCTGGAGTGTCTGGCGTTGTTACGCTATCACTGCCTTCACCGCCGTCTTCTCCCGGTGTAACTAAGGTGTCCGTTCCCTCAGGTCTTCCAGGCAAATCTGGTGTCTTAGGCACATCCGGAACGTCAGGTGTTTCAATCTCCACATCAAAACTTCCAATGACCCTATATCCGCTTTTTTTCATTGTACTTCTATAAATCTTATATCCCGCAGCGCCCTCAATGGACTCCCAGAATATATTTATATTATTCTTAGTAGCGTTTGCATCAATAATTGGCGTAGCTAGCTTGTCAGTTCCCCATACAATATTACTCATAGGAGAAGCTTCTCTATTGACATTTCTTGATGCTGCCACAACTCGGTAATAATACTTATTTCCCAGTTCTGCAGTGAAGTCTGTTGCATACTTGGTCTTTACTGTTTTTAGCTCAGTATATTCCCCATACTTAGTATCACTTCTATAAATGGTATACTTTGTTGCGTCTTCAATTTCATTCCAGTAAAGACGATTATCTCCTGCCTGTGTATGCTTGATTTTCACCTCTGGTGTCTCAAGTGTAGGCTTCTTATATATACCCAAGATAATGTAATTCTGGGCAATCTGCTCTGGTGTAGCGTCAAAGAAGGTGTAACTGAGAACTCTATCTGTAAGGGAAAGTTCTCCATCAACTTCCTTATATTTTCCAGCTCCCACATCAGCATCAGCCATTATCCAGCGACCATTGTAGTAAAACTCAGTCCAATGGTGGTTGGAAGTTTTGAGATTGGACTTAAGCGTCCAACATGAGTCCATTCTGTGAACCCCATAGAGCACCCTGGTTGGAATGCCCTCGGCACGTGCAAGAGCCGCAAACAGCGCCGCGTATCCCAGGCAGTTAGTCGTCGCTTCCTGCCCAGATTCGAACCTCTCTATCAAAACCGCCGGATTCGTAATCGCCCTACCATTTGAGGCATTAGCTCTGTCGTAGTAATAGTTGTCGTCAATATACTTCAGAATCTGGAACGCTTTCTCATAATCATTGTTTGCAAATCTAGTTACTCTGTCAGCAACAGCTTTAACATAATCCACCTCGGCGAAGGTCAACTTGGAGCCGCTTGCCCCAGTTCTTCTTCTCATCATAAGGTAAATATCTGTCAGTCTAGTGTCAAGGAAGCTATTGCAATGGTCGTACTGACTCATAATGTGATTTGCTTCCTCATTAAGCTGCAAAACATTCTCATATCTCTGTATTCCGGCAGCTCCATCTTTTATAACCAGCACACAATTTCTGTAGAATCTTCTCGTGTCGGATCCTCTATAAAGGAAGATGTTGTATTCACCATCAGGCAGTCCCGTCACGCTCACATTTCCACTGAAATAATATCGCCCATCGTTATAGGTTGATTTCATAGATGAAACAATCTTGTGTGTTCCCCAACCAGTCTGCTCCACAATTTTTATGCGGTATTCGTCATAACCTATGGGTGGCAGCAACGTATTTCCCTCTATTCTCACATTGGATCCATTGCAGCTCACTTTAACATAATCCCCCAAGGATCCTACATTGGACGACTCCAATGTGTCCACAAGTTCTGTTCCTACAGACTTAAGTCCCTTAGTAATTTCATGCCTATCAACATTTCCTGCATGAGCTGTTTCTGATGTCAAAACCAGAAACAAGACCATGAAAAATATCACAGCTACATAGTTAAAATTTTTTTTGCTTTTAGTCACCATTTTCCCCTCATTTCAACGTTTTCATAGACTTATATGCTATCACATTTTTCGAAAATCGGCAAGGTGTGTGGAATTAAAAAGTGACCCTTTGAGTGAGAAAAAATAGAGAAAAACTTCCTCATAAACTTGCAATTGTGACGGTGATGGGTATAATATTGTATAGTTTTTATATAGATAAGGAGTAATTTATTAATATGAAAAGATTTACAGGTAGTGATAGATATGTTGCATCTCGCGAGCTAATGAACGCTGTAGACGTTGCCATCGCTCTGGAAAAACCTCTCTTGGTAAAGGGTGAACCAGGCACTGGCAAAACTCAGCTGGCAGAAGCCATCGCCGAGGCCCTGGATATGAAGCTGATTATATGGGGAATCAAATCCACAACTAAAGCTCAGGACGGACTCTATGTCTATGATACTGTTCAGAGACTTTACGATAGCCAATTCGGCGAAGGAAATGTAGAAGACATCAGCCAGTACATTAAACTTGGGAAACTAGGCGAAGCCTTCTCTTCAGATGAGCAGGTTGTCCTCTTAATCGACGAAATTGACAAGGCCGATTTGGAATTTCCAAATGACCTGCTATGGGAACTGGATAGAATGGAATTCTATATTAATGAAACTCATGAGACTATTAGTACTAAGCACCGTCCCATCGTAATCATCACATCTAATGCAGAAAAGGAACTTCCCGATGCCTTCCTAAGAAGATGCATCTTCCACTATATCGACTTCCCTGATGAAGAAAAAATCGAGGAAATCATCCGCGTTCACTTCGGCGATTTAGATAAAAAACTGGTAGACAGCGCCATCCGTGCCTTTTACGATATCCGTAGCATGAAGCAAATTATGAAGAAACCAAGCACTTCCGAGCTTCTTGACTGGATTCAGGCTCTGCAGCTGACGGGGGTTAATGTAGATGAAATCTGCGAAAGAATCCCATACGTGGGAGTTTTGTTAAAGAAAAACCAAGACATTGATTACGTAAAGGCATACCGAAATGTTTATTAAATTCATGTACGCCCTCCGTGACGCTGGCCTAAAAGTCTCCACAGACCAGTGGCTTTTGCTTATGGAGGCCCTGGACAAGGGTATGGCAGAAAACTCCCTAGTGGGTTTTTATTTCCTCGCCCGCAATGTGCTGGTGAAGAAAGAGTCCGATTACGACAAGTTTGACGCCGGCTTCATGTCGTACTTTAAGGGTATCAAAACCATCTCAGACCTTCCGCCTGAGCTCATGGAGTGGCTCTCTCACGACGAGCTAGAAAGGTCTTTGGACGACATGCCTGAAGGCTTGGAAAAGCACGACCTAGATGAATTAATGAAAATGTTTGAGGAGCGTCTAGCGGAACAAACGGAAAAACACGACGGGGGAAATTATTGGATTGGAACAGGCGGAACCTCCACCATGGGTCACGGTGGTTACAATCCTCAAGGCATCCGTGTAGGCGGAGAAAGCCGTCACATGTCTGCTGTGAAAATCGCTGGCGAGCGCAAATTCCGCGACTTCCGTCAGGATACTGAATTGAATATAAGGCAGTTTCAGATGGCTTTCCGAAAACTGCGTCAGTTTTCTTCTCGAATCGACTCGGCAAAAACCGAGCTAGACGTGGAAGGGACTATAAAAGCCACAGGTGATAACGCCGGGCTTTTGAAATTGGTCTACGAAAAGCCCCGTAAAAACACGGTCAAGCTTCTTCTTTTAATCGACTCTGACGGTTCCATGTGGAAGCATACCGAGCTCATAAACCAGCTCTTCCAGGCGCTTCACCAATCAACCCACCTGAAGGATCTGCAGACCTTTTATTTCCACAACTGCATTTATGAGAAGCTTTACACAACTCCTCTTTGTCGCTACGGTGACTGGGTAGACACAGACTGGGTTCTTGGAAACTTCGGTAGCGAATACAAGGTAATTATCGTAGGCGATGCTTCTATGTCTTCCTACGAGCTCATGTATCCAGGTGGCAATATCAACTGGTACAACTACAACGAAGACCCTGGCATCGACTGGCTTCGCCGAATGCGACGTCAGTATGAAAAATCCATTTGGCTCAACCCAATAACTTCTGGCCGCTGGGACTACGTCCGCGGCCGCTTTACCATTGCCGAAATCCGCAAGGTCTTCCCAATGTTTGAGCTGACTTTAGATAGCCTTGATCAGGGGATAAAGAAGCTGCTGTAGGCTAGGCGTAGCAGGCCCAGTGCCCTTGAAATTCCTTGTGCTTCGATCGCCCTCTTGACGAATATAATTAAAATGATATAATCTTATCAAGATAAAGATATGGAGGTGCTGTTGATGATAATAAAACCATCCGCTTCATTAAGAAACGATTATTCGGCTATTTCTAACTTGGCAAAAGAAACAAAAGAGCCCATTTATATTACTAAAAATGGCGAGGGCGACTTAGTTGTTATGAGCCTCGAGGCATTTGAAAAGCGAGAAGAAATACTGAAACTACGTGCAAAAGTATTGCAAGCTGAACAGGAGAGACTCGACGGAGCTAAAAGTTTGAATATTTCAGATGTTAGGAAATTGTTAGAGGAGAGATTGGGTGAAGCATAATATTAATATTCTTCCAACAGCATTGGAGGATTTAAAGAAAATTGAAGACTGGTATTATATGCAATTTGATATCAAAACTGCATTGAAAGTCACGAACAGTATTCTTAATCGCATCCAGCATCTTGAGGGCTTTCCAGAATCAGGGTCTCTGACACCAGATGATTGGCTAAACGAGCTAGGCTATCGAATGCTTATATGTAAAAAACATGTTGCAATTTATCGCATTATAGACGATGAGGTCTATATCTACCACATAGCTGATACACGTACAGAATACACCAAGTTGTTTTATTAGAAGACGATGTCCGCTCGACAAGTGTTCTATACAAAAATCCGCAGACTCAATATAATCTGCGGATTTTTTATTTCTTTAGCTTTTGGGTATCCCGGTGTTTCAACGCATCCAGGTCATTTCGCGTTTCTTATCGTCTCAGCGCTTCCACCTCATCCTCAGTCAATCGTCTGTACTCTCCTGGAGCTAAGCTTTCGTCCAGGCACACGTCGCCCATTGAAATTCGTTTAAGGTACACAACCTTGCTTCCAAAGGCTTCGAACATACGCTTTACCTGGTGGTAGCGTCCTTCTTGAAGTGTTACCTTATAGGTTTCCTGAAAGCCGGCCATGCTCTCGCCGTACTTCTCAGTGGCGCCTGAGCGCCTTATAATTCCAGCTGCAGCGGCAGCCACCTCATATGGTGTCGCGGCCGCACCTGTTACTAGCTCAATTCCTGCCGGCATGGTCAGCTTGTCATCCCCTACATCGACGCCCTGTCTGAACTTCTCAATCTGCGCTGGCTCAAGTGCTTTAGTTACACAAGCAATATAACATTTATCGACATGTTTACGTGGTGACAAAAGTTCGTGCCCCAGTTGACCATCGTTAGTTATTAGAAGAAATCCTTCGGTATCCTTGTCGAGTCTTCCTACAGGAAAAAGGTCGCGAGTGATTTCCCCGTTCAAAAGATCTAGCACCGTTGCACTTAAACCATCTCGAGTTGCGCTGACACATCCCTGAGGTTTGTTCAGCATAAAATATCTAAATTTCTCATAGACCACTCGGTGGCCTCCGAATATCACCTCATCCTCAGCCAAGTCAACCTTTAGGCCATTATCCTTAACGACCGCACCATTGACAGAAACGCGGCCCTTCTTTATATATGTTTTTACCTCACTTCTGGTACCCTCGCCACATTCGGCAAGAAGTCTATCCAGACGCATTTTTTCACCCATTTTATTACCTACTTCTCCGTATAATGGAACACCAAAGTGTAGTCATTGGTCTGCACTCTAAAGTCTTCCGTTCCGCCTTCGTCGTTTTTGTAAGTCATTTCAAAAACACTCCACGGCCATTTAGGATGGTCCTTAACCTTTTTCATATTCCACCGGGATTGCTTCTCGTATATTAGTTCCCTTAATATTCTGTTCCGGAATATATCCGTCAGCTAAGTTTCTGACATCTGGAATCTTAGTATATGCGCTAGTTGGCTGACCTGTAATAATTACAGGAAGCGCGTAGTGCTTTCCATCCTTTTCAGCGTGAATATATCCTGTCGCCCCTGGCTTGCAGCCTTCTGAGCTAAGTAGCCATCCCTCATAAGTCTCGTCCCATACGCTAATTGTCCCTATAGATTTATCTGCGTTATCCATTGAAATTGCAGTCTCATCGTTATATGACGATTCATAATTTCTGTGGCACGTTTTTCTTCCATTCGCGTGCCACCGGAAATCATTTCCCATAGGGAAACTCCGTCGATAAACTTCTCCTCGACGACGAAGATGTCGTCGATTAAGTCTGTTTTGATAACCTTAGGTATGTGTGGGCAGGAGCGAGCTTCGAGTGTAGCATATGCTTCGACCGGGTGGTCGTAAACTCTCAGCACGAAAGGTTTACCTTCAGTGCTCTCCATTTCGTAAAGTTTGCATTGGGACTTCTCACCTAGGTTGTGCTTCAGGATATTTCCGCGTTTTTCATATTCCTGAAGTACTGATTTAAATTGCATATTTGTCCTCCAATGCATGATTTTATTAATAATTTCGATTAAAATTTTACCATAATAAAGTGTTTTTCGCTAGTATATTATGGTCTTTGGCGCCACCTTTTTTAGCACAGTGCATAACAACTTCTTTATGCAAAATGCTAAAATATTAGGTACAACTAACGGTGGAGGGCATATTCAACAGTGCCTTTTCCCGTGGTAGAATATTGTTATGAAGGAGCTTAAAATATGTCGACTCTACCGAAGAAAACAACTTCATTTCTTGAAAATGAACTTAAACGAAGTAAATCCATAGACTCTTTTTTAGATGAACATCAGGACGAACTCTCCGATTGTTGTTTATCTGATCAACTTGCCAGGCTCATGGCTGCTAAGGGACTTGCGAAGTCTGATGTTGTAAAGCGCAGTAATCTCAACGAGGTTTACGCTTACCAGATTCTTTCTGGTACAAGAAGACCATCTAGGGACAAGCTTTTGTGCATATGTTTTGCTCTTAATACAACTCTCATAGAGACTCAGAATCTGCTTAAGGAAAGCGGTTTCGCTCCGCTTTACGTGCGTTCCCATCGAGACAGTATTATCATTTTTGCACTTACCCACGGTCACAGCCTGCTTCAGTTGAATACAGACCTATTCGACCACGGCGAGCCTGTTTTGGAATAAACTATGCAAACGGGATGTGGCTCAGCTTGGTAGAGCGTTGCGTTCGGGACGCAAAGGCCGCAGGTTCAAATCCTGTCATCCCGACCATAATAAGCAACCCCTGCCTTAATACGCAGGGGTCTTTAAATTCAAGTATTTAGTGTTGCCTCAGTCCGCCACGCACCATGCTGCTACGTGGCAAGCCTTCATCAACCATGACATCTTCGAAAAGAGGTGTGCTAGGTGAGATGCAAAGGCCAATTCAGCTTTTCGGACTGATATGCACACGTATTCATTTTATCATCGAGAGGACCTACATTGTTATGCATAAAGCATACAGCGAAAACACATTCTTAGGATACTACAACCTCCACAACCTCCACGTTCTTTCCGCAAAACGCAACGCCGTATTTATAAATATTTCCGATTCCTGCCGTCTCTAGTTCTATATCGTATTTCTTATCATTTATCTGTCGCAAAGCGTTTCTAGCCAATGCCTTTAGTTCCTCATCTCCGCATTTCTTCGCTGCCTTTAGCTCAATCAAAACCCCCGGAAGTCTTTCATCCTTCGGTCTCAGCTGAATATCATAACGTCCTTCACCGGACTCTCTATTGGATGTTACAAATGCGTCGCCCATCAAAGCGCACAACCCTAGCATAAAACCATGGTAAAAGTTCTCATTTGCTGTGTCAAAGAAGCTTACAGATTGTTTTAATAGCTTCTCCACTTCTTCCTTTAACCTGAGCTGATTACCTGTAAAAATTGCTTCCTGAATAGCTATGGCTGTAGACGGCGTTATCATTGGCTCAAGCTTTCGCAGTATTTCTCTATTATAAACCTGAGCAATTTCCTTATTAGGTAACGCCACTTCACACATATAATCCCCATTAACAGAAAGCTTCTTTTCCAAAACCTTCAAGTATCCTGTAACAATAAGAAAGCTATAAATAGTTGAAGGGTTTTCCTTTATTTCAGGATAAATTACGCCGGTATCGATAAGACTCACAAAAGTTCCACCTTTTATTAGTGATGTCAATTTATCATATATTTCAGCGTCAGCCTTAGCCAGTACCTCACCAATCACATCGTTACTGCCTGTAGAAACCCAGTACGCCCTCGGCTCACATTCATTGCTGAAATAATTTACCACTGACCATGGATTGAAAATATCTATATTTCCGAATTTGTATCCATTGTACCATTGAACAATTTCATGAAATCTATCAGCTACTCCGTAATACTTAGCCATTTGTTTTACCTCTTCTGAGGTAAAGCCAAAGTACTTGCTATACTTGCTATCCAACACAGAATAAATTGCCAAGTTATTCATTCCACTGAAAATGCTTTCCTTAGTAACTCTTAGTATTCCGGTTAAAAAACCAAAGCTTAAGTTATGATTATCCTTAAACCCATTGGAAAAGAAGTTTCGCATAAATCCTATGATTTCGTCATAAAATCCCTTAACGTAGCCCTGTTGTACAGGTGTATCATATTCATCAATGATAATAATAGGCGCAGTGTTATAATATTTATGAAGCAGATAAGATAGGTCTCCTAGTGATGAAACTAACTGGGCTTCATCAGACTGATTTCCTGCCATACTTTCATACAGAGCCATGTCATATGCATTATCTCTCATCATGTGTTTTATTTCTTCATGCCGTTGTACTTCCCTTGCAATAATCTTCCGTAATGTTGCAAAGGTCTCGTTCCATGTTTCAAATTTCACGTCCTTAAACGATAGGAAGATTACAGGATATTTGCCTTGAAAATCGCGATATTTCTGCCCACAGTTCCAAATCTTCTTGTCGCGGAAAAGGACTGAGGTGTCCCTATCACTAATTTCAAAATAAGTTCTAAGCATATCCATATTTAAGGTTTTTCCAAAACGTCTAGGTCTTGTAAACAGTGCCACCATAGGTCGTTCATCTATAAAGTCCTTGATCATCATGGTTTTGTCGACATAATAGTACTCTGACGAAGCCAAGCTATAATCCGATACACCAATAGGCAACGGTAATCTTTCTATCAACTTATCTTTGCAATAAACACCTGTTTTAATTCTGTTATCATCAGGCTTATCTGCATCTTCAGGTATCAACCAGCGCTTTCCATCCTTGTACGCACCGTCTATTTTCCCGTCTCGACAAAGACTCGTAACCTGTCGTTCCGTAATGCCCCAAAGCTTTGCTACATCCTTAACATACATCATTTCATCCATGCTTATCACTCCGTTCCGCAATATCTTACATACATCTTACGTATTTTAAGGAACTTTGTCAATATTTTTCAGAAGTTTATCAAATTACTTACGATATTATTCCGAACCATTCAGATTTATAGCCTCTAAGACATAAAAAAGAGAACAGATTTCTCCATTCTCTCTTTATAATCATCTTATAATATTCAACTTACGGCTTAGCCAAAGTATCTCTTTAGTAAGCCTTCGAATGCTGCGCCGTGTCTAGCTTCGTCCTTAGCCATTTCATGAACAGTGTCATGAATAGCATCAAGGTTAAGCTGCTTAGCCTTGGAAGCAAGAGCCTTCTTGCCTGCGCAAGCGCCAGCTTCAGCTTCAATTCTCATTTCTAGATTCTTCTTAGTTGAATCAGTTAATACTTCACCAAGTAATTCTGCAAACTTAGCAGCATGTTCTGCTTCCTCTAAAGCAGCCTTTTCCCAGTATAAACCGATTTCAGGATATCCTTCTCTATGTGCAACTCTTGACATTGCAAGGTACATTCCTACTTCTGAACATTCTCCTTCAAAGTTTGCTCTTAGTCCATCGATGATTTCCTGGTCAGCTCCCTGTGCTACACCAACAACGTGCTGGTCAGCCCATTCTGTCTTTCCTTCTTCCTGTGCTACAAATTTATCAGCTGGAACCTTACATACTGGACATTTTTCTGGTGGAGTGTCTCCTTCGTGAACATATCCGCAAACTGTACATACCCATTTCATGATAATCTACCTCCTTAAGTTTTGTGTTCTTTCTTTATCGTTATTATTTTACCACAATGTAATTCAATGTAAACATGGAATCTTGAAATTTCACACAGTATTCAAGTTCCATCACCTCTAGATTCCCTCTATAGCGGCAACAAGTTCCTCCGCATTATCAATTTGGTTCACTCGGCCGCGGAAAGCTGCGCTGCCTGGCATGCCTTTAATGTACCAGCCCACGTGTTTTCTCATTTCACGGACCGCAGCGTACTCGCCCTTAAGTTCCTTCATCATTTGGAAGTGCTCGATCATCATAGCTTTCTTTTCATTCACAGTAGGCGGAGCAGGGAGTTCCTCGCCTCGCCAAGAGGCCACAAGTTCTCTGAATATCCATGGGTTTCCAAGGGCACCGCGCCCTACCATTACAAAGTCGCATCCTGTCTCGTCAAGCATTCTTATAGCCGACGCGCCATCTACAACGTCTCCATTTCCTATTACTGGGATATTTACAGCTTCCTTGACCGCGCGTATCTGGGTCCAATCAGCTGCGCCTGTGTAATACTGCTCTCGAGTTCGTCCATGAACAGCAACAGCTGCAGCACCACCAGCTTCAATAGCCTTCGCCGCTTCCACGGCATTTATGGATTTCTCGTCGAAGCCAATTCGGATTTTGGCCGTTACTGGTTTTTGTGTATTGGCTACCATGGCGCAGATCAGGTCATAAATCAGGTCCACACGCTTTAGGAGCGCCGAACCCTCGCCGTTTTTGACAATTTTAGGTACTGGGCACCCCATGTTGATGTCTAGAATGGCATTGTCGCGAGAGTCAAGTTCTCGGGCTGTATAGGCCAGGATTTCAGGCTCACTGCCGAATACCTGGAAAGCTACAGGTTTTTCCTCAGGATCCACGAAGAGGAGCTGGTCTGTTTTTTTATCGCCATAATACAAGCCCTTACCGCTTACCATTTCCGAATATACTAAAGCCGCTCCCATCCTGCGGCAAAGCTTGCGGGTGGGAGCGTCAGTAATTCCTGCCAGTGGAGCCAAAAGAAACGGATTTTCAAGTTCTACATTTCCTATTTTTAGCTCTTTATTCATAACATTTTTCCTTATTAACTTTATGATTTTTCTTGTTTTTCTGATAAATCAGTTCTAGACCTTCTAAAGTCAGCATTTTATCTACATAGTCTATGCAGTCGACGCCACTGTCAATTAAAGTAGAAAGTCCGCCTGTTGCAACAACAGTTACAGGTTTTTCACCTGATGAAAGGTCGGCAAGTTCCTTCTTCATTTTCTTAACAACATAGTCAACCATTCCCATATGACCATAAACTAGACCGGACTGCATGCTCTGAATTGTGTTTTTACAGATAGTGTGTCCTGGTTCTTCTAGGTCAACTCTAGGAAGCTGGGAGGTTTTTTCAAACAATGCCTCCGATGAAATCTTAAGTCCCGGTGCAATGGTTCCACCAAGATACTCAGCTTTTTCTGTTACTGCACAGAATGTAGTTGCTGTACCAAAGTCAATGATAATTAGCGGTCCGCCGTACTTATGAAGTGCTGCGACAGCATTTACAATTCTGTCAGCGCCAACCTGCTTAGGGTTGTCGTACTTAACAATTAGGCCTGTCTTTACCCCTGATTCAACGGTAATTGCACGCTTGTTAAAATACTTTGATGACAGATGTTGTAATGTGAATAGCATTGATGGAACTACAGATGAAATAATTACATCTTCAACGTCAGATGTTTTCAAGCCCTCATAATCGAAAAGCTGGTTTACAATCATGCCGTACTCATCTGCACTCTTACGGACATTAGTTTCAAGTCTCCAGTTGGTAATTAACTCTCCGTCTTTAAATACTCCAAGTACGATGTTACTATTACCAACATCAAAAGCTAATAACATATATTTCTTTCTCCAATTTTTATATTTTTCAGGGATTTCGCTGCGCTTACGTGACCTCTGCGCCAGCATTTTTCGCTACGCTTGCGTGACGTCTACGCCAGCATTTTTCGCTGCTCGTCCCTATCTAACGACTCTGTCCAGTCTCTTCAAAGCAAGGGCCATAGTCAATCCCGGAATAACTCTATTTCCAGTGATTTC
Organism: Clostridia bacterium; assembly: GCA_030537495.1. Classification (GTDB taxonomy): domain Bacteria; phylum Bacillota; class Clostridia; order Peptostreptococcales; family Anaerovoracaceae; genus Senimuribacter. The sequence continues at coordinate 86,046 of JAUNMH010000005.1, read as the reverse complement.
AGCGCCCAAGATATCATTAATTTTCTTCAAACGATACTGAACAGTATTAGTATGAATTCCCATGAATTCAGATGTCTTTCCACTGTTCATTCCTGCATCAAGAACGAAAGTTTCAAGAGTTTCAAGAAGCTGTTTCGCCTTGTTTTCGCCAACTTCTTTCTTGAAAGGTTCCAGAAGATCCATATAAGTCTTCTTCATGTAGCCGCCCTGAACCTGCAGGTTAATGCAGTTAGAAACAAGAGCCAGTTCATACTTAGTGAAGACACGCTTATAAGGGAATACACTTTCAACAAATGGCCATGTCTCGCCAATAAGTCTGAAAGCATCTCCTGCACCCTCGATTCCGTCAATTCCAGTAGCGTGGAAGATTCTAACGCCCTTCTGGCCTGCTTTTAGCTGGTCATAAAGTCTTAGGCATTTTGCCTTTTCAGGTTCATCCTCTTCCTGAGCCTTAGTCTTTGCAGCTCTTAAGACGATACCATAAGTTTCATCGCCTTCATCCAGTCTGATAATTGACATCTTTTCCTGCTTCTCATATTCTTGAATAACGTCATTACCATGCTCAGTGCTAATGCCCTTTGCATGAAATACGCTGAGAACATCATCGCCAGCAACTCCAATCTCATCCTTTAAGGAATAAGCCAATGACTTATTATTTCTTATGAGGGCTTTGATGAATTCAGCCTTAACATCTCTTTCGGGTGAATATTTCCACATACCAATGGCAAGTTCAATAATCTCTGCCAGCTTAGTCATCTCACCCTGAGAGTAGTTGTCCTCATTGTCTACAAGAAGTAGGAAACACTTTTCATTGCCGATGTTGACAGTTCCCCAATAGGTTATTACGCCATCTACGTCAATGAAAGTATACTTAAGAGATTTCTCAAATTCTCTTGTCTTTGCCTTTTTAATGGCATCATCTATAGAAACTTTCTGTCTGGTTTCAACTGTCAGCAATGGGTTGAAATCCTTAGATAAAAGAACCATTTGGAACTCATTGCTGATTGCAGCCTTCCTAACTGCGGTCTCAAATGTTTTATGCTTCTCAAAGTTGAGGAGGTGAAAAATCGTGTTGTTAATCAGGCCATTCTTGAAGCTATCGCCATAAAGAAGACTATCCATAATCTGCTCAATAGCGTCAGCGTACTCAGCCTTCGTGTCATCAGGTATAAAGATAATCGGCAGGCCGACCTTAAGGCCTATGTCATCAAGATGTCCACGTATCAAAGCTGACTTTCTGCTGGCATGAAACACTGTCAGCGCACTGACGCCCTTCTCTGCAAGACCCTCAACAACACATCTCTGAGTATTTTCGTCATCCTCCATTCCATAAAATGAAGTTAGAACCATCTGATCTTTAACACCGCACTGCTTCACGGCAGTTTCTGCATCACGTGCATCCATAACGGATACGGAACGCACCCTGTTACTTGTGTTTCTCTTTTCTCCGGCCAGAACGCTTCCTGAATAGGCGTCCAGTCCCAAACAATCACTAACTGTAATTTTCATAAAGCACCTTCTATTCTTCGTCTGTCTTATCGTCCTCTAGTCCGTCTTCCCTTTTTGCTTCATGTTCTGTCTCAGCTGCGTCGGCATTTTCTGCATTGTCCTCAGCACCATCAAAACCTACTTCATCTGCAACCTCATCTTCAGGCGCTTCACCTGCTTCAGTTGCAGGTTCATCCTCTGCTTCTTCGCCCGGTTCAGTTGCAGGTCTAATTTCAGCCTTGTCCCCCGGTTTGCCATGGACTCCCATGTAGTCCTCATCATATTTTGCCAGCTCAGCAGCTTCCTTTGCTTCCTCTTCCTTACGAAGTCTTTCTGATTCAGCAGCTTCCTCAGCATCAGTCTTTTTCTTAGCTTCCTGTTCTTCCTTGACTTTCTGAACCAGAGTTTCTGCATCCATTTCCTTAGTATACAGAGCTTCGAACTGCTTACCGTCGATTGTTTCAACCTGAAGCAATGCCTGTGCAATGTTCTCTAGAACATCATCATGTTCCTTCAGAATCTTTTCTGCAAGTTCATATGCTTCCTTAACAATTCTTCTGATTTCAGAGTCAATAAGCTGTGCAGTATCCTCGGAGTAGTTGCTTCTTGTTGTAAAGTCATTACCTAAGAACACTTCTCCGTCTCCGCCGTAATTTACATTACCCAGTTTTTCGGAGAAACCGTACATAGTAACCATTTCTCTTGCAACATTAGTAGCCTGCTTAATGTCCCCAGATGCACCAATTGAAATATCATCCAGTTTCAGACTTTCAGCAACTCTACCACCCATGCAGGAAACAATGTAGTTAAACATCTGCTGCTTAGTTTCAAATAACTTATCGTCTTCAGGCAAGTACATTGTGTATCCGCCTGCCCTTCCTCTAGGAATAATAGTAACTTCGTGTACATCCAAGTGCTTAGGCAAGGATCTTGCAACAATAGCATGTCCGGCTTCGTGGTAAGCAGTAAGCTTTCTGTCCTCTTCCGGAACTGTCTTGGACTTCTTAGCAGGTCCCATTTCAACCTTTCTGATAGCTTCCTCAATTTCTTCCATTCGGATGAATCTTCCGTTTCTTCTAGCAGTTATCAAAGCCGCCTCGTTCAAGATATTCTCAATATCCGCAGGAGTTGACCCCATTGTACGTCTAGCCAGAATTTCAGGAGTTACGTCATCAGCGAGAGGTTTGTTCTTTGAGTGAACTTTGATAATTGCCTCTCTGCCTTTAACGTCAGGAAGTCCTATAACAATCTGTCTGTCGAATCTGCCCGGTCTCAGAAGTGCCGGGTCAAGAACGTCAGGTCTGTTAGTCGCCGCCATAATGATGATTCCTGAGTTTTCACCGAAACCATCCATTTCAACTAGTAACTGGTTCAGTGTCTGTTCTCTTTCATCATTGCCGCCACCTAAGCCTGCACCTCTCTTACGACCTACAGCATCGATTTCGTCGATAAAAACAATACAAGGTGAATTCTTCTTCGCCTGCTCAAACAAATCTCTTACTCTAGACGCGCCGACACCGACGAACATTTCTACGAAGTCGGAACCACTGATTGTGAAGAACGGTACTCCTGCTTCGCCTGCAGTTGCCTTAGATACATAAGTTTTACCTGTTCCCGGAGGGCCAACAAGCAGTACGCCCTTAGGTACTCTTGCACCAACCTCCTTGTACTTTCTTGAATCCTTAAGGAAGTCAACGATTTCCTCAAGTTCTTCTTTTTCTTCTTCAAGTCCAGCAACATCAGCGAAAGTAATCTTCTTTCCGTCACCCTTGTACATTCTGGCCTTACTCTTACCAAAGGAAAATGCCTTTCCATTTCCTCCCTGATTCATCATGATGTAGAATAGGAATCCAAGTGCCAAAATCATTACCAATGTAGGCAGCATGCTCATAATCAGAGAACCCGAACTTGGTTTAGGTGTTTCCATCTTAATCTTGTTCTCTTTCATCTGAGGGAAAATATACTCATTTTCCAAGTAGCTGATTTCTACCACACTGTTGGCATAAGCATATACATACTTATCGTCATCAATCTTGGCAGTGATTTTATTGTCGGAAATTGATACTTCTGATACTTTTTCCTTTTCCAGGTAGTTTGCCATAGTCGAGAACTTCACCTGCTTATAAGCTCCTTGTCCCATGCCTCCATAAAATGATGCGGCACCAAGAACAACAGAGAAAATAAGCAAGTAAATTAAAATATTCTTCGTTAGCCTTTTCAATTTTTTTCCCCTTCCGTATATGTAAAATTTTATTTATATGTGTATTCACATTGAAAAACAGTCTATAGATTGTATCACAGATTGCAAGGAATTTCAATACAAAACACCTTTTTTGTAGTTTCATCAACCTTATAAATCCCGCAAAATCTACCCTTGTCATTTCGTGGTAGAACCCAAAGCACCTGGTGCCCTGTTTTTACCATTTGCACCTCGTCTCTTTCGTCCTTCGGTATCTTGCGATCCACCATATAATCCTGAATCTTCTTTCGTCTACCGTCTCCTAATGGCAAGTAATCTCCAGCCTCACGGGTGCCAAGTACAACGCGGCTCTCAAAGCCGTCACCAAGGGCCTCACGCATCTTCTCATAATCGAACAAAGCCAACTGCCTTCCGGCACGTCCATTTTCTCCTTCGGTCCTCAACTTCAATGCTTCGGACCTAAGAAGCGCTTCATTTTTATCAAGTATGGCGGTTTTGATACTTGCTGCAGTTGCCGCGCCTCCCGCATCTCGACAAATCTTCAAGTCACCGTAGTTGCGAACCGCGTAGTAACCTTTTGGTAAATCTGTCCTAGCTGAAGGACTGTCACTTTGGAGAATCTTCTCCAGCTCCTCGAAATGGGCATAACTCACGTCATCATGAAGGCCCAACTTTCCGAGAGAAATGCTTATAACCCTTCGCCTAATTGCCTTGTGGCACATGGTCAGAGCATCGCCGTCAAGTAGAATCGAATGTTCCGACTCATTTTTTACCATAGAATCATAGGCTGCCAGGGCCTGCTCCTCTATATATTCGCTATCAGAAGCAGCTGTTTTCCCCATTCGAATCAAGGTTTCGCGGATATTTGGATTATACCCCTTCTCAAGATAAGGAATCAGCTCCAAGCGAATTTTATTTCGTGTGTAAATTGGCTCCTTGTTAGTGTGGTCCATACAGGGCTTCAACCCATGCGCCTCACAGTAGCCCATAACCTCTGCCTTAGTAACATCTAGTAGCGGCCTGACGATAGAAAAACCATGCTCGTCGGTTCTCTCATAGCTGATGCCTGAAAGCCCATGGATCCCAGTTCCTCTCAAAATTCTAAACAGTATGGTTTCCGCCTGGTCATCGGCATTCTGGGCCACAGCAATTTTAACCATATCCCGAGCCACTCCCGACTCACAAATTCCGCCTGCAACCTTAGCAAAGGCCTCATACCGGGCTTTCCTTCCGGCCTCCTCGCTTGAAATGCCCTCAGCCTCAGCAATGGCATTGCAATCATAAATGAAGCTTCTGCACTCTACGCCTCTAGCCTTACAAAGCTCTTCCACGTACTTCTGGTCCCGCTCCGCAGCTCTGGGCCTGAACTTGTGATTCACATGAACAGGATGAATATTAAGATTCATATCCTCTGCCAGGTCCATGAGAACATTAAAAAGGCACACTGAATCAGGTCCTCCAGAGAGGCCCAATACAATGTGCTGATTTTTATCTATAAGTCTAAATTTTTTGATGGCTTCTACAATCTTTCTCATGTATTTATTATACCACTACCACAAAAAGAGTCAAACAATCCTGCCCTATATTCCGAAGAATTTTTTCGCATTTTGGCAGGTAATTTTAGCAACTTCCTCGTAGTCCATTTCCTTCAGTTCAGCCACCTTGCGCGCAGTGTACTCCACGTAGGGAGCTTTGTTCTTTTTACCCCTAAATGGTTCAGGAGTAAGATAAGGCGCGTCGGTCTCAACCACAAGAAACTCAATAGGTGTATCGATTACAACTTCTTTACCCCTGCGGTTGTTTTTGTAAGTTACAGGCCCGCAGATGCCGATGGTTGCACCTAGTTTAACGTACTGTCGAGCGATTTCACGGCTGCTTGAGAAGCAGTGAATGAGAACCCTGCTGTCCGGCATTTCCTCACCATCTGGACCCTTTCTCTTAGGAAACCAGCTTTGACGTTCCTTGGAAAAGGCTCCTTCTTCCTTAAGAATGTTCATAGTGTCCTCGTCAGCCTCTCTGCTGTGAATGATAATTGGCATCTTCAGCTCATTTGCCAATTGAATCTGGCAGCGGAACCACTTTCTCTGAGCCTCTCTCTCGGAAAAATCATAATGGTAGTCCAGTCCAATTTCACCAATTGCCATTACTTTTTCCTTGCCGCACAGACCCTTAATCAAGTCTAAAATGTCCTCATCCATGTCGTCTGTATCATGTGGGTGAACGCCCACAGCCGCGTAACACCAAGGGTTAGCGGTCGCATCATCTACTGCCTGCATGGAGCTAGGCAGATCAAAACCAACATCCATTACATATAATAAATCTGAAGCCTCGATATCAGATATCAAGGCTTCTCTTTCTTCCGGTGTAATGGTGTCATTATTCAAATGCGTATGTGAATCAAATAGCATTTTCATTTTACACCTCACGTATTAATATTTCTATTATCAGATTATTTTAGCTTACAACTTCTCCGTCTGGAGCAGATGTAGTAACGATTTCACATCTCTTTCCGTTGTCAGCAAACATAATCATTCCCTTAGATTCAAGACCTCTAAGCTTTCTAGGCTTCAGGTTAGCAACAACGATAACCTTCTGTCCAACCATTTCCTCAGGGCTGAAATCTTCAGCAACACCTGAAATAATCTGGCGTCTTTCAGTTCCCATCTTAACCTGGAAAACTAATAGCTTGTCAGCCTTAGGATGCTTTTCAGCCTTTTCAATAAGACCAACTCTGAAGTCAATTTTGTCAAAATCATCAAATTCAATAGCAGGCTTTAGTTCAAGTGGAATGTTTTCCTCTTCATCATCAGCCTTTCCAGCCTTCTGCATTTCTTCAAGTTCAGCAAGTTCCTTTTCAATATCAAGTCTAGGGAAGATAGCTTCGCCCTTCTTAACCTTTTCCTGATACATCATTTCGAATTCCATTGCATCGTCCCATACTACATCGGCATACCATAAGCCCATCTGTTTTCTGATTTTGTCAGAAGTAGTATGCATAAATGGATAAATAAGAATTGAAACAATTCTAAGAACTTCAGATAAGTTGTGAAGACAAGTATCAAGTTCAGCCTTCTTAGCCTCATCTTTAGCTAGAATCCATGGACACTTTTCGTCAATATATTTGTTTGCTCTTCTGATTACAACCCAGATTTCTTCAAGAGCCATATTGAAGGCAAATTTATCCATCTGCGCTTCTACCTTATGAGCTGCACCTGTAGCAATAGCCTTCAGGTCTCTGTCAATATCATCCTCAGTTGTTGCATCAGGAACAACTCCACCATTGTACTTTTCAATCATAGAAACAGTTCTTGATAGCAAGTTACCTAGGTCATTAGCCAAATCGAAGTTCATTCTCTTAAGCATAACTTCGTTAGTGAATACGCCGTCCTGACCGAAAGTATATTCTCTAAGCAAGAAGTACTTAAGAGCGTCGATTCCGTATCTTTCAATAAGCTTAACAGGGTCAACAACATTACCCTTAGACTTACTCATCTTACCACCTTCAAGAAGAAGCCATCCGTGGCCAAGAACCTTCTTAGGTAGAGGAATATCAAGGGACATAAGCATCGCTGGCCAAATAATTGAGTGGAATCTTACAATTTCCTTACCTACAAGATGAACATTTGCAGGCCAGTACTTTTCAAACAGTTCAGGCTCATCAGGATATCCTAAAGCTGTGATATAGTTTGTAAGAGCATCAAGCCATACATAAATAACGTGCTTCTTATCAATAGGTACCTGAATACCCCAGTCAAATGTGGATCTGGAAATGCAAAGATCGTCTAGACCCTGTCTGATAAATCCAAGCATTTCATTTCTTCTTGATTCAGGTTCTAAGAAGTCAGTGTTTTCAAGAAGGTCGATTAGCTTATCCTCATACTTTGATAGTCTGAAGAAATAAGCTTCTTCCTTAGCCTTCTGTACAGGTCTTCCGCAGTCAGGGCAGCAGCCGTCAACTAGCTGGCTTTCTGTCCAGAAAGATTCACAAGGTGTACAGTAAAGTCCTTCGTACTCACCCTTATAGATATCTCCCTTTTCATACATCTTGTTAAAGATTTCCTGTACTCTCTTCACATGTCTGTCTTCTGTAGTTCTGATGAAATCATCATAAGAAATTTCCATAGTTGCCCATAAATCTTTGATTCCAGCAACTACTCCATCTACATATTCCTGAGGTGTAACACCCTTTTCCTCAGCAATAGTCTGAATTTTCTGCCCGTGTTCGTCTGTTCCAGTCAGAAATCTTACATCATATCCTGACAACCTCTTAAATCTAGCCATTGCGTCAGCCATAACTGTGCAGTAAGTGTGTCCAATGTGTAAATTGGAACTTGGATAGTAAATAGGCGTTGTGATATAATATGTTCCTTTATTGTCTGCCATTAGTGCAATATCTCCCTTCAGTGTTTACTGTTATTAATTGTCCAAGTCTTCTTCGGCCCAATCATCAGATGACCACTCTTCGTCAGGCCATTTCTCGTCTACAAAAATTTTCTTCATTACTCTGTCGATTCCAACAACTAAAGTTGTTCCCGCAACAAAACCCACTCCCAAAATTGCCAACGCTGCCTTTGCCGCTGCGCTTGTTCCGTTCTTCTTAGTAGGCTTCTTTGCTTCTTCCAGCTTATCTGTACTCTTCATCTCGCACTCCTCCTTTTTGTAGTTTATCAGTGAATTTATCAACTTATTTGTAAGTTCTTGTTTCTATATAAGAAGCAATTAAGTTCGCAGCCTCTTCTTCAGTGATGTAGCTGCTATTTATTGATAAGTTATAATTGGAGTATTCTCCCCATTTCTGACAAGTGTGATAATTATAATAGTTAGCTCTAGCCTTGTCATATGTTGCAACAATGTGCTTTGCCTTTGCCGGGTCTGCACCGTACTCCTCTATGGCTCTCTTAATTCTGTCTTCCTGCTCTGCGTGAATGAAAATATTTGTAACTCCAGGAACATCTCTCAGAATATAGTCTGCGCATCTTCCCACAATTACGCCTTCACCTAGTGATGCAATCTGATTAATTACCTCAACCTGAGTGATGAAAAGCTTCTCATTTAGAGAAACATTATCTCCCACATAGCCTTCTCCAAAGCTCATTGCAGAAGAAAGACTATATGAAAAGCTACTCTTAGCTCTAAGTTCAGCATTTTCAATTACCTCTCTTGATAAGCCACTCTGTTCAACAGCCATATCTAAAATTTCTTTATCGTATAGTGGCACGCCTAACTTCTCCGCCAGAATCTTACCGATTCCTCTTCCGCCACTTCCATATTCTCTACTGATTGTTACCAGTTTCTTCATATCTATTCCCCCTCAGTAACATGTTTTCGCACTTCTGTAACTCTATTATAACCCACACTCTCCGTCCTCGTCAAACTGTGAGTTGTATAAATCGGCATAAAAACCATTCTTTTCAAGGAGTTCTTCATGATTTCCCTGCTCAATAATGTCACCGTCTTTCATAACCAGGATTAAATCCGCATTCTTAATGGTTGAAAGTCTGTGTGCTATAATGAAGCTGGTTCTTCCCTCCATAAGGTTATCCATGGCCTTCTGTATCAATTCCTCTGTTCTTGTGTCAACAGAAGACGTTGCCTCATCCAATATCAAAACCTTATTATCTGCAAGTATGGCTCTTGCAATTGTCAGCAACTGTTTCTGACCCTGAGACACATTAGATGCATCTTCATTTAGTTCCATATCGTATCCCTTTGGAAGAGTTCTGATAAAGTGGTCTGCGTGAGCAGCGTCGGCTGCTTTGATAACCTCTTCATCGGTAGCATCAAGCCTTCCGTACCTGATATTTTCCATAATAGTGCCCTTGTAAAGCCAAGTATCCTGAAGTACGATGCCAAAGTAGTCCCTCAGCTGGCGACGATTGAAATCTCTGATGTCGTGGCCATCTAAGGTGATACTTCCGCCCTGAACATCATAGAACCTCATAAGCAACTTAACCATGGTGGTTTTGCCCGCTCCCGTCGGTCCAACAATGGCGATTTTCTGGCCCGGCTTAACTGATGCGCTAAAGTCCTTAATTACAATTTTGTCATCTGTGTATCCAAATTTAACGTGGTTAAATTCAACTGCGCCCTGTGGATTTTCAAGTACTACAGGGTTTTCTACAGTCTGCTCTTCTTCCTCTTCGTTTAAGAATTCGAAGACTCTCTCAGCGGATGCCGCCATAGACTGCACCTGGTTAGTAACCTGTGCGACCTGCTGGAGAGGCTGAGTAAGGTTCTTCACATACTGAATAAATGCCTGGATATCACCGATATTAATGGTTCCACGAATTGCTAGAAGTGCGCCGGAAATAGCAACTCCTGCATATCCCATATTACCTACAAACATCATAATAGGATGCATCAAACCTGATAGGAACTGGGATTTCCATGCTGATGTGTAAAGAACATCATTAGTTTTCTCAAATTCTCTAATAGTGCTTTCTTCCTTGTTGAAAGCTTTGATAACGGTGTGTCCACCGAAAGTTTCCTCAACTAGGCCGTTAATGTGACCTAAGTATTCCTGCTGAGTGCGGAAATGTTTCTGGGAGAACTTAATAACCAAGGACATCAAGATAGCTGAAAGTGGCAGAATAACTGCTGCAATCAAGGTCATAAGCGGTGAAATTGACAGCATCATAACGATTACGCCGATAATTGTAGCCGTAGATGTTATAATCTGCGTCACGCTCTGATTCAGGCCCTGTCCTAGTGTGTCTACGTCGTTGGTGATTCGTGAAAGCACTTCACCATAGGTTCTGCTCTCAAAATATTTCATAGGCATGCGATTAATTTTCTGCGAAATATCCTTACGCATTCTGTAGCAGATTTTCTGGGTAATTCCAGTCATAATCCAGCCCTGAATGAAGATAAAAACAGCACTGCATCCATATAATCCAATGGCTGCAAGCAATATCTTCAGAATTTTATCGAAGTTAATCTCGCCGGTTCCCTGGATTTTTCCCATTAGACCGTCTGCCAGTTCTGTTGTAGCAAGTCCCATAACCTTAGGTCCAATAACGGAAAAAACAGTGGAAGCTGCTGCGAAAATCATTACTGCAAGGACAGCGAACTTGTACCCGCCCATGTAATCCAGCATTTCCTTAAGCGTACCCTTAAGGTCTTTTGCCTTTTCGCCAGGCATCATTCTGGCCATGCCACCGCCTGGTCCTCTATGGCGTCTTCTTGGCATCTGTGTGCCATCTTCCTGCTTAGGCATCATGTTCGCTCACCTCCTCCAGCATCTTCTCAATTTCCTTCTGTGAAAGCTGTGATTCAGCAATTTCTCTATAAACATCGCAAGCTTTCATTAGCTGTGAGTGTGTTCCAATTCCAGCAATTTCTCCATCATCTAAAACAATAATCTGGTCTGCATGAAGAATTGTACTGATTCTCTGAGCTACGATAATTTCTGTGCTGTCAGAAACCTGGGCAGCCAAGGCTTTACGTAGCTTCGCATCTGTCTTCATATCAAGGGCTGAGAAGCTGTCATCGAAAACAAAAATCTTCGGATCCTTTGCAATTGCTCTTGCAATGGCAAGTCTTTGCTTCTGTCCTCCTGACACGTTGGAACCACCTTGTGAAATGTGGTCGTTGTACTTTTCTGGTTTTGATGCGATGAATTCCTCAGCCTGGGCGATTTCTGCGGCACGTGCGATTTCTTCATCTGTTGCATCCTCGCGGCCAAATCTCAGGTTGGAAGCGATAGTTCCGGAGAACAGCGTGCCCTTTTGAGGGACGAAGCCGATGCAATCGCGCAGCTGCTTCATTGACATCTCTCTGATATCCACTCCGTCTATGGTAATTTCGCCGCTTGTAACGTCATAAAAACGCGGAATCAGGTTAACCAGTGTGCTTTTTCCCGAACCCGTACTTCCGATAATTGCCGTAACCTTGCCCGGCTCAGCCTTAAAGCTGATGTCGTGAATTACGTCTGCCTTAGCATCAGGGTACTGGAAGGACACGTTCTTAAACTCAACCACGCCCTTAATGTCTTCCATTTTGGTAGGCTCCGGAGCATCAGTTACAGATGGCTGAGTTTGGATAACTTCGTCGATACGGTCTGCCGCAACGCCTGCTCGCGGAATCATAATTGACATCATGGTAAGCATCAAGAAGGACATTATGATCAGCATAGAGTACGTGATAAACGCCGTCATCATGCCTACCTGCAGCGTCCCGTCGTCGATTCTGTGGGCGGAAACCCAGGTTATCAAAACCACCAGACAGTTCATAATCAGCGTCATTCCTGGCATCATAAATGTCATAACTCTATTGGTAAATAGCTGGGTTTTCATCAGATTTTTGTTAGCAACATCGAATCTCGCTTCTTCTGCTTCTTCTCTTCCGAAGGCTCTGATTACCGGTAGTCCAGTCAAAATTTCTCGTGAAACCAGGTTTAGGCCGTCTACTAGGGTCTGCATTTTCTTGAATTTCGGCATGGCAACTGAAACTAGTACCATAACAAAACCTAAAATGACAACTACGGCCAGTCCGATTACCCAGCCCATATTTGCGCCTGTTTTCCATACTTTATATACTCCGCCAATCGCAATTATTGGTGCATATAATATCATTCTCAGCAGCATGGATGAAACCATCTGTATCTGCTGCACGTCGTTGGTGTTTCTTGTTATCAGTGACGCTGTGGAGAATTTATCCATCTCTCCGCCGGAGAAATTCACCACATTTCTAAAGACTTTGTTTCTTAAAGTTCTTCCGATTCCTGCGCCAACTCTTGATGCGAAGAAGGCTACGGTCATAGCCGCTAGCAACATTACTACAGCTACAACAAACATCTTGCTTCCTGCTGTTTTTAGGTAGCTTTTCTGCATTGCGTCCATGTCAACTCCGGCATGTTCGTTGCATTCTGCCGCAAAGGCCACACCCATTGACATCAATGTCTCCGTGCCTATGGAGTCTGCCATCTTCTGCATATCGTCTACATTATATTTCTCATTCATCTGCTCCATGACAGCTTCAGGTTGTACCTGCATTGCCTGGGCAAGTTTCTTGTCTTTCTCTATTGCCTTATTCACCTGATAGCCTGCAACTACTGGCATCAGCAGCTCATCGTCAACCTTCGCCAGCTGATCCTCGTCAGTTACCTTGAGGCTGTATGTTTTGCTTACAGCCGCTACGCCAGGCATCTTGCTCGCGTCCTGCATTTCCGATTCGCTTGCTTTCACTCCGTAAAGGGACGTCCACAGTTCCTTCTGGTCATCGTCCATAAACATCTGCGCCTTGGCAAAGTCTTCTGCCGTAATCTTCTCAGGTGCAATGTGTTCCACACCTCTGTCTTGTATCCCCACGTCTATTATCTTGGAAGTATATGTTGGCAGCGCCAGGTCACAATATGCCTGGACGCATAACAGCATTACAATAATTATTATTGTCTTCCAATATGGGAACATGTTCTTTATGATTTTTCTCATATATTCCCTCCTTTTGTCTCAAATCAAATTTCTATTATACTTTATTTTTCTTGTTCTTGCAACTGCAAGCGCATTGTAATATAATAGTTCCATGTTTTCTATTTATTCGGAAGGAGATTAAGATAATGGGAATTAAAGTTGCAAAATTTGGCGGTTCCTCAGTAGCTGATGGAATCCAGCTGGCAAAGATAAAGGGTATTGTGTTATCCGATCCAGAAAGAAAATATGTAGTTGTTTCTGCACCGGGAAAAAGATTTGACGGAGACAGTAAAATCACTGACCTTCTATATCTGTGCAAGACTCATATGGAGCATAATCTACCTTATGAGCAGATTTTTCAGGTTATCGAGGACAGATACATTGCCGTTGCATTAAACCTAGGTGTAGACACTGATCTTCAAGAACACTTTGAAGTAATTAAGGAAAACCTAAAGAAGGGCTGTTCTGCGGACTACATTGCCAGCAGAGGAGAATACCTTAATGCGGTTTTGATCGCGGAATTTTTGGGTTTTGATTTTGTGGACGCTGAAGGCTTGGTTCAGTTCGACGGCAAAGGCCGCCTGATGATTGCGGAAACTGACGAAGCCCTGAGAGAGGAACTTGCTAAGCATGAGCACGCTGTAATCCCGGGCTTCTACGGCACTGACTCTAAGACCAGTAAGATAAAAACTTTCTCTCGTGGTGGCTCTGACATCACCGGTTCTCTCGTTGCTCGCGCAGTGGGCGCTGACATGTACGAAAACTGGACTGACGTTTCTGGCTTCCTTATGGCTGACCCAAGGATCGTTAAGAATCCGAAACCTATCCACCACATTTCATATAAAGAACTTAGAGAATTATCTTACATGGGTGCATCTGTTCTTCATGAGGACGCTATTTACCCTGCAAGAATTGCAAACATTCCTATTAATATTAGAAATACAAATGCGCCAAATGACCCTGGCACAATTATTACAGCTGAACACGATGTTGCAAACACTAACGTAGTTACAGGTATTGCAGGCAGCAAGGACTTCACTGTTATCGCCATCTACAAAAATATGATGAGCAGCGAGCGTGGTTTCCTTCGTCGTATCCTTGCAATCCTCGAGGACTATGACATGACTCTAGAACACATGCCTACAGGTATCGACACTGTTTCCGTTGTAATTTCCAACGACAATTTAGAAGGCAAGCTTGACGACCTTCTTGAAGCTTTCGACAAGCAGCTTTCTCCTGACAACATGGAAGTTTTTGAAGATATCGCCTTAATCGCAACAGTAGGTTGCGGAATGAGCAGCCGTGCCGGCGTTTCTGCAAAGCTATTTACTGCCCTAGCTGACGCCAAGGTCAACATCCGTATGATCGACCAAGGCTCCAGCGAAATGAACATCATCGTCGGTGTTAACAACAAAGACTTCTCCAAGGCTATTAAGGCAATCTACGCAGCCTTCACAGAAGACGAGGCGTAAAATGTGACCAAAGGCGACTGAGTAACATATACTCAGCCGCCTTTAAATTCAACATTCTTATTAAATTTTGGAACTGGCAAACTCAAAATCCTCGAATGTGCCAGAAATGATAGAATTAACCTTAGGCTTTTGTCTTAGCAGCTCTATAATATGTCCATCCGGAAGCCACAAAATTTCCGTCCTTATCATAGATTCTAATTTTAACCTGGAATTTATTTATTCCCTTCTTCAACTTGGTATAGTTGTACTTGTTGTTTTCTGTAGTCTTGACGGCTGTGTACTTGTCAGCACCTGGTACCTTCTTATAAAATGTATATTTAACAACATACCCCTTCTCTATCAGCTCACTCAAATCACCTACAGCAGTAATCCTTATGCTCTTCTTGGAAGTTCTCCAAATGGTAATTCTTCTAGATGCATTTTTTAAAATATCCTTAGCCGCAGCATCTAGTTCTTCCTTAGTAGGCGCCTTGTCCTTAAAGAAAATTTCCACCTTATCACCTGTCCTTAGACCGGTAATTTCCGTAACCGCGCCTCGGTCTTCCCCATTGACCAAAACCTTCTCAACTTCTTTTCCCTCATCTGGCGTTATGGTCAAAGTCCTTCCGTTATTGGAAAGCTCGGTCTTTCCGCCTTCGTTGGTTTGGATCTCAGGGCGCTGTGTTGGCACATAGTGACCGCCAGAAGAAAGCAGTTCTCCATATTCGACACCACAAATTGCGCACTTGGCTTTTTCTGTTGTCGTAGCCTGTCCACCCGTATGTTTTGTGCAGACAACCGTGCCACTGTTGACAAAGCTACCCTTAACTTTTACTGTGCCGTTATTTGTGAATTTTTTTCCCGGTGAAACTGTAAGAGTTGTGTCAGCAGGTATAATTAGCGTCATATTTTCTCCGATTGTAACATCATCTTTGATAACTAAATTCCCTTTGACTGTAGCTTCTCCAGCAGGATTATCCGCCGAAAAGTTGTTAAAGAGCACTCCTGTATTCTCTCCATCAAAATTCTCTTTTCCAGATGTTTCCATCCAAGAAGATGTCACACTAACACCCTTGTTACCTCTAATACCATCATAGTCAGTCGCTGCTGAAGCTCTTACCAGGCTGTTATTTACAGTAATCGCATCTCTTGAAAACACAGCCACATCATTGGAACTCTGACCTTTAATATTGCTATTAGAAATATTCAGCTTACCATTACTAAAAATTGCAGGCCAGTATCCTTTAGCATCAACTTTTGCATTATCTATCGTAATACTTCCTTCTGCGTAAATTCCATTGCTCAAAGAACTGTCAGCGAAAACATTGCCACCTTGTATATCAATATTCCCCCTGGTAGATACTGCAACGCCTTGCGAAGTAGCCTTTATTGATGCATTTTCCTTTATGGTAATATTGCCTTGTGACATGATTCCACTGCTTAAGTATTTTCCTGTAGTATCTCTTCCCTCTGCTTCTAAATATGCATTGTCATCTAAAGTTAAATCGGTAGAAAAAATCTCCAATCCATCTACGCAGGATGAGCTAGGTTCGTTAATTCCTTGAAGGCAATATAATTTTGCGTTATCTTTAAGCGTTAGAGAATGAGTATTATCGCCACTTTTTACTCCCATCTTCAATGCTGCAAAATTACTATTGCTTATATATGTAACCTTTGCGTCACCCTCGAGAACGCAGACTCCGTTCCACTCACACGAGTCTCCCGCATTTAAACGGCAATTAACGTTTACTGTAGCATCCTTTATGCATAACGCACTTGGCATATAACTTGTTCTCTGAATAACGTCAAGGTCTGTCGCATTTAATTCGCCTTTTCCCGTAATGGTCAGGTCATTTGCTCTTACCTTTGATATTGTGTTTACAGTTCCTTCTGGTACATCTATCACCATTTTTACAGGACTGTTTTCTACTTTTATTCCCCCATTAACAACAACTTTGTTCAGTACCATGTAAAATGCTTGGTCGATGTCCTCAGCATTGTTGCTTCCCCAAAGACGTATTTTTTTATCAGTTATTCCCGACAGTTCATATTTTACATCTCTTTTCCTAAGGATAATGCCATTGTCGTCAATTTTGTAGTCCTCATTATCGGCACTGTTAACTGAAACGTCTATATTCACAACTTTCATTGCAGGCTCCGTCGGCGTCGTACCTCCTGTCTCATCTGCAAAAACTGAAATAGGCATCATTGTAACGCATAATATCATGCTCAATAGCAAACTTGCCATTCTCCTAGCTCTCATTAGCTTCAACTCCTTTCTAACACACCTTTATGTTTATAGCTTTGTCTTATGCTACATGTAATGATAAGATTTACTTTCAAAATTGTAAATCATCCTAAAGTATTATATATAACCAAAGACGACTGAGTATCATCTACCCAGTCGCCTTTGAATTCAACATTCTTCTTTAATTTTGAAACTGGCCAACTCAAAATCCTCGAATGTGCCAGAAGTGATAGATTTGACGCGGCCAGCGTCGCATAATCTAACTAAATCACTAATTCTTAGAAGGAATCAGGTTAGCAATCTTGCCTGCAAACTCGCCAATGTTCTGCGTCTGCAAAACAACGTCTCCAGGACCTGTAAGTTTCGTCAGGAACAAACCCTCGCCGCCAAGAAAAATGTTTTTTACACCCTTGACAGTTTCGATTTCATATCTTACGCTGCTCTGAAACGCAACTACATTACCAGTGTCAACGAAAATCGTCTCGCCTGGCGCTAGGCTCTTTACAACCTTGTTGCCGTCAACCTCAAGGAATGCAATACCGTTACCGCTAAGCCCCTGAAGGACGAAACCTTCTCCGCCAAACAGCCCCGACGAAATTGTTTTTGTCAGCAAAGTTTGTAGCTTCACACTGTCTTCTGCCGCTAAGAAAGCACCTTTCTGGCAAATCATTCCACCACTTTTAGCTAGGTCGATAGCCATAATTTCTCCTGGGAATGTTGCTGAAAATGCAACACTTGCGCCCGGTCTCTGGGCAGTGTAAGTCGCCATGAACATTGACTCCCCTGCAAACATGCGTCCCAAGCCTTTGAGCACGCCGCCCCTGGTGTTAGTGTCCATTTTCACACCTTCGCTCATCCATGCCATGCCGCCCGACTGGGTGAACATCGACTCCCCAGCACTGTCAAAACTAACTTCCACAGCCGGCATAGTATTACCAATAATCTCGTACTTCATCTTTCCCTCCTTTTCCGATGCAAAGCATCTCTTGTCAACACTTTATAAATCAGCGCCGCTAATCACAGCGACGAACTGGCTAAAACTTTCAAACCCGCTATTCATATATTCATAAATAACCGGTTCCTTAAACTCATACCGAGACGTTGGCTTCAGCTCTGCCCTAATAGTAGACTTCGCTAAATCCTTTTCCAATTCCCAAATATCTGCTTTGGAATTGGAAGCACACACCAACTCGATATCTGAGACAAAATAAAGTCCTAAAACATCCTCATTTAGCCGATATTCTTTCTTCGCCACATGATTATTATTAGGTTTGAATATCATGAAAAGCTTTCCATCAGGGTAGTTGTGGATCATGGCGCCCTCTGTGAGTTTTGATAGATTGCGCCCCGGAATGAGACCTAGTTCGCCGTTTATGTCACAAATTTGCCCGTCGGGAACGTTGAAATGTGGCTCGCCGACCCGCATGTAGACATTGATAAACTCCGAACGAGACAGCATCATTGCCGCCTCCCTAGCCGAAACCGTCTGGTTGTTTATGCGCTCGTATCCGCAGACCAGGCGGTTCTTCACGCACACCTTGGTGATGGTCAAGTGGTAGCAGTCGCCGAACTCCACCAGCGACTCGCAAATATACTCGCCTGGCTCGCGTCCCTCATCAATTATGTTTTTGCAAAAGGTTCCCTGCCTGTAATCTGGAAACAGCTCCAACTGCATGCCCGCGCACTTGCCGCCAGCAATCGATGCTTCATCCTCTGCATTTTGCACATTGCCTGGCGCTATCGCTGTGTCCTTTTCCTGCAGGATGCCTGGAGCCATAACTAGCTTGGCACCCTCGAAATCCTTGCCAAAGCATCTCATTAAAAAGTAGTTGACCGCCTCGTAATCGTTTTGCAACCTTACGCAAATCTTGCGGTTGAGAATGTACTGGTCCGGCTCCGACAACTTGCCATCTAAATTCAGCAGAAATCCGTACTCCTCAATTCCCTCAGGCATTGGAATTCCGCGCTCTCGATTAAAACGCACATAATGTTTCAGTATGTGCACCGCCTCTCGCAGGCTGATGTTTTGTGGCTCTCCGCCCAGGCCGCCCATGATGCTACCTCTAAGCTCTGCCACTTCTTGCGTGTCGTCACCTACCATGCTTTTATAGTTGTCGAATCCAAATTCTTCTGCATCAAAATAGAAGAACATGTGTAGCGTGTCACCTGTCGACTTTTTCATCGCGCTGCCTGGCGCGTCGAAGCTGCTGTTCTCTGGCACGCTACTTGGCGCGTCGAAGCGCATATACATTGCAAGCACACCCATGAGCCTGGTGTTTGTGACATAACACTCCGTTAGAACTCTGCCGTGTGGCGCAGCGCCTTGCGAGGCTAGATGCGACGCCGGATCTTGCGATGCCACGTGCGATGCTGGGTCTTTCCCCATAGTTTCTCTACCATCTATATCCTTTTTATTTGTATTCTTCTTCGACTTACCGCCCTCTATGACGGTGAATCTGCCGTTATTTAATTTCATATGACCTATTACAACTCTCCAGTCCTAGTTTCTGATGTGTAGCTCGCTGCCTGCAAAAGTAGCGGCACTTCTTCAACAATTTGCTTTAGTAAAGTATATCTGCATTTTGCTAAAAAGACAATAGTTTTATTGGAAGACCGCCTCCTGGGTTGCTTCCTAGTGATGCGAGGTCGGAAGCTAGCGGGCTGCGGATATAGCTTCTGACGGATTGAGAGAGTAGCCTTGCACTCTCTGCTCATATTGCGGGTGCGCCCGCGATCGCAGCTTTCTCGTAAAAGTGGCTGGGCCACCTAGGGGAGCTTTTGGAAAAAATCCTCCGCACAAGGTGGCGGCGCCCGCGCCGCTGCGCGGCGCTGCGTTGCAGGCGTTCCAGGCGTTTCCTCGCTTTCCAGCATTTCCAAGGGGTATGGCGTGCGGGTGGCTTCCGCGTCATCATCCCTCCGCGCACGACAAAAGCCCACGGCAGGCGACCACGATATTAATCCTATGACATGGTCTAAGGATATAATCCATAGTCTTCCCATTCCGTGGGCTTTTGCATTTATATGTAGCGTGCGCGCTTTAACTCAAAGTCTTCTCCACCTGGCGCGGCTCCGCGCCGGCTCGCCGGCGCTGCGTTGCGAACTCCTCAGGTTTTTCTCGCCTCTCGGCGATTTCTTGCTCCAGGATTGCAAGGGTTTTCGCGCTTTCATGCTATTTTTAGGTGTCGATTACAGGTACTGCTTAAGTTCGTCAACCTTGTTAAGTTCTTCCCAAGGAAGGCTTACGTCAGTTCTTCCGAAGTGACCATATGCAGCAGTCTGTCTGTAGATAGGTCTTCTCAGGTCTAGAGCCTTAATGATTCCACCTGGAGTAAGTTCGAAGTGCTTACCTACGATTTCAGCGATTTCTTCATCAGCAAGTTTTCCTGTTCCGAAAGTGTCAACCATGATAGAAACAGGCTCAGCGATACCGATTGCATATGCAAGCTGGATTTCGCATCTGTCAGCAAGACCTGCAGCAACTACGTTCTTTGCAGCGTGTCTAGCAGCATAAGTTGCGGAACGGTCAACCTTTGTAGGGTCCTTTCCTGAGAAAGCACCGCCGCCATGGCGAGCGTATCCACCGTAAGTATCAACGATAATCTTTCTACCAGTTAAACCGGAGTCTCCGTGAGGTCCGCCGATTACGAATCTTCCAGTAGGATTTACGAAATACTTAGTTTCGTCGTCTAGTAATTCTGCTGGAATAATAGGCTTGATAACGTATTCGATTAAATCAGTTTTGATCTGTTCCTGAGTAACGTCAGGGTCGTGCTGTGTAGAGATCAAAACAGTGTCGATTCTCTTAACTTTGTCGCCATCGTATTCAACAGTTACCTGTGTCTTGCCGTCCGGTCTTAAGTAAGTCAGAGTGCCGTCTTTTCTAACTTTTGTCAGCTGAAGAGCAAGCTTGTGTGCCATGGAGATAGGCATTGGCATTAGTTCAGGCGTTTCGTTGCACGCATAACCGAACATGATGCCCTGGTCTCCTGCACCTCCAACCTGGTCGTTTGTTCCCATAGCGATGTCGGCAGACTGTTCGTCAATGGCAGTAAGTACAGCGCATGTCTGTCCATCAAAACCATATTCGGCGTTATCGTATCCGATATCTGTAATAACCTTTCTAACTGTCTTAGGAATGTCTACGTAGCAGTTAGTTGTAATTTCACCCATAAGCATTGCATAGCCTGTAGTAGTTGTTGTTTCGCAAGCAACTCTTCCGTATGGATCCTGTTCAAGAATAGCATCTAGAATGGCATCGGAAATCTGGTCGCACATTTTATCAGGATGCCCTTCAGTTACTGATTCAGAAGTAAATAACTTTTTCATTCTTCATTCTCCTCTCTTTCTCAAATCCCTGTTTCTAGTAATCCTGTGTTGCTAATTATATTAAAAAAACCTTTTCTGCAAATTTCCGCAAGAAAAGGTTTGACTTCGATATAATCGCTCCTCATCTTCCAGTCCATTTGTCCTGTAGGATTTAGCACCTTTTCTGCCTCTGCTTTGCGTCTTGGACGTCGCTAGTACTGCTTGCGTCCGCTCTGCTTTGCAGGGCACCTAGGTTGCCGGGCTTCACCGGGCCTATTCCCTCAGCCTCTCTCAATAAGGATTTGTTCACATTTTATTATACGTTCACCTGCGCATAATGTCAACAGTGGACAGGCGAAAAATTTTGAGGTTTCAAACATAAAAATTGTCTTCACACCTCTTTCACACGTCCTTCACTTGTGCTATAATTATTGCAATTAAAAAACGAGGAGGAAAACTCTATGAAGAAATTATTAAGAATCGTTGCTGTCTTTGCAGTAACACTGACAATGGTGTTTGCTGCGTCAACAACAGCATTCGCTGCGTCAGATACTGCCAATATGTTTTCGCAGAGCGGATGCACAGCTAATCAAATCACGTTCAAAGTTGACCTAACAAAATTCACCCCATCTTACATTCCAAATAACACTGTATCTGTAGATATTACTAACTGGACAATCACAGATAACAACAGCGGTATGGTGGTATATGAGGGCGTAGGAAAAGTCAATGAAGACGTTGTAATTAACCAGGATTCAGCTTATTCTGCCTACTATAAATTAACAGTTAACTACACCTACACAACCCCTTCCTATACATCAAAGTCAAGTAAGGCTGTTTGGTCATACGCAACTACCAAGCCAGCTAATATTAAAAAAGCTATGCTGAGTTCCTATGTATATACATCTCTGAATAAGGCATATTTCACAGGTGGCAAAGACTCTTGTGCGACTGGTATAGAATACCAATATGCACCTGCTAATGGAGGTAAAGCGAAGAAAATCCTTACTACTTCAAGCATGACAAACAGCTTCGCAATTTCCAAAAACGTGCCATACAAATATAGAGCACGTAACTACTATGCGAACCAGACTAATGGCAAAACCTACTATGGCAACTACAGCCCTTACAGATATTTCATCAACCCAACTATTTCAGGTAGCAACAATTCATCTAGAAACGGAATCACTGTAAATATCAAAGGCGCAAAGAATGTTAAGTATCAAATTTACGTAGCTAAAGATCGTGATGGAAGCTACAAGCTGACAAAGACTGTTACTCCAAAAGCAGGCAAGACATCCTCTTATCTGATTAACAAAATTGGAAAGAAAAACATGTCTAAGAGTCAGACTTACTACATCAAATTCGTACCTTATGTGAATAAGGTAAAATGCGACACAGCATACATATATAGTGCATACAATTCCTGGTACTAATCCATACCAGAAAAGTAATTCAGCCCCGACCATCCGGCCGGGGCTTTTGATTGTTCTAATTGCATCTCTAGCGCCTTGCTGGCCGCTAGCACCGTAGTTGGAAAGGACGTGGGCTTCGAGCGAGTTTACAAAAAAACAACGGTGGATGGAGTCAGCCCTTCTGACTTCACGACACCGTTGCCGTATAATCTTCAATTCATGCCATGGATTATACCCCTATAAATGTTCTGTGTCAACAAAGATTCTAGAGTTTTTTGTAAAAAATCACAACTTTCCCACTCATACTCTATTGACATTTACATTATAAAAATATAGAATTAATTGAATATTTCGAGGAATAGGGAGATGAAAGAAATGACGAAATATATTTTTGTAACTGGCGGAGTTGTGTCCGGTCTTGGAAAAGGAATAACAGCAGCATCCCTTGGAAGGCTTCTAAAAAACCGTGGCCTTAAGGTTGCCGCTCAAAAGTTGGATCCATATATTAACGTGGACCCTGGAACTATGAGCCCCTACCAGCACGGCGAGGTCTATGTCACCGAAGACGGCGCTGAGACTGACCTGGACCTGGGACACTACGAACGCTTCATCGATGAAAACCTAAATAGATTTTCCAACCTTACAACAGGAAAGGTTTACTGGAATGTTCTAAATAAGGAACGTCGAGGCGAGTACCTGGGCTCGACAGTTCAGGTAATACCCCATATAACTAATGAAATCAAAGACTTTGTATACCGCGTGGCGTCAAAAACAGATGCGGACATCGTAATCACGGAAATCGGCGGCACCACAGGTGACATCGAGTCCCAGCCCTTCCTTGAGGCAGTCCGTCAGATTGCTCTGGAAGTCGGCCCGCAAAATAGCCTATTCATACACGTCACCCTGGTTCCCTTCCTCCGCGGTTCCGACGAACATAAGTCAAAACCCACTCAGCACTCCGTGCGCGAGCTTCAGGGCATGGGAATAAAGCCAGACATCATAGTCCTTCGCTGCGATGAGCCTCTTGAAGAATCCATTTTCAAGAAGGTTTCCCTTTTCTGCAACGTAAAGGAAGACTGTGTCTTCGAAAACCTGACCCTGCCTGTTCTCTACGAGGCGCCTCTTATGCTTGAGGGAGAAGGTTTTTCGCAGATTGTCTGCAGGGAGCTTGGCATAGACGCACCAGCAGCAAACTTAGATCAGTGGCGCACCATGGTTGACAGCATCAAGCACCCTTCAGGCCAGGTAAAAATCGGCCTTATTGGAAAATATGTGGGCCTCCATGATGCCTATCTTTCTGTGGCCGAGGCTCTACGCCATGCCGGTTATGCCTATAAAACTCAGGTTGAAATAGAGTGGATAGATTCAGAAACCATTACACCAGAAACTGCCCCAGAGATTTTGGGAGACTTAGATGGAATAATTGTCCCTGGAGGCTTCGGTGACAGAGGCATCGAGGGCATGATTTGCACTGCACAATATGCCCGGGAAAATAATGTGCCATACTTCGGTATTTGCCTGGGAATGCAAATTGCCGTCATAGAATACGCCCGAAACGTTCTGGGATACGAGGATGCCAACTCCGGCGAGTTTGATGAAAGATGCGACCACAAGGTCATTGAATTTGTGCCAGGTCAAAGCAGCAATATTGACAAGGGAGGTACCCTTCGCCTAGGCGCTTACTGCTGCCACATTAAGCCGGGCACAACTATGGCCCGCTGCTACGGCACCACTGAAATCAGCGAGCGCCACCGCCACCGCTACGAGTTCAATAACGACTACAGAGAAGAATTCACTGCAGCCGGCCTAACTCTTTCCGGCCTATCCCCTGATGGCAGACTGGTAGAAACTGTAGAGATTTCAGACCGTCCTTTCCATGTAGGCGTCCAGTATCATCCGGAGTTCAAGAGCCGTCCAAACAAGCCACATCCTCTATTCCTAGGCTTTATAAAAGCAGCCCTGGACAATAATAAATAATACATATCTGATAGGCGCTGCCGGCCGCTTACGATGCTTTCGTCTGGCCCGGCATGCCCTGTTTCTTAATTTTTTAAATAAAAGGTGCGGCTATTCTATCAATCGTGGCACATTTCGGCTTTTCCCTCGTGCCAGTACCAACGCGCCAGTCTAAATTCTGATTCTTGTCAGTTTTTTTCTCTCACTTTACCCACATCCCCAGCGTTATCACAAGTAAAGGGACAATTCTTGTACAGAAAGCTATACAAGAGTCTTCTTGGGATCTGGTGCAATAGAAAAACATGGCGGCATGCATAGGTTTTTGCAGGTTTTTAGCGTGGTTTTGGAACTGGACATGTCCAAGAGGTACAAATGTGCCACAGATGATAGAAATACATCGCCTAATTGCGATGCGTGACGTAAAATTTCGATAAATCATCGTCTAATTACGATGCGTATCATAAAGTCTGGATATATCTTTACCTAATTGTGATGTGACGCATATCTAAAGGAGCTGTAACCTTGCGGGATTACAGCTCCTTTAACACTTTTGCTTTCACCCTTTGGGCGAACTTTTATTTATTTCTATTTAACAGTTACTTCAACTACTTCGCGGCTTCCGTTGATTCCGTATACGTAAATTTCGCAGTTTCCTGCTGTTAAAGCAGTGATTTTTCCTGACTTGGAAACTGTTGCAACTGCTTCGTTTGAGGAAGCATATCTGAATTCTTTTACGTGATTGTCGCCAAGAATCTGCTTCTTGCCGTCAGCCTTAACTGAATGAGCTACTATATTGGCAGTAGTGCCTACGCTCAGGTCATATGAATTCTTGGATACTGTGATATCCTTAACGTTAGTATACTTTGCATTCTTTACGCTAGTGCTGTGAGCGATGACAGTTCTTGAAAGTATAACCTTCTTGCCATCAACAAGCTTATATGCCTTCACGAAAATCTTGTAATTTCTGTTCAGGTCAATCTTTTTGCCGTTGATTTTTTTGATTACTGTTTCTGTTGCGTTGCCATCAGCTACATTTGTAATTGACTTTGCAGTAAATCTCTTGCCGCAGATCTGTACATAAACGTCGTATCCTTCAGCGCCTTCAACCCTGCCCCAGAAAACCTTCATGGCTTCTGCTGTAGGTACTGCCTCAAAGTCTGATGAAAGCTCGCTCTTTGCAAGGGCCTTGCTGATTTCTCCGCAAACTGTGCATTTTCCATCTACATAGTTGTGTGCACCCTTTTCGCCACTTTCAAATGTTGCAGTTCCCTTTGCCCCGCAGATGCAGGATACGTAGTATACTGCTGGTGACAGGCAAGTTGCGTCAGACTTCTTATATCTGTCGCTGGCAATGTGCTGTGAATAGTCATGTGAATGTACTGGAACATATACTAGCTGCGGAATGTCGTCAACATCCTTTGTCTGGGTTGTGAAATCACTGTCTGTAAATGTTGCAGTGTAAGTTGTTGTTCCCTTGGATGTGTAAGTTGCAGGAGTTTTTACTGCTGACGTGATAACTCCGCTTTCTGTAACAGTGTTACCTTCTACTGTACTTAGGCAACTTCCATCTTTACAAATTTTAGTTGCTGTGCATGTCTTGCCGTCATCTGCCCACACGTAAGTTGGCTCTCCATAATTGTGAGTATGAACTACCGGTGGTGTTGGCGGCGTTATTGGCGTAGAGTTATCATTTACTGTGAAGCTTACAGTAAATGACTGCGGATCTAGGTCTGTGCCGCTTACTGTAACAGTGGCATTGTATGTGCCTGCAGGTAAGCCAGCCTTAGGAATTACAGTAAAGCTATCAGATCCTCCAACAGCGATACTACCAACATTGGTTTTACTCAATTCAAATGCATCTGGTTGTGACACGCTAATATTTAAAGCACCTGTTTCTGCATTACCAACGTTAGAAATTGTCACAGCTTTGGCTTCACTTGTATCTACTGTATAGCCTTTATCTTTAGATCCAAAGTCAAGATTTCCTGTCTGGTCTAAGGATATACTCAGGTTCTTAGTCATATCTGATGCAACTTCGCCAGCTTTCATTGTAACGGAACCAGTCTCTGCCTGGATGGATAAGAAATACCCAGTGCTGCTATTAAGAGCATCTCCTATGAAGCATGCACGACCTTTATCTTTTTCGTATGCAACAACGACTCCATATGCAATATGAGTTTCGTCTTTAATAAGTTCATGAATGGCCATTGAGTCCTTGTCCGTTATCCCGTAGTTCGTTGCAACTGTACCTACAATACTATCTAGAGCTGCGCTATTCTGATTCTTGCTTTTAACATAGGCATATGTTCCCACCTTGCGCAATTTCCAAATTCCTTCGGTTGTTGTCGTTGCAGAAGGAGCAGTATAAGGTTTACTTAGTCCTGATAATTTTACTTCCCCCCCTTTTGCAGGATACGCGGGATTTCTCTGCACATCATATGTATGAGTAAATGTCACATTCTCCACTGCCGTTCCCACAATTGTGCTTTCGGTTGTACTTCCGCTACCTTCGCTACTTGTTTCCTCTGCCCATGCAAATCCGCTTGCCATAGGCATCATCGCTACTACCATACACAATGATAATACGATGCTAAAAATCTTCTTTTTCATAACTACTCCCTTTCTATATATGTTAAGAATTTTCCACCCTCATCAGGTTTTCGTAGCTAAATTATACTCCCGAAAAAACCCGTTCAGAGAGAAATTGCCCGAAATGTCGAAATGGCGACCCGAAATGTAACTACTTTACTTGCGTTTTGTGCTATGCTAAAATTAAGGAAGGAGTGAAGAGAAATGTTAAAAATTGCAGTATGTGATGACAATAGGCAGATGCTGGATAAGGTTGAAGGCATCCTGCAGAACTATAGAAAAATCAACGATGTGCCCATGAGCGTCGACACTTATGAAAGCGCCATAGAGCTAATGGACGCCCTTAGAAAAAACGACTACGGCATTCTCATTCTCGATATTATAATGCCCGGATTCACAGGCATGCAGGCGGCTCAGGAAATAAGGAAATTCAATGAGGAAATTAAAATTATCTTTCTGACCTCGTCCAAGGAGTTTGCCATTGACAGCTACGCCGTAGATGCCTACTACTATTTGCTGAAGCCGGTAAAAGAGGAGGCCTTATTCCCTCTCATCGACAAGATTATGCTTGAGCGAAAAGCAAGGAATCAAGTTTGCGTCATCTACACGCCTATGGGAATAGTCAACATACCTTTTGCCAAAATCGAGTGCCTGGAAGTCTACAACAAACATCTAGTCTTCCACCTTAGCGACGGCAGTAACAAAGAAATTCGCGGCTCCATGTCCGACTACGAAGAGGCATTCCTAAGTCGCACAGAGTTCAAGAAGATTCACCGCTCCTACATTCTGAACATGGACTACATCAGTTCCATCGAACCAACAACGATCAAAACCTACAGCGGAAAGGAGTTTCCTGTTTCCAGGCTCCTAGTCCGTGACATTAAGGACCAATATATGAACTATATGTTCGCCAAAGACTAGGGCGACAGCCAGGAAGGGATACATATGGCTTGCACAATTCTGACCATAGTCAACTATGGCATAGTTCTCCTATACGGCGTCTTCTTATCCGCCGAACTAACGGGAGAAATTAAATCAAAGAAGGATACATATCTCACTGTAGCAATAGCTATAGTGCTTCTTGCTGTGCAAGGAATTTTTTATTCTACCTTAGGAGTTGACGTAACGGAAAAATGGTATCCCTTCATAACCCATATCCCCTTAATTTTGGCCCTGACCTTTATTA
This sequence comes from Clostridia bacterium, assembly GCA_030537495.1. Classification (GTDB taxonomy): domain Bacteria; phylum Bacillota; class Clostridia; order Peptostreptococcales; family Anaerovoracaceae; genus Senimuribacter. The sequence goes on along the minus strand of JAUNMH010000005.1, from coordinate 57,798 downwards.
TGAAAAGGCCATTTAGCATATCAACTGTGTCAGTTTTTACCGCATATTTGTGCTGCCAGATTCCCCACTGGTTTTCCACTACGATTCTCAGCCTTACGAAATCTGACCTTGTTTCAGAAATCAGTTATACGGTTATAGCCATTGTGAGTTTTGTTCTTCTGGAGAGATACCTTGTGCGACCGGCAAACGAGGCGATGAACTACTCCAAGACAGTGCTTGCCTGGCTCGGCAGCCTGCCGATACTGTATTACATCTTTGACTATGTGACTACGGTGTACACCCACCTGCTTTACTCGGCGATTCTTCCATTTAATGAATTTATCACGACTATGACGGCTTTGTTCTATATCACCTTTGTGGCCATGTATCACCGGGCCCTGGAGAACCGTTATTCGGCTGAGCTGGAGAACACCCACCTGACCATGGAGCTGAAGCAGTCCGACGCGGAGCTAACCATGCTGCAGCGTTCCATTGAGGAGACAGCTACTTACAGGCACGATATGCGCCACCATTTCATTATTTTGGGAGAGTATATTTTTAATGGGGAAACTGAGAAAGCTTTGGAATATATTCATGAAACTCAGAAAGATTTAGATCGCTTGACGCCGACGCGCTACTGCAGAAATAAGTCTGTGAACCTGATTATTTCCTACTTCGCGTCTCGCGCTGAGCAGCTGGAAGTCGACTTTGCGGCTAACGTTTCACTGCCTGAGGAGCTCATGCTCTCAGAAACGGAACTTTGCACCCTCTTGTCCAACGGCCTTGAGAATGCCCTTAACGCGGTGTCTCAGTGCAAAGGCGACCGCCGCTGGGTACATCTGGATTTCAAAACCCACAAGTCCAGCCTTCTTATTTCCATTGAAAATCCATATCTTGGAGAGGTTGTTATGGAAAATGGCCTGCCGGTAACAGAGGAAAAGGGACATGGGTTCGGTGTTAAGAGTATAAGCAACATCGCTCAGAGGCATAACGGCATATACACCTTCGATGCTAATAATGGAATATTTACAATGAGAGTTATACTAAAACAGGCAAGTTAGAAAACCTGCCTGAATTTTTTACAGATTAATTTCTGCGGATTCGTTGTGAACGCCTGCAATTGCCGGCTTAACAACTTCAAGGAATGCATCTACCTGCTGAGGGCAACGACCGATGTACTTGTCTGCCTGCAGAAGTTCCTTCATTTCTTCAAGAGTAAGTCCGAATTCCTTAACCTGGCTCAGTAATTCAAGCAGGTTGCAGGATAGACCGTTCTTCATATTTGCGGTTGCTTCCATGGAGCATGAACGAATGATTTCGTGGATTTCCTGTCTGTCTCCACCTCTCTTTACAGCTTCCATCATAAGATTTTCAGTTGCAATGAATGGAAGATATTCATCAACAGTCTTTTCCACGATTTTTTCGTTTACGTGAAGTCCGTCAGTTACGTTCTGTGCAAGACGAAGAATTGCGTCAGCGCAAAGGAAACCTTCAGGCATTGAAATTCTTCTGTTTGCTGAGTCGTCTAAAGTTCTTTCTAACCACTGAACAGCCGCAGTCTGAGCCGCATTTGATGCATCTGACATTAGGTATCTTGCCAGTGAGCAGATTCTTTCACTTCTCATTGGGTTACGCTTGTAAGCCATAGCAGATGAACCAATCTGGTTTTTTTCGAATGGTTCTTCAACCTGTCTGTCGTGCTGAAGAAGACGGATATCGTTAGCCATTCTGTAGCAGCTCTGTGCAAGAGATGATAGGCAGTTTAGAATTCTGCTATCTGTCTTTCTTGGGTATGTCTGTCCACAAACGTGGAATCTCTTATCGAAGCCAAAGTCTGCAGCGATCATTTCATTCATCTTGTCGATCTTAGCTTCATCTCCATCAAATAATTCCATGAAGCTTGCTTCTGTTCCAGTAGTTCCACGACATCCCAAAAACTTGAAGCTATCTAAAACGAAATCGATTTCTTCTAGGTCTGCATATAAATCCTGCATCCAGAGAGTTGCTCTCTTACCTACAGTTACCAGCTGTGCAGGCTGATAGTGAGTGTATCCTAAAGTTGGAGTAGCCTTGTACTCTTCAGCGAATTTTGCAAGGTTTGCAATAACTACTAGAAGTTCTTCTCTTACATATCTTAACGCATCTCTGTAAATTACAATGTCAGCGTTATCTGTTACATAGCAGCTTGTTGCGCCTAGATGAATGATTCCTGCCGCACTTGGTGCAACCTGACCATAAGCGTATACATGTGCCATAACGTCGTGTCTAACTTCCTTTTCACGTTTTGCTACAACATCATAATCGATTTCATCGATGTGTGCCTTTAATTCTTCAACCTGATCTGCAGTAATTGGAAGGCCAAGTTTCATTTCTGCCTCAGCCAGTGAAATCCAAAGCTTTCTCCATGTCTTATATCTTGTATCAGAAGAAAAAAGCTCTCTCATGTACTTTGACGCATATCTCGTTGATAAAGGTGATACGTATTCGTTTGTCATTTACTTGTCCTCCACAGTTCTAATAATAATGCTATCTCTTTCAGGTCCTACTGAAACGTAGGTGATTGGGCAATTTACTGCCTTCTCAATATATTCAACATAAGCACGGGCATTGGCCGGAAGGTCGTCCCATGTTCTTACCTTACTGATATCACACTTCCAACCATCAAGATACTCCACTACTGGTTTTGCTCGATACTGAGCTGCAGTGAATGGGAAGCGTGTAGTTTTTTCGCCGTTAATTTCGTAAGCTGTGCACACAGGAATCTTGTCAAGATAGCTCAGCACGTCTAGTTTAGTAAGGGCAATTTCTGTTGCTGCCTGAACTTCGATACCGTAGGAAGTAGCAACTAAATCAAGAGGTCCAACTCTACGAGGTCTACCAGTCTTAGCACCGTATTCAGCACCTTCCTTACGAAGTTCTTCAGCCTCTTCCCCAAACATTTCGCAAACGAAAGGACCTTCACCTACGCAAGTTGAGTAAGCCTTTACAACTCCTAGAATGCTGTCAATTTTCGCACCTGGGTATCCTGAACCGATTGGCGCAAAAGCAGCAGTTGTGTTAGAAGATGTTGTATATGGGTAAATGCCGTAATCCAGGTCTCTAAGTGAACCAAGCTGAGCCTCAAACATAATCTGCTTGCCGGCTTCATGAGCGTTCTTCAGAAGACTTCCTGTATCACAAACATATGGTACTATTTTTTCAGCATATTCGTCAAGCCACTGATCAATCATTTCTTCAGTATAAGCTGGCGCACCATAAACCTTTGTCAAAATCAGATTCTTCCATTCCATAATTTCAAGAAGGTGTGCCTTGGCATCCTCTCTATAAAGCAATTCTCCTGCAAGAATTGTCTTCTTCTGATATTTGTCTGAGTAAAAAGGTGCGATTCCCTGCTTAGTAGAACCATATTTCTTATCAGCAAGTCTTGCCTCTTCCAGGCCATCAAGGTCTCTGTGCCAAGGCATCAAAATAGATGCTCTGTCACTTATTTTAAGATTAGTGCTATCGATTTTAACCCCTTTAGCTCTAACCTGTTCAATTTCATCAAGCAAATTCTCTGGGTCAACAGCTACGCCGTTACCTAAAACGTTAATAACGCCGTCTCTGAAAATTCCCGATGGAAGCAAGTGTAATGCAAATTTTCCCTGGTCTGTTACGATGGTGTGACCTGCATTACCTCCCCCCTGGAACCTAACTACTACGTCATAATTTTCAGTCAGAAGGTCTACCATGCGGCCCTTTCCTTCGTCTCCCCAGTTAATACCTACGATTGCACAATTTGACATTATAATCCCTCCCGTCGGTGTGTCTTACATCTTTATATTATCTACTTTCTCTTATGAGAAACATAGTAAAAAACAATTCCAAGTATGATCCAGCCCACCAGGCAAACTCTTGACTCAAGTGCCAAGTATGACGGCATTCCCGGAACAACTAGCAAAATTACAAATATGACAGCGAACAAAACTCCCAAAGCTGACATAATCTTAAGCACAGGTCTCTTGTCCTGTGGGTTTTGTTGCAAAGTCTTAAACGTAGCCAGTGACGTGTAGCCATAGCCGATAGCCGCGCCGATTGATGACATGTCAACAACCCAGCACAAAACTTCTCTACCGAACCACGGTGCGGTCAATGAAATTAGCATAACGAAGAGAATTGCGTTCTTTGGTGTCTTGGTTTTCACGTCCAGTTTGGCGAACCACTGCGGCAACGCTCCTTCTCTAGCCATTGAATAAAGCAGTCTGCTTGTGGCCATATAGAATCCGATGATGCCTGACAGAACAGCGCAAACCAGTGCGATTCCAAGGAAGAACAGCCCTGCCTTGCCCATCATAATTTCCACAGCCTCGCCAGCCGGCCAGTCATATCCCTTCTCCATCATCTCCTGCCAAGGCATTACAGATGCCGTAATTGTGTTCAGCGCCACGTAAACAAAACCACCAAATACAATGGCAATTATCATTATTCCATTAGCCTTTTTCGGCGAGAAATTGAACTCTTCCGCCGCCTGCGGTATAGAGTCGAAACCTACAAAGGCCCAAGGCGCAACAGCAACAATTGCAACGATAGCAGCCATTGAGCTCTTGCCTTCAGGATAAACTGGTTTCAGATTTTCTACGCTTGTGTATGGACTGATAATTGCTGCAACAACCAGTATGAACACTGATGCAACCAGGGCCAATGCAATAACTGTCTGTAGCCAGCCAGCCACACTTATTCCCTTAATTGAAAGTATGGCAAATAGTATCAGTGCCACTGACGCAAGAATTACTTCTCCTGCATAAACATCCCATCCTGCAACAGTATACATATATCCCACTTCCAGAATTCCTCCAAGGAGCTTTCTACTTACGAGCCCCAAGGCTGTAGCATTTAGCGGAACTATTGCCAGGTAAGAAAGACCCAGGAACCATCCGCACACATAGGCATGCTTTTTACCATATGTGTTGACGGTGAAGGTATATTCTCCTCCTGCCACTGGATATTTTTCTACCATATATCCATAGTTCATAGCTATAATTATCATTACTAAGGCGCCGATTGCCATACCGATTCCAGTTCCAAGTGTACCTGCTCTCGGAAGGAAGGTAGTTCCCGGCATTACAAAAGCTCCCCATCCGATAATGCTGCCCAGTGCCAAAGACCAGACATTTAACGGGTTCAGCTTACGTTCAAGTTGAATATTTTTTTCCATGTTTACTCCTTTTGTTTAGTGTGATGCTGCGCCGTCGCGAGGTCCATTAGGACGCTGCGAATCCCATGCGCGGTGATGTCGTATGCGTGGCTTTGTAATCCTGTGTGCCGCCGCTACCTTAGATGCTTCTCGATTAGGTCCATGAAGGTATCCACATACTCTTCTTTTGTAAAAATGGCTCTTGCCGACTGCTTTCCACCGCCACCTTTGCCACCGTAAATTGAAGCATTTTCCTTTACTAGCTTTCCGCAATCGTGCTTGTCCGAGAACAGAAGCACTGTATTGCTTGGGCTGTGAACTAAGAAGGCAATTGTATCAATGCTTCCCTGCAATTCTTTACCTATATCCAGTATATCGTTAATTGACAATATATCATATTTTTTAGCGAAAGCAGGCCTCATGTTATTTTTGATTTCTTCGGCTTCCTTCTTGATTACAGCCTTCTTTAAATGGTACAGCTGATTCTTGCTTTCCTTGACTTTTTCCTGCTGAGCTTCATACTTGTCCATTAAATCGGAAAAACCCGCTGAAAGCTTATTTTCAAGGATTGTAAGCACATCGAAGCGTTCTTGGTACTGCCTAAACGCTCTTTCTCCTGCTTCAAAATAGATTCGGAACATGCCCTTGTTGCTCTCTACCTTATATATTTTTACCATTCCAACCTGACCTACTGTTGCCGGATGTGTTCCGCAACAAGCCACGCAGTCCGCTGGATTATCTACACTTCCCACGCAAACTATGGTAATATCTTCATCAAAAGCCAAGGCCTTTCTAAGAGGCAAGTTCTCAGCTTCTTCCCTTTTATCAAAATGTCTGGTAATTACGGGCAGGTTCTGCCAAATTACCATATTAGTTCTAAGCTCAACTTCCTTGGCCATTTCCCAGGTAATTTTATTGAATTCAGGCTTTTCCTCCAGACTAATATCTATAGTCATATAGTCCTCACCCATGTGGAAACCTCTGTTGACTCCACCGTAAAGTTCGAAGAAAATTCCTGACATAATATGCTCGCCACAGTGACGCTGCATATTGTCGAATCTATGAGCCCAATCTATTGAAATTTCAATCTCATCGCCTATTTGCAGTGAATTTTGTTCTCTGTCACCGTCCAAAACCTGTGTGGTGCAAACCTCATGGAAAATATCATCGTCCGCCTCGAAAACATCCACTACGTCATATCCGCCTAGTTTACCCACATCACAGCTCTGTCCTCCACCGGTTGGGAAGAAAATCGTCTGGTCCAAAGTAACTAGCGTTTTACCATCTTTTTCACTTATGCCGGTAATCTTAGCCGTGGCTTCCTTCATATATACATTTTCCTTAAAAAGACGTCTGTTTTTCACTTCTATTCTCCTTAATTTGCATTTGAACAATAATAATTAATTATATCACAAATTCTAATAGAAATAAATTCAAAAACACAAAAAGATGCCCACTGAAAGCAGTCAAGCATCTGTTAGTTTTGATATTAAATTGTACCGCTACTCATCGTACTCCAAACCCACGTTTAGATCGATGAATGTTGCATTCTCTAAATCGAAATACTTAGGGTATGTCTTCCCTGGCTCCCATCTTTCCGGAATCAAAATATTTCCGTCGTTAACAGAATTTATGGCGTCCATGGCATAAAGCACTCTTCCACTTTCTCGGTCAACAAAACTCAATTCCACCGCCTGGAAAGGTCCCGTATCACCCTCAAGCCATGTGTCAGCGCCCATTTCCTCAGCCTCTGCAAGAAGGCACTGAGCAAGACAACTGATGATTCCATCGCAGTCCCCATAGCCAAAGAAACTCTCAATGGTTCTAAGTGTGAACATTCCTGGAAACAGAACCTTGTTGTTTTCCACGTTGTTAATGCGTCTAACCACTGGCGTCTGATAGCACTCGCCTTCTGGTGTCCTCACCGAGCCAGCCACGTAAATTGAGTTCCCCTTATGGGACGGCTCTTCCATGGGTATTCCCTTTTCCTTGCCAAGGCGTACTGCCATAGCTGCATTACTTCCATATTTTTCTCCGCCCAGCCACATTTCATCAGTCATAACCAAGCTATACAAAATGCGACCGTCATCTACTGACACAGCGTAGGCCTTGAAGCTTTCGCTGTTCTCGTCCTGCAAAGTTGCAAAATATGTCCAAAACTCCAGGTACATAAGGCCCATAGCAATGTTGACTTTTGCATCATCCGCCGGAAAATCATCAAAACAATCAATGGTGAACAATCTCGGACAAACTTCTTCCCCTGTGTCCGGATCGCAAATCTTATGAAGATATGGTGTGTGCAGTATTGCTCCATCCTCACCAAGTAATTCTCCAAAAAAAGCTATACTTCTTCTCTTAAACTGTAATACTTCTCCCATATCGTGTTCCTCTTCTGTTATATCTTGCAATTTGAATTCCTGCAATTTGAAAAAAGAGCTGCTTGAACCAAGCAGCTCCATAATAACTTTTCTAATTATTCTTCTTCCATTGGCTTTAAGTCAGGTGAGAACTTTAATTCGCAACCTGTAGCAGCCTGGATATCTTCCTTAGTGTAGTCAGGGTGTAATTCAGTTACAACGATACCTTCGTCAGTAACTTCCATAACTCCCATTTCAGTGATGATCTTGCTTACGCATCTTTCAGCTGTAAGCGGAAGTGTGCATTCCTTAAGGATCTTATGATTTCCCTTCTGAGTGTGAAGCATAACGATGATAACTTCTGGGCAACCAGCACAAAGGTCCATTGCTCCACCCATACCAGCAACTTTCTTGCCAGGTATGATCCAGTTAGCCAGGTCTCCGTTTTCAGCAACCTGCATAGCTCCAAGAACTGTAGCTCTTACGTGTCCGCCTCTTACTAGACCAAATGATTCAGCTGTATCGAAGTACTTAACTCTAGGAACTGCTGTTACATAAGTACCACCTGAGTTGATGATATCTACGTCAACGTCTTCTTCCTTATCAACTACAGCGTCGATACCTGCGAATCCATTTTCTGAATGGAATGTAACCATAATATCATCAGGAATGTAGTCAGCTACCATTGTAGGAAGGCCGATACCTAAGTTTACGAATTCGCCGTCTTTAAATTCTTTCGCACATCTCTTTGCGATTCTTGTTTTTAAATCTGCCATTTCTGTTCTCCTTCCACAATAGTATCTACAAGTACGCCTGCAACTGCAAAGTAATCAGGATCGATTTCACCGATTTCTACAAGCTTTTCAGGTGCGATGATAGTGTGATCTGATGCACCAGTCATTACGTAGTTAAAGTTCTTAGTTGCCTTAGCGCAGTAGAAGTTACCAAACTTGTCAGCAACGGAAGGTCTGATGAATGAGTAGTCAGCACGTAGAGGCATTTCGAATAAGTACTTAACTCCTTCGATTTCTACAACTTTCTTTTCTCTTCCTAATTCATCAACTTCAGTTTCCATTGGAGTACCTACACCAGTTGGAGTAAGAACACCACCAAGACCATAAGCTGCAGCTCTGATCTTTTCAGCTAAAGTTCCCTGTGGAACAAGAGTATATCTTAGTGTACCCTCAGCAATCTGTTCATTGATTAGAGGGTTAACTCCGATGTGTGAAGCGATAAGATGATCCACCATGTGGTGTTCCAAAAGCTTACCAATTCCTCTAGGAGTCTTTCCACCAAACTGAGCAGGCTGACCAGTGTGTAAACCACCGTCATTACCGATTACAGTTAAGTGTTTAACACCTTTTCTTACAAGAGCATCCATTAGAACTTCAGGTGAACCTGTTCCTAGGAATCCACCGACCATGATGGTCATTCCGTCCTGAACGCCAGCTACTGCTTCATCAGCAGTCATAATTTTGTTGATCATTGTACCAATCACCTTTCTATAAAAATAATACTAAACATAACTATCTATTCTTCTATCTTACACCAAATTTGTTAATTTAGCAACACAATTACAAGCAAAAAGAAGATGAAATGTTTGAATTTCATCTTCTTTTTTTATTCAGAAAATAATCTTATCACGTTTTGATTGAAAACTATCAATTAACGTTCGTCGATGTTAGCTTTCTTTTCCCATCCACGCTTCTGAACTTCCTGCATTACGTATGACATTACGTGTTCAGCATACTTTCCAGGACCGAATCCTGCATCGTAACCTAATTCCTGAGCAAGTTCGTGAGAAATTCTTGGACCACCGCAAGTTAGGATGATCTTGTCACGAAGGCCTTCAGCTTCAAGAAGTTCTTCCATCTTAGTTAGGTTCATGATGTGGATATCCTTCTGAGTTACAGTCTGTGATACTAAGATAGCATCAGCGTTAACTTCTTTAGCCTTAGCGATAAGCTTTTCGCAAGGAACCTGTGAACCCATGTTGTAAGCAACTACGTGCTTGAATCTTTCAAGACCGAAGTGACCGTGGAAGCCCTTCATCTGAATGATAGCGTCGATACCTACTGTATGAGCGTCGGATTCGATTGAAGCACCTACTACAACGATATCTCTACCGATGTTTTCGCCAATCCATTCACCACATTCTACACGATCCATAACAGTTCCTTCTACCTTTGGAACCTTAATTGCTGTGTAGTCGATAGTAGGAGTAGCGCATCCGTATACGTTGAAGAAAGTATAACCTTCTGTTAATTCACAGTAGTAGCATACGTTTGGTTCTTCTAATCCTAATTTTCTAACATACTGCTTAGCACATTCTTCTGCTTCTTCACCATATGGAACTGGCAGTGTGAATGCGATCTGTACTTTACCGTCGTTTAATGCGTCACCATATGGCTTTACGCATGTTAAATCAACCTGTGTTGTTGCTGTCTTACATTCTGACATTTATGTGCACCTCCTTACTCGTGATCCATGAATAGTGGAATGAATGGGTTGAAGTAGTTTTCGCCTCTAACGCAAACGCCTTCAAGTCCATGTCCGCCGTCGAATGGTCTCTTAACTCCGCCGAAGATTCCCTTTTCGATAGTTGAGAATAGACCTTCTTTTTCTACTTCTGCAAGAAGATTATCAGCCTTAGCTAATACTTCCTGAGCACGGCTCTGGATAATTCCGCCTTCTTTGAATTCAACTTCATCACCGATATGTCTGCAGTTGTTGAAGATATACTTAGCATTTTCGATAGCTAGGTATCTGTCCTGCATTAATGGAGTGTGAATAGCTTCTGTAAGCATACCAGTTAATAGTAATGACTGGTTTGTCCAAACTGTTACTAGATTGAACAGAGCATCCTGTAAGTGACCTCTGAAGATGTTTCCTGTCATGAACTTTGTAGGTGGCATGTACTTTAATCTTGCCTTAGGGAAGATTTCTCTTGCCATCTGAGCCTGAGCTAATTCAAGAAGGAATCCGTCTTCTGTAGCTGGGTCCATTTCGAATGCGTGTCCTAATCCCATCTGTTCTTCAGGGATGTTAGCTAGAACAGCGAACTGTTCGTTGATGAACTGGGAAGCTGTAACTGTGTGAGCAGCTTCAATAGCATCGTCTGTAGTTAAGTAGTTGTCTTCTCCGGAGTTGAAGATGATACCGCAGTATCCGATGATAACTCTGGACATGAACTGGTCTACTAATGTTCTCTGCATGTTGATGTCTCTGAACAGGATACCATAAATAGCGTCGTTCAGCATAACGTCTAGTCTTTCTAGTGCTCCCATAGCAGCGATTTCAGGCATACACATACCGGATGAGTAGTTACATAATCTGATGTATCTACCAACTTCTTCACCAACTTCGTCAAGAGCTTTTCTCATGATTCTGAAGTTTTCCTGAGTAGCGTAAGTACCACCGAAACCTTCAGTTGTAGCTCCGAATGGAACGTAGTCAAGAAGTGACTGAGCTGTAGTTCTGATTACAGCGATGATGTCAGCACCCTGTCTAGCAGCAGCCTGTGCCTGGATAACGTCTTCATAGATGTTACCAGTAGCTACGATTACGTAGATGTAAGGTTCTGGTCCTTCGCCGATTGTGTCAAGATATTCCTGACGCTTTGCCTTCTGAGCATCAATCTTAGCGAAAGTTTCTTTGATTACAGGTTTAAGAGCTTCTGCAGCTTCTTCCTGTGTGCAGTGGTCAAGCTTAGTGATATCTAGCTTTCCTGCAGCCATTTCTTCAGCAATAGCCTGAGGATTTTTACCTGTCTGTACCATTGCGTTACCAATCCAGTAAGCTACTCCTGTAGGAAGTGCACCAGCATCCTTTAACTGGTCAACTACTACGTTTGGAAGTGGGTTGTCAACGTCGTCAACGCCGTCAACGCCTAAGAGTCTCAAGATTGTTCTTTCTGTTGACACTGTAGTGTGTCTGTCGATGAATGACTGCATATCATGAGCGATATTTGCAGCATGAGCACGTGCACTGTCAACAATCTTTGAATCAAGATTTAGTTTGCTTTTCATCTCTTTTTCTCCTCATTTAATATACTTCTTCGCTCCGTCAATAATCACTTTGTCTATTCCTAGCATAGTGGCTATATTAAGAGCATCTTTAGGAACTTGTTTCTCGTTTTCCACCTTACATAGTCTATAATCCATGTATTTGGAAATAATGTTAATTCGGTCTTTACGATTTGCATACTGTAACTCTCTTCCCAAGAGAACAAAGTCGCAATCTGCTAACCCGCGGACCTGCATATTTACAACGCCTTCGCGTTCTGTAACTGTTTCAAAGTGGGTTGTAATCAATGAAATATAAGGTCTTTCAATTAGATAATCAACCAAGCTCTTTGTAAGAGCGGTTCCTTCTGTAGGGTTAGTACCTGAAGCGATTTCATCTACTAGAATCAAGCTTCTGTCTTCACCCTTATCAAGAATTTCCTTAAGTTCTTCCATTTCTGAACCGAAGCTGGACAGACCTCTTTCAACAGACTGTGAGTCTCCGATAAGCATCTGCATATAGTTTGACAGTCCAACTTTAGCCTTCACAGCTGGTACGAAGAATCCGTACTGGGCTAAAATTGCTACCTGTCCTGCAAGCTTCAGGGAAATGGTCTTACCACCCATGTTTGCACCGGTAATAACTGTAACGCCATCTCTCAGACTCAGAGATACCGGACAGTATTCCTTACCCTTCTTTTTAACTACTTCTTCTACTGCAAGGTTTCTGCCGTCTATAAATTCTATCACATGTTCTGCAACAATTTCAGGTCTAGTTAGATTTCTTTCAATAAAGAAGTATGCCTTTGCAAGGGCTAGGTCAAGAGCTCCAATCTTAGTGCAGTTTTCAAGGAGCACGTCACTGTACTGTGCGATTTTTTCGGAAAGGTCTTTTCTAATAAGTTCTTCTTCTACTTCAATCTCACCGTTCAGTTCTTCTATTTTCCCCATATAAGCGTAAGCTTCGTCGTTAAGTTTGAGTTGGAAGGTTGCGCTCATATAGTCCTGGTCAACTAATTCCAGGTCAGATATATTTAAGATTTTATCATAGTCTGCATGTGATTTTGCGACCACAATGTCAAATTTAGGTGTCAGCTGAATTCCATATTCCTTACGGATTTCTTCTCTACGCTTCTTCTGAGACTTTCTAATCAGAATCTCAAAATCATGTTTCTTAACTCTTAGCTCATGTAGCTTAGCACTGAATTCGTCGTAGATATAAAATGTGTTTAGTCGATCTCCACTTGGATCCAGTTCGTCTAATAAGCTTTCAGTGTCTTCGAGAACAAATGCTTTAGGAATATTGAAATCCTCTGTTGCTGTAAATTTTAATACCTGGCGCATCTGCAATAGCAAGGACTTCATTTCATAAAGTTCAACTACTGACAGAATGTCAGTGCGGCTTCTCTCAACAGTAAGAGTTGTATCCTTCATTTCCATGAAGACTTCTGACAGCTGCGTTGCTTTTTTCTGATTTTCCTTTATGTAGGTAATCATTTTTTCAACTCTGTCAAACTCTTCGTTAAGTTCTGCTTCCATGCCTGGCGGAAATGCCTTCAGGTCTTTTAATTGCTTCTTACCGAATGGTGTAATCAAATTGATATTCTGTATTACATAGTCTAGGCCAGTTTCTCTTCTGGTCTTAACATTGGCAAGACGCCAGTTGCTTTTCACTATCATTTTTCTACATCCTTACATCGATAACAGGTATATCAGGAATTGCTTCTTGCATTTCCTTAACTAGCAATGCATTGTCAAACGTGTATCCTGCCGGAGCCCACGGATTGACTGTAATTGCTGCGATTTCTATATTCTTAAGTACGCTTGCAGTGAATCCCTTTTTCTTCAGGTTTCTCCAGTCCATGGAATTCACAAATATCTTTGTCGGGTCCTTGAACACGAATTCCACCTGCTTCAGCTTCTTAAGATTCATTTCATTTACTACGCTGTTAGTAAATGCTCCCGGTATGTAAACATATTTTGTGTCAGGCTGAATGGCATGGTCGATCTTTCTTGATTCGCCCAGGCCCGTTAACAAACCTAACTTAGTTACTTTGCCGTCTTCACTGACAAGCATAATCTTGTCGTCAAAATTATGTTCTTCAATGGCATCTCTGTAGATACCTTCTTCTAATTCTTCTGTCTTGTACAGATTTACCACGTGAGCTGTGTCTTCCACAACCTTCTGCATTCTTCTAGAAAGAACTGCACCAGTGGCTAAGATAATTGCATCTGAAGTATCGGGTGATGCAATGGATTTTCTGTCTATAGCGCCGTCTATAAGCACTAGGTCGCATCCCAGTTCAAGCATATCAGCACAAAGCTTCTTCTGTTCAGCGTTGATTACAGGTCCTGCAACCTGTACATATCCAGCTTGCATAACTCTGCAAACTAGTAGTGTACCAATAGCTGTAGAATATTTGGTCTTCTTAACTACTTCTAGACCTGCATCTGCAAGTTCATACAGCTGTGCAGGAACTGCTACTAAAGATCCCTCGTCCAAGAAAACTCTAGGCTTTTCAGTGCCTGTTACCAGGTCTTCCATTTCGCCGTCTCTTCCTGTGGAGGTTATACCCAATGCAATTCCATCATCCATTGCTTCTTCAATAAGATAATTCAGTGCTGTAGTTTTACCAGCATTTTTAGCCATGCCGACAATGGATAAAGTCTTGTATTTATTTGATAACTCGTATAACAATCCCATTACTGTCTGAATCTTCCTTTATTTCAATATTTCTAAATTAGTCACTAAAGGGAGACTGTTGTCTCCCTTTAGATATAAAACTTACAAATTAGTGTTTGTTTCTCTCATGTCTCAGAAGGTGAGCAGGTTCCATTGACTTAATCTGTAAACCTTCGCCTAGAGCGGATACGCCTTCGTATCTGTAAGTCTTCTTACCTGTGCAGTAATCGCAAGTGCACTTAAGGTCTGGAAGACGAGGCTGAGTGTATGTAGTGATAACACCTTCGTAGTTTCTCAGGATTACCTTATCAGGAGTTTCTGAAATTACGTACTGAGGCATTACAGGAGTCTTACCACCGCCACCAGGAGCGTCCACTACGAATGTAGGAACAGCATATCCTGAAGTGTGACCTCTTAATCCTTCGATGATTTCAATTCCCTTAGCAACTGAAGTTCTGAAGTGTTCGATACCTACTGAAAGGTCACAGATGTAGATGTAGTAAGGTCTTACTCTGTTCTTAACTAGTTCGTGAACTAATTCTCTCATGATGTGCTTACAGTCGTTAACACCTCTTAATAGTACTGACTGGTTTCCTAGAGGTACACCAGCATCAGCAAGCTTTCTTAAAGCTTCTCTTGATTCTGGAGTGATTTCCTTAGGATGGTTAAAGTGTGTGTTCAGCCATACTGGGTGGTACTTCTTAAGCATGTTTACTAGATCATCAGTGATTCTCTGAGGCATTACAACTGGTGTTCTTGAACCAATTCTAACGATTTCTACATGAGGGATCTTTCTTAGTTCGCTGATGATGTATTCCAATGTTTCGTCTTCAACGCAAAGGGCGTCTCCACCTGATAGAAGAACGTCTCTAACTACAGGAGTTCTTCTGATGTAATCGATACATGCATCGATATCTTCTCTTGATCTAGCTCCGTCAGTTTCACCAGCAAGTCTTCTTCTTGTGCAGTGACGGCAGTACATTGAGCACTGGTCAGTGATTAAGAATAAAACTCTGTCTGGATATCTGTGAGTTAATCCAGGAGCTGGGGAGTCAGCATCTTCGTGAAGTGGGTCAGCATCGTCAGCTTCTGATCTGTGCATTTCAGCAAGAGTAGGAACAGCCTGCATTCTTACTGGACATCTTGGATCATCTGGATCCATTAATGATGCATAGTAAGGAGTGATACCAACTCTGAATCCGCCGATAACCTTTTCGATGTCAGCTCTTTCCTGTTCAGTTAAGTTGATAACCTGTGCGATGTCTTCTACAGTTGAAAGTCTGTGGCTTACCTGCCAATGCCAGTCGTTCCACTGTTCGTCTGTAACGTCCTTAAATAGAGGAATATCTTTCCAATTTCTAGTTGCCATTTTATATCTCCTTATAAAATATGGTATTTAAAAATATTTATGAATTATGCATATAATTCTTCAAACAGTTTTCTTAATCCTTCATGTTCTCTTAAGCACTGAAGAGTAACAGCTGCGTGACCCTTAGTGTATCCGTTACCGATGATCATGTTAACGTCTTTACCAACACCTTCAGCACCAAGAGCAGCCTTAGTGAATGAAGTTGCCATTGAGAAGAAGTAAACAGTACCTTCGTCCTTACATGCAAGGATTGAAGCCATTTCTGTGTTCTCGATTGATACACAGTTGATTACGATGTCGAATAATTCGCCATTAGTAATTTCCATTGCCTTGTGATACATTCCAACTGCATCTGTAGCATCCATGTGGAAGTATACGTCAGCTAAATCTAGAGCTCTAGCTCTATCTTCTGATTTCTGTGAACCAGCAGCGCATGCTACTAGACCGTTAACTCCAACTCTCTTCTTTGCTTCGTATAAGCATAGAAGACCGGATTTTCCGCCACCACCGATAACCAGTACTTTCTGGTTAAGCTGGCATAGCTTAGCAGCCTGTGCAGGTGCTCCTGCAACGTCTAATGCTGATAAAGCTGTCTTTTCAGGCATATCGTCAGGAATGATTCCGTAGATACCAGACTGGAACAGAATTGCTTTACCCTTAATGTCAACCTGGTCAATAGCAGGTCTCATAGCAACGATTTCGTCGATTCTTAATGGAGTTAGTGAAAGTGATACTAATGTAGCAATCTTGTCGCCAACTTTAAGATCTCCAACGTAGTTTGGTCCGATTTCTTCTACAGTACCTAGAAGCATACCGCCAGATCCAGTCCATGGGTTCTTATGTTTGCCGGCTTTATCAACGATTTCCATCATCTTTGCACCGATCTTATCCATTTCTTCCTGAGTAGTTACTTCGGAAGGCTTCTTGTTAAGAACTCTCTTGCAAATTTCTGTAAATGATGCTGAGTCGATGTTTAAAGTCTTAACATCAATTAGAACTTCGTTATCATATAGTTCCATTGTGTTATCAATCTTATCTGCCGGCTGAGGTAAAACTCCTGCAGGAGAAATAACTCTGTGTGTTCCGTATGGGCATCCTTTTTTCATAATTTTAATCCTCCTAAAAATAAATCTTACTTAAATTATAGATGATTCTAGAGGCAAAATCTACAAAGGCATTAATTGCGTAGTCAACTATCTTCAACCAAAACCTTTTCGAACCATTATCGGTTCGAAAGACTCACAAACGAACCGCAAAAGGTTCAGTAATTAACCTTTTGCAGTTCCGTTATTTTCTGAATTAAGCGTAAAGCTTAGCAAATAAGTCTCTGATTTCTTTGCTTTCTCTTAAGATTTCTAGAGCAACCTTAGCGTGTCCCTTAGTATATCCGTTACCCATCATCATTGTAACGTCCTTACCAACACCTTCAGCACCAAGAGCAGCCTTAGTGAATGAAGTTGCCATTGAGAAGAAGTATACCAGACCGTCGTCCTTACATGCTAGGATTGAAGCCATTTCTGTGTTAGGGATGTTTACTACGTTTACTACAACGTCAGCTAATTCGCCATCAGTTAGGTCGCTGATTAGTCTGTACATAGCAACAGCATCAGTAGCGTCAGCTACAACGTAGTCGTGTGCACAGTTGATGCTCTTAGCTCTTTCGATTGAAGATTCGAATCCGTCTACGCAGATAACTCTTCCGTTAACTCCAACCTGTCTCTTTGCTTCGTAGCAGCAAAGCATACCGGACTTTCCGCCTCCGCCTAGGATAACTACTGTCTGTCCTGGGTGGCAGATCTTTGCAGTCTGTGCTGGTGCACCTGCAACGTCTAATACGGAAAGAGCAAGGTTTTCAGGAATGTCGTCTGGAAGAATTCCGTAGATTCCGCTCTGGAACAGAATTGCCTGTCCTTTAACGTCAACCTGGTCGATTTCAGGTCTGATTTCTAAGATTTCATCTAACTTCAGTGGTGTAAGTGATAATGATACTAATGTAGCAATCTTATCTCCAACCTTTAGGTCTCCCTTGAAGTTAGGTCCGATTTCTTTAACTGTACCGATAAGCATTCCGCCGGAACCAGTCCATGGGTTCTTGTGCTTACCAGTCTTTTCAACGATACCCATGATTGTTTCCTTAATCTTTTCGATATCGCCATCTGAACGTCTGGAAATTTCAGTGAAAGAAGCTGAGTCGATGTTTAAAGTCTGAACGTCGATTAATACTTCGTTATCATAGATTTCCATTGTGTTATCAATTACTTCAGCCGGCTGTGGAAGAACTCCTTTTGGGCTGATTACTCTGTGTGATCCGTAAATGTCACCTTTCTTGTACTCCATTGTTTCCTACCTCCGTTAATACGAATAAATTTTATCTCCTATAAATTACGTATAAAATTTTATTCAAAAATGGCATAACAGTCAATAAAATTAATTGCGTTTTTGCTTGAAATTACTGACAATCCGTTTTTGAACACAAAGCGGTTCATACAAAAAACGAGTGAACCGTTTATGGTTCACTCGCCTCACGTACCGCTTTTCAACCTCGCAACATCAAAACCACCAAAGCCTACCCATACTTGTCGGTTTTGACATTGGTGCCTATATGCCGTATTTCTTCTTTTTACGAACAAGCTGTGTCTGACTGATACCAATGGCTTTGGCTGCTTTTCGCGTAGACCCATGCTGCTGGCAAGCATGTTTTATTAGGGTGCGCTCGAAATTGTTTACCATTTTTTCCAGGTCAATTTCGCCCTCGGCATCATTTTTCGCCCCTTCAGGTAACGGGTTGCCTCCATCGAAGACATCGGCGTGCAACTCTCTCATTACGTCAAGAAGTGAGATTTTTTCGCTCTTTGCCGTAATCATAAGTCTTTGAACTACAGTTTCCAACTGTCTGATGTTGCCCGGCCACTCGCACTGCTTCAAATATTCTATGGCATCGGGGTCCATTTTTCTCTTGATTTCGTATTTCCTATTATATTTGCTGATGAAATAGCTTACAAGTGCCGGTATGTCGCCCATTCTCTCACTTAAATTAGGCACCTTGATTTTTACTACATTTAACTGATAGAAAAGATCTCGTCTGAATCGATCGTTTTCCACGTCCTCTTCTAGGGTACCATCGGTGGCGCAAAGAATTCTTACGTCGGTTTTTATCAGCTGGGTTCCGCCCACTCTGTAGAATTCTCCATCTTGAACTACCCGCAGAAGCTTGGCCTGCATTTCCATAGGCAGATAATTTATTTCATTAAGGAAAATACTTCCTTTGTCAGCCAGCTCAAAATATCCCTTCTTCCCTTGAATTCCATTTTCTTCGTCGCGCTCCACTCCGAAGAATTCTGCTTCTATTATATTAGCAGAAATCGATGCGCAGTTTATATTGATAAGCGGTTGCATCTTTCTGCTACTATTTTTATGTATGCTTGATGCAACGGTTGCCTTGCCTACTCCGGAGTCTCCCGTTATCAAAACGTTACAATCGTACTTAGCTGCTTTAAAAATATCTTCAACAACCTTAGCCATAGCTCTACTTTCGCAGACAAAATCGCTCATTACGGTTCGGCGCTGCCCAGAAGCTTCCATTATACGAGACTCTCTCGTGTACGCATATGCCGGGTCGTCGTTAATGCTTGGATCCGATGCAATTGCATCACTGATGTACGGATTCATGGCCTCAACTATGCTAATGTCAAATTCGTCGTAAGCTTCAACGTAACCATCGGCGCACTTGATTTCTAGCTGTTTGGAAATTGACTCAGTGATATAAAGGGCGATGTTGTAGTTGTTGATTAGGTTTGCGAATACTACAGTTCCGCCACTCTTCGTTGCTAAAATATTAATCGTCTCCGCACCTGGAATATCGGCACAGTTTACCGACAAGTCAAAATACGACTCAGCTTTTACCTTAGTCAAACATTCCAGCGGCTTCAAAATATCCACATAATGCACCTCGGTAAAAACCTTCTCAGTCAGTTCATCTATACTTTTTCCTTTTAGTACATAATCCGTCTTCCTGTCTAGCAGACACACTATTTCTGCATCGTCTCTCGCCACTCTTCGAATTGCGTATCCAAATAGCAGGTTAGACAGCAGGTTATTCCCTACTACTAATATCCTCTTCTTACCAACAGCCTCTGTGGATATGCGGTACAGAGTTCCCGACTCGTTCAGAGTGTAAAGCAACATATTGGTGGGAACCTCTGGGGGTTTTGATACCAGGGGTATTTCGTCGTAGAGTATGGCGTACCCCTCCACGTCGATCTGTCCGAAAGCGCGGTCTACAGAAAGAATTTTTTCTATGTAAATAGGCACCGACGCAAGGCTGGCGTTGCACACAACCTCATCGCCAACAACAAAACCTTTAGCGTTGCGAAAACTCTTGCCGATTTCGTCAACGACGCCGTAGAACAGCCCGCCGGTATCGGTAACCGGGTTGTGCAGCTTGCCTCTACGAATGACAATGTCCAAAATCATCTGCTTGATTTTCTGCTCGTTGTAGTTAGCCTCCAGGCAGATTTCCTTGAAGCTGGTACCTTCTATATGAATTTTTTTCACATTTACGCGTATCTCTTCGGGGTTGAGGCGTCTGCTGTTGTCCAGTCTCCAAGCGGAGGTGGGCAAAACATACTGAGGCTCGAGTACCCTGTTTGTGCCGTAGTTTTGTGCCATATTCGTTTCAAACCTTTCTTTGTGAACACATTTCGGTTCACTCCTTTTCATATCAATAATACAACCTTCTCAGATATTTTGCAAATATTATTTACACCGTTTTGATTTATGTGTATACTAAAGAAGATATATTTATTGATATTACATTATAACATAAAGGAGAACAGACCAATGGAAGAGAAAATCACATCATTAATCAGAGTAAGAATGTCCGCTAAAGACGCTCACTACGGTGGAGAATTAGTAGACGGAGCTCACATGGTTCACCTTTTCGGTGACGTTGCTACTGAACTTTTAATCAAGTTAGACGGTGACGAAGGTTTATTCTGCGCATATGACAACGTAGAATTCTTAGCTCCAACTTACGCTGGTGACTACATCGAAGCTTACGGGGAAATCACTAAGATCGGAAACACTTCAAGAAAGATGAAATTTGAAGCTAGAAAAGTTATCGTTTCAAGAAAAGACATCAACGCTTCAGCTGCTGACTTCTTAGAAGAACCAATCGTTGTTGCTAGAGCAACAGGAACTTGTGTAACTCCTAAGGATTTCAAGAGAAAATAGTGTTTATACATACTCCAAAAAATAAAAACTGCCTGAGTGCTTCTGCATTTCAGGCAGTTTTTATTTTACTTTGAATTTCGTTTTTTGTCTACCGCGCCTGCCACGCTCGGCGTTTATCTGCTCTTTAGGTATTCGACTTCTTCGCGGGTCAGCTTTCTGTAGTGCCCTTCTGCCAGTCTACCTAGCTTAATGTCTCCGATAGCAATTCTCTGTAGCTGCTGTACGTTGTTGCCAACAGCCTTGAACATCTTGCGAACCTGGCGATTCTTTCCTTCGTGAATAGTGATGTCTACAAGTGTAGTCTTTGGAGTCCCCCTAACGACGCGCACCTTAGCAGGCGAAGTTTTGAACCCTCCAATATCCACGCCTCTCTCCAGGCGTCTGCACTTTTCATCTGAAAGCACACCTGCAACTAAGGCCCTATATGTCTTTGGCATCTCGTGCTTAGGATGTGTCAATCTGTATGCGAAGTCGCCATCGTTGGTCATAATAAGCATTCCGCAAGTGTTGTAGTCGAGTCTTCCTACAGGGAAAATTCTGCTGTCCACATCAGCCACAAGATCCATAACTGTGTCTCTATCTTTATCGTCGCTAACAGTTGTAACGAATCCAACAGGCTTATTTAACAGTATGTAAACCTTCTTCTCATTACTTTCAATTCTGCGGCCGTTAACCTCAACTACGTCACCTTCAGCTACATCATATCCCGGCTCCTTCAAAACAGCCCCATTGACTCTTACATTTCCATTAGCAATAAGCTCGTCTGCCTTTCTTCTGCTTGCCAGCCCTGCGCTAGCTATGTATTTGTTAATTCTCATAGCATCTATCTTCCTTTTTTCTTTAATGTCCTTTTATAAGCCATGTCATTTTAGCATATTTGCAAGCGGTTCGTCAATGGAGTTGACAGTATGGCCTGCGGGCCTAAAGCACTAGTCGTTAGATTCTTTTTCCAAACTTTTAACAATATTCCTTAGAATATTCATATCTTCAATCAGGTTTATTCCAAAACATTTTTTTCCTGCATCTTTTAGAGATGCTCCTATATGATAGGCTTTTTTATCATCTATTACTAAAAATCGGTCATGAAAACTACTTGTATATTCCACACCTAGCTTGGGATATTGGGCATTGAAATTAGCCACGTCCTTTTGATTGAGTTTTGCTCTTTGAGATGTGTAAATTTTTACCGATACATTCGCTTTCTTTTTTGATATAATATTGAGAGTTCCTACATCCACATAACCATCTACCAAAATAATACTGTTCTCTGCTTCCTGAATAATGTCGACTAACAAACTAAACGCATCGTAGATTTGACCCGAAAAGAACACCTTCTGATTGGTCTCCTCATTCTCAGAAATATGCTTGAAGATTTCCTCCAGTTTTTTATCCGTCTTTTTTTGATACTCAAGTTGTCTTAGTTCGACATCACTAATCTTTTCAAAAAGAAATGTATTGTTTGCTATAAAACGTCTCATTTCTACAAAAGCTCGCATAATACCTATGCTAACACTTATCGCTACATCACTATGTAATACACTAGCCAGCATAGATATCCCCTGTTCGGTGAACACATATGGTAACGTTCTCCTACCACCTCGCCTATCCTTCTTTTCCTCTTCTGTAGATTTTGCGGTGCCAGATTGGCACCGCAAAATCTGAGCTTCCTCATCTGTTAACTGAAAACAAAAATCGTCTGGGAAACGTTTTATGTTTCGTTTTACAGCACGGTTCAAAGCTTTTGTTTCCACCTGGTACAACAATGCTAAATCACTATCCAACATCACTTGTTTATTTCGTACAACATAAATAAGACTTCTTATATCAGGGTCCATACTTTCCGCCAAGTGTGTTTCCGACGGAATAGCATCCCTTTCTTTTTCATCTGCCATTTGAATTTCTCCTGGTTTTCTCTGTAATTCAGTATAACTTATCTATATCCATATTTTCTTTATTCTACCTTATTTAACATTTTTTTACAACTCTTTTTTTATTTTTCATTTCTTCATGTTATTCTATCAGATATGGCATGCCCAGTAAATCAGGCCTCCGGAAATCCGGAGGCCTGTATGATGTGGTATTTTTGAATTATGCTTTATTTAACCCAAACTCTGCTTGCGTACTTGCTGTTCTTAAGAGTAGTCTTTGTGATTAACTTGCCCTTCTTGTCGTATACGCGAACCTGAGTCTTGTAGTAGTAACGTTTAGCCTTCTTACCCTTAGTATAAGTGTAAGTGTTTGCTTTCTTAGTCGCTGCTACCTTATAGCTTCCGTTCTTCTTTGTTGAACGGTAGAAACTGTACTTAACGTTGTAACCAAGTTTCTTAAGTGCCTTAATGTCTGTCTTAGTCTTCTTAGTCATCTTAACGTTAACTTTTACAGTCTTCTTCTTTGTCTTTGTTGCAACTGTTGTAAGATTCATCTTAGAAGCAATCTCCTTTGCTTCCTTGACCTTATCAACCTTAGCTGGCTTGTCGTCCTTGCCAGGTTCATCCCCTGCAATTCCTGCTTCCTTAGCATCAACTAGTCCGAATTCACTGAAGTGTGTAGTATCAAATACGTAGTATTCTTCACCAGATACGCTTACTCTCTTACCAGTCATTTCTGTGAACTTGTCTGCACTGTCGAAGTGAACTGCTGCAACCTTCTTATCTAGAAGTGCTGCAGGGATTGGAAGTTTAACAGTAACCTTACCATTGAACTGGCTGATTACATCGTTTCCTGATTTAACAGTTAGCTTGTAAACAGTTGTGTTTTCGCCAGTTAGCTTCTTCTGTCCTTCTGTTGCAGTCTTAGCCTTGTTAATATTAACAACAACAGTTGCTCCCTTTGCTTCCTTTGAAATCTGAATTAAAGTTTCCTTGTCAATTGTCATTTCACCCTGTTCTGACTTAACAGTTACAGTAGCTTCAGTTTCCTTAACAATTGAATTTACCATATCCTTAGGAAGTTCTAACTGAATATTGTCTGCACCCTTTGAGTCAGATGCTGCAACATCTAGAACGATATCCTTGGAATTGTTTTCCTTAGCCTGCTTGATGATTTCTTCCTGGTTTTCCTTCTTAACAGTTACAACCGCTGTAGATTCAGTAGTTCCGTCTGTGTTGGTTTTGTTAGAAACTGTTACTTCCGTAGGTGAAGAAGTTACGTTACCGCCAACTGCGCCGCCGGAAGTTGTTACGTCGCCCTTTGACTCAGATGGTGCGCCGATGTCGTTGCCCAAGTCTGTAGTGTATAGCCATTCAACATAGTCGCCAGAGTTTAGTTTGTACTCAGAGCATGCAACTCCCGGGAAGGAGCCGTTTACCTTATACATCCAGCCACTCTTAGGTCCCTTGTCAAATTCAGCTAGACCTTCGATTTCGCTTACATAGTATCCACCATACATACCATAATATTTTGCTGTGTATTTTAAGTTGGTTTTTGCAAGTAAGGACAGTGCTGTGTCTCCAGCTTCAAAGTCGTAGCTTGTTTTAGCTAAGTAGGTTTTGCCGTTTGGATCTACAACGCTTACGGAAACCTTGTCCTGCGGTGCCTGTGGGTCTCTTACCACGATTGTTGCAACAGCTGGAACTGTTAGGCCGTCAGCTGCGCTTGCTATAACCTTGTGTGTTCCCTGCGCTAGTCCGGAAAGTTTCACCTTACCGTCAGCGCCAGTTGTGCCCAGTACGCGACCATTCAGAAGACTGATTGTCACGCTGCCCGCATGCTCCCATACAGTCTGATAATTTTCATCAAAACGAGCAGCCTCCAGGCTCATATTTACGTCTTCGCCTGCAGTTACTTTATATTCGTTCTTGTCGAACTTAGTAAACTTATCGCTATATTTTGACGTGTCCTTGTATGTAAATACTGAAACATTGTCGCCTGCGTTTACAGTGTCTTTTGCACCAGTGCCAGCTGAAATGTTGTTAACCCACATGCCTGATGCAGAAGCGTCTTTCCCCCATAGCATCTTCAGCCAGCCGTTTGAATCGCATGCGTAGCCAGCCTTTGCGCCGCCAGCATAATATTTTTCATGAAGAGCATATAGAACTTCATCGATGTCCTGCTTGCCGTCTTTGTTTCTATCCTGAACAGTAATTGGAATAGCACCAATTGTAACGTTTTCATCCTCGAAGCGTCCAACGGCTAACTTGCCCTGCTCTGCAATTGTTATGTTAACAATGATATCTTCTGCTGCAACACCTGGGTTAGGGTTGTAAACATAAAGAGCAGATAAAGCGTCTGCAAGAGTTTTGTCCGCAGCCTTAAGTTCTTCGTCAGTAGCCCCTGCCTTTGCAAGGACTGCCTTTGCGGCGTCCTTAGCTTCAACCATTGTCTTCCATAAGTCTGCCTTATAGTAATCTTCCTTTAACGCTTCGGCTTCAGCTACACGATTTTCTAAAGTTTTTCTAAGGTCAAGATCAGTAATGTCGTAAATTGACGCCTCTCCCGCCTTAAGTCTTCTGCATGATTCAAGAGCTAGAAGAGCCTGCTGTGTTGCCATATTGTTAGAGGAAGAATCTGTCAGCAAGTGCTTGAAGCCTCTGCCTTCAATTCTGTACGCGTCCAGACCTGTAACCAGGTTTCTTGCTACACTCTTAACGAAGCCATTTTCTTTATTAAGAGGATCTTTTCCTAAAGAAGTCAAGGCGATCAAAACCTGTGCGCCCGCTTCTGATGTTCCGAACTGGCAGTTGCTGTTCATCTTATCTTTGAGATATTCCAGAGCTCCATCGACTGCTTTCTTAACCTTTTCATTGTTCTTGTAATAAGGTGCTAGCGCCTGAATTGCCATAGCTGTTCCGTCAATGTCAGCCTTTGCACCCTTACCTGACCATGAGAATCCTTTCTCATCCTTTGACTGGTATTCAAGAATTTCCGTAACCAGTTTTTCGCTGTTCCATTTTGCGTCAGCTGGAACGGTGTAATTTCCACTATTTAAAGCAATAAGTGCCCACATAGCTTCGTTTCCGCCGTCGCTAATTTTATCGCTGTTGTAAAGCATCTCAATAAGATTTACTCCGCCAACGTTTGCCGGGTCCTTGCCTAAAGCGCCTACGGCTAGAATTGTACGCGCAATTGTCGTTGGCTTAAGCTTGTTGGCTTTGTCGTTGTCGAAATCTGTTGTGTATGCCTTCGCCACTGAGGCAAGATAGTCTTCAACCGCCTTGGAATCTATGGAAACGCCCGCACGTGACAATGAGAAGAAGTACCACTCGTTGCCGAAGCTTGCCATTTCTTTAGCGTTCTTGGACTTCCAGAAGTTTTTTGCATCTGTAAGGCCTGCCGCGATTAGCGCGTCGCTATCTACAGGTTCCTCAGCTTCTCCCGGAGTAACAGTTACATCAAAACTTACTGCACTAGCCCCACCTGTTTTATCTACTGGCGTACCCGTTACAGTTACGGTTCCTTCTTCTAGTCCGCGAATTGTATATTCGCTACTTAGGAAATACTGGTTGTTGTCCGGAGCATTTTCGTCTCTCTTAAAACCGCCATTTTCTCGTTCGATTGTAACGATTCCATTCTTGCTGTATGTCCATTCCATAGTTGTGTCAGATACTTCATGACCATCATTTAGAGCACCATGGAATACTAGACCTGCCGGAATGCTCTGATTTGCTTCAACAGTCAGTCTCTTATTATTTACTGTAATATATTTCAGCGGATTCTTGTAAACATATTCAACGTCAGATGAACCTGAGATAGTTTTGCCATTGTCTTCTACTGATGCCGTATATTTTACTTTTCCTGCCTTGTATGGCACATAGCCCTTTACAAGATAGTCAATATACTCGCCCACAGTCTTGTCGCTGCTTGTTATTTTGTACTTTGTGTTGTAGTGACAAACGCTGGCATTGCTTGGTGTTACGATAACGCCAGCATAGTTTGCGTTAAAGTCCTTACCACCATCGCTGTTTGCGTTCCTGCCATGAAGAGTAATTGTGCCACTGATTCCTGGTTTGATGGATTTAAGTGGGACGTAAGTTGAAGTGATTTCTGCAGTTGCAGTGATGCTATCGCTATTTTTATCATTATTATATGTCACCTTGATTTTAGCTGTACCTGGGCTAGTAAATTGGAAATCCTTTGATTTTTCATCCATACGAAATACTTTTCCAGTTCCATCTATAAACTCAAGATTGTATGCGTCCGAAGCCAACACTTGATATTCAGACTCGCCGGCTGACTTAGCTTTAACAACCACTTTTTTCCATTCGGATCCCTGCACTGTGGCTTTCCCATCTGTAACAGCCACTACATTTTCGCCTTTTTCATCAGCTAAACAAAGCTGGATCCCGTCAACTGCTGATTTAATAACTGTAACCTTTATCGTTGCCAGAACCTCTGTAGTGTTGTCAGCTTTGTGCAGAGTCGCAACAACTTTTAGTCTTCCTCTTTTGTATACATGGAGGTTTCCTTTATCCTCACCAATAGCACCAGTCCCCTCAGGTTCTTCCGTGGATATAGACCAAGTAATTTTTTCATTTTCCTTCAAATTATATCCTGGCAGTTCAAAATCTCCCGCCCACTTGTTCTTCGTTGAGTTAAGATTAACCGTCAGTTGCTGATTTTCTATCACTGAGCTCTTGCCATTACATGTTTTAAATGAAACTGCTGTCTTGTTTTCTGGAACTGGACGCTCCCATTCTGGTACATATTGCTGGTTCTCACCAAAGTATGGATAACCAGTTTCTGCATTCTGCCCCCACTTCGTTCCGTATGTTCCGCGATTGGCATTAAGTAATTCTACAAAATCCCCGCTCTTCAGTTCAGAGTCAAGTTTTGCACCTGAGTTGATCAAATTTTCTTCTGAAATATTATCAATTGCAGAACTTGATAAATCTTCTCTCCAGTAAGTGTTCTTTAGGTATCCTTTTTCATATCTTTTAAATAAAACTCCATTTTTCGCTTTACTTACTGAGTAAGAATTTACGATAGCCCCACCTTTAAGTGTCTCAGTAAATCCAGAGACATTTGCTCCAGTTGCGTCTATGAAACAGTTAATGATAACACCTTCTAAACTGTTGTGGGCAACACTTCCTTTAGCCATATCAGAGCTGCCAGTTATATGCAAGTTCTGCACCACTCCATCAGGTCCTACGCTATCGAACATACCAGTAAATGAGTCCTTTAGGGTTATCGTGTGTCCATTACCTTCAAGCACTCCGTTAAAGGTATTCTCTGCCCAGTACATTTCATCTCCCAGCGTCAAGTCATTATCTAGCACATAATATCCTGGGCTTTTGATATTTTGTAGTTCATCTGCCGTCTTAATGTGTTTAATTTCTTTTTCATCTTCAGGTGGTGCAACTGGCTCGGTTATTTTGTTCTTAAGTAACCCGCTAATTGCATCACTTAGCTTGGAAACCATATCATCAACTTGTTGCTGCGTAACAGTTTCTTCACCTGCAAGTACCTCCGCTTCTGCGATTGTATCCTGCAGTTTTTTCCAAGTTGCATCAGTATAGTTGTCATTTTCAATCTTCTTCGCTGTTGCAATTTTCTCTACGAGTTCTTCTTTTGCAACAGGTGGTTTGCCAAGCTTTAATATCGGAAAACCGGTTCCTTCATCAGGGCTAGCCCAATAGAATCCAGTGTCAGGTAAATCATTGTTAAGCTTTTTGTTAATCTTACCTGCTTTTAGGTCATCTGCTTTTACCTTTTCGCAGTTTTTTGTTTCACAATTTGTATTAGGGCCTAATCCTATTGTGTAGTACGAATTGTGCGCTTTGGTCCCTTTTTGAACCTCACCAGCGATACCACCTTCATAATCAACAACGCTACCTGCAAAATATACATTTTGGATTATTCCATCGTTGAAGGCACCTACGACCCCTCCAACACTTCCATTCCATCCTTCTAATTCAAGTTTCGCGATACATCCGCAGTTTCTAATAGTACCTGTAAGAGTTACCGCCATGGCTCCAAATGTCTTTGAATCTTTAATTACATCATCAGATGTTACTAGCAGATTCTGTATAGTACCCTTTACATCGTTTGCCAAAGGCTTGTCTGCCAGGGTAATTGTATGGCCTTGACCATCAAGTACGCCTTCTAAGTTTTCAATCTGCTGTCCACTTGCCAAGGTAATATCTGCGTCAAGTTTTACAGTTGTACCCGCATCAATTGTGCTAGGTAAGTTTTCACTACTGCTAACAGTCACTACATTAGAGGCTACATCATCTGCCCAGACCATTCCAGGCATCATGGTGAAAATCATAGTGAATGCCAGTAGCAGTGCCAACACTCTTGACATTGGCTTTTGCTTCATTTCCTTCATACTTTTCCTTTCCTTCGCTATATAAGCTGAATTAACTATAACTTATATTTCGATGTTCGTTTCCATTAAATAATGCATAGATTTTATCGATATCTATCCTGACGCCCTGTCTCCATTCTATCATTTATGGCACATTTGGGGTATTTCGGCCCTCCCAGTACCAAAATTCATGTCTTGGAGAGTCTAACGCCTCAGGTTTTCTCTGTTTTTCCTTAGCTTTCCGGTGAGTCTTCCACATATTGCCAGCGGTTTTACCCACAATCCAAGCATTATCTCTAGTAAAGGGACAATTCTTGCATAGAAAACAGTACAAGAGTCTTTCTGGGACCTGACGCAATAGAAAAACGTAGTGGCCTTACACTGTTTTTCGTCTTCCCTTGGTACTGGCGACCCCAAAAGTGAGCGAATGTGCCATAAATGATAGAGCTGCATCGCCTAATTGCGATGCGTCGCACATTTCTCAGCATTGCATCGCCTAATTGCGATGCATCATGCATTTTTTTCGCGATGCGTCGCGCGTTTAGCACATTCTAATTTCGATATCGATTTATCCTGCATAATAGAAAAACCGTCCTTCTGACACTCGCCTTTTAACATAAAAGATAAAAGTCTCATGTCCCCTCTGGACGGTTTGCATTGTCACTTTGCTTTATATCCGCGCACTCAAAGATGCAGAGCAAATTCATTTGATTGAATACTGAAGATGCCTTGCAACCTGATAATCTGAGATATAAAGTTTTCGATGCGGTTCCTATTCCCAGAGAAATCATTAACATCAAGGAAATAACTCGTCTCCTGACTTGTCCTGTCTAAGCAGGCATCACAGTTGCCGGCCAGTCGGGGACTCTCACCCCACTTCCGTTAGTCATTTCCAAACCAAATAATTGTATCACGAATTCTCCGCAGCCGCAAGAATTTATTTTCCCCAAGCCTGGCTTGCGCTCTTGCTCTTTGCTAAAGAAGTCTGAGCTATTAACTTGCCCTTTTTGTCGTACACGCGAACCTGGGTTTTATAGTAGAAGCGTGCGCCTTTCTTGCCCTTGGCGAAAATATAAGAATTGGCTTTCTTAGTTGCCGCTACCTTATAAGCTCCGTTCTGCTTTGCAGCGCTGTAGAAGCTGTACTTTACATTATAGCCAAGCTTCTGGATAGACTTAAGGTCTGCCGCTGTCTTATTAGTCATATTTACCTTAACTGTTACAGTCTTCTTCTTTGTCTTTGTCGCAACAGTTGTCAGGCTCATCTTGGAGACAATCTGCTTTGCCTTCTTAGCGTTGTCGACAGATGTGTCATCTCCAGGCTGATTTCCGGCGTCAGACAAGTCATATAGAGACTTCTCGCCTGCAGACAATCTTCTGCAAGATTCAAGTCCACGCATCGCCTGTTCAGTTGCCATAGCGTTTACGCCTACGCTAGCCACGTGCTTGAAGCCCTTGCCCTTAACGCGGAAAGCGTCCAGGCCAGTAAGTAGGTTTTTATCGCCCTTAACGAAGCCATTATTAGCATCCAGCGGATCCATTCCCATAGCAACTAAAGCAATCAAAACCTGTGAGCTGGTCTCAGAGCTTATTACAGATGTTCCACCCTGCTCTTTTCTTTCAAACTGACAGTTCTTGTTCAGATTTGATTTTAAGAATTCAAGTGCTCCGTCTACAGCCTTCTTAACCTTAGCATTCTTATTATAGTAAGGCGCCAATGCCTGAATTGCCATAGCAGTCATATCAATATCTGTTTTGCCACCCTTGAAAAGGACAAAACCCTTGTCGGCGTTTTGATATTCTAAGGTCGCGTCAATCAGCTTATCCCTAGTCCATGCTGCTCCTGCAGGAATAGCATAATTTTTGCTATCTAAGGCAATCAAAGCCCACATAGCCTCATTACTTGTATTATCGCCGCCTATATCCTTGTTGTTATAAAGCATTTCCACAAGGTTGATTTTTCCAACCTTTGTAGGGTCAGCGCCTACAGCACCTAAGGCCAGGGTAACGCGAGCTAAAGTTGTCGGCTTCGTATATTTGAAGGTCAATCTTCCTGCATATGTTTCTGTAACGGATGCAACGTATTTTTCCACAACTGCAGGGTCAATAGATACCCCTGCACGGCTTAGGTCGAAGAAATACCATTCATTATCAAATGAGGCAAAGTCTGCTGCTTGTTTTGATGTCCAGTAGTTTGTCGCATCCTTCAGCCCCTCTTCAACAAGCTTTGCACTGCGGTCAGCGCTGCTATCTGCCCAAACCATTGCCGGCATCATAGCAAACATCATGGAAAAGACCAAAAGCAGAGCCATGAATTTTCTCATTAGCTTACAATTCATAGAATTATTCCTCCATCATTGCAATCTGCATCATTATTGCACATTCAATTCTCTTCTTGAACAATTCGCAGCCGTATTCATATACGCCCTTAACTGAACCTGTTGCATGATAAGCGTTAGCCGCACAGCCACCGCTGCAGTAAAGTCTCGCCCAGCAATCTCTGCATTCATCGCGAGAGTAAACATTGCAAGATTTGAATTCGTCACGAATATCTTCCTTAGTGATTCCGTTCCAGATGTCACCCATTTTGTATTTTTCATCGCCGACAAACTGATGGCATGGGTAAAGATCTCCCCAAGGAGTTACTGCAAAATATTCAGTTCCAGAGCCGCAACCGGAAATTCTCTTGTAAATGCAAGGTCCGTGATTAAGGTCAATCATATAATGATAGAAAGTGAAGCCATTTCCGGCCTTCTTTCTCTTAATCATTTCCTTGGCAAGAATTTCATACTGCTCAAAAAGCTTAGGCAAATCCTCCTCTGTCAGAGCATAAGGATCTTCAGGCGCACACACAACTGGCTCCATGGAAAGTTCCGTGAAACCTAGGTCTGCCATATGGAAAATATCCTCAGTAAAATCTACATTGTTGTGAGTAAAAGTTCCACGCATGTAGTAGTCCTTGCCGCCCCTTGACTCAACCAGCTTCTTGAACTTTGGAATAATCATGTCATAGCTGCCTTCGCCATTAATAGTCTTACGCAGGTGGTCGTGAACCTCCTTGCGTCCGTCCAAGCTCAAAACAACATTATGCATTTCCTTATTTGCAAATTCAATTACATCGTCGTCGATTCCGACACCGTTAGTTGTCAGAGTGAATCTGAAGTTCTTGTTGTGCTCCTTCTCAACGCTTCTCGCGTAGTTCACCAAATCCTTCACAACCTGCCAGTTCATCAGCGGTTCGCCACCAAAGAAGTCCACCTCCAGATTACGTCTGTCCCCGGAGTTTTCAATAAGAAAATCCAGCGCTCTCTTACCAGTATCAAAACTCATTAAGCCTCGCTCGCCGTTGAAATTTCCCTGGCTCGCGAAGCAATATGAACAGTTCAGATTACATGTGTGAGCAACATGCAGGCAAAGAGCCTTAACCTCAGTGTGTCTGTTCTTCAGGTCAAAGGCATTTGGTTCATATATGTCATCGGTAAATAGTTTTCTATCTTTTTTCAGTTCCTCAATATCGCTGAAGACCTCTTCAAGCTCCTCTCTTGTTACATCCTGCTCGTCGGAGTACTTGTCCAGCATCTTCTCAATAATGGTCTCTTTTTCCTCTGTACAAAAAAGTTGGATGATGTCATAGGCAACATCATCCACTACATGTACTGAACCACTATAAACATCTATAACGATATTGAAACCGTTAAGTTTATACTGATGTATCATTAGTTCTTCTTTTCACACTCCTGGTTAGCAACTCCGCAGGATGTCTTGCATGCTGACTGACATGAAGTCTGGCATTCGCCGCATCCGCCGTCTTTCATGCTATTTTCAAGATTTCTTGTTTCGATTGTCTTAATTCTTTTCATATCTATTTCACCTTTCTAAATTTGATTCAAATTACGTCCGTAAAGACCTTTCTATTGTACTGAAAATAAGCAGACTTGTCAAGGAATCCCCAAGGATTCCCTGTGAGAATTGCTACAGTAACATTCTGTCGTTATCAATTTTAAACTTTTCGATAAGTCTTTCCACTGTCATCTGCGCACGTTCCTCACCTGAAATGTCCATAACGATGCGACCACTCTGCATCAGAATTGTTCTATTTCCGTAGCGAAGAGCATCCTTCATATTGTGAGTAATCATCATGGTGCACATATTCTCTCTCTGAGAAAATTTTTCAGTAAGCTCAAGCACCTTGGCTGCCGCCGACGGGTCAAGAGCTGCCGTATGCTCATCCAATAACAAAACAGACGGTTCGGAAGTTACTGCCATAAACAGCGTCAAAGCCTGTCTCTGCCCACCAGAAAGTAGCTTGACCTTTTGGGTCATCTTGTCCTCTAGCCCCATTTCAAGAGTCGCCAGTTGCTGTCGGAACATGTCCTTATCAGTTTTGGTAATTCCGCGTTGCAGGCCTCTTGACTTGTTCTTGGCAGAGGCAATTGCCAGGTTTTCTTCAATAGTCATATCAAAGGCAGTTCCCTTAAGAGGATCCTGGAAAACGCGCCCTATGTGTTTTGCCCGCTTGTGTTCCGGTTCCTTGGTTCTGTCCTTGCCGGCAATTATTATTTCGCCCTTGTCTATGGGGAAAACGCCGGAGATGCAGTTAAGGAGGGTGGACTTGCCCGCCCCGTTATTACCTATAATAGTTATGAAGTCTCCACTTTTCACATCCAAGGAAAGATCTGAAAGGGCAATCTTTTCGTTAATAGTGCCCTCGCCAAAAACCTTGGTCAGATTATGAATTTGAAGCAGCTTTTCCATTTTGACCTTTCCTCCTTCTGATTCTTGCTCCGCGCTCTCCTAATACGCCCAAGTATAAGGCTGCGGCTACGATTACTGCAGATACCAGCTTCAGATCGCTGGATTCCATTCCCAGATATAAGGCCTGGGAAATAATTATTCTGTAAAGCACAGCACCTAGAGATGCTGCAACTAATCTTCTCAGCAATGTGCTTGTTCCAAAGACAACCTCACCTAAAATTACAGAAGCAAGGCCGATAACCATCATTCCTGTTCCGCTACTGATGTCAGCAAAGCCCTGATTCTGCGCCAGCATTCCGCCGGAAAGACCAACTAATCCATTGGAAAGTGCCAGTCCTAGAACCTTCATGCTGTCAGCAGATACGCCCGATGCCCTTACCATATCCTCATTGTCTCCAGTGGCACGGAAGACAAAACCGAGCCTGGTGTTCAAGAACATATATAATAGGGCAATTACCACTGCCAGAAGCACTACTCCGATTACGATTCCCGAATACCTTGCTGGCATGATTTTGTCGGCCATAGAATAAATGGTATCGCTGTTAACTAGGGGAACATTTGGGGTTTTTCCCATTATTCTAAGGTTAATGGAGTAGGATCCAAGCATTACCAGAATTCCGGCCAGAATTGCCTGAATCTTGAATTTGGTGTGGAGAATTCCAGTGAGCAAACCAGCGCATCCACCTGTAATGAATGCGCCAATGAGTGAGATATATGGATTTACACCTGCTGTGCAAAGCATAGCAGAGGTTGCCATTCCAGTTACGATTGAACCATCTACTGTAAGGTCCGGCATATTAAGTGTTCTGAATGAAAGGAAAATTCCCAGTGCCAGAACTGCATATATTGTTCCTAGCTCTACTGCTCCCAGCAGAGCGCTTAAAGTCATCATAAAATATTAGCTCCTTTGTCAATTAAATCCTGAGGGATTTTTACGCCGATTGTATCAGCTGTTTCCTGATTGATGTAAACCTGTAAGTCTGACATTGTTTTTACAGCCATTGTTGCCGGATCGCTGCCATTAAGAACCTGTGCAACCATCTTGCCTGTTTCCTTACCTAGTACGCTGTAGTCGATTCCGCAAGTTGCAAGGCCGCCATCGTTTACCATAGAGTCAGCGCTTACATAGAACGGAACCTTCGCCTTATTGAATACGTCTGTTGCAACCTTCATTGAAGAAGCTACAGTGTTGTCAATTGGTGAGAATACGATGTCGCATTTGTCAGCTAATGTCTGAGCAGCCTGCTGAACTTCGCTTGTATTTGTAACTGTTGAAGTTTCTAGCTTCAGGCCATTTTTCTTAGCATATGCTTTCAGGTCTTCGATTACTGATGCTGAGTTAGCTTCACCAGAGTTATATAGAGCTCCGATAGTTTTGAAACCTGGTGTCATCTGTTCTGCAAGAGCCATGATTTTGTCAACTGCAATTGCATCGGATGTTCCTGTTACGTTTCCGCCAGGAGCATCGTTATCCATTACAAGCTCAGCCTTCGCAGGGTCAGTTACTGCTGCGAAAATAATAGGAATATCCGTTGTCTCGCTCAAAGCAGCCTGAGCCGCAGGTGTTGCAATGGCAACGATTACGTCCACTTCATCGCCTACGAACTTCTGTGCAATATTCTTCATTGTGCTCATGTCGTTCTGTCCGTTTTGATAATCTATTTCTAGATTTTCCCCTTCCTTGAAGCCTTCATCTTCAAGGCCCTTGATAATATTTTCTCTAATTGTGTCCAGTGATGGGTGTTCAACCAGCTGAACGATGCCGATCTTGAAGGTTTCCTTCTTGTCGCCGCTGTCGCCGGAGTTGCCGCCGCAGCCTGTTACAAATAAAGTGGATGCTACAAGTGCAAGTGTTAGTGCCAGTGTAATAAGTTTTTTCATTTCTCTCTTCCTTCCTACGCTGTCAAACATTTGGGGATAAATCTGACTAAAGAAAAAAGCCTTTGCCCGCTATATAGAGGACAAAGACTTGTAAGTCAATGTGTGCCACCCCGTGCAGTAGAAATTCTGCACTGATTTCAGGTACAGCGTGATACCTGCTCCCTGGGTAACGGGCGGAGCTCCCGTCAGGCATTACTGAGATGCGCTCGAGGCTTTTCGTATATCAAAACCCCCAAACTTGTAATCCGTTCTTCCTGCCCTCATGAGTCCATTCATCACCGGCCTCGCCACCGCAATCTCACCATCTGCGGCTCTCTCCAAACTTGGTATCAGTAACTACTACTCTCAATCATCGGTTTGTAAACTATTAAGTTGATGACAATAGTCTATTACGTTTTTTGTTAGATGTCAACACCTTTTTTAATTGTTTTTTGTCCGCTCTCCACGACCAGTTTCCTTCAGCTACTCCCGGCACATTCATTCTTGCCTCGTCGCCCAATTCTAAAATATCCTGAAGTGGCATAATCACAACATCCGCATCTGAGCTAAGAAGGTTTTCCTTAAGCCTATGAACAATCTCAAGAGTTTCCTCTTCAGATTTTCCATATCTTTTTTCTGACCATCCCTTTAAGGTCTCGTTATCGTGAGTTCCACTATAGGCAATCTTTCCAGCCGGCGGATTATATCCTTCAAGAGGATCTGAATCGGTAAACTGCATAACATCTGCTCCATAGAATCCACAGATTTCTCTTAATGCATTAACTCCGGGAGTTATAGTCCCCAGGTCCTCAGCAATAAAAGGCAGCTCGCCTAGCTCCCTATAACATTCCCTAAAGAAATCGGCACCTACGCCAAGGGACCAAAAGCCTTCTGCGGCCTTCTTCCCCTTAGGAACGCTCCAGTAAGCTTCGAAACCTCTAAAATGGTCCAATCTAGTATAATCATAAAGCTCTATTGCTCGTCTAAACCTATTTTTCCACCATTGATAGCCGTCAGCCTTCATGTCCTCCCATTTATAAATAGGATTTCCCCATAGCTGACCCTCGGCACTGAAATAATCAGGCGGAACACCTGCCTCCACAGTCACATGACCTTTTTCATCTACGGTAAAAAGCTGCGGATTAGCCCAAACATCGGCAGAATCGGCAGAAACATACATAGGCATGTCCCCTATAATCTTAATTCCCTTGCTATGGGCATAGTTTCTCACTTCCTGCCACATTTCCTCAAAGACAAACTGGCCATATTTATAGAATTCCTCCTGTCCAGCCTCCTTAAGGGCGCAATATTTTGCATAATCATCTAGCCAGTACCGATTTCTTTCCTTAAACCGCTCATATCGCGCCCTTTCCTCAGCCTTCTCCGGCGACAGTAAAACCTTCAAGCCATCTTCTAGTTCCTTTTCACTAAGGCCTGTAAGGTCCATGTTTCCTGCAAAAGCAGATCTTCCTGCATAAGGGGAACCAAATGAATCCGTCGGATTTAGCGGCAATATCTGCCAATATTTCTGTCCTGTTTCGGCTAGAAAATCTATGAACTCAAAGGCAGGTTCTCCCAAGGTTCCCCCAGGAATAGAGGTAACGTGAGCAAGAACGCCGTGGCCTGGCTCTAGAGGTTTTGATAGCCTCTTTGTGCCCGACAAATCAACGAGGGCAGACCCCATGGGACCTATGTACAGATTGATATTTCCATCTGCATCCGGAACGTGCCAAGCCCCGTTCACCGCGTCAAAACCAGTGTCCACAGCCTTGATCTTCACCTCGTAACCCTGTCCCCTGCTACGGTTAATCAGAAGCAGCATGGTCTGGCTGTCCCCGCGCCTATAGAAACCAAACACGTCGTCGTTATATGCCACCGGCTCGAAATCACCATCTGTCAGCAGCGGATACAACTTCCTCAAAGAAGTGGCATTTCGGTAAATATTCCCCGCATCCTTGTCCTCACGGCCCCAAGGATAAGCGCCACGATTTTGCGGGTCATCGCCACCTTCCAGCCCGGCCTCGTCGCCGTAGTAAATGCACGGCACACCAGGCATTGCCATCTGTGTCAAAACCGCCAGCCACAGCCTTCCCAAGGCAAGGCTTTTACCGCCCTCTTCAGGACCAGCGTCAAACAAGGTCAAAACTCTCTTCCTGTCATGGCTTCCTAATAGATTGAGATTACCATAGAAATTCTCGTGAGGGTAGTTTTCATAGAGGCTCATAAGCTTCTCCGCCAGGTCATAGGCAGAGATTTTCCCCATAATAAATTCTTCTATTCCATCTCGAAAAGGGTAGTTCATTACGCAGTCCAGCTCGTCTCCAAGAAAGTATTTTCTCAGCTGGCTGTAACTTATTTTATTAGATGCATCTTCCCAGACCTCACCCATGAGCAAGCCTTCTTCGCCTTTTTCGCTAAGGACGGCATCTTTGATTCCCGCAATAAAATCGTCAGGAAGCTCGTCGGCGACATCCAGTCTGAAGCCTTTAGCTCCAAGTCTTAGCCACTTGCTCACAACAGCGGGGCCAGTACCGTCGCCTTCAGCGAGGCCAGTGCCGTCGCCTTCAGCGGGGCCAGTACCGTAAATGAACTGTCTGTAGCTTTCAGCATCCTTTCTCACAGTCGGTAAGTCGTCCACTCCCCACCAGCACTGGTAGCTTCCATCTTCGTTGAAGCTGAACCAGTTGCGATAAGGGGAATCTTCTCCTTGCCATGCTCCCTTGTCGGGATAATTTCCATATTTATTGAAATATTTGCTGTCGCAGCCCACGTGATTAAAGACGCCATCTAAGATAATGGATATGCCCTTTGACTCTGCTTCTTGGCAAAGCTCCTTGAAATCCTCTTCAGTGCCTAGAAGGCTGTCAATTTTCATGAAGTCGCCAGTATCATATCTGTGATTGCTTGCTGCCTGAAAAATAGGGTTTAAGTAAATTGCTGTAACGCCTATGGAGACTAGATAATCCAGTTTTTCTCTTATGCCGTTAAGTGTACCACCATAGAACTCCCAGCTTTTCATCCTGCCTTTTTCATCCTTGTCATATGACGGAATTTTAGACCAGTCCTCACAAAATCTGCGCTCAGGGCCTTTTCGGCCATCTGGCTGCAAGCAGAAATCCTCTGCCTTAAATTCTTTGCCTCGATTGAATCTATCCGGGAAGATTTGATAAACCATGGCATTTTTATACCACTCAGGTAGTTTTCTTTCTTTATAGCACGTAATCTGAAATGAAGGTGGTTGCCAGAAGTACATCTGACCTTCGCCTCCCGTGCTGCCTTCTTTAGCGCCGTAGTACATACAAGTGCCGTCGCCTTCGGCGGGGCCAGTGCCGTCGCTTCGATCGATTCTAAAAGAATACCAATATAATGCCTGTGTATCACATTTTAGCTCATAGGTATATCTCTTTCTATCAGGCAGTTCTTGTTTTTCCATTTCATAAAAAGTCTCGCCTATGCCGTCTATCCAGATTCTGAGAACGACATTTGCCCTCTCTTCTTCGAAAAGGTCAAAAGCAAGACAAACAGTGCCACCTAATTTGATGGCACCGAAGGGTTCTCTATATTCTTTTAATCTGCTATTATGAAGGGCCCTCATTTCTTTACGGCCTTTCTTCTAGACGGTGTCTTCTTAACTCTCGGCTCAATTTCCGGATGCAACCTGTGGTAGACTTCCATGTATTTTTTCGCTGCCACATTCCAGCTGAAATCCTTGCTCATGGCCTGTCTTCTCAAGCCCTCAAAGTCTTCCTTATCATCGTAATAGACACCTAAAGCATCCTTAATGACAAATAGCATTTCGTGAGCGTTGTAGTTGGCGAAGCTAAAGCCTGTGCCTTCTCCTGTATATCTGTTATATGGAATCACGCTGTCACGTAGTCCTCCTGTTTCACGAACAATTGGAAGATTTCCATATCTCATGGCCATCATCTGTGAAAGGCCACATGGTTCAAATAGTGAAGGCATTAGGAAGAAGTCGCCTCCGGCGTATAGCCTATTAGCCAAGTCTTCGCTAAATGTAATTGCTGCGGCCAGTTTTCCTGGATATTTGCCCTGGAAGTACCTGAACATATCCTCATATTCCTTGTCCCCAGTTCCAAGAACTGCAAACTGCACAGGAAGCTGCATTAGCTCATCTAAAACATGCTGAACCAGATCCAACCCTTTCTGCTGAGTCAATCTTCCGCACATAGTAATAAGGGGGACGTCAGGGTTAACTTCAAGTCCCAGCTCCTCCTGAAGGGCAGCCTTACAAATTGCCTTGCCTTCCATATTTGCTGTATCAAAGTTGGCAGGCAGGCTTTTATTAGTTTCAGGATTATATAGGTCCTGATCAATTCCATTCATAATGCCATAAAGGTCATTCTTACGTCTTCTATATATATCCTCCATATGCTCTCCGTAGAAAGCAGTCTGGATTTCCTCGGCGTAAGTTTCACTTACTGTGGACAGAAGGTCACTATAGCACAGAGCTCCCTTCATAAAGTTAATGGATGTGCTGTCGCTTCTAAGCTGGGTTGCCGCCGCATAGTTGTCCTGAAGGCCTAAAATATCACCTAAAACATAGTCGGACATCTGCCCCTGGAATTTCAGGTTGTGCACGGTGAATAAAGTTTTGATATTGTCGTAACCCTCAACATCGTGGTAGAACTCCCTCAGAAAAACCGTGGAAAGAGCTGTGTGCCAGTCGTTGCAGTGAAGCACATCGGGCTTGAAGTCGACGTACTGAATGAATTCGCATACGGCCTTGGAGAAGAAAGCAATTCTCTCGCCGTCGTCGAAATAGCCGTAGGCGCCTTCCCTGCCGAAATAGTACTCGTTGTCTACAAAATAATAGGTTACGCCTTCATGTTTCATGGTTTCGATGCCGCAATACATATTTCTCCACCCTAGCATCAGATTGAAGTCGCATAGGTGGTGCATCTTTGCCTTATATTTTTCAGGGATATCCTTGTATTTTGGTATAATTACGCGAACTTCCGCTTCACCTGTTTCATTTAAGGCTTTAGGAAGGGAGCCGGCAACATCGCCAAGGCCCCCTGTCTTAATAAATGGAACGGCCTCAGAAGCTGCAAATAACACTCTAAGTTTACGTTTCATATATAATTTCCTCTATTTAATCTTAATCTTTCTTCTTTGGCAAAATGAATTTCTTTTCTTCTGTGCCCTTGATTACTGTGTCTTCGCCCACAATATTGCCTCTGTCAATTATGGCATTTTCGACGATGGCACCGCTCTTAATTACGCAGTCCTGCATGATGATGCTGTTCCTGACAATGGCATCTTTCTCCACTACCACATGTCTGAATAGTACGCTGTTTTCCACATTTCCTTCGATTTTGCAACCTGCAGGAATAATGGAATTTCTGACTTCACACTCTCTGCCATACTTAGTTGGAACAGAATCCTGCTCCTTTGTGAGAATCGGTCTATCTGGGCAGAACAGGGCCTTATCCACCTCGTTTGCCAAAGATTCCATATTTCCCTCAAAGTACGAGTTAATATTGAAAATGCTCTTTACGTACCCGTCGTAGTCATAGGTTCTGACATTAAGTTGATCATAAGAATCCCTCAGGCACTGGAACATGTCGGAATAGCTTACAGCCTTGTATCCTTCAATAATGTCTGTAAGAAGTTCTCTATTTATAATAAAGCTGTCAATGAAGGCTTCTTCACCTTTCCTTACGCCCTTAATGACATCTTTAACTCTTCCGTTTTCGGAGATGATTCTGGATACATATTCATTATCATGTTTTGCTACAGTCTGAACCATGGTAATGTCCGCTCCGCTCTTCAGGTGTTCCTCGTAGAGTCCTGAGTAGTCGATATTGCAGACCATGTTGGATGCTGTAACAACCACGTGAGGTGCCGGTGAACGGTGAAGATATACGCTGTTTCTGCCGAAGTCTCTAACTATAAATCTGTCTGTGGAGGCCGAAATACCAAAGGCTGAGCCTGGAAGTATAAACAGACCTCCGTTTTTCTTATCTAGGGACCATTCCTTACCGATGCCGATGTGGTCGATAATGGAACGATATTTATATGGTAAAACCAGACCCACTGTCTCGATTCCCGAATTTACCATATTTGAAAGAGCGAAGTCAATGAGACGATATCTTCCGCAATATGGAAGTGACGCAATTGTTCTGTCGTGGGTTAAAGTTTCCAAATCCGGTGTATCATAGTTTGCTGCGATAATTCCTATTACCTTATCCATTACTGCTGACCTCCTTCATAAACCTCGTGATTTCCAAGCAAGGCAATTTCTGCATCGTCTTCGCCGCTGCCAAAGGTGCATCCACTCTTGACTACGGCGTTTTCGCCTAAGATGGCTTTGATAACCACGGCGTCTTTCTCCACGTGGGCGCCAGGCAGAAGCACAGAATCTTTAACCACTGCGCCCTCGTCAACGGAGGCATTAATGCTCAAAATGCTGTGGTGCACAGTGCCCTTGACATAGCAACCGTTTGCAACCAGGGACTGCTTAATGTCCGCATTTGCGCCGATGTACTGAGGCGGATAGATGTTGGAATTACTCATGAACGGGAATTCCGGATCGTCGAGCACGAAGGCTGGGTCGTCGTCAAGAAGACTCATGCTCGTCTCGTGGTATGCAGGAATGGTTCCCACGTCCTTCCAGAAACCGGAGAATTCGTAAGTAAACAGGTTTTTGCCCTCGGCAAGAAGCTTAGGAATAATGTTTTTACCAAAGTCGTGGTCGGAATTCTCGTCGGTGCTATCCTCAATAAGAGCCTTAACCAAAATATCTTTGCTGAAGATGTAAATTCCCATAGACGCCAGGTTGGAGTCAGGCTCTGCCGGTTTTTCCGTGAACTTGACGATTCTGCCGTCCTCATCGGCTGTAATTATGCCGAATCTTGACGCCTCATCCCAAGGCACCTGCATAACCGATACTGACAAATCCGCGCCCTTTTCCTTATGGTTTTTCAACATTTTTCTGTAGTCCATGCGGTAAAGGTGGTCTCCAGACAATATCAAAACATACTCGGAGTCATAAATATCCAAGAACTCTAAATTCCTGAAAATGGCGTCAGCAGTTCCCTCATACCAAGAGCCACCGGATTCTGTAGCGTATGGTGGCAGTACGAAGACTCCTCCGTCTCTGCTGTTCAGGTTCCAGCTTGCACCGGAGCTAATATATGAGTTGAGCAGAAATGGCCTGTACTGAGTCAAAACTCCCACAGTGTTAATCCCTGAGTTAGCACAATTGGAAAGGGAAAAGTCAATAATTCTATATTTTCCCCCAAATGAAACGGCCGGTTTAGCGATACTTTTTGTCAATGCTTTCAAGCGGCTTCCCTGACCACCTGCTAGCAACATTGCAATACATTCATTTCTCTTCATCCTTGAACAGCACTCCTTCCTTTTGTCGTTTTCTCGTTAAAAATTGTCTTACCTATAGCTTCCAGATTTCTTCAGCATACTGTTTAATAGTACGGTCACTGGAGAAGAAACCCGATGAAGCAGTGTTATGAAGTGAAATCTTATTCCACTTATCTCTATCTGTGTATAGTTTTTCTAATTCATTCCAAGCCTTCACATAGCTATCAAAATCCTTCAGAACAAAGAACTCGTCGTTACTACGAAGCAAGCTGTCATAAATATGGTCGAAATTGCCAGACAGTTTGCCATAGGTTCCATCAACTAGCTGGTCAACAACCCTCTTCAAAGCTGGGTTCTTATTATATTCATCCCACGCATAGTAGCTTCTATTTTTCTTAAACGCCTCAACTTCCTCGCTTCTAAGGCCGAAGATTTCTATGTTATCCAGTCCTACCTGCTCTGAAATTTCAACGTTGGCGCCATCCATGGTTCCCAAGGTAATGGCTCCGTTCATCATGAACTTCATATTACCTGTTCCTGAGGCTTCCATTCCGGCTGTTGAAATCTGCTCACTGATATTGGCTGCCGGATAAATCAGCTGAGCATTGGAAACTGCGAAGTTTGGCACGAAAGCAACTTTTATCTTATCGCGGCACTTAGGATCTCCATTTACAACGTCTGCCACAGAGTTAACCAATC
The DNA here is from genome assembly GCA_030537495.1 of Clostridia bacterium. Lineage (GTDB taxonomy): Bacteria > Bacillota > Clostridia > Peptostreptococcales > Anaerovoracaceae > Senimuribacter. The sequence goes on along the minus strand of JAUNMH010000005.1, from coordinate 14,102 downwards.
TGATTACATCTTTGGCAAAATCATAACCCTGAGCCGCCTTTCCTGCGAAAATAAAGGTAGCCGGCGTAATCTCAAGATTTGGATTGTCCTTGATTTCGTTATATAGATACATTACCTTCAAAATATTGAGAAGCTGCCTCTTGTACGCATGAAATCTCTTAACCTGAATGTCGAAGATGGAATGAGAATCAACAGCAATTCCTGTTTTATCATATATGTATCCTGCAAGTCTTTTCTTATTCGCCATCTTGCTCTCCTCCATTTTGGAAAGGAAAGCCGTATCAGACTCTAGGGCTGTGAGTTTTGATAGCTGGGAGGCATCCCTCATCCAGCCGTCACCTATGGCATCGGTTATCAAAGCCGACAGACCGGGGTTTGCCTCTGCAAGGAAACGCCTATGGGTAATTCCGTTGGTTTTGTTCTGGAACTTCTCTGGGGTCAGCGCGTAGAAATCCTTGAGGACATCGTGCTTCAGGATTTCCGTATGAAGGGCCGCCACTCCGTTAACAGAGTGGCCAGCGATTATGGAAAGGTTGGCTGTTTTTACCTGGCCATCCCATAGAATCGCCGTATTGCGGTGAAGTTCCTGCCAGTTTTCCCTATCCCTTGGGAAGCTCTCTCTATATCTTCTATCTATTTCTTCCACAAAATCATAGACTCTCGGAAGCAGACTCTTAAACATGTCAATGGGCCATTTTTCAAGGGCTTCAGGGAGTATGGTGTGATTCGTGTATGAAATGCTGCGCGTCACAATATCCCAGGCAGTATCCCAATCCAGGCCTTCATTATCTATCAAAACCCTCAGAAGCTCCGGCGCACACAGTGCCGGATGGGTGTCATTTGTATGAATTGCAATTAAATCTGGGAACTTCTCCCAAGCGGGTCCGTATTCGTGCTTGAAGGTTTCCACGATGTTGCTAATTCCTGCAGCTACGAACATGTACTCCTGTTTCAATCTCAGGATTTTTCCAGCCATGCCGTTGTCATTAGGATATAGAAGGCTTGTTATGGCCTCCACATCTGAACGGAATTTCATTGCTCCGCTGTAGTCGCCTCTGTTGAAGGCATCCATGTCGAAGTTTTCCTCATATGGCTGAGCGCTCCAAAGCCTCAGGTTATTTACGGTTTCTCCGCCGTAACCTACAACTGGCACATCATATGGTACTGCCAGAATGCGTTCTCCGCCTTCCCATGAACACCAAAACTTTCCGTTCTCATAATGCTTTATAACTTCGCCGCCAAATCTTACGACTACTGCTTTTTCCATTCTCTTAGTTTCCCATGGGAAACCGTCTTCTAGCCAGTTGTCTGGAAGTTCAACCTGCTGACCATTTTTGATTTCCTGCTTGAAAAGTCCATAATTGTATCTGATTCCATTGCCGTGTCCTGCATATCCTAGACTTGCAAGGGAGTCAATGAAGCAAGCCGCCAGTCTTCCCAGACCCCCGTTTCCAAGGCCTGGATCTTTTTCCTGATTGCAAAGATTGTCAAGAGATTCACCTAGGTCCTCCAAGCCTTCTCTTACCATATCCTCAATGCCGAAGTTCATAAGGTAATTTCTCAGAAGTTTTCCGATTAGAAATTCCATGGAGAAATAGTAAACTTTTTTCTCCCCCTTATCTCTAACCTTCTTCTTGCAATCTGATTCTATGGTCTTTGCCTCTGAAAGAATCAACTTGGCTAGAACCTGGTATCTTTCTACAGCTGTAGTTCCTTCCTCATAGCCTTTTCCCAGCTCTGCCTTGAACCATTCTAAGTATTTTGCTTTAAAATCTTCTTTATCTTTAAAAATAACTTTCATCCTTTTCTCTATCTCCTTGTTGTTCTCTTGAAAACAACTCCTCCCAATGGTGGCAATTTAAACTCAATAGAGTTGTCCATGCCGTGATAAGCTTTTTTCTCGCTTTTAATTAACTCTGTGTTTTCTACTCCCGAACCGCCATAGGCTTCTTTGTCGGAGTTAAAAATTTCCTCATATCGTCCCGCCTTTGGCACGCCTACTCTGTAGCGGTCATAAGTGGCAGGGGTGAAATTTATTACTACAATTAAATCGTCAATCTGGTTTTTTCCGTGTCTGATAAATGAGTATACACTTTGTTCACTGTTGTCAGCATCCAGCCAGGTGAACCCTTCCCAGCTAAAGTCCTTAAGCCACATGGCTTTATATTTTTTGTAGAAAGCGTTGGCCTCTCTGACGAAGTTTTGATGCTTTCTGTGAGCCTCGTACTTTTCAGGCAGAAACCACTCCAGACCCTCGTAATCTCTCCACTCTATGAATTCTGCAATTTCACTGCCCATGAAGTTCAGCTTGTGGCCCGGATGAGCCAGCTGATATAGCAGCAGTGTTCTTAGTCCTGCAAACTTTCGCCAGTAGTCTCCCGGCATTTTCTCAATAAGCGAGCATTTACCGTGAACCACCTCGTCGTGGGAAAGTGGCAGAATAAAGTTTTCGTTATATGCATACATCATAGAAAATGTAAGGAAATTATGATTGTATGGTCTGTATGGGAAATCCGTCTGCATGTAATTAAGGGTATCGTGCATCCATCCCATATCCCATTTATAGTGGAATCCCAGTCCTCCTACTTCAGGGGGCCTGGTTACTAGGGGCCATGCTGTGCTTTCCTCAGCAATCATAAAAACTCCCGGATATTCTTTTCCAACTGCTTCATTGGTTTCCTGAAGGAATTTAATGGCTTCCAGGTCGCCTTCGCTGCCGTCAGGGTTGTAGGTTTTTTCCGCCTCATCCTCGATTCCGTAGTTCATGTACAAGATGCTGCTTACTCCATCAACTCTGATTCCATCTATATGGTACTTGTCCAGCCAGAATAGGGCATTGGAAATCAGAAAACTTTTGACCTGTCCTTTTCCAAAGTCAAATACATAAGTTCCCCAGTGAAGATGGTCTTTCTTCTCATAAACCTTGTCACCGTTAAACATTCCCAGCCCATGGGAATCTCTGCAAAAATGCCCTGGTACCCAGTCCAAAATAACTCCGATATCAGCCTTATGAAATGCTTCTACAAGCTCCTTGAAGCCTTCAGGTGTTCCATATCTTGAAGTAGCCGCATAGTATCCTGTAGTCTGATATCCCCAAGAACCGTCGAAAGGATGCTCCGCCACAGGCATAAGCTCTACATGGGTATATCCCATATCCTTTACATAGCTAACCAGTTCATCTGCCAATTCCTCATAAGCATACAGTTCTCCGTCTTCATGTTGCTTCCATGATGCCAGATTCACCTCATAGATATTCATAGGGCTAGCCATATGGTCAGTCTTTGCCCTCTTGTTCATCCATTTCTTATCATTCCACTTAAACTTTGAAATATCAAAGGTTCTGGACGCTGTCTCCGGTCTCTTTTCCGCATAGAAAGCATAGGGATCTGCCTTGTATAAAAGCTTTCCATCCTTACACTCAATGACATATTTATATAAAGCGCCCTCTTCGACTCCTCCGATAAACAGGCTATAAATATCTCCCGCTTCTTTTTTCATTTTATGAGAATTTACATCCCAATTGTTGAAATCGCCTACAACTCTAACGCTTTCAACATCTGGCACCCAAAGACAAAACCTATAGCCCTGACATCCCTTCTCACTGGCTGGATGTGCTCCAAATTTCTCATACGCCCTCAGGTAAGTTCCCTCACCGAAAAAGTATCTTTCATTTTTGTCTAAAACTTGCTTTGCCATAATAATCAGCTTTTCCTTCCTCAGTTTAAACTAAATGATTTTCTTAAAGTTTGTTAATATTTCTGTTTTTCTTTCCTCAAGCTTTTCCTGGTCTTCCTCATAGAATGACATATATAGTTTAACCTTAGGTTCAGTGCCTGAAGGTCTTACAATTACTCTTGTGCCGTCTTCCTTCTCAATCTGAATCATATTAGCCTTTGGAAGTCCAGTCTCGTCAGCACTGTAATTTACAAACTCGCTGGTCTCGCCAAAAACCTTCTCAGCCGCATCTCTTGTAGCAATGGCTTCCATAATTCCCTTAGCCTGTGAAATGTCGTCTAAATCCACGCTTACAGTCTGGTCTACGCAGTGACCGAATTTCTCATACAGTCCGTCCAAAACATCAATGAGAGTCTTGCCCTGAGCCTTGTAAAATGCAGCCATCTGGCACGCCAGCTTAGCTGCCACAACTCCATCCTTGTCTCTCGCATAACGTCCAACCAGATAGCCGTTGCTTTCCTCGAATCCGAACATAAATCCATCGCCTAACAAGTCGATTTGCTCGCCAATATATTTGAATCCCACAAGGGTTCTTCTCATTCCGATTCCATAAGCCGCCGCAATCTTATTTACCATAGGCGTGCTCACCACTGAAGTTACCATGGTCTTAGTTTCTGGATTTTCTACCTGTCCGGCAATGTAGTCAGTTAACAAAATGCCCAGCTGATTTCCCGTCATCAAAACCCACTGGCTTCCGCGTTTTGCCATAACTCCTACTCTATCGCAATCAGGATCTGTAGCCACAATAACGTCTGCATTTTTTTCCTTTGCCAGCTCTAAAGCTAACTCATATACTTCTACCTTCTCTGGATTTGGTGAAGGACAAGTTGGGAAATCCCCATTTGGTTCCAGTTGTTCTTTCACTACAGAAACTTTATTGAAGCCATTTCTTGCTAAAATATCCTGGACTGGTCTGGCTCCGGAGCCGTTAAGAGGTGTGTAGACGATTTCAAGGTCCCTCTCACTAGTGAGTTTTGACGCTGCTTCGGCCTGAGCCAGGAAGCTTTCGTAAACCTCCTCGGGCACGTATTTACAGTCTTTAGCCATTGCCTCATCGAAGTCGTAATAGTCCACATCATCGAACATGTCCAGGCTCATGATTTCGCCTAGGATTTCATCAGCCGCTGCATCTAGAATCTGTCCCCCCGTTGCAGCATAAACCTTGTAGCCGTTGTACTGCTTAGGGTTGTGGCTTGCCGTAATCATGATTCCAGCGTTGCATTTCAGATATCTAGTGGTGTATGAAAGCACTGGCACCGGCATCATTTCCCCATAGATATATGTCTCCACGCCAGCCTTGGCTAAAACTCCCGCAGCCGCCTCGGCGTACTCTCTTGAATGGTTACGGCTATCGTAGCTGATGACAACCTTAGGTGCCTGGAAGTGGTTTTTCAAATAAATTGCCAATCCCTTAGTGGCTCTTCTTATTACATAAATATTCATTCGCGCTGTTCCAAGTCCCATAACACCTCTAAGTCCGGCAGTTCCGAATTCAAGGTCTCTGGCAAAGGCTGACGCCAATTCTTCCTGTGTCATTGCCTCCAGTTCCTTCTTTTCAGCTTCTGTTAGAACTGCGCTGTTTTTCCATTTTTCAATCTGAGTCATAATTGCTTTTTCCATGTCTAATCTCCTTTTTGCTCCAGCACCAGCTTGGCGCATCCATAAATACCCGCATCATTGCCTAGGGATGCAAGTTTGAATTCCATATCTTTTGTCGGCGGATATGCCCAATTTCTGTAGTGTTTCCTCACCACATCTACTAAAGCCTCTCCGGCTGCGCTTATGCCTCCGCCAATTATAACTACCTCTGGGTCAAATACCAGGCAGATTCCTGCCAGTGTCCTTCCCAGGATTTCACCAAATTGTTCTATTGCCTCAATAGCTAGTTCGTCGCCTGCCTTGGCCCTTTGGAAAATATCCTTGGCCGTGATTTTTTCGCGCCCTTGTCCCAGCTTTTCTGCCAGTCTAATGATTCCCGTTGCCGAGGCATACTGCTGCAAGCATCCGCGCCCGCCACATCCATCTATTTCGGTTTCATACGGGTTCACCTTAATATGACCGATTTCGCCTCCGCATCCGTGTGCACCTCTGTGGATTTTACCATTGCAAATAATGCCGCCACCTACTCCCGTTCCTAGGGTTATGAAAATTGCATCGTTGTAAGCCCGATCAAAACCTCTCCAGCTTTCGCCTAAGGCTGCCAAATTCGCATCATTTCCACAGCTAATTTTGATTCCAATTTTTTTCTGTAAAATCTTAGGAATATTTAGATTTTTCCATCCTAGCGCCGGACAATTGTCAATTACGCCCTCTAAATTCACCGGTCCTGGCACTCCTACGCCCATTCCTATAATTTCATTCTTGCATATATTATGCTGGGTTAGCTGTTTTTCTATGCTTTCTGCCAGATCGTCAAAGACTTTCATATTGCGCTCCGCGTCTCTTACATCCCCTTCATCATTTCTAGCAGTCGGAATTTTCCATTTATCAAAAAGCTCTCCCTCACCGTTGAAAAGCCCCAGTTTGCAGAAGGTACCGCCTATATCAGCACCTATAATATATTCTCTTATACCCTTAGTTGAATTTCTCGTCATTCTCCTAACCTTAGCCCTCTTGAGCCCTCTTGCTGTCTCCCTAAAGTTGCGATTTTCATTTGTGCATAAGTATGCGCGACCGTACTATTTTATTGCACTAATTATACCACGGAGTGCTTGTATTTGAAAGAGTTTAAATGAATTGCTCTAAGGCGCCTTTCATGACGCGCAAAAGGCGGAAACACCTTTCATCCAGGGTTTCCGCCTTTTCCATTTCATCTCTTTGTTTAGAATTGTAACATCTCTTAGAACATTATCTTGCTGCCATAAGAGAAGTCCTTAAGTGATTCGTTGATCTTTGCGAACTGTTCCTTAATGTAATTTTCGACTTCTTCATCGGTATACTCATAATCGTTGCGATCAAGATATGCCATCATAGCACTTCTGATAACGATAAGATCTGCACTACTATCAGCAAATCTTAGTGCTGGATTATTCATTGCTTCTGAAAAAGCTTTTGCTAACATACTAACCATATTGTTTACCTCCGTCGAAAAATAAAAACAAAACGATATTTTTCTAAAGTATAACACAATACATTTTATCTTGTAAACACCTTAATTTTCTCAGCGATTTCCTCTGCCGCCTTCCAAATTTCCATTTCGTCAGTTTCCACAGTTATGTCGCTACATTTCTCATAGTAAGGTCGTCTTTCCTCATATAAGTCGGCAATGGTCTGACCAGGTTTCAGAGTCACCCCTCTTGTTTCTAGGTTGGTTAATCTCTCCAAAATTCCTTCAAGTGGGACGTTAAGGTAAACCACGATGCCGTTTTCTCTCAAATGGTCCATGGCTGCTTCATAATATGCAGCGCTTCCACCTGTTGCAACGACAGAGTTTTCTTCATCAAAACCAAGCAAGACTTCTTCCTCAACTTTTCTGAAGTAATCATTTCCATCAGTATCAATTATCTCCTGAAGAGTTCTTCCCTCAACATGCTGAATGTTAATATCCGTATCTACAAATTCTTTTCCCATTATCTTTGCAAGGACAACGCCGATAGTGCTCTTGCCACTTGCCGGCATGCCTACAAGGACAATATTACTCTTCTGATTTGCTGTCTTCGCCTGATTCATCTTCTCTTGTCTCATATTCCACCTCGTCTATAGAAATCTGACTCTTTTCAACATCATCATAAATAATCTCGTCTGAAACTTCCACATTAATAGCACTTTCAATGTCGTCAATATCGGGAAGTTCCTTAAGAGTTGTAAAACCAAACTGCTTAAGGAAGTTTTCTGTTGTTCCATAAAGAAGGGGTCTTCCAATGCCATTGGACTTGCCTTTTACCATTATCAAATCCTTCTTAGTCAATCCCTCAATTACTCTATCGCTCTTGACTCCTCTGATTGCCTCAATTTCACCCTTAGTAATAGGCTGCTTATAAGCAATAATTGCAAGAACCTCTAGGGCAGACTGGGATAATTTCTTAATTTTTACAGGAGTGCAAAGTCTCTCAATAAACTCTGCATTCTCAGGTCTGGTAACAAACTGAAAAGACTTATTAACCTGTCTGATAACAATACCTCTGCCTTCCTGTTCATACTCACGCTGTAATTCCAGAAAATACTCCTCAGCATCTTCTACACTGATATTGAAAATATCAGCTGCGGCCTTAACTTCCAAAGGCTCGCCCCAAATATACATCATAGATTCAAAGGCGGATTTAATCGTCTTCTTACTATTCATTCTCCATCTCTCTTTCTCCAGGGACTATGGTAATTTCCCCGTAGGTACTATTCTGCTCAGCATTTAGATACTTGTCTCTCATAAGCTGAAGCACTGAAACAAAGGTAACAACAACATCATACCTGTCTTTTTTGTTCGGAATAAGCTCCTTAAGATTTAACTTCCTCAAGCCATGTGAAAAAGCATTCTTAAATTTATCTTTAATGTAGCTCATTCTCGACTCAATAGTCGCCTTTTCTCTTTCAATTCTAGTATAATGCGCCCTTACATCCTCTTCCTTTTTCTTCTTATGAAGGAAAAGCTGAAAAGCATTGGCAAACTGCTTAATATCTAGCGATAGGTATTCATCAGGCTCTTCAAGGTATGCTGAAATATCTTCCTGCGGTTTCTCATAAACCAGAGACATAATTTCTTCCCTCTCCTGAAGCATATCAGCGCCTCTCTTATACCTCTTGTATTCCAGCAAGCGTTCAACCAGCTCGCTTCTTGGATCCTCATCCACATAAGCTTCGCCAACGCCTGTAGTCCTCGGCAGAAGCATCTTGGATTTAATGTCAATTAACGTAGCCGCAAGGACCATAAACTCCGTGGCAACATTGACGTCCATAGACTTCATCTGCTCTATATATTCCATGTACTGACTTGTAATCTCGGCTATCTTAATGTCATAAATGTTCATCTGCGCATTCTCGATCAAGTAAACCAGCAAGTCGAAAGGTCCCTCAAAACTCTGAAGGCTCACCTTATAACTCATGTTCTTCCTCTTTCTCTTCCAAGCTAGTCGTGTAGTTGTAGTAAAGCAATCCGATAACTACAATGGCTGAACCTAGCAGCTCCCAGCTTTCCGGCATCTGCTTCAGGAAAATAATTCCCAGGATAATGGCAAAAACAGCCTCTCCTGACTCCCACGCCGAAACGTAAAGTGAGTCAACGTATCCAAAGCACAGGTTGAATACAGCGTGTGCCCCAATCTGACAAACAAGTGTCAGACCAATCATGTACAGGTAGTCTGAAGTTGAGTATCCCAGTGCTGGTGTTCCCGTTGCAACCATTCCAACAGCAAAACAAATCCAGCAGGCAAAAAACACCAAGAATACATAAGTGCTTCCCGGCACGTTTTTACGCACTTCATTGCCTATGGCAAAATATATTCCCATACAAACAGCGGCCATAAACGCCAACATATCTCCCGTAAAGTTTCCCGACGACAACTGGTTATAATCCAGCCCTGCAATAAGCGCACCCCCAAGAAGCGCCAGCACGATGCCCATAATCGGTCTCACGCCCACCTTTCTCTTCAGCACGAAAATAGTGATTATCAAAACCACCAACGGGTGCAGTGCTGCCAGCACTACTGCACTTGCAATATTTGTCATCTTAACAGCATTGAACCATGTGAAGAAGTGGCCAAATAAAAAGGCTCCTGCCACAAAGGTCCAAATGTAATCTTTTTTCGATATATTGCGTAAGGTATCTCTATTTTTCAAAAGCACTGGCACTGCAAAGAACGGCAGTCCCATTGTCAGTCTCCAGAATCCAATGGCCATTGACGGTGCCTCTATTACACTTCCAAATATTCCTGATGATGATCCTGCAACTACTGCAAGAACAACAATTATTTTTACGTAACGGGCGATAAAGCCCTGCTTATTATTCTCCATTAACTTACTTGAATACCTCCTTCAAATTTTCTGTATATGGCGGATAAACGATTCCCTTTTCTGTTACTACTGCCGTGATGTACTCCGCAGGAGTAACATCGAAGGCAGGGTTGTAGGTTTTGATACCATCTGGTGCCATAGGCTTCTCGTACCACATTTCTCTGATTTCGTTGCCGTCGCGCAGCTCGATGTGTATGTCGTCGCCGGTCGGCGTGTTCATGTCGATGGTTGACGTTGGCACGAACATATAGAACGGGATGCCGTACTCTTTGGCCAAAATCGCCACGCCTGAGGTTCCGATTTTGTTGGCGCCGTCTCCGTTGGCGGCCATTCTGTCGCAACCCACAACGATAGCGTCAACCCAGCCGTTTTTCATTACCTGTGAAGCCATATTGTCACAGATCAGCGTCACGTCCACGCCGGCTTTGTTCAGCTCCCAAGCCGTAAGTCTAGCCCCCTGAAGCAGCGGACGAGTCTCATCTGCGAATACTTTGAAATTATATCCTCTCTCCTGACCCAAATGTATTGGCGCCAGGCACGTTCCATATTTTGCCGTAGCAATGGTTCCAGCGTTGCAATGAGTTAAGATTCCCATTCCCGGCTTCAAAAGCTTAAGTCCATACTCGCCCATAGCAAGGCAAGCCGCAATGTCTTCTTTTTCAATGAGCTTAGCCTCGTCCTCGAGAACCTGCTTGGCGTCTAGGACAGTTAATCCATATGTAGTAGCGTCAGCATTCTTTGCACTATCGGCATTGCTGCACGCTCCGCATACCGTTTCGCTGCGCTCCCCGAGCGTCGCATCGCCAACCTCCACAGGCGTCGCATCGCTACGCTCTTCGGATGACGCATCGTCTAATTGCGATGTTAGTTTGGCTGTCATGCGCTTGATTGCCCACTCCAGGTTAACCGCTGTAGGCCTTGCGCTGCATAAGTAATCGCCTTTTTCCTTGACATATTTCAGGAAGCCATCCATGTCTCCTTCGTAGTCGCGCACGGAAATATACAAACCGTAAGCCGCTGCAACTCCAATGGCTGGAGCACCGCGCACCTTCAACTTGTAGATGGCGTCCCAAACGTCCTCGGCACAGGTCATTTCCTCAAAGACCTCTTCTCCGGGAAGCTTAGTCTGATCCAATATCATTAATTTATCATTCTCATACCTTAATGGTGAAATATCTAATACTGCCATAGTAAAACCTCCATTCAATTAGTATACCATCTAAATATGTTGCACACAATCATTTTTAGGGTTATACTAAGGGGTGAGGTGATAAACTATGAAATTACTGATTGTTGACGCTTTTACCCATACAATCTTTGGGGGGAATCCGGCTGGAGTCCTTGTACTTCGCGACGGAGAGGACTTCCCGTCAGATGAATCTATGAGAAAAGCGGCAGCGGAGCTGCGTTACTCAGAAACAGCTTTTATCAAGCAGTTAAATGATAAGGAATTCCATATTAGATATTTTACACCCGCTGGTGAGGTGGAACTTTGCGGACATGCGACAATTGCTAGTTTTGTTGCATTACTTTATTTGGGAAAAATCGAAGACAATGGCATATATTTGAACCACACTCAGGCCGGCGTCCTAAACATCGAACTGCGCGATGGTTCGGTCATGATGGATATGGCTACACCTGTTGAAATTGCAACTATTGACGACATCCCAGCATTGACAGAACTCTACGAGGTCATGGGAACTTCTTACGATCCGGCATCTATCAAGCTTCTACCCAAGCTGGTTTCTACAGGTCTTCCTGACATCATGATGCCTGTGGCAACTCGCGAGGACCTCGACGCCATCGATCCGGATATGAGAGCTTTGTCCGCCCTATCCAAGCGCTACAATGTTGTAGGTGTCCACGCTTTCACATTGGACGCAGAGGACGGCGTTACTGCCTACGTAAGAAATTTTGCTCCTCTCTACAACATCGACGAAGAAGCTGCCACTGGTACAGCCAACGGCGCTCTAACTTACTACTTGCACCTTCAGGGCCTCATCAATCCAGTCAGCAAGTGCTGCATGAGACAAGGCGAAAAGATGGATCGACCTTCCACAATTTTAACCGAAATCAATGCTGACGGTGAAAACTGCCTAATCAAGGTCGGCGGCTCCGCAAGTATCGTAGTTGAAGGCGAGATTAATATTTAGTGCGCAGTGTGGGCATATGCGAAAATTTGTGAGCATGGCATGACGCCTGTGGCAATGGGAAATTTTATATTGAGATAATTTACGGAATGCATGGGATACCGCAAGGCGGCGTCTTGCATTCCGTTTTCTTTTTGCGCGGTGGATTTCTCTAGGGTCTACGCTTGAAGGGTGTGGGGTGACGCTTGGACTGTAGGGGTTTGCGCTTGGAAAGTGTGCGGTGAGCCGTGAAATTCTATCGTTTTACACCATCAGGCCATTTTGCAGGGTAAATGTGTTAAGCAACACGTGCTTTCAGCTACTCTCTTGCATGTTTTCTGCATAAAAGCGTGGAATATGCAGAGTTATTCATAACTTTGTATCTAGACATTTTCATCTTTTTCTTTTGAATGCCGTTCGAATCCATAATATTCCATTTCAGATATTAATTTGCTATTCAGCCTCGCCCCAAAGCTCAGGAAAACTTATTTTTTGAGCAGATTCTGTTCTAGTCTAATAAAATTTTTCTGGCGCTTAAGAATCCTTTAACACATTTGCACATGAAACATGCTTAATGGTGTAAAAGGATGGATTGGCGCTGTCGAAATCCTAACCCGGTCAGTGAAAATCTATGCATAATTAGTTGTGCAGTGAGGTACATCTTCAATAATTTTTTATGAAAGTTTGCAGTCCATCGTAATTTTTCCTAAAAAATTATTTCCTTCCATCTTGCTTGCCTTGAAAATTAGCATAAAAAAACGAGGTCTGCTAAAGTCCTCGTTTATTCTACAAAATACTTATTAAATTAACCAAGCCGGTACATACCAGTTCTTTTCGTCCACAGGCAACAAATCATTTGTCATACAAACGACACTTCCGGTTCCGATCTCAACTTTCAAGGACTCTAAACCCTCAAAAGCAGAATCTTTGGTAACAGGTTCCAGCACTTTAAAGTTCTTAATCGCCGTTTTTCCCGGCGACGCTGATTTTTTGATTTCTATCGGCGAAAGCACACCGTTCTGGTAAAGTAACAGGTCAATTTCTTTCTTGTCTTTATCTCTGTAGTAGAAAATTGGCGGTTCTTTACCGGCGTTCAGATAACTCTTATAGATTTCTGAAAACACATAGCTCTCAAAGAACGCTCCGGACATAGCACCTCTTTCCAAGGCTTCGGGATTTCCCCATTTTAAGAGGTAAGCAGCAAGACCAGTGTCCAGGAAGTGGATTAGCGGCATCTTCACAGCTCGTTTGAGTGCGTTGTTATGGTACGGCTGTACAAGTGCAATAATGTGAGACGATACCAAAATAGAGAGCCATTTCTTCGCTGTCGGTGCCGAAATGCCTGCGGCGCTTGCCAGTTCCTCATAGACAACAGGCTTTGAAGTCTGAGCGGCTACAATCGTCATAAAATTGTAGAACTGCATTTCATCCGCAACTTGTGCCAGATCTCGAATATCTCTTTGCAGATATGTGTCTACATAGGAGCGGTAATACGTCTCCCAATCCACATATTCATCTGCATAGAGTTCCGGCATGGAACCTTTGAATATTCTGCGGTAGATTTCATTCAAATCTTTTTTTCTTCTGCCGGGCAGACGCTTCATTAGACATTCCGCATCTGTTTGAAACGGCTCACTCAGTTCCTGGTAGATCTCTGCATCAGATAGTCCCAGCAGATTTACTATCCCGACACGTCCAGCCAAACTTTCACTGACATTCTTCATAAGACGAAAAACCTGTGAACCAGTGATCCAGAAATCTCCCTTTTTTTTGGACTGGTCAACGCTCATTTTGATGTAAGGTAACAGCTCCGTTGCATACTGGATCTCGTCAATCAGTACCGGTGGCGAATACCGCTGCAAAAATAAAGCAGGGTCGTTCTTTGCCAGATATCTAACATCGGGATCATCCAAGGTTACATATTTCCGCTCGATTCCTTCGCTTTTCTGTGCCTCTGCCAGTCTTTGCAGCAAAGTCGTTTTTCCAACTTGTCTTGGACCAGTCACCAATAGTACTGGAAACATTTTGGACACCCGTGCAATCGTATCCTCGGCAGCTCTTTTAATATATGCCATGACAATCTCCCCCCTTCGGTTGTATTATAGTCATTTTTTAGCCAGAATATTCGTCCAAACTAAATTCTGATTTTATTATAGCCAGGTTTTGCGAGAATGTCAACGATGAATTCGACTATTCTAAAGTGCCATTTTCGTTTAGCCGAAACATATGATGGTTATTCGCCATAACCTCCCCCTCGATTTTTTCAAATGCGCTTATGATTGGGAACAGCGTAAG
>JAUNMH010000027.1 GCA_030537495.1 Clostridia bacterium | reverse complement strand
TACTTGCACTATGCTTTAGCGTAGTGCGCGCTACCGCTCATCGCGACAGCTTATTCAGTATATCGCATCTGACTGCTTTTGTCAACAACCTTTTTCAAGTTTTTTCAGAAAAAACTGAAGCGTTAAATTGTGACCGCCGTCGAGCGACAACCTCATTAATTTACCACAAATCGTACCCACTCGTCAAGTACTTTTTCAAGTTTTTTTGATTTTTTATATCACTCGAGAATGTCAAGTGATATTTGCACAAAAAATAAAAGAAAACTATTTATAAAAACACTTTTTACTTTTCTATGGCGTGTGACTATAAGTCAGTGGTGTGTAACCGAAAGCCGATGGCATTCAACTACAAGCCGACAGCGTGTAAATGCAAATCAGCGGCGTTTAATTGCAAGTCAAACCTGCGTGTTATTAAAAGTAGTCACTCTTTATATTCTTTTTATTGCACGAATTTATTCGATATTAAGTTACAATAGTCTATATCTGAGAAAATTTAAGAAGGCAGTGTTATTTCAGATTTCAAAACTTTAATAGCATAAGCTTTAATATCTCGTTATTAAGCTCTATATTCACTCTATATGCAGGTTTGAATATCATCTTCCATCTTTCCGGTATCTTCAGTTATTATTACACCGACATATTTGATTTCATTAAGATGGCCCTCTTTATGCCATTGTGATTCTATCATTTGTGGCACATTTAAGGTTTTGGGATGTTCCAGTACCACCGGGCTAGGCAGCACCAGGCCGGCCTGCTACTTCTTATTGTCATATTTTACCGATAAGTTCACCAATGTCTTCCAACTTGTACAATAGTGTCAATTTTGTACATATACAAAAGCAAGGCAAGGATACAGTCCCTGCCTTCTTTTACATTATATTACTCGTTTTAATAGAAATGTCAGGCAAAGTCCTCTCTTTTGGTACTAGCAAGTCGGATCATGGCAAATGTGCCATATTTGATAGAACACATCGTAATTAGGCGATGCGTTCTATTGAGTGTGATGCTTTCAACCCGAACAAATGCCTTATCACGCCATCACACCTAGAGGCCGAACCCCCACGGGGGTTCGGCCTCTAGTCACAGCTCAACTATTTAATTAATTCAACCGTTATCTACTTGCCTTTATTTACTCGTCTTGCCTGCTGCCTTGCTAGCTTGCTTGGCTGCAGTAAGTTTTCCCTTGGCAACGTTTGACCACTTCGTGTAGTATTTCTTGCCGTCGATGGTTCTTACGCCTCTTACCTTGTAGAAGTAAGTTTTGCCACTCTTCAGCTTTTTGCTGTTTGTGTATCCAGTTGCAGTGGATTTCTTTACAGTGTACATCTTGATATACTTACCGTTCTTTGAAGTTGTGCGGTAAATTTCGTAAGCGTCTACCTTGTAGCCCTTGGATTTGTTCCAAGAAAGCTTAATCTTGCTCTTCAAAGATTTAGTTGTAAGCTTTACGTTTGTCTTCTGCACGCCTGTGATGGTTTTTTGCGTTTTCTGAGTCTTTTCGTACTCATCAACTTTAGCTTTTTCAGCTAGGGCGTATACGGAGAAGTGTCCTGTTTCGAAGCTGTAGTACTTGATTTCAGTTTCCTTGCCATCCTTATCAGTAAGCTTTTCAGTAACAATCTTTCCGTCAAATTTTTCAATCTGGCCCTTGTCTCCGATGTGGAGCGCAATTAATTCTCTGCCCAGTAACTTATTGTTGATTTCAAGTTTGATTTCTACCTTGCCATCGCCAAAGTCTTTGATCAAATTCTTACCAGCAAGTAGTTCCAGTGAAACTACGTATCCAGTGTCGCCTATGATCTTGCTGTAATCGTCAACCTCTTCAGCATTAATCTTAAGGTTCAAGATCTTTGCATCACCTAGCTGTTTCTGAATTTCTTCCAGAGCTTTGTCGTTAAACTTCAAGTTGCCTACTGGAGTTTCCACAGCAATCTCTGCGTTAATCTTACCGATGATGTCATTCACAAGGTCAGTGTCAAGTTTAACATTCATGGAGTCAGAAATCTTTTCCATGTCAGCTTTCAGTTCGTCATTCTTAATGGTAATAACGTCAGCCTTTTTCTCTGCAGCCTTCGCTATCAAAGCTTCCTTCTGCTCATCACTTAGCTGAAGTTCAACTGATTTCTCATCCTTACTCTTGACAGCCTCTGCCTTAACGGTGAGTTCAACGATTTTCTCGCCTTCGCCGTTAACAGTTTCCTCTACAACGATTTTGTTTTCGTCCTCTGTTGGCTTCTGTTCAGGTGGTACAGGTACGCCGCCACCGCCGCTGAAAGGAATAGCCTCAAACAGTTCCTTTTCAGTTGTAACGTCCGCCTTGATGCCTGTGATTTCAACATCTACAGTTTTGTCATCGTTAATCTTCACGCTTAGCGTACCGTATGTGCCTGTGCTATTTACACCATCCACCCACGCCTTCAGTTTCGCCTCGCTTGGCTGATATCCGCTGTCCGGCGTTAACTTGAAGCTTACTTTACTGTTCTCTCTAACAAAACCATCAGCCGCTCCATCGGCAATCTTATCGGATTGGATAGCGCTTGCAGTGTAATTCTTGCCGCTAGCTTCTACCTTTATGAGTTTGTTAACAAAACTGTCAACGTCCACAGCCTTACCGTCAGTGATAGCCTTCAGAACGATTTCGTACTTGCCATCGTTGTAGTCCACTTTTACAGTCTTGCTGCATCCGCTAAACGCTTCCTCTACCTCACTTAGCGAAGTTGAATAGTTTAAGTTAGGGGTCAGGGTTAGCTTAACAGTTCCGCCTGTTCTTGCCTCTACTGATGTTCCGGTTGGCTTAGTTTCATCGTTTTTTGTTATTGGTGTTGCGTATGTAAAGTTTACTGACGCATTGCTGCCTGTAACGCTGATGTTTTTCTTTTCAACATCCCTGAAGTAAACTCTTACGGTCTGGTTTCCTTTGTATCCGTCAACACGGTATACAGGGTCTACCATAATGTCACCGTCGCTATCTGTTACCTTAATAGTATTTTCTTCTGTCGGTGTAACGCTTGCTGCTCCCTTGGTTATAGTCCAGTAGTCGACCATCTTGCCATCTTTTGGTTCTGCCGTAAATACTACGTCTGCACCGCCTGGGATTGTATCTCCGGTCTTAATTGATGTTCCGTCTGAAGTAACTGTCATTGTACCGTCATTACCATCAGCTGCGTTGAAGTACAGCTCGTAAGAAGTGCTAGAAACCATTACTGCCTGGATTTCCAAAGCACTATCTTTCATGGTAATCTTGCCGCCAGGATAATTCTTTGAGGATGAAACGAATTTCTTTTCGTCTGCGCCTTCCTTCATGATCCACTGCTCAACCATGCTACCTGATGCTGGGGCGGCTTTGATGTCGATAGATTCACCCTTATACATTTCTAAAGCTTTAGTGTATTCCTGATTTTCTTCAATAACATTGCCATATATGTCATATAGGGTGTAAACAAGTTTTCCGCGACTGTCTGGAGAAACGATACCTGTTAAGCTATTCTTGCTGTTTTCCTTGAATACTGCTTTTACTGTAGTTGCTGAGCCGATTTCGTCTATAACATATTCGTCTTCAGTCTTGCTTGTATCGTCGCCGATTGCCCAGTGGTCAAATACGTAACCTCTTTCTGCAACGGCCTTGAACACAACCTTGCTTCCGCCATCTACAGTATTGCCTGATTCAACTTTCGTTCCATCGGCTGTAATTACAACATTACCGCCTGCTACTCCTTCTGCTGCTGCAGTTCCTGCAGTAGCTTCTACTTTGTAGCTTTCTCTTACAGTGTCTAGGCTGATTGTAGTGTTCTCGGTCAGACTGAAACTATGAGATGCGTTACTTTCTGTAGCGACTCCATTAACTGTAATTTTAGCGTTTTTTGCTGCAACATATCCAGTCTTAGGTGCTACATAAATCATCGTATCGCCTTTTACCGATTTACCGCTTGTAATGTAAATCTTTTCTTTTGTTCCATCATTGTTTACCTTCTCGTAGTAAGCTTCGATATTGCCTTCTAGGTTAACAGTATAGCTGTCTCTTACGAAGGTTGCCTGCAGGCCGATATCGTTGGTACCCATGGTAATATTAATTGTATTGGTTCCGTCTTCAGCTGCAGTTCCCTTATTATAAACTGAGCTAAATCCAGTTTCACTGATAATCCACTGTCCGAAGGTGTAGCCCGGATTTGGAGTTGCCTTAAATGTAAGGTCTGCTCCGCGACTTACTATTGCGCCTGATGCAAAGTTTTCATCTTCACAGGAGATGACGCCTCCGGTAGTTTCTATTATGTTAAGGCGTGTTTTCTTCACCTTGAAATAAACATTGACAGTAGTATCGCCTGGCTTCATGCCTAGGTTCAATCTGTTTGGATTCTGAAGCGCATCTGCCTTATAGGTTTCTTCTTCATATCCTTTTGTATTCACGATCCACTTCTCTACTTCATAGCCTTCGTCAGGTTTTGCAAATAGCTGCACGGTGGTGCCCTTTGTGTATTTGCCTGTAGTCAGACCATTTTCACTAATCGCTGCAGTACCTACATTCTTAGAAACGTTGTTCTTGTCTGTATATTCTTTTGCAGAAACATTCAGCACATAAGTCTGACCGATAACAGTGTACACTGCGCTTTGGAAGCTTACATCGTAGTTTGCACGTTTTGCTTCTGATGCCTCAGCTTTTGTAGCATCGTCGTAATGCTTGAAGCATGGCATAATTGTGTAATTACCTGGTTCGTCGTTGCTAAGCTTTGTCTCATTGCCTGCTGAGTTGTACGCCTTGTATACAACATCTAGGTCTGCCGCTGTCACGCCTTTAACATCGGTCTCTAGCTGCGGAGGATTTGTTTTAATATCAGAAACATTGTCCTTAGGAACAGCTGATACTAATAACGCCTTCTTCTCTACAGTGAACTCTGTTGATGCGACTGCGTCGGTTTTGTTCTTTGTGTATGCATACATGGTGTACTTGCCAGCATCGAGTGGCTTTCCAGCAGTGAATTCCTGCGGTGAAGCATTTTGTGAAGTCTTGTACTTGTAAGTAACAGCGTCTTTTACTTCTGTTGTGTCGGATGTTCCGGCAGCTACCGTGTATAGTGTAGGAACTATTTCATCGCCGTAGGTGAACTTAGTTACTGTTTGCTTCTCAGCATTCTTCATATTAAGTACATAACCCGCTTCACTACCTACTGCAACAATCTGGCCAATTTCCTGAGTCTTATCCTTGAATACGCTGTCTCCGCTGTAATAGTACTTGACAGTGTATGTGCCCTCTGCAAGACCCTGAAGGTCGAAGCTTGCAGTTGAGAAGTACTTGTTTTCTGTGTTGCCGTTACCCATATTGAAGGACTTTATGCTAGTGCTTGGCGTCAGCTGCTTCGCTATTGTATTTTCGAAGTCCTTTCCCTCAATAGTAAAGGTTACAGTTCCCTTAGGTGCAGTAGTATTACTCTTGTTTGCAGAATGAAGTTCTACTTCTGCGTGTATTCCGTTAATGTCTTTGTTTGTACCGTAGGTTGCAGCGGTCGCTGTCAAAACGACCTCTGGCGTTCTCTTAGTGTATACGGTTTCAAAGGCATCTGTGTAAGCCGAAATTGAGAACTCCTTCTGGGAAGTTTCATCGAAGTAAATTGCATTTACTCTACATCTGTAAGTTCCCTTGTCTGCTGCCGATGCATTGGCAATGGTGAGTTCTTTTGTTTTGTATGCCGGCATATTTTTCCATTCGCCACCGTCCAGTTTCTGCCACTGGTATGAAAGACTCTTATACTGCTTCTCATCTGCTACGGTAACAGTAGCCTTGCCTTCAGCATCCGGATAAATTGCCAGTTTGCCCTTGTCTTTACCATCTCCAACAAGTCCTGATACCGTCATCTTAGGATATCCTACCGTTGTCTTGGTTCTACAGGAAATAGGCTCGCTGTAGATACTTACCTTAGGGTTGTATGTGGATTCTGTCTGAATCTGATACTTGTATTCTGTATATGGGCTCAGGCCCTTATCTGTGTATGTGAATTCGTATTTGTCGCCATTCTTCACGCCCTTGGAGAAAGGTACGTATTCCAGGCGATAGCTTCCGCTTCCGTCAGGGAATTCATAGTATCTGTAGAGCTGGAAACCGGATACGAACTTATCGTATGTCCAAGTCAGAGTTACTGAGTCGTCAGTAGTTTCTGCCACGTTCTGCTCGAAGTCTTCTGGCAGTGAAGCAGGCTGCTGCACGTCTGTTACCAGATAACTTACTACAGGGAATTCCATGTCGGCACCCTTGTATTTGTAGCAGAATATCTTCCAGTTCATGTTGTAACCATAAGGTTTTGCTTCTGCCGGCATTGCCTGCAGTTCTCCGGAGAAGGAGCTGCCTTCGGTAGTAATGTGTACCGTTCCGCCCGTTCCCTCAAAACCAGCAATGACTCCTACGGTCACGCCTCCTGCGCCGGCACCTGCCTTGGCTTCCACATTGCCTACATAAGAGTAACTGTTACTGTTGCTCTTAGACATTGCGATATCCTGAGTGATAGTATCTCCACCACCCTTGGAAGTAAAGCCTACGGAAGCAGGTGTGCCATTGTACTGTGCGATTACATTGTAACCTGCCGTGCTTGATGGATAGCTAGATGGATCACCGATTTCATGGCGAAGCACGCTTTCTGCAATAGTTGGCAGGATGCTGTAATCCTCTGCAATAGTCTCATACTCGCTTAGGTCAAGAAGTTTGATGCACGCCTCGTGAGGCAGGTTAACTTCTGTTATTACCTTTTCGTATTTTCCATTTTCATCAGGTACATATGACTCATACTGGTAGATTTCCATCGGGATGGAGTACAGAGCTACCTTGTCTTCACCTGATGTTGCACTATAGGAAACAGTCTGCTCCAAGCTGGAAGTTTTTTCAGTCTCCCATGTGAAACCGTGTGTTACAACTGCCTCTGCTTCTGTCTGTCCTATCTTAACGCCGAAAACTGAGATTTCCTGCTCGAAGGATACATAGGAGCCAACGGAAATAGTTGTTCCACCAGTAGATCCGCTTTCAGAACCTGTTGTGCTGGAGTAACTGGTTGTCGACTCAGCATAGTTTCCTGAAAGGTCGTCTCTATTTAACAGATCCTTGAAATATGGAGGCGATGCCAGAACCGCCAGAACCTTAGGGTCTGTGTAGCGGTAGTAATGCTTTCCTGCATAGTTCATATAGCTAGAATCATTATCTGTATTCGCCAGGCAAAGTGAGAATGAGCTGTTGACCTTCTGTAGCTTGAAATAATTGTTTTCCGGTTTTTCCGAAGGACGTGCAACAACCATATAAGTCTTGCCCCAAGTAGTCTTGGTATATTTCTGTTCTATATCATTGCTTCCTGTCTTGGTCTCGTATCCCTTTAATACTGTTCTATACGATTTCTTCTTAATAAGTTTGTAGAACCAGTTTTTATAGTATGACTGTCTCTCATATACAGGCACCTGAACTGGACCTTGCTCTGTATACTTTGCAATTGCCTCTTCCGTATTAGACATAGTCTGAGTCACTGTCATCAAAGCTCCCGCGCCTGTCTGTCCAGTCATATCGCCTGCAGTACCATCATACTCTACATATTCTTCTTTTGAGTGGCCCGGCATGAACTCTGCCATGTCCCATGCTTCGGAAAGTTCCAAGCCGTTCTTTGTATATGAGAAAATCAGCGAGTCGAAGTAAAGCTTGTTGCTACCTTCATCCTTGATTCCCTTGTTGATAATAGCTGTGTTTGCAGGGCAAAGTGGCAGTGAATAGAACATTTCTTTTCCTTTATCACCATGTCCACTCATTTTTGCATTAACTAGATTGTCATCTTTATCCCTCTCGAACAGGTTGAAATTCTTCTCCATATTTGCAGAGAATTTCTTTCCGTCCCATACATACATTGCAACATATCTTGTGTAACTATTTCCTGCCTTTAGGTCAGAATCCGCCTGACCGCAAAGAATCAAGGAGTCTTCCCCTGTTCCAATGTCACCAAAGACAAATGATGCTCTGACAATATTACTTGAACCGTAGCTGATGTCAAACTGCTGTGAACGCTTAAGGATTTCCTTGTCCTTACCGCCAAACATAACAACAGCCTTTGATCCCTTGTTCTGGGTAGGGCCATAGTAATATCCCCAAGTGCAGGACAGGTCGTCGATTCCGTCTCTGTCCACGTCGCCACTTGTCAAGGAAATCATATTGGATACAACATTGTCTTCCTTTAAGTAATATGTCCATGCAAGAGCCCAGTTGGAAGCCTTTTTATATGCATCCGTTTCTGTTCTCTGAAGCGCATAAACTGCAATTCTAGAGTTATTTTCTTCTGGAATATATACTGCAACTTCATCTACTCCGTCGCCATTCCAGTCACCTGTTGCAACCTGCAGGTAGTTCTTTAGCTGATATGGATTTTCAGCAAAGTTTTCCGCATTCTTATCGGATGCGCTGCCATTTTCATTTTCTAGTTTCAGATTTGGATTTCCAAGGTTCTTGGACTGCGAAAGCAATTCTATGGAATCGCCGTAAGCATCTGTTTTAGTGTTTTTAGCATCACCAAATTTCAGATACAGCCCGCCTTTAGCCGAGTATCCCTTTGTGTATACCATAGCAATCTGTGCAGATTTGCCCTCTTTGTTCTTGTCAAAGTTACCTGCAGCTACGTCAGACATTACGCCCTGATCTGAGGTCGCGTTGTTCAAACCTGTCAGGTAATTCTTATGAGTATAGTCGCCATATGTGCCTACGGCCCCCTCAGCACCCTGTGTATAACTGTGTGTGCCGAAGTTCAGCTTGGAGTAATTACCCGTTGCCGTTACTTTGGCACTGGAAATAGACCCGCTTGCCTTTTTCTTTAGGGCGTCTGTTATGGATTTCAGTCCACTGCCGTCGCCGTAAAGGCTTGCGTTTACAGATGTCGATCCAGTCTCATCAATTTGTGAAACCTCGCCTTTGGCACTGTCCTTTGATTTGCTAGCATCTATGTCAGTTTTGTTCAATGTGCTGACATCTTGATTTAGCCCCACCGTATATAGTTCAGATACGGTGTTAACCTTAATGGTAGATCTGCCGTACGGGTTATCGATGCTGTCCTCGTCAAAACCGTCAGGAGCTACGCTTGTGTCTATTCCTATTGCTGAGAAGGCATTGCCGCCTGCGGATCTAGCGGGGCTGCTACTCTCGTCAGCATAGACAAGTGATGCACTGGCAGGAATCATTGTTATGACCAGTGCCGCCGATAGAATCAATGCCATACTTTTCTTAAGTATCCTCATTCCTATCTCTCCTTTCTATCACACCTCTTTGTCTAGTTTCTTGCAATCATAAAGGTCATCTTTAGGTTTGTAAATCATTCCAAAGTATGATTCGTCATCAAATTGTCACAGACGCAAGATGCATTCATCACATGATTTTTTTCAATTATATCATCGAGGTTTTTTCGGTTCAATTGAAGGGAACGAATGACCATATAGTGAAACCAAAATCGGGTTTTTAACGCTTTAGAATTTGACAAGAGCGTAGTAAATTATGTATATTTATAATAGTGAAGAATGAATTGAAGTTTACTATTAAATGTCGGAGGTGGTGCGATAATGAAGAAAATTGAAGCAGATGCAATCAAGCTGTCAAGCGAAATTCTACGTCGTTTTTGGCAGAAAGACTCTGATTTTGCGGGAGAATATTTTGCAGATGACATTTTATGGATAGGTGCACAAAAGGATGAGTTTCTCGTTGGGATTGAGGCTGCAAAGGCTGATTTGGACGCTGCACTTAGGGAAATTCCACCGTGCATTCTACTACACGCAGAATTCCATGCAGTAAGCAGTGGTTCGAAATACTGCACAGTCATCGGGAAGTACCTGACCACGACAGACAAGAATGCAGACTTCTTCCTTCAAAACATCCAGCGTTGCACTTTCGTTTGGGAAAATACGCGCGACGGCATGAGAATTCATCACATCCACATATCCAATCCGCTGGGAGAACTTCAGCTAGCCGACGACGAACGCTTCCCGACTACTATGGGTAAAATGGCTCAGGTTTATATGAACCGTCAAATTAAACAGCTTGCAGAATCCCGCAGAATATCACTTACCGGAGAAAACGGCACTACCTACACTTTAATGCAATCCGAAATAATGTACATCTCAGCTTTTTCTAAAGATACAATAATTACTACGGTTAATGGCGAAATGCTTGTGAAAAAAGGAATATCCAAACTAGCTAAATTGTTTGGCGACCAGTTTATTCCGATTCATCGTTGCTACATCGTTAATCCTGACTACGTAACCGCACTAGAGCGCTACACTATCACCATGCTTAATGGCGAAAAACTCCCAGTTCCCCAAAAGAAGTTTAATGAGGTCAGGGAGGCTCTCCGCCAGTTTTATAATTTGCCAAAGGACCAATAGCATGCTATGATAATTGTACATCTAGGAGGACTTAAATATGTTAGAATTTGAATCAGTCAAAGCTGGTTTTGTTGGCTATGGTAATATGTCAGGCGCTGTTGCCAAAGGCCTTACGCGTTCTGGCGCCATTGGTGCGTCACAGATCTATGCCTGTGCCGGAAATTATGATAACCTTTGTGTGAAAGCTGACGCTCAGGGGATCAAAGCATGCCGCGATGCGGGCGAGGTTGTAGATGCCTGTGACGTTATTTTCATCGGAGTTAAGCCGTATATGGTCGAACCTGTCATGGCCCCTCTTGCGAGCAGGCTTGAGGGAAAGATTGTCATCTCTATGGCGACAAATATGTTTGACGACGAACTGGATAGAATTATGCCTGGCGCTCATCATCTTTTCACTGCGCCAAACACTCCAGTTTCTGTTTGTGAGGGAATTTTTATTCTTCAAAAAGAAAACACCCTTACGGATGAGGAACGTGTCTTTGTTGTTGAACTACTTGAAAAAATTGCTCTTGTTTTATGGATGGACGAGTCTCACATCGGCCTTGGCTCTATTATCGCTGGTTGCACTCCTGCCTTTACTTCCATGTACATCGAAGCTCTTGGCGATGCTGCTTGTAGACACGGTCTTGGAAGATCTGATGCCTACAAAATTATTTCTCAAATGCTAGTCGGAACTGGCAAAATGGCTCTCGAATCTGGTGATCATCCAGGTCAAATGAAGGACGCTGTCTGCTCCCCTGGTGGCACCACCATCGTCGGCGTCAACACCTTAGAAAAAAACGGCTTCAGATTTGCCGTTATCGACGCCATCGACCAAATAGAAAACAAAATCCAAAGTAAACTATAGCTTGGCACTTTGCATCGCAATTAGCCATTTGATTTTTTTGTATAGTAGTACACCACATCGTAATTAGCCATTTAGGTTTTGTGTAATAGATAGTATAAAACGCATTGTAATTAAGCGATGCGTTTTTATCATTTCTGGCACATTCTCCGCAATGCGAATTTTCAGTACCAGTTTAAGTTGAATTTTCAGCGGGTTCTCGGGATTTTGTAGAAATTTATGAAATACTTTTTCTTTATGTATTAACTACAATACAAGTTTTACCACATTCCCCCTTGTATTTCTCAGCATATGGGTAAATCATTGTAAAGAAATGTCAATTGGGACTTTACTTTAGCCCATAAGGTGGTTGTGATTGGTACTAGCACTCTTGAAATCCATCAAATGTCCTAGAAGTGATAGATTCACATCTTATTCCAAGATTGTAAGTTTTGATGTAACTCCATGCTTTTCCTTTGCAGTTGCTAACCTCGCCATATGCAGTTTGGTCATGTGCAGTTGCTGAGCATCCTTGCTTTCCCATTCCTCAACCAGAAGAATTTCATTATCTCTATCAGCAGAAAAATAATAGTCATAACGCAGGCAACCTTCCTCTCTGCGAGTCGTTGCAACGATTTTCGCCTTGTCTACTGTTTCGTAGAATGCTTTAATCTTTTTCGCATCATCTGCTGTATAAGTTACTAGAATTCTCAACATAATTTTCTCCTTTTCTTCTCATATTCACATCTCATAGCTAACCAATCCATTCATGTGCGCGCTTTTATTCAGGCGCAATTTCTGTGCTACAAGAAATGTGAATTGTTTCATCTTCTTCGATGAATTCGCTATCTGTAATTTCTGTCTTTTCTCTAAAGATTGCTCTAAAAATAATTCTAACGAACGGTCCACAATATAGCAACTGATAAAGGATTGCTACTGGGAAGTTAAGTGCCCAAGTCTGAACCCACATTCCTAAACTGTGAGTATCCTTAAATAAAAACATTGCAATCAGGCTCATTGTAGGGCACATAATGCAGCATATACAAATTGAAATTGCATATGTAATAATCTGTGATCTGTCTGTAGGTCTAACAACTTTGAATGCAAGGCCTGCAGCAATTTTGCCTACAACGAATAATTCTAACCCAAAAGCAATTGGCACCATTATTGGTAACTCGTGAAGCGCAGCTATGAATGTTTGGTTAGTAACGCCTCCCATTCCAAGAGCAACATTATATACAACCATACCATATACCATTACTGTTGCCATTATGACAGTAAAAAAGACTTCCTGAAACTTATTTTTTGGCATAAAAAACCTCCTATGAATAATAATCAAACTTTAACTTACAAAATGCAAATTATTGATGTGTTGTTCGTTATCATCCCAAAGGAGTGTGCGTTTCCAATAAAAGCATATAAATTTGTCCTGCGATAAACTCGCTGAATTATTATATCAGAAAACTTCGGGTAGTGTAAGTATTTTTTGTTCAGCAAGCTATTTTTTCCTTTTTTAGTCCTTTTTATTCGTTAGTCTTTTATTAGTCCTTTATATCATCGCCTAATTACGTCAGAATGTGTGACGAGGTATCATCGCATCACCTAATACTACTAAATTTCACCGATTCAATTAGTACTATATTACTTACATATTGTAATGTTGCACTTATCTCGTCACTTTTCCCTGATTACTATTGATATATAGCAGTTTATCAATCTACATTTACTCTTGCACGCCTTCTGCTCTCTTGGACTTACTGGACTCCGGTACTAGGACACCAAAATCCTCCAAATGTCCCACATGATAGTTTATCTCTCACCTAAGGTAATGCATAACGCGAATATTTT
>JAUNMH010000026.1 GCA_030537495.1 Clostridia bacterium | reverse complement strand
TTTGTGTAACGAAGCGGTACACAAAAATAACAAGCAAAGATGCGCAGGAATTTTTACATAGTGCAAGGCGCACCGACTGAGGCTCGAAGGGCGTGTACTTGGGTACACAACCGAAACCGAAAGAGGTAGCAACGCAGCAATATGAAGAAATAACAAGCATGGTGGGTATCGTCAAGTGGTTAAGACACAGGGTTGTGGCTCCTGTATACGTGGGTTCGAATCCCACTATCCACCCCAATGTTGGGGTATCGCCAAGCGGTAAGGCAACGGATTCTGATTCCGTCATGCGCAGGTTCGAATCCTGCTACCCTAGCCAATTATTTTGACGGAGTGCTGTAAAGGCATTTCGTTGTATGGCGACATAGCCAAGTGGTAAGGCAGAGGTCTGCAAAACCTTTATTCCCCAGTTCAAATCTGGGTGTCGCCTCCATAGGACATCGGAATTATCCGGTGTCTTTTTTAATGGATTTTACGGCGTAAAACCTAAGTGTAATCTATCAGATCTGGCACATATTACTGATTCTGAAATTGCAGTACCAGAATCCTGAGCATCTAGAACTTATGAAGGGCAATGATGGTGGATTTTTGCATGAAAGCCGCCCTGATTCAAGGAAAAATAATGAAATAGGGCATGAATAATGTGATATTATTGAATTAGAGGGATAAAATGGCAGTTAAGACTAGTCGCAAAAGCATGACAGAAGCCTTTACTCTAGGATTTGTTCAAAATTCTGGTATTGGAACACTGGATGATGACGAATGTGCCATAAGTGATAGAAATTGAGAATCTTTAAGACGTAAAACCTAAGGAATTAGGAGAAACTTGAAATAGATGTAAAGCTAGAATTAGAAAAAGCGGCCCTCCAAGCCGCTTTTTCTAATTCTATTTCTCTGCTGCGATGTCATCGAGAATCATTTGAATGTCCTCGCGGCAACCGCCACATTTCTTGCCAATCTTTGTTTCTTCGCAGAAAGTCTTTAAATCTGTGTATCCTTTTTCGCGAATGATGTCTTCAATTTCGCCTCGAGTTGTTTTGTTACAGAGACAGACTTCGTAGTCTCTTGATTGTTTGTCCATGTGTTGTCCTCCTCCTTATGCTTGTTAATTTTGTGTACCGCTGCGTTGCTGTCTCCTTCGAGCTCAGTCATGTACTTGAGTACACTCCTATCGACTCTCAGTCGACGCGCCTTGCGTTACGCAAAATTTCCGGCGCATGTATGCTTGTTATTTTCTCATATTGCTGCGTTGCTGTCTCCTTCGAGCTCAGTCACGTACTTGAGTACACTCCTATCGACTCTCGGTCGACGCGCCTTGCACTATGGGAAAATCTCTGCGCATGTATGCTTGGTGCCTAAAATTATTCTTACACACAATGTCTTTTGAATGTATATTTTTCACCTAAATGTCGCTACTTTTATTCATTTAGGATATTGCGTGAAAGCTTCTAAATTTAATATACCCTATTAGAGGATAAATTACCATATTTAGAACAAGAATTTGTAGCAATAAACTGTAATAAGAAATCTAGTATAATATTCAATAAGAGATGAGGCAAAAGCCACAAACTGTTTCGGAAAATAAAAAACGCAGGATGTTAGGTCTTCCCTAAACTCCTGCATTTTTTTAGTGCTGGTCGATGTTCGCTTCACTGTTTTCCGATTCAGCTAGAACTCTGTTGTATTCAGCAAAGATGGCATTTTTAATCTTGGTTCTAGTTTCGGATACTAGTGGGTGAGCAACATCTCTGTAGTCGCCTTCGCCGACTTTTCTACTCGGCATCGCTACGAACAGACCGTTCTGTCCGTCGATAATCTTAATATCATGTACAACGAATTCACCGTCAAAGGTAACTGAAGCAACCGCTTTCATTTTACCTTCATCAGAGACTTTTCGGATTCTTACATCTGTAATTTCCATAAATACACGCCACCTCTCCTATCAAATTTCGATTTATTATACTATAAATAGAATTTTTTTACAAGAGAAAAATATGGGAAGATGCACATTTTTTTGTGAATATTTTGTGAAGAAAACACAAATTGTTTTTTGAAAAAACTTTATAATAATTTATGAAGTCTAATAAAGATTTTTTTTGATAAATATAGAGCATTTTGGTCCAAATTATGGTATACTTTAGACTAACTGAGATATGGAGGCGTTAAGATGATAAATCTTACTGAATATAAAAATATACACTGCATCGGAATAGGTGGCGTTGGAGTATCAGCAATTGCTGAAATACTACTTTCTAGAGGCTACAATGTGTCTGGTTCCGATATGAAGCAGTCAGAGATTACAGACAGACTGGCAAAAGATGGTATTAAAATTTACATAGGTCATGCAAAGGAAAATGTAGAGGACGCAGACCTTATTGTGTATTCCGCAGCAATTGCAGAAGAAAATCCTGAGGTTATAAGAGCAAGAGAAAAGAATATTCCGTTGGCAAGCAGAGCGGAGATTCTAGGTGTTCTTATGGACGATTTTGAAAATAGTATTGCTATAAGCGGTACCCATGGAAAGACGACAACCACTTCTATGGTTTCGCTGATTCTTGAGCATGCAGCTCTTGAGCCTACTATTTTGGTGGGTGGAAACCTTGAAGAAATCGGAGGCAATGTCAAGGTTGGACACAGCAAGTACTTCGTTACGGAAGCTTGTGAATACAGAGACAGCTTCTTGCAGTTAAGACCAAAAATTGAGGTAATTCTGAATATTGACTCAGATCACTTGGATTACTTTAAGGACATCGACCACATAGTAGATTCTTTCGATAGATTTACTAAATTGATTCCTGAAGGTGGAAAGATTATCGCCTATGATGCAAATCCTTTTGTAGCTAAGGTTATAAAGGATGTAAAGGGTACAATTACATATGGATATAATGAAAAATGCGACTATTTTATAGATAAGGTGGATTTTGATGATAACGGGATGCCTGGTTTCGAGCTAAGCTATGGTGGACAGGTTCTAGGACATGTGAAGTTGCACATGCCAGGAGAACACAACATTTTGAACGCTGTAGCTGCTTTTGCGTGCTGTCATCAGTTGGGTATAGACACTGACGTAATTATTAGCACTTTGGAAAACTTTACAGGAACCCAGAGACGTTTTGATGTCATAGGAACTACAGCTAATGGTGTGAAAATCGTAGACGATTATGCACACCATCCGACAGAAATTAAAGCTACATTATCTGCAGCGACAAATATTAACAGCAATAGACTGTGGTGCTTATTTCAACCGCATACATATACGAGAACACTTGCATTGTTTGACGATTTTGCAGACGCCTTTAAGGATGCTGACGTACTGGTGCTTGCAAAGATTTACGCGGCAAGAGAAAAAGATATCTACAAGGTATCTTCTAAGGCTCTAGCTGAGGAAGTCAGAAAGAGACATCCAGAGAAAGAAGTGTATTACTTTGACACACTTGAAGAAATTGCCGAATTCGTTAAAGCTGAGGCAAAGCCAAATGATCTGGTAATTACCATGGGAGCCGGTGATATTTATAAGGTAGGCGAAATGGTATTAGCGGAATAAAAGAAATACATAAATTAAACCCAAATAATAATCTAAAGCTATGAAAAAAGAAAGAAGAGGTAAGTAAAAAATGAGCAACATGTTTGCAGACTACAAGATTTTTGCAGGAAACTCAAATCCGAAGCTTGCAGAGGAAATCGCAACAATTCTTGACAAGCCACTAGGAAAGGCAACTGTTAAGAAATTCAGCGACGGTGAAATTTCTGTAAGCCTTTGGGAAACAGTAAGAGGTTGTGACGTATTTATTGTCCAGTCAACTAGTGATCCTGTAAACGACAATCTCATGGAAATCCTAATTATGATTGACTCTATGAAGAGAGCATCTGCAAGTAGGATTAACGTTGTAATGCCGTACTATGGTTATGCAAGACAGGACAGAAAGGCAAAAGCAAGAGACCCAATCACAGCCAAACTGGTAGCTGACCTTCTTCAGGCAGCAGGAGCTGACAGAGTAATTACAATGGATCTACACGCTAACCAGATTCAGGGATACTTCGATATCCCAGTTGATCACCTTGTAGGCATGCCTATTATTGCTAAATACTTCTTAGATAAGAACTTAGATGATCTTTGCATCGTTTCCCCAGACCATGGAAGCGTAACAAGAGCAAGAAATCTAGCAGAAATTCTTAACTGTCCAATTGCTATTGTTGACAAGAGAAGACCTGAACCAAACAAGTGCGAAATCATGAATATTATCGGTAATATTGAAGGCAAGAATTGCATCATCCTTGACGATATGATTGACACTGCAGGAACAATCTGTAACGCTGCAAATGCAATTAAGGATATGGGTGCAAAGGCTGTATACGCTGGAGCAACTCACGCAGTACTATCTGGTCCTGCAATTGAGAGACTTGAAGCTTCAGCAATTGAAGAACTTGTACTTCTTAACACAATCCAGATGCCTGAAGAAAAAATCATCGATAAGATGACATTCTTGTCAGTTGGACAGATCTTTGCAGATGCAATGGCTAGGATTCATAAGCATGAATCAATCAGTGGTTTATTTGAGGTTTAATTATGTACGTAATCGCTGGACTAGGAAATCCTGGGAAAAAGTATGAGAATACTAGACATAATATGGGATTTATTACTATAGACCAGCTTGCAGAAAAGCATAACATTAAAGTAGATAAAATAAAATTTAAGGCTTTGGTCGGCGAGGGTAGAATCGCCGGCCAAAAAGTTTTGCTGGTTAAGCCGCAGACTTATATGAATCTTAGTGGTGAGTCCTTGCGCGAAGTTATGAATTTCTATAAGCTGGAACCGGAAAACTTAATAGTGATATATGACGATATGGACGTAGATGTGGGAGGACTTCGTATTAGAAAATTTGGAAGCGCTGGCTCTCATAACGGAATGAAGTCAGTTGTATATCAGCTTAAGTCAGATAGATTCCCAAGAGTCAGACTGGGAATCGGAAACAAGAAAAATGCCGATGCGGCAGATTTTGTTACTGGAGGATTCAGAAAAGAAGAAGTGCCTCTTCTAGAAGAAGCCGTTACAAATGCTGTAAGTGCTATTGAATGCATGTTAGATGCAGACATAGATACAGCTATGAACAGATATAACACTAAGAAAAAACCAAAGAAGAAAGAAAAAGAAGATGAGTAGACAGGGAATCACTAATATTTCAGGTGTATCTGAAAGCCGAAGCGCTTATGTGATTTCTCAGCTTGTAAAAGAGAAAGGACAGAGCTTGATTGTAACTGCAACGGCAAATCGTGCCGGCAAACTTGCTTCGGATCTTTCTTTTTTTACTGATAAGGAAATATTTATTCTTCCAGCTGAAGATCACATTTTTCTTAGATACGCTGCAAAAAATCATGACCAGCTAATAGAAAGACTGAAAATTTTGAAGGCACTGCGAACTAATGCCGATTGCGTAGTTGTAGCGCCTGTTTCTGCTGCAATAAAAAAGATTTCACCTCACAAAAATTTTGAAGAACTGTCAATTAGATTAGACAGGGGCACGGAGAGGGACCTTGACGAAATTAAGGAAACCCTTGTAAAACTGGGATACGAGAGAATGGATGTGGTAAATGGAAAAGGTGAATTTTCCATTCGTGGAGGCATTATGGATATTTTTACTCCAGATGCTGATAATCCATATCGTGTAGAATTTTTTGATAGAGAAATAGATGACATTAGAAGTTTTGATATAGATACGCAAAGATCAGTGGAAGCGTTGAAATTCGTGGAAATATTTCCGGCAGAACAGATTTTGGCGGACAAGTCCATGTTCGAGGACGCGGCAAAACGCTTGCACAAGGAGTACACTGCGCAGATAAAGAAACTGGAGAAAAAACCGGAAAAAGCTGAGGCGGCAGACAATCTGACCAAGCGAAGAAACGAGCTTTGCGAGTACATCACCAACGTTGCAAACTTGCAGATGTTGGAAAATTACCTGCAATATTTTTATGACGAGACTGAATACCTTTGGGATTATATTGAAGACGGCAGCGTCATTGTAGACGACCCTGACCGAATCTATGAATTTCTCGATACAAGAAGCGCAGAAATCAGAGACGATTTCAATGTAATGCTTGAAAGAGGGCAAGTAATTCCAAAGGATAGCGCTCTTATTACAGGAAAAGAGGATTTTGTCAAGATTTATGAAAAAGACGATGTATATCTTTTGACACCTTTCCCGAAGAGCATTAAGGGTATTTCGGAATACGGCAAGGTCCACAATGTAAATAGCCGTCAGATGGTGGCTTTTAACGGGCGCATGGACGTTCTGGAATCGGAGCTTAAGAATTACGCCAAGAAAAACTATCGCATCGTAATGGCGCTTTCTAGCAAAGAGCGAATCGAAAACATTAAGGATTTCGTCGAGCGAATCGGCCTTCTCGGAAAAGTCGAATTTGCAGAGGGTAGTCTCTCCGCTGGCATGGATTTTCCAGAAGAAAAGCTTTGTTACATAAGTGACAACGACATTTTTGCAGGCGCAGGCAAAACCGTCAGCCGCAAGAAAAAATCAAAGAAGAGTAACAAATCCAAAATCCAGACCTTCTCGGATATGAAGGCAGGGGACTATGTAGTTCATGAAAACCACGGAATTGGGCGATTCCTTGGGATTGAACAGCTTACTGTTCAAGGAGATAAAAAAGATTACATAAAAATTAAATACGCAGGTAACGACATGCTTTATGTACCGGTTGAGCAGATGGATATGGTTCAAAAGTACATAGGCAGCGACGGCGTTACTCCGAAAATAAATAAGCTTTCTAGCGGAGAATGGAAGGTTACAAAAGCCAAGGCCAAGGCTGCTATTGCGGAAATGGCATCAGAGCTTTTAGATTTATATGCTAAAAGAAAGATGCAGAAAGGCTACGCTTTCTGCAAGGATACAGTTTGGCAGCAGGAATTTGAGGATTCATTCCCATATGAGGAAACATCAGATCAGCTGCGCTCCGTAGAAGAAATCAAAGAGGATATGGAAAGGCCTGTGGCCATGGATAGGCTCCTTTGTGGCGATGTTGGTTTTGGTAAAACGGAAGTTGCGGCAAGGGCTATCTTTAAATGCCTTGCCGATGGAAAACAGGCGGCGTTTCTTGTGCCTACAACTATTTTGGCAAACCAGCATTATTATACTTTAAAGGAAAGGTTTGAACATTTTCCGTTTAAAGTAGAAATGCTTTCACGATTCCGTTCCGATAAACAGCAAAAGGAAATTATAGAAAAGGTGAGCCAAGGGGAAATAGATTTAATAATCGGAACCCATAGGCTGCTGTCAAGCGACATAAAATATAAGGACTTGGGACTTTTAGTAATAGACGAGGAACAGCGATTTGGCGTAGCACATAAGGAAAAAATCAAACAGATAAAAGAGAACGTGGACGTTTTGACGTTGTCAGCAACACCGATACCGAGAACCCTGAATATGTCGCTGACTGGTATTAAGGACATGAGCGTCATTGAAGAACCGCCGGAAGAGAGATATCCGGTGCAGACCTACGTCATTGAACAGGATAACGTGACACTTAAAGAAATCATAACTCGCGAGCTTGACCGAGGCGGGCAGATTTATGTTGTTTATAACAGAGTTCGCGGAATCAATAAAATTGCAGAAAAAATAAGGGATATGGTGCCTGAGGCCAGAGTGGCTGTGGGGCATGGGCAGATGAACGAGCACATGCTGGAGGACGTTATGCTAAGCTTCATAAACGGGGAAAACAATGTTCTTGTGGCTACGACAATTATCGAGTCAGGTATCGACATTTCCAACGCAAATACTATGGTAATAATAGATGCGGACAGATTTGGCCTTTCCCAACTTTATCAGCTCCGCGGAAGAGTGGGCCGTTCCAACAGAATCGCCTACGCGTACCTGATGTACCAGAAAGATAAGGTTTTGACCGAGGTGGCTGAAAAGAGACTAAAAGCCATCAAGGAGTTCACGGAATTTGGCGCCGGCTTCAAAGTTGCCATGCGAGATCTGGAAATTCGAGGCGCAGGAAACCTACTGGGAAGCCAGCAAAGCGGGCACATGATGAACATCGGTTACGAACTTTACTGCAAGCTGGTGGATGACGCTATCCGAGGCCTGAAAGGCGAAATTGTCAAGGACAGAGAGGAAGAAATCGCAGTTGAACTTATGGTCACTGCCAACATTCCAAACTGGTACATCGAAAACGAGACCCTCAAGCTCCAGATGTACAAAAAAATCGCCACAGTCCAGACTGAAGAGGACGCCGACGAGCTCTACGACGAAATGGTTGACCGTTTCGGCGACGTGCCACGAGAGACAATGAACCTGGTGAAAATCTCCCGAATTCGCAGCCTGGCAGAGGATTTATCAGTGGCAAGGGTTTACGAACAGGGTGAAAAAGTTATCGTACAATTCGGTGAACAAAACCCACTGAGTGCATACGCACTTATGAACGTCAACGAAGCCTTCGGACTTCGAGCTTTTGTTCACGGTGGTAAAGAGCCGTTTATAAAGCTTAGCACCAAGCCTATGAACAAGCTTGACGACTGCATAAAACTACTGGAAATACTTAAAGAAAACAAGAAAGAAAATGTACAGGAAACCGTGAAGTAAAGGTAAAGTAAACATGGTTTTTCCCCAAAACAGTTGAAATTTAAGAAAACAGTATGGTATAATCACGAGGTTGTAAAGATAAGAGATACAGAAAGAACGAGGAAAAGAAAATGCTTTTTAATGAAATTGCTCTTTTAAATGAGAATTACGAAGTCGTTAATGACATGTATGTTGGAGTAAAGGGAGATACTATTTCATATATTGGCAAAGAAAAACCAAAAGGAGATTTCGGCGAAGAAATCGACGGAAAAAATCGCCTTCTAATGCCTGGTTTCTACAATGCACACACCCATTCACCAATGGCACTTATGAGAGGCTATGGTGAAAATCTGGCACTTCAGGATTGGCTAGGAACAAGGATTTTCCCATTTGAAGATAAGCTAGATGGCAATGCTGTGTACTGGGGAACTATGCTTTGCATGGCAGAATCCGTCAAATACGGAATAGTTTCATTATCAGATATGTACTACTTCATTCCGGATATGGTAAAAGCCGTAGCAGACAGCGGAATGAAAGCTAATATTTCAAGATCCATAGCAAACCCAATGGGAATTCCTTACGATGAACTTCCTTCAATTGGAGAAGCAAAGGAATCACTGCAGTTTCACGGAATGGAAAACGGCAGAATCCTAATAGATACAAGCTTGCATGCAGAATATACAAATAACGTTGAAACCGCTACACGCCTTGCAGAACTTACAAAGGAAGCAGGCGCTATTATGCATGTACACTGTTCAGAAACAGAATTCGAACACAAAGAATGTATAAAGAGACATGGAAAGACACCAGCTCAGTTCTTAAACGACTGCGGTTTATTCGACGGACCTGCACTAGCAGCACATTGTGTATGGTGCGAGCCAAAAGATTTAGAAATCTTTGTTGAGAAAGGTGTGTCCGTAGCTACTAATCCAATGAGTAATCTTAAGCTTGCCAGCGGAATTTGCAATGTTCCGGCAATGCTAAAGAAAAACATAAACGTTGCAATCGGTACAGACAGCGTTGCAAGTAACAACAGCCTGAATTTCTTTGAGGAAATGAAGACTATGGCTGCACTCGCAAAGGTAAAAACAAGCGATCCTACAGTTGTTACACCTCAGGAGGCTTTGATGATGGCAACTGTAAACGGTGCAAAAGCCCAGGGCCGTGCAAACTGCGGAACCTTGGAAGTTGGCAACAAAGCCGACATGATCGTGCTTCGCACAGACGTACCGAACATGCATCCTGTACATAATATGGCGAACAACCTGGTTTATGCAGGGGATAGCGGTGATATTGCAATGACAATTGTAGATGGCAGAATTCTATACAGAAATGGCGAATATACAACAATCGATATTGAAAAAACAATCTATGAAACTGAAGCCGCAACTGCTGGAATTCTGAAGCAGCTGTAGAGGGCTGCAGAAAGGTTGGAAAATGGCTGAAACTAATAAAGGCAGTAAATTTATTAAAGGTGCAGCGATTCTCGGTATAGCCGGCGTTATTATTAAGTTCATGGGAGCCCTTTTCAGAATCCCATTAACTAACTGGATTGGTGATGTGGGCATGTCCTACTATGGCGTTGCCTACACCATATATTCGGCACTTCTAGTTCTTGCTACAGCGGGAATTCCAGTGGCTATTTCCAGAATGGTTTCCGAAAGAATTGCTTTAGGGGAATATCTGAATGCACATAAGGTTTTTAAGGTGGCAACAGCCCTGATGTTCGGCATCGGCATGATTTCATTCGCCATCTGCTTCTTCGGCGGCGACTGGATAAGCAACCTGCTTCAGAATCCAGAGGCAGCATTAGCTGTGAAAGCAATTGCACCGGCATTACTCTTTGTTCCGGTAATGTCATCCTTCAGGGGATATTTCCAGGGACGTCAAAACATGAATCCTACGGCAGTTTCCCAGATGCTGGAGCAACTTATCCGTGTTGTTTTCGGATTGGTGCTGGCGTATTCATTTATGAAGACAAGCCTTATCAAAGCCGCTGCAGGTGCATCTTTTGGTGCATCAGCAGGTTCCTTGGCAGGACTCCTGACCATAGCTTTGATTTATCTTCTGAATCGTAAGGTAATCCATGAAAAAAACAGAATTCATGATCAAAACACCGAAACTACTTCTGAAATCCTAAAGAAGATAGTTGTAATTGCTGTGCCTATTATCATCGGTAGTGAAATCCTTCCGATGATGTCAGTAATCGATACAAGTATAATTATGGGTAGACTTCAGTCTACAGGATGGACATATGATGAAGCAAAAAGCATGTACGGCCAGCTTAGTGGGTTTTGTAATTCATTAATTGCATTCCCGCAGGTGTTCACCCAGGCCGTTGCAGTAAGCTTGGTTCCGGCTGTTGCTGCTGCTTTCCAGATGAAAGATAAGAAGTCTATTCACGAAAACATTCAGCTGGGATACCGTACAACTATGATTATGGCTTGCCCATGTGCAGTGGGTCTATTCGCATTAGCAGAACCTATTTTGGTAATGCTTTATCCGGCACAGAAGGAAAGCGCCATTGCAGCTGTACCGACACTTATGATTATGGCTATAAGTGTTGTATTCCTTGCAATTGACCAGACATCCACAGGTATACTACAGGCTATTGGAAAACAGACCAGACCAGTAGTTAACCTATTTATTGGATGTATCGGAAAGATAGTAATAACATTTATTTTGGTAGGCATTAAAAGTGTAAATATTAAGGGAGCGGCAGTAGGCACAATCTTTGCCTTTGTAGTATCCCTACTACTTAACAATGTCGAAATAAAAAAACACACAGGTACTAAGATCAACTACGACATAACATATGTTAGACCTTTGATTGCGTCTCTCATAATGGGAGTATGCGCATACGGAGCTCATAGCCTTCTTGTTTCCTTAATAGGTAACAGTCTGTCTACATTATTAGCAATCTGCGTGGGGGCAGTTGTGTATGTAGCACTGATATTTGTTTTCAAAGCCATCACTCTAGATGAGCTAGAAAATATACCTGGTGGAAATAAGGTGAAACGCATAATGGTTAAATTTGTCAAAAGGTAAAAAGCTATTGACAAAACCGTTGAAAAATGCGACAATACAAAGGCGAAGTTGACACGTATTAAGGAGGAATTATAAATGAATAAAGCAGAATTAGTTGCTGCAGTAGCAGAAAAAACAAATTTTACTAAAAAGGACGCAGAAGTAGCTCTTAACGCAGTTCTTGCTAGCATCGAAGAAACTTTAGTTAAGGGTGACAAGGTTCAGCTTATCGGATTCGGTACTTTCGAAACTAGAGAAAGAAAAGAAAGACAGGGAAGAAACCCTAGAAAGCCTGAAGAAACAATTATGATCGCAGCTTCAAAGGCTCCTGTATTCAAGGCAGGTAAGGCTCTTAAGGACGCTGTAAATAAATAATTCAGATTTATAGAAAAATCCGGACAACCTACAGATTACTGA
Source organism: Clostridia bacterium (assembly GCA_030537495.1). GTDB lineage: Bacteria > Bacillota > Clostridia > Peptostreptococcales > Anaerovoracaceae > Senimuribacter. The sequence continues at coordinate 1,664 of JAUNMH010000026.1, read as the reverse complement.
GGGTTGTCCTTTTTTTCAAGTAATGCGAATAAAACCAATAAAGCCAATAAGGCGCTGGCAAGACTCTATGAATGCCTAGCGCGAAGAGGATGCGTGAACTGCGTATAGGCCTGCCTGTGAAACGATTTGAAATCACGCAGACGACCTTCAGAGCGGAAATGCGCTACGCCAGGTTAATACGTGTAAGAAATATAAAGATGAAAGGAAATAGAGAATGAGAATAGATAAATTTTTGAAAAACTCCAGATTAATTAAGAGAAGAACCGTTGCAAAAGACGCCTGCGATCAGGAAAGAGTATCCGTAAACGGCAAAATTGTCAAAGCAGGTGCAGAAGTTAAAGTAGGAGATGAAATCCATATTGAATTCGGAAATAGCTCCATTACAGCAAAGGTTCTTCAGCTTACAGAGTCTTGCAGAAAAGAAGATGCAGCCGGAATGTATGAGATAATTGATTAAAACTATGAATGAAATATTTAACAACAGAAACAAACTAAAAACCATCTATCTCTTCACCTATGCAGCAGCCGGAGCATTAGGACCCTTACTTGGACAGTACCTTAGCGGTCTAGGTTTTTCCGGAACAAGAATCGGGACTATAACCGCTCTAGGAACAGCTATGGCAGCCTTAGGCTCAACCTGCTGGGGAAAAGTCTTTTCAAACGCAAAAGATGGTCGAAAGGTAATACTAGCACTATCATTGCTGGCCGCACTTCTTGCCGTGCTGAACTCCCTGGTAAGTGGATTCTTAATTTTTGCAACAATATATGCGGTGCTGTTCTTTTTCCAAGGACCAATATGTGGAATGAACGACGCCGTAGTCCTGCGCGAGGGTGAAGAATACGCAAGTATCAGACTGTGGGGTGCCATAGGCTACTCCATTTCAGTCTTCATCAGTGGTCGCATAGGTGAGCACTTCGGCCTGCAAAATATATTCTACATCTATGCCCTCTCGTATTTGGTTGGCGGACTTCTCATTATGACAGTCCACCTGAACAAAACCAATAACCATGTAAAGGATCCTGTTGATGATGAAAAAATCCACTACGGACACTTGCTAAAGGAAAAGAAGGCGGTACAGCTATTAATATGCGGAGCCTTTGTACTTGGAAGCACGCTTTCACATAATACCTACTTTGGATTCCTGTATCGTGACGGAGGCGGAAGCCTAGCTGGAATAGGCACTATCTTTTTGTTTATGGCAGGAAGTGAAGCAGTAGTTATGCCATTCGTTCCATGGCTTTCACGGAAAATAGGGCAGGAACGATTGCTCCTCGTAGCAATTTTGCTTAGCACACTAAGATTTGGCTGGTACGCAACAGGACCATCACATTACTTACTACTTGCAACTTTCTTTAGCCAGGGAATCGTCAATGGGCTCATTCTCGTAGAGTACGTCAAGTATACTTCTCGAGCTGTCAATCCTAGGCTCATAGGAATCGCCATGTCAGCATATTATGCGATATGTACCAACGGCGGTGTAATTGTCGCAAACTTTTTTGGCGGAGTTGCCATGGAACATTTTGGTAGCACAGGTGTCTATGCTCTTTATGCTACCATGAACGCATTAGCCGCAGTGATGTATATAGTATTTGGATTACATAAGCCTATAGAGGGCGAACGATAAGACTTATGACAGCTAGTCCAGTGCCATACGCCGTGCGGC
>JAUNMH010000012.1 GCA_030537495.1 Clostridia bacterium | reverse complement strand
AAAATATTCGCGTTATGCATTACCTTAGGTGAGAGATAAACTATCATGTGGGACAGGACTTGTATATGTTACGCGTTGGAGAATGAAAGCACTGAGAAATGAAGACAAAGCTGGGCAAAGAGGCACCATGCTTGTCCCTAAAGATACCTACATAAATAGAATGTGCCATGGTGAGAGCAACTCCCTGGAAAGTAGTTAACACATTGATACATGAATTTGGGTAAATGGTGTAAAACGATAGATTTGGAAGGGAAGCATAAGGGTAAATCAGTGAATAAAGGGTGAATGCCTGCGAGGAATCTCGAAGAGTTTGTCAAGCAGTCTTCAAGAAGTCCTCAAGCAGACTTCGAGGATTCTCTAAATCTATCATTTCTGGGACATTTGACGGATTTCGAAGTCCTGGTACCAAGGGAGCTGGCCTAAGTACATAAAGTGAGATTGTAATTAACATTTTATTACAACAAGCTACCCACACCCAAGCTGAAGAAATACTGAAAGTGGTAAACCTTGTATTCAAATCAAAACATAGAAGCAACCTATGTCACAAACAAGGCTGATATCTAGGCAAAATGCCTGACAAATATTGAAATTACAACATAATTTGGTATTGGAATCCGCTAGGGTAGAGAATGTGCCAAAAATGATAGAAACGCAGCGCCTAATTACGATGCGACGTACTAAACCCAGCAAACGCAGCGCCTAATTATGATGCGACGCGCTAAACCAAGCAATTGCATAGCCTGATCAATATGCGAAATCTCTCGAAAGGACAAGTGCAAAACAATTGTAATATGATAACTATCATGGATTATAGGTCAAAGTAAAATAAATGGACTAGTTTTGTATTTATCTTGAATTTGAAATGTGGTATAATTATTTTGTATATTTGTGCGAAGTAGCAGGGAGGAGTTTTGATCATGATTTTATTTAAAGTAATATTTGGTGCCTTGCTATGCTGCCCTATGGCGTTTATTGCGGTTGCAATTTTTACAAGTTTGGTCGACGATGCCACCAAGCAAAAGTGACGATGTGATGATGCAACGACGCGACACGACACTGCGTAACTACGCGAAATATATCTAGCGCGAGGCGACTAGGGCAGAGCTTACATTTGAGGAGACACAATATGAAGAAGGGTTTTTTTATAACATTAGAGGGACCGGATGGATCAGGGAAGTCTACACAGATAGAATATCTCAGACGGTTTTTTGAAGAAAATGAAATAGAGTGCGTTTTTACGAGAGAGCCGGGAGGCACGCATATTGGGGAAGAATTGAGAAAAATTATTCTTGATAAGTCAAACAGCGAAATGTGTGACATGGCTGAGGCTTTGTTATATGCTGCGAGTAGGGCGCAACATGTTGAAGAGTTGATTAAGCCGGCTCTTATGGAAGGCAAAGTAGTAGTTTGTGATAGATTTATTGATTCAAGCATTGCCTACCAGGGCTATGGCAGAAACCTGGGAGATTCGGTTAGAGTGATTAACGAGTATGCCGTGGCAGGGTGCATGCCTGATGTTACGTTTTTAATGGAATTACCGCCAGCTGTTGGAAAATCAAGGATTAGTGAAGATAGCCAGGACAGGCTGGAAATGGAAAAAATCGAGTTTCACAACAGGGTATACGAGGGCTACTTGAATATTGCAAATCACTACGCTGATAGATTCGTGTGCGTCGACGCATCTAGGGATAAGGAAGTCATACGCCAGGACCTCATTGGTACAGTGGCTGAGGCGCTGGCCAATCGCGGCATAATGTAGGGCTCGGGGATTTTGGCGAATCGTGGCATAATGTAGAATATAAGGGCAGAGGGGACACATGTCGTTAAGAGATTACAGAGAGTTTGAAAAATTGACAAATAGAATTAGCAAGGCGATACAGGCTGGTAGCGTGTCACATGCGTATATTTTAGAAGGTGATAGCTGCGTAGACAAAGAAGGTTTTGCCCGAAATATGGCGAAGGCAATTCTTTGTAAGGAGATGCCAGGAACAGGATGCGATGAGTGTCTGACGTGCAGGAAACTGGATCACAACAACTACGAAGACCTTTACGTGGTGAGGGCTGACGAGAACTCCGTGAAAAACGCCATGATTGAGAAACTCCAGGAAAATCTTATGAAGAAGCCTGTGGGAGAAAGAAACATTGCGTTTATTTGTGATGCTGACCTTATGACAGACTGGGCGCAGAACAGACTGCTTAAGACGCTGGAAGAGCCAAATCCGGGAACGGTGATTTTTCTATTGTCAGAGAATACAGAAAACTTGTTGCAGACAATTCTTTCCAGGTGCATAATTTACAGGTTGGGCAATTATGCGGTGAGCGCAAGTAATCCAGCTATGGAAGTGCCTGAGAAGGTTTTTGGCATGGTCATGGATGGTGAATATTTTTTCGAAATAAAGAAATATTTAGATAAGAAGCTGGATGATAAAAAAGATGCGATGATTTTTTTGGATGGGATGGAGAGATTATATCGAGAGCTGCTTGTTTCGAGCGGGCCGAGTCCAGTGAGGGAAGAGAAAATAATTGAGGGAATAAACTATTTGGAGGAGGCCCGCAGGGACCTTCAGGCAAATGTTAATTATAAATACGCTATAAGGAATTTAGTTCTAAAAATTGGAGGATAGATATATGGTTAGAGTAGCAGGAGTAAGGTTTAAGAGTGCCGGAAAGGTGTACTACTTTGATCCTGATGAATTTGATGTGCAGGTTAATGACCACGTAATTGTAGAGACAGCAAGGGGTTTGGAATATGGTACTATAACCCTTGGAATTACGGATGTTAAGGAAGAAACCGTAATTCAGCCTTTGAAGAAAATAGTAAGATTTGCTACAGAAGAAGACGAGAAACGTCATCAGGAAAATGAGGAAAAACGAAGCAAGGCGTTAGAACTTTGCCAGGAAAAAATAGAGAAGCATAATCTTGAGATGAAGCTGATTGACGTGGAATATACATTTGATAGCAGAAAAATCATCTTCTATTTCACTGCGGATGGAAGAGTTGACTTTAGGGAATTAGTAAAGGATCTTGCAGGTGTGTTCAAGATGAGAATTGAACTGCGCCAGATTGGTGTGAGAGATGAGGCGAAGATGCTGAGCGGAATCGGACCTTGTGGAAAAAAGCTTTGTTGCAGTTCCTGGCTGTCAGACTTCCAGCCCGTTTCCATTAAAATGGCAAAAGTTCAGAATCTTTCACTTAATCCAACTAAGATTTCCGGAATTTGCGGAAGGCTTATGTGTTGCCTGAAATACGAAAATGACGTTTATCTGGAACTTCGCAAAGGTCTGCCGGATAATGGGGAAAAGATCAAAACTCCCGACGGCATGGCTAAGGTTGTTGACACAAACATCCTTGAAAGCAAGGTTAAGGTTAGACTTTACACTGGCGAGAAAGACGAAGACGGAGAGGAAAAGCTAGGTGCTGACATTCTGACTTACAAGAAAGAGGAAATCAAGAGAATTGGCAAGCGCAAGCATCACGATAACAAGGTTAACGACATTTTCGATGGCGTTGACGAAAAGTACATCGACGAAATCAAGAACCTAATTGAGGATTAATTATGGAACTTAGACTTGACGATACAGGGTTTGGGGGTATCCACATCTATCAAAACCCACAGGAATTCTGTTACGGTGTAGACGCGGTTCTCCTTGCTGATTTTGCATCAGGCTCGCCTGCTGCGCGAAGAGAAAAAAGCCGAATAATTGACCTGGGAACAGGAACGGGAATCGTGCCGCTGATACTTTCACATAAGACGAAAGCTGGAAAAATCTATGGAGTTGAAGTTCAGGAAGCTTCATGGCAGTTGGCAGAAAAAAACAGAGAATACAACAATTTGACGGATAGACTGGAGTTCATAAAAAGCGATATAAAAAAACTGGATGAGGTGCACCGAGAAGGTTTTGATATAGTTACGTCAAACCCACCGTATACTGCTGGGAATTGTGGCATCGAAAGCGCAAACAGGGCGAAGATGATCGCGAGACATGAGACGACGGCAGATTTGGACGATTTTATCGCCAGGGCGGCGTGGCTCTTGAAAGATAAGGGCGAATTCTACATGGTACATAGGCCAGGGAGACTTATCGACATTTGCGAAAGCTGCAGGAAGCACAGGCTGGAGCCTAAGGAACTGCGATTTGTCAGCGGTAAGCCTATGGAAAAACCCAACATTCTTTTAGTACACTGCGTGAAAAACGGAAACAGGCAGCTGAGGCTGTTGGAACCGCTAGCGGTGCGTAATGAGAATGGGGAATATACCGAAGAAATCTGCGAAATCTACGAGAAAAACTTTGGTATATAAGGTAAATTTTGCTTGAAATTTAACAAGAAAAATATTGCCAAACATTGGAAGAAATTGTATAATATATGGGAAAATTAAAGGAGGTTTTTTTAGATGGTTACTATAGATGTACGAGAAGCTTTGATATGGCTGATTTTGGCCGCGCTGGTGGTTTTGATAGTCTACTTGATAGTAGCTGCAAAGAATTTAGTAACGACAATTAAGAAAACCAATCAGATTTTGGATGACGCTTGTGTTGTTTCACAGGTCGCTGCCAATAAGGCGGTGGAGGTTGATGAAATCGTTAGAGATGTTCAGAGTGCTGTTTCAGAAATTGCAGGTACGGTTCGCAGCGAAAAAGGTGTCATTGGAATGGTGGCAAGCGTTGCGAAGGCTGTAAATGCAGTTGCATCAGTGGCAAAGAAGAACAGCAGTAGTGAGAGTGACGATATAACTGATGATAAGGACACAGCTCCAAATAAAAGGAAAAAGTCAAAGAAGTAATTGAAAGGAGATGTTATTGTGAAAGCAACAGGAATCGTAAGACCGGTAGATACTTTAGGTAGAGTGGTTATTCCGGTAGAATTAAGAAGAAATTTAGGAATTAAAACTGAGGACTCTCTGGAGGTTTTTGTCGACGGAGAATATATTATGCTGAAGAAGTATCAGCCTGCATGCATTTTCTGTGGTGAAGTGTCAGATGTTAAGGACGTTCATGGAAAGATGATCTGCGCTAAGTGTCTAGAAGAACTTAAGCAGCTATAAAAAAACACGCAAGACATGGAGGCTTAAAGTGGCAAAATTTTTAGTGCAAAAAAGTGGCCCATTGAATGGTGAGGTCGTTATTAGTGGTGCAAAAAATGCAGTACTTCCTCTTATGGCGGCAGCACTTTTGGCTGAGGATGAGTGTGTCATAAGAGACGTTCCTGAGCTTAGAGATGTGGCTGTTATGAAAGACATTTTACGCTCTCTTGGTTCAGAGGTTGATGAAGTCGAGGAGTCAGTTCTTAGGATCCATACCCCTCAGGTTAAGTCCAATGAAGCTGATTATGAGCTTGTAAGCAAGATGAGAGCATCATTTCTAATTATGGGACCTCTGCTTGCTAGAACAGGTAGCGCTAAGGTTTATTCACCAGGCGGATGCAGCATTGGAAAGAGACCTATCGACCTGCATCTTAAGGGTTTCAGAGCCTTAGGTGCAACTGTTGTAATTGAGGACAACTTCATCGAAGCAAGAGCAGGAGAAAATGGCCTGGTAGGTGCAGATGTTTATCTGGACTTTCCAAGCGTTGGAGCAACAGAAAACATTATGACCGCAGCTGTTTTGGCAAAGGGTACAACCATTATTGAAAACGCTGCAAAGGAACCGGAAATCGTTGATTTAGCTAACTTCCTAAATAAGATGGGGGCTGGAATTAAAGGTGCCGGAACTGATATAATTAAAATTGAAGGTGTGGAGAAACTGAAGGGCGCATCTCACACAGTGGTTCCTGACAGAATTGAGGCAGGAACATATATGTTGGCGGCGGCAATTACAAGAGGTCAGATTTTGATAAAGAACATAGTGCCTGACCACGTAAAGCCAATTACAGCAAAACTGAGAGAGTGCGGCGTAAGGGTTGAAATGACTGACGAAGGCATGTACGTCATCGCTAACGAAAATCCGCATATGGTTGCGACAGATATCAAAACTCTGCCGTACCCAGGTTTCCCAACGGATATTCAGTCACCGTTCATGGCATTTCTCACAACGGCAGAAGGCGAAAGCACGGTCATCGAGACGGTTTTCGAAAATCGTTTCATGCATGTTGCCGAGCTTAACCGTATGGGCGCCAATATCAAAACCGACGGAACCAACAAAGCCATCATAACCGGAGGCAAGAAGCTTGAAGGTGCCCAGGTTATTGCAACTGACCTGAGAGCGGGAGCTGCCATGGTACTGGCAGGCCTTGTTGCTGAGGGAACGACTGAAATAGCTGAGATTTATCATATTGAGAGAGGCTACGAAAAGTTCATTGAAAAATTCAAGGCTCTTGGTGCAACGATATTGAAAATTGACGGTTAAGGAAGGACTTCATAATGGCAGACATTAAATTGCTGGAACTTTTATCAAAGGATTATCCTAATGTCCGTGCAGCAACGGCGGAAATAGTTAACTTGAATGCTATTCTCGCTTTGCCAAAGGGCACAGAGTATTTCCTTAGCGATCTTCATGGTGAACACGAGGCTTTTATTCATATGCTGAAGAGTGCTTCAGGTACGATTAAGCATAAGATAGATGAGCATTATGGTAGAATATTAAATGAAGAGGATAGGGAAGCTTTGGCGGCTTTGATATACGACCCGCAGGCAGAACTTAAAAGAAGAAGAAAGAGTAATATTAACTTTGATAAATGGTGCACTACGGCTATTTATAGACTTGTGACTATTTGTCGATCAGTGTCAACAAAGTATACACGTTCCAAGGTGAGACACAGACTTCCAAAGTATTTTGACTACGCTATGGATGAATTGCTTCATGCTGATGACGATGAAAACAGAGCACAGTACTACGAGGCAATTATTAATTCCATTGTTGAGTGCGGAATGGCTGAGGAATTTATAGTTGAGCTTGCTGAGGCAACGAGCAGACTGGCTGTTGACCAGCTTCACATTATCGGAGATATTTTCGATAGAGGTGCGCATCCGGATACTATTATGGATTTCCTATGCGACTATCACGATGTTGACTTCCAGTGGGGAAATCACGACGTGCTTTGGATGGGGGCCGCAATCGGTAACTGGGCATGCCTGACTAATGTGATTAGAATTAATGTAAGATATAACAATATAGATATGCTGGAGGTAGGCTACGGAATCAGCTTGCGTATGCTGGCAACTTTTGCTCAGAGAGTTTATGGAAACGACCCGTGCAAGAGATTTATGCCTCAAATTATTGAGGACAACCAGTACGTTCCTATTAATGAGGAACTGGCTGCAAAGATGCATAAGGCAATTGCGGTTATGCAGTTTAAGGTTGAAGGTCAGCGCATCAAAGCTCACCCAGAGTACGACATGGATAACAGACTTCTTCTCGATAAGATTAATTGGGAAAAGGGAACTGTTACTGTTGAAGGCGTAGAGTACGAGATGGCAGACATGAATCTGCCGACCGTTGATCCTAAGGATCCGTACAAGCTTACAGCTGAAGAAGAGGCTGTTCTTAACGCTCTTGAAGCATCAGCTGTGAACTCAGAAAAACTCCAGAAACATATTAGCTTTTTATATAGCCATGGTGCTATGTATAAGAAAATTAACGGCAATCTGCTGTACCACGGATGTATTCCGATGAACGAAGACGGAACGTTTACAGAAGTAAGGGTCAACGGAGAAAGTCTCAAGGGCAAAGCTCTTATGGACTACTTTGATGACGAAGCAAGAAAATGCTACTTCTCACCGGATGAGTCAACTGAAATCGGACGACGTGGGGACATAATGTGGTATATGTGGCTTGGCCGAATGTCTCCTATGTTTGGTAAGGACAAGATGACAACTTTTGAAAGATTGTTCATTGCTGACAAGAAGACACATAAGGAAAAAACAAACTATTATTATGAGCACATTAAGAGAAGGGAGCCTTGCGAATTCATTCTTCGTGAGTTTGGACTAGATCCAACTCGTTCCAAAATCTTAAACGGACATGTTCCAGTTAAGCTCAAAGATGGTGAAAGCCCTATTAAGGGTGGTGGCATTCTCTATGTAATTGACGGCGGCCTCTCAAAGGCGTACCAGAAACAGACGGGAATCGCCGGTTACACGTTCATCTTCAACTCGAGATTCATGGCTATTGCAGAGCATCAGCCGTATATCCCGATGCGAGAGGACGGCACACAGGTATTCAACTCGCCGGTTATGAAGACGGTGCAGGTGTTACCTCAAAGAATGAAAGTTATCGATACTGATCAAGGCGTTGAGCTTGTCGAACAGGTTCGCCAGCTTGAACTGTTAATCGATGCTTATAGAAAGGGTATTCTAAAGCAGCGCTACTAAGCAACGCAGCGGAAACTCTTATCAAAACTATCAAAGAATAAACAGCGGATTTGTTGTGGGGGCAAATCCGCTGTTGAATTTTTTGGGGAGATATATGGGAAAGTTTGGGGAATTTTGCAGGAAAATGAGAGAAACGGCTTGACGAGTACTTATATAGGGACTATAATAGTCCTAAATAAGACTACATTGATAAGGAAGTGGACTATATGTCATTAGAAAGAAAAAAATTCTGGGAGGTCTGGGGACAGTCCAATGCGCTGTATGAAGACTGGGCTGCATGGAAAAACATTAATTCTAACCTGCTGATGGTTCTTTATGAACTGGATCACGGGGATTACATAACACAGAAGATGATTGCAGATTATACGGGAATTCCCAAACAGACGGTTAATACTGTAATTAAGGGACTTCTGGAACAGGAGTATGTTACTCTCACGTGCGGGAAGAATGACCGACGTGAGAAGCTGGTGGTTTTGACCGATGAGGGGCGAAAATTCGGTGAAGAGCTTTTGGCACCGCTGTACGACATGGAGGAAAAAGTCTTCCACATCATGGGCGAGGAGCGCGTGCAGCAGATGATTGACTCCATTTTTCTGTTCAACACTGTGTTTGAGAAGGAAATGAAGAGGGGGATGAAGTAAATGGAAATAAGCGGAAGAAGGAAATTTTTTATGTATGTAATTCCGTCGGTGCTGGCTTTTGCGCTGTCGGGAGTCTATACAATCGTTGACGGTTTCTTTATTGGAAATCAGATGGGCGACGATGGTATCGCGGCAATTTCAATTGGTTACCCGGTGGCGGCTTTCATAATGGCTGTGGGCACTGGTCTTGGCCTTGCGGGAGGAATTCGTTACACGATTCTCAGCGCTCAGGGTGAGGCTAGGAAGACGGAAGAATGTTTTACGGCGAGTATACTGCTTATGGCTGTGGTGAGCCTGATTCTGACGGTTTTGATCTACTTCACGACGGAACTGATTCTTGAGCTTATGGGCGCGTCTGGCGTGCTTCTTGAAATGGGTGCTGAATATGTGCGAGTAATTGCACTAGGCACGCTGTTTCAGCTGCTGGCTACGGGATTCGTGCCTTTTATTAGAAATATGAACGGTGCTAGATTTGCCATGATTGCTATGATTATGGGATTCTTAACTAATATCGTGCTTGACTTCCTTTTCGTTTGGGAACTTCATTACGGCATGGCTGGTGCAGCATGGGCGACTGTCATTGGACAGGCTGTGACTATGGTAATGTCGGTGATTTTCTTCAAAACGAAGAAAGTTGCTCTACATATGCCGCCGGTTTCTGAGCTTGGCGGCATGTGGGGTGGCTTTTTCAAGGTTGCACTGTCACCTTTTGGTCTGGCATTCTCACCTACCCTTACTTTATTGTTTATGAACCGCTTTCTGTTCTTATATGGGGACGACCAGGCTGTTGCAGTTTTCGGCTGCATCGACTACGTTCTTTGTATAAGCTACATGTTGTTCCAGGGTGTTGGCGACGGAAGCCAGCCTCTAATCAGTTGGAACTTCGGTGAAGGAAACATCCGTGGCATCAAGTTAAACCGCAGACTCGCGTACGAAACCGCTGCAGCAATCGGAGCCATATTCGTTGTAGTTGTCTTCCTTTATCGCGAAAAAATCGGCCTGCTTTTCGGTGCATCGCCTGAAGCAAACCTGGATGTAATCAAGTACATCCCTTGGTTCTTAGCAACTCTAATTTTGCTGAGCATCATTCGTGTAACTACAACTTACTTATATGCTACTGAAAAAACAACTTACTCATATATCCTAGTTTATGGCGAGCCACTTGGCACCTTGGCAATTCTTTGCATCCTGCCGCTGCTGATGCCTTCAGCTATGAAGATTACAGCAGTTTGGCTTTCCATTCCTCTAGGCCAGGTGGTTACTTTCATCACTGCCCTAATCTTGAAGCAACACACAGACAAGAAGCTGCTTTGCGAAGACGGAGATGCCGGCATTGGAGGTAACGCCAGCGATGAAAGCAATGCCAGCGAAGAAGGCATCTGCGGAGAGTACCGCGAGGCATGATGAAGAAGTTGGCGGCAGCTTGAGGCTGCGCAGAGAGTCTCGCGAAGTCGTTAATGAACTGCTAGGACAACGAAACGCCATAAAGACTAGAGATAATAGAAAATCCTCTAAAAAATCTTCTAAAAAACCTATCCAAATTGAAAAAACCTTTGACATCAAGTGTGAATTTGTGTATACTATACAAGTACGAAAAATAATAGCAACAACAAGATGATCCATAATACGTACAACTAGGTGGTATGCGCCATTAGCTCAATTGGATAGAGTAGCGCACTACGAATGCGAAGGTTAGGGGTTCGAGTCCCTTATGGCGCACCAATTAAAATAGACACCCAGACGGGTGTCTATTTTAATTTACGCGCATATAATCAGGGGACTCGAACCCGAAAGAGCGCGGCCGTGAAACGAGAGCCTTTTACATTTTGCATCGCCTAATCACGATGTGGCACATCAGTCCTGGCACATTTGTAGCTATTCATAAATCCAGTACCAATGGAGAGCTGCGCAATGTATTTATATACGTGAAAGGGCATACTATACACGCTTCTTCTATGAAAATCGCTGAAAACGAACAAAAATGTTAGAAAATGTCAAGGCTCCATATCGAAGAGAAGGCGTAAACCCATTAGAAAGTGCCGGATTTTACGAAAAATCTATAGTGCGCGGTAGAGACTTTTCTGATTTTGGTACTGGGAAACCCCAGCGCCATGAATGTGCCAGAAATGATAGAGCTGCATTGTCTAATGACGATGTATAGCGACAGAGATGGCATGATTTCGCGAATTTGCAAGAAATGGGGCGGGATAACTCGGTAATTTCAACAATGTCTTAGCAATCTTAGCGTTATGCTAGCAATGTCAATAATACCTAGCAGCCATAACGGTATCTCTATAATACAACGCCAAACGCAATAACAAAATAATGTCAAAATAATGCAATAATCAATAAAAAGGACTGTGCCAGGTGGTTGTCCACTTTCAGCACAGTCCTTTAGTTATAGGCATTTACATTTTTGTCGAATCAAATCTTATTTCTTCCAAAGTCCGTGTAGGTTGCAGTAAGCGTATACTGCTTCTACTTCGTCGCCATCGCAAAGTGCGAAACAGACTTCTGGTGCTTCGCCAGGGTTAAGAGCCTTTCTCTGGTTGCCTTGCTTGGTCTGAATAGAAACCCATTCGATGTAGTGCTCTTCAAGCATTGGATGAGCAACTTCTCCAACCTTAACTTTTACAACGTTTCCTTCAACTTCGTATGCAGGTACATGTTTTTCTACAGCGGCGTCAGTTGTTCCTGGAATTAGTTCAGTCATTTTCTGGCCACAACACATTACAGGTACACCTTTGTCCTTTACCATAGCAATCATATTTCCGCAGTGTTCACAAATAAAAAATTTCTGTTCCATGATTTCCCCTCCGTAATTAATAATTCAGCTAGTAGTTTAGTTTTTTACCAGCGATATTTTTAAGTATTAACTTCTAATCTTGTTATCATCTTAATACCCAGTTTCGCGGAAGTCAATCAATAAACTGAATTTTATATTCAAATCACATTTTCCCAAACGAATGTTCGTGACCTGCATTACTTGCTAACCTAACGATGACTAACGATAGGATATATGTGTCCCACTAGTCTATACCTCGTAGCGTAGTGCTTGATTACATCATAACTTAGTGCTCGATTGCGTAAATCAAGCAAAAGTTGTCAAAAGTTACAATAAATTTACAAGTTTAATAAAATTTTATTGTGGTAGTGAACAAAAAATCCCTTGCCTTTTTCATTAAGTCGGAATATACTAGACTTTATAATATTATTTTAAGGAGATACAGAGAAATGGGAAGAGTTTACAATTTTTCAGCTGGTCCGGCAGTACTTCCGGAAGTAGTTTTAAAAGAAGCGCAAGAAGAAATGTTAGATTATCGCGGCACAGGTATGTCCGTAATGGAAATGAGTCATCGCTCAGCAGCTTTCCAACAGATCATTGATGAAGCTGAGGCTGATCTGAGAGATTTGATGAATATTCCTGATAATTACAAGGTATTATTCCTTCAGGGTGGTGCCTCTCTTCACTTCGCATCAATTCCAATGAACCTTATGAAGAATGGAGTTGCTGACTACATCATCACAGGTCAGTGGGCGAAGAAGGCATACGAAGAAGCAAAGAAATATGGTAAAGTAAATGCCATCGCATCATCAGCAGATGAGACATTTTCATATATACCAGACTGTTCAGACCTTCCAGTAAGCGAGGATGCAGACTATGTATATATTTGCCAGAATAATACTATCTATGGAACAGTATTCCATGAATTGCCAAACACTAAAGGTAAAGAACTAGTCGCTGATGTATCCTCCTGTTTCCTCTCTGAACCTATAGATGTTGAAAAGTACGGCGTAATTTATGGTGGTGTACAGAAGAATATTGGACCTGCCGGTGTTCAGATTGTAATCATCAGAGAAGACCTTCTTAGAGAAGACCTTCCAAAAACTGTACCAACAATGATGAACTTCAAAGTTCAGGCCGATAAGGGCTCCTTATACAACACTCCGCCTTGCTACGGAATCTATATCTGTGGAAAGGTATTCAAGTGGATTAAGAACATGGGTGGCCTAGAAGCAATGAAGGTTCACAACGAAAAGAAGGCTGCAATCCTTTATGATTTTCTAGATCAGAGCAAGCTGTTTAAGGGAACTGTAAGAAAAGAAGACCGTTCACTGATGAACGTTCCATTTGTTACAGGCGATAAGGAACTAGATGCAAAGTTTGTTGCGGAAGCAAAAGCAGCTGGTTTTGAAAACCTGAAGGGCCACAGAAGTGTGGGTGGCATGAGAGCGTCTATCTACAACGCAATGCCAATGGAAGGTGTAGAAAAATTAGTTGAATTCATGAAGAAGTTCGAAGAAGAAAACAAGTAAAGGTAAGGAGAAAAAATGATTAAGTATACATGCCTCAATCCCATTGCACAGTGCGGATTAGGTTTATTTGATGATAAATATGAAAAAGTTGATGAGTTAGCAGACGCTCAGGCGGTTTTGGTAAGAAGTGCGGCAATGCATGATTTAGAATTACCGGACACACTGGAAGCAGTTGCACGTGCAGGCGCCGGAGTTAACAACATTCCATTAGACAAGTGTGCAGAAAAGGGAATCGTTGTTTTCAACACACCAGGTGCTAATGCAAATGGCGTAAAGGAACTTGTTCTTGCAGGACTGCTTCTTGCATCTCGTGATATCGTTGGCGGAATCCAGTGGGTTAAAGATAACCAAGATGACGAAAACATTAACAAAACCACCGAAAAGGCAAAGAAAGCCTTTGCTGGAAACGAAATCAGCGGCAAGAAGCTGGGCGTTATCGGAATGGGAGCTATCGGTGTAAAGGTTGCCAATGCAGCTTGTGCCCTTGGTATGAAGGTTTATGGATATGACCCATTTATGTCAGTTAACGCTGCATGGTCAGTAGATAAATCAGTTAACCACGTACTTGCTGTAGAAGATATTTATAGAGAATGTGACTACATTACAATTCACGTTCCTCTAATGGACAGCACAAGAGAAATGATTAACAAGGACGCTATCGACATGATGAAGGACGGAGTTGTATTCCTAAACTTCTCAAGAGATTCCCTTGTTGCAGAAGATGATATGGTTGCAGCCCTTGAAGCGGGAAAGGTTAAGAACTACGTTGTCGACTTCCCAAGCACAAAGACTGCTGGCAAGAAGGGATGCATCGTAATCCCTCATCTTGGAGCATCAACTGCAGAGTCAGAAGACAACTGCGCAGTTATGGCTGCAGAAGAACTGATTGACTACATGGAAAACGGAAACATCAGAAACTCCGTAAACTATCCAGCATGCGACGCAGGCGTATGCCAGTCTGAAGGACGTGTAACAATTCTTCACAAGAACATTCAGAATATGATTTCCAGACTTGCAACTGTTGTAGGTGGCGCTGGAATCAATATCGCACATATGACAAACAAGAGCCGTGGTGATTACGCTTACTCACTCTTCGACCTGGATTCACCAGCAGATGCAGCTGTTGTAGAAGCTTTGAAGAATGTAGAAGGTGTGCTTAAAGTGAGGGTTATTAAATAATGGCAGTTATTAGACCCTTTGCAGCAATTCGCCCTTGCGACGAAAAAGCTGAGAGAATAGCAGCGCTGCCATATGATGTTTACAATAGACAAGAAGCTAAAGCGGAAGTTGAGAGAGAGCCGGAGTCTTTTCTAAAAATCGACAGAGCGGAGACGCAGCTTGACGATTCAGTTGACACCTACGCTCCGGAAGTTTATCAGAGAGCCCATGACACCCTTTGGGAAATGGTGAAAAAAGGCGATTTCGTAAGAGACAAGAAGCCTTGCTACTATATTTACGAGCTTACAATGGATGGCAGAACCCAGACCGGAATCGTGGCCTGTGCCTCCATAGACGATTACAGAAACGGCGTTATCAAGAAGCACGAAAACACTCGCGCCGACAAGGAGCAGGACCGCATCACACATGTGGACACTTGCAACGCCCAGACTGGGCCGATTTACCTGGCTTACAGAGCAAATCAGGTCATCAGCGACGTAATCGTCAAGGTCAAGAAAACCAAGCCGGTAAACGATTTCACAGCGCCGGACGGGATCACACACAGGGTATGGATTATCGATATCAAAACCGACATAGACGCAATCCAGAGCGCCTTTGACGGAATAAAGGAGATATATATTGCAGATGGCCACCATAGAGCGGCCTCTGCAGTAAAAGTTGGATTCAAGCGTCGACTTGAAAATCCGGGATGTGATGGAAGCGAAGAGTTTAACTACTTTATGTCTGTTTTGTTCCCTGATGAAGAGCTGATGATTATGGATTACAACAGAGTTGTTAAGGACTTGAATGGTCTTATCGACGAAGACTTCTTAAACAAAATGAAAGAACTTTTCGAAGTTGAAGAGGTGGCGAGGGAGAATAGGAAGCCTGCTGAGGCAGGAAAGTTCTCTATGTACCTGGATGGAAAGTGGTATATGTGCGGATTCAAAAAGGAAGATGTGCCTAATGACCCTGTGGGTAAATTGGATGTGTCAATGCTTCAGGAGATATTGCTCGCGCCGGTTCTTGGAATTAAGGATCCGAAGACTGATGCGCGCATCGACTTCGTTGGAGGAATTCGCGGTTTGGATGAGCTGGAGAGAAGATGCAAGAAAGATTGCCACGTGGCTTTCGCTATGTATCCGACTTCAATTCACGAACTTTTCGATGTGGCTGATGCGGGGCTTTTGATGCCGCCGAAGTCCACATGGTTCGAGCCTAAACTAAGAAGCGGATTGTTTATTCACCAGATTTAAGCCTTGAGGATAGCAGGTGCAAATGTGGGGAAATGCACGGGCTAGAGCGGCTTAACTAGGTAGGGACCTAAATGTGCTGAAAATTGAACAATAATGTTTTCAAAAAGTTTTGATAAAAAAATAACAGAGTTTTATTGACTGTGTTTGACTTTATGGAAAACGAGGAGTAAAATAGTAAGTATCTTGATACTTACTATTTTTATGGCGAAAAACATGTGTATTTTGTACTAATTTGAATACAGAATACAATGTGTAAGGACCATAACAAGAGAAGTTATTCATAATAATTTGAAGGAGGAGTATGGTTATGAACACTAAGTCCAATGCGCCTGCAGAACTAATCGCTAAAGTTCTGAAACTGTTGCCAGGCGTGGATTGTGCAGGCTACGGCGGATGTGGAAAAGCTACTTGTGCAGAATGTGCAGAAGCAATCGTTGCAGAAGACAATGTGGCTCTATGTCCGGCGTGTAACCAGGAAGCTGTTGATGCTATTGCAGAAGCAATGGGCGCAGAGACAGTGGAAGTAAAGGATGAAATTGCATTTATCACTTGTAGTGGAGATGCTGCAGGTAAGGCAAGATTTGCAGCTGAGGGATGCAAGAGTTGTAAGGAAGCTGTCGAAGCTGGTTTTGCTCGCGGAGAATGTAAGAGCGGATGTGTAGGCATAGGTTCATGTCTAGACGTATGTAAGTTCGATGCTATGGCAGCAGAAGACGGAGACGTTTCCGTAATTGCCGAAAAATGTACAGGATGCGGAGCATGTGCAAATGCAAAGGTCTGTCCACAGAATGTAATTCGCATGATTCCTAGAGAGGCAACTAACTTCATCCCTTGTTCATCTAAGGAAGAAGACGACGACCTTGTAAGAAAGACTTGCGGATTCGGATGTATCGGATGCGGAGATTGCGTAAGAGCATGTCCTCAGGGTGCAATCGAAATTATCGACAACCACGCAGTAATCAATTATGAAATGTGCGTAGGTTGCGAAGCTTGTACAGTAAAATGCAAGAAAAAGATTATCGTAGATACTCTTCACGATCTTACAAAGCTTAAGGACAAGGTAGCATTTGTAAGTTGCAGCGGAGGTAAGAAAGCAACTGAAGTATATCAGAAATTAGGATATACAGATTGCCAGGCTGTAGTTGACAATGTAGATCCTAAGGAATATGGACTGTGTACAACAGGATGTACCGGTTTAGGAAACTGCACAAGAGTATGTCGTTACGGAGCAATTGAAGTTGTTGACGGAACTGCAGTTGTAAATCCTGACAAGTGCGTAGGATGTAAGGATTGTACATACGCATGTCCTAAGGGACTGATTTCCATCGTACCTTATAAGGGAGCAAAGATGGTACCATGTTCATCAACAGCAGATTACGAAGACAAGGCAGCTGTATGCGACAGCGCTTGTATCGCTTGTGGAGATTGTAAGGCGAACTGCCCTAACGGAGCAATTTACGCTGAAGGCGCACATGCTGTAATCGATCCGGAAATCTGCGAAAACTGCAACGTATGTCAGTACGTATGCTCAAGAGATATCATTAAGGAAAGAGTGGTTCCTGAGTACAATTACTTACAGAGAGACGCTCTGGCTATTAGGGAAGGAGAGTGATTAAGGTGAGAAAACTAAAGACTATGGACGGAAACGCCGCTGCAGCTCATGTTGCTTATGCATTTTCTGAAGTTGCTGCTATCTACCCAATCACACCATCCTCACCAATGGCTGAAAATATGGACGAATGGGTTTCTCAGGATAGAGAAAATATCTTCGGCGAAAAAGTTAGAATTATTGAAATGGAATCAGAAGCTGGTGCAGCAGGTGCTGTTCACGGATCCATTACTGCAGGTGCATATACATCAACATTTACTGCATCTCAGGGTCTGCTTCTAATGATTCCTAATATGTTCAAGCTGGCAGGTGAACAGACACCTACAGTATTCCACGTTGCTGCTCGTGCTTTGGCAACACATGCACTTTCAATTTTCGGAGATCATTCCGATGTTATGGCATGCCGCCAGACTGGTTTTGCTATGCTAGCATCAAACAGCGTACAGCAGGCTATGGACCTTGCTGCAGTTGCACACCTTTCAACAATTGCAGGAAAGCTTCCAATGATTCACTTCTTTGATGGATTCAGAACATCCCACGAAAATCAGAAGATTGAAGTTTGGGATTATGAAGACCTGAAGGAAATGGTAGACTGGGATGCTGTAAAAGCATACAAGGCAGGAGTAATTCACCCAACTCATCCACATTCAATGGGTTCAGCTGAACAGCCGGAAACATTCTTCCAGCACAGAGAAGCAAGTAACACTGCATACCTTGAAACTGCAGATTTAGTAAACGAATATATGCAGAAGGTTAATGCAAAGATCGGAACAGATTACAAGCCATTTAACTTCTACGGAGCACCTGATGCAACTGAAATCGTTGTAGCAATGGGTTCAGTTTGTGATGCTCTTGAAGAAATGGTTGATTACCTAAACGGAAAGGGCAAGAAGGTCGGCGTTCTTGAAGTTCACCTTTACAGACCATTCTCCGTTAAATATATGTTAGATGTACTTCCTGAAACTGTTAAGAAGATTGCTGTTCTTGACAGAACTAAGGAACCAGGCGGTGTTGGCGAACCATTATACTTAGACGTTTGCTCAGCACTTCGCGGAACTAAGTTTGAAGATTGCCTAATCGTTGGCGGACGTTACGGTTTAGGTTCTAAGGATACTCAGCCAGGAGATTTACTTGCAGTATATCAAAACTTATGGAGCGAGAAACCTAAGAAGGAATTCACAATTTCCATTAACGACGACGTAACAGGCTTATCACTACCTACAACTGAAAATCCAGACGTAGCTCCTAAGGGAACAAAGGCTTGTAAGTTCTGGGGTCTTGGTGCTGACGGTACTGTTGGTGCAAACAAGAACAGCGTTAAAATTATCGGTGACCACACTGATAAGAAGGTACAGGCTTACTTCCAGTACGACTCCAAGAAATCCGGCGGTGTAACAGTTTCCCACTTAAGATTCGGAGACAAACCAATTAAGTCAACATACTATGTTAAACAGGCTGACTTCGTAGCATGCCACAACGCAGCATATCTTCACAGATATGAAATGGTTGAAGACGTTAAACCAGGCGGATTCTTCCTACTAAACTGCGGATGGTCAGACGAAGAACTAGACGAACACTTACCTGCAAAGGTTAAGAGATACATTGCTAAGAACAACGTTCAGTTCTACACTTGCGACGCTGTTTCCATCGCTAAGGAAATCGGTCTAGGCGCAAGAAGAACAAACTCAGTTCTACAGGCAGCATTCTTCAAACTTGCTGACATCATTCCTATTGACGACGCAGTTAAGTATATGAAGGAAATGATTCAGAAAACATACGCTAAGAAGGGCGCAAACATTGTAGCTATGAACGAAGCTGCAGTAGATGCAGGTGTAAACCATGTTCATAAGGTAGAAGTACCTGCAAGATGGGCAGATGTAGAAGACGATGCTCCAGCTGCTAAGCTTGTTGGTCGTGACCAGCTTCACACTGACTACCTGAACAACGTCCTAGTTCCAACAAACACACTTACAGGTGACGCTGTTCCAGTATCAACATTCCTTGACACAGCAAACGGCATGATTCCTGCTGGTACAGCTGCATTCGAAAAGAGAGGCATCGCAACAGACATTCCAGTATGGAACAAAACTAACTGCATGCAGTGTAACTGGTGTTCATATGTTTGTCCTCACGGCGTAATCAGACCTTTCGTATTAGATGAAACAGAAGTAGATTCAGTAAACGGCGATTACCTTGCAATGAAGGGCGTTAAGGGTAAGTTCTATACTCTTGGAATTTCAGCATTAGACTGTACAGGTTGCGGATCATGTGCTGATGTGTGTCCTGCAAGAAAGAAAGCTCTTGAAATGGTTCCTGCTGAAGATGATGTTGTTCTTCCATCACAGGATAAGTACAACTACCTGTTCAACGAAGTAACTCCTAAGGAAGTTCCTTTCAAGGACGATACTGTAAAGGGATCACAGTTCAAGCAGCCATTGCTTGAGTTCTCAGGCGCTTGCCCAGGATGTGGTGAATCTCCATATGCTAAGCTGATTACTCAGCTATTTGGTGACAGAATGTTCATTGCTAACGCAACAGGATGTACATCAATTTGGGGATGTAGTGCACCAAGTACTCCTTACACAGTAAACAGAGAAGGAAGAGGTCCGGCATGGGCTAACTCCCTATTCGAAGATAATGCTGAATTCGGTTTAGGTATGGCAACATCTATCAGAGCACGTAGAGAAGAAATGAAGTCAGCAGTTGAAAAACTAGTTGACGTTCTAGGCGTTCCTGCTAAGGCATGGCTCGCTTCCATGAATGATCCACAGGCTGCAGAAGAAACAGGGGATATCCTGGTTGCAGAATGTGAAAAGATTGCAGATACTAACGAAACAGCAAGATATGTATTAGATAATAAGGACATGTTGATGAAACCTTCAATGTGGATCTTCGGTGGTGACGGATGGGCATACGACATCGGTTACGGTGGATTAGACCACGTTATCGCATCAGGAGAAAACGTAAACATCTTCGTATTCGATACAGAAGTTTACTCCAACACAGGCGGACAGTCCTCCAAGTCAACTCCTATCGGAGCAGTTGCTAAGTTCGCAGCTTCCGGTAAGGCAGTTAAGAAAAAGGATCTGGCACAGATTGCAATGGCTTACGGCTATGTATATGTTGCACAGGTTGCTATGGGCGCAAACCCTGAACAGACTCTGAAGGCTATCAGAGAAGCAGAAGCTTACGATGGTCCATCACTAATTATCGGATATGCTCCTTGTATCAACCACGGTGTTAAGGCCGGCATGAACAAGGCAATGCTTGAAATGAAGAACGCAGTACGCGCAGGATACTGGAATTTGTTAAGATACAACCCTGCACTGGCAGCTGAAGGAAAGAATCCGCTTTCAATTGATAGCGCAACTCCAACTGGAAGCTACAGAGACTTCATCATGGGCGAAGTTCGTTACAACTCATTACAGCTTAAGTTCCCTGAAAGAGCAGAAAAACTGTTCACAGAGGCAGAAGAAGCTGCTAAAGATAGATACGAACATCTAAAGCATCAGCAGAAGAGCTTTGATAATTAGGAAAGGAGGATGTAAGCATGAAAAGGTTTGAAGTAACTTATAAAAGAAGACTTAATGACAACATGGTGTGGCTGAAGATTTATGCTCCACTAGTTGCAAGAAAGGCAAGACCTGGTCAGTTTATCATTCTTCGTACAGATGAATATGGTGAGAGAATTCCTCTCACTATGGCAGGTCACAATGAAGAAGACGGCACTATAGATTTAATCTATGCTGCCGTTGGAAGAACTACAATGCTAATGGATCAGCTGGAAGTGGGAGACTGTTTTGCTGATATCGTTGGACCTTTGGGTAAGCCAACTGAAATGGATCACCTGAAGAAGGTTTGTGTAGTAGGTGGAGGTACAGGTAATGCACTTGCTTACCCTCTGGCTACAGGAATGCACGACCACGGCGTTAAAGTTGATATGATTGAAGGATTCAGAACTAAGGATTTAGTAATCCTTGAAGAAGAATTCAGAGCAGGCGTAGATAACCTGTATGTTGTAACAGACGACGGTACTTATGGTGAAAAGATGTTCACAACTGCTAAGCTGGAAGAACTTATCCAGAAGGGCAATGAATATGATGAAATCGTAGCTGTAGGTCCTCCAATTATGATGAAATTTGTTTGCGAAATCGCTGCTAAGTACAATATTCCATCAGTTGCATCATTAACTGCATACATGATTGATGGTACTGGTATGTGCGGTGGCTGCAGATGCAAAATCGGCGAAGAAGACAAGTTCGTATGCGTAGATGGTCCTGAATTCGACGGCGCACTGGTTGACTGGGATGACCTTATTAAGAGATCAAACTACTACAAAGACCAGGAAGCTGAAGACAGAGCTCACGTGTGCAGATTAACAGGAGGTGTTCGTTACAATGATTAATCTGGTAAGGAAACAGAATCCAATGCCTGAACAGGCTCCTGATGTTCGTAACAAGAACTTCCTGGAGGTAGCTGAAGGCTATACTGAAGAAATGGCAATTAACGAAGCAATGCGTTGCTTAAACTGCCGTAAAAAACCTTGTGTTTCAGGTTGCCCTGTAAACATTAAGATTCCTGCCTTTATCGCCAAGGTTGCTGAAGGCGATTTCGAAGCAGCATACAATATTATTTCCGAGGACAGCTCACTTCCTGCAGTTTGCGGACGTGTATGCCCACAGGAAAACCAGTGCCAGGGACAGTGCGTTCATGGCAAGAAGGGCGAACCGGTTGCTATCGGTCGTCTGGAAAGATTCGTTGCAGACTGGCATGCAGCTAACTTCGGTGATGTTGAAATCCAGCCTGTAGAATCAAACGGTCACAAAGTTGCTATTATCGGTGCAGGCCCTGCAGGCCTTGCATGCGCAGGCGACTTAGTAAACAAAGGCTATGAAGTAACTGTTTATGAAGCATTACATAAGTCAGGCGGCGTTCTGGTTTATGGTATCCCTCAGTTCCGACTTCCTAAGGAAATCGTAGCTGCAGAAGTGGCTAAGTTAGAAGCTAAGGGCGTCAAATTCGTTACAGACGCAGTTGTTGGTCGTGCAATTACAGTTGACGAATTAATGAAGGAAGAAGGATATGAATCCGTATTCATCGGTACTGGTGCAGGTCTTCCATCATTTATGAACATTCCTGGTGAAAACTACATCGGAGTATGCTCAGCAAATGAATACCTGACTCGTATCAACCTGATGAAGGCTTACCTTCCTGAATACGATACACCAATTCAGCACGCTGATAAGATTGCTATCGTTGGTGGCGGTAACGTTGCTATGGACGCTGCTAGATGCGCTAAGCGTATGGGAGCAAGCGAAGTATATGTAATCTATCGTCGTAGCCTTGATGAGCTTCCTGCAAGAGCAGAAGAAGTTCACCACGCTATGGAAGAGGGCGTAGAATTCAAGGTTCTTAACAATCCTGTACAGATTCTTGGAGATGAAAACGGAAATGTTAGAGCAATTGAATGCGTTAAGATGGAACTTGGCGAACCAGATGCTTCAGGCAGAAGAAGACCTATCGCTATTGAAGGTTCAAACTTCGAAATTCCTGTAGATATGGTAATCATGTCCATCGGAACTAAGTTGAATACATTAATTCTTGATACAACTGAGAAACTAGAAGCTAACGCTAAGGGCGGTATCGGCACAGATACAGCAGCTGCAACTAACCGTGAAGGTATCTTCGCAGGTGGAGACGCAGTAACAGGTGCAGCTACAGTTATCAAAGCTATGGGAGCCGGAAAGACTGCTGCTGCAGGAATTGATGACTACTTAAGCAGCAAATAAATAGGTTTTGACCAGGTTTTTAATTAAGCTATTAACACAGAAAGGGGAGGCCAATTTGGTCTCCTTTTTCAGTATGTAAAAGCCTTGACACCGTAATCTGAGGGAATTAGAATTAAGATGTATGGACAAAACTCAGTCAGGAGAAGTAATATGAAAAAGCTAAATGACAAACTTTCAAAAATGCTTAGAACGGCATATGAAGATAGGGGATTTTTTAAAGAATCCGGCTTGAGTAAGGACGAAGTGACATCTTTACTTCAGGAAATCAATCTTTATGAAACGAGCGGAATGTTGCTTAAATCCGTAATGACAGATGAGGGCATGAGGCGCTTTACAGCTAAGGAAGTTGCAGAAATTATGAAACCTGCTCTGGACAAAATGTGTCAGGAGCCTGAAGAGGGATGGACTGAGTATTCTTATAGATATGTTCTCAACAGGCTTTTTCCTGATTCTAGCCAGGATTTCCAGGCGAAGAAATATGCAAGAGGTCGTGCAATGTATTTGAAAACTCTGCAGGTTTTGTTCAAGCTGGAGGAAAGCGTAATGCCTTATGACCCGCGCGTGGACATTGTTCTGCCAGACGTGAGCATTATTGAAAAATATGACTGCAACAGGGAATATGGCCGTTTCTACAAGGTTGCTGTAGGTAACTATATTTATGAGTTTATGAGAATCAGTGCGGAGCTGACGCCTTTTAACACCCTGGGGCACATTGCCGGAGTGCACCATGTTGCAATGTATATGGCAAAGCAGCTTTTTGCCTTAGATGTACCTTGTGATTTGGGAGTTGTTTCAGGTGCGGCAGTTTGTCACGACATAGGAAAATATGGATGCAAGAAGGGCGAGGAGAAGAGAGTTCCATACTTGCATTATTACTATACAGATACTTGTACTGAGAGATTTAATCTGCCGATGATTGGCCATATTGCGGCAAATCATTCGACTTGGGACTTGGAACTGGAGAACCTGTCGGTTGAGTCCCTGCTTTTGATTTATGCAGATTTCAGGGTAAAGAGCAGCAGAGATGAGAATGGTAAGGAACTGGTTCATTTCTATACACTAGATGAGGCTTTTCAGGTGATTTTAGACAAGTTGGATAACGTGGACGAGGCCAAGAAGCTGAGGTATCGCAAGGTTTACAACAAGCTGAAGGACTTTGAAAACTACATGATTGACTTGGGAGTTACAACAGAGATCAAGGGCGCAGCAGAAGAGGAAGAACCGCCTAAACCTGAGAAGAAACCTTGGAGGTCCATGGCTTCTTACAGCAGAAATAAGATTGTGTCAGCTATAAAAAATACAGCGGTTGATCACAATATCAGATTGATGAATGCTTTCTACCGTGAGGAACAGTTTGCAAATTTACTGGAAATAGCGAGAACCGAGAAGCAGTGGAGAAGCCTGCGTACATATATTGCAATTCTAGGCGAATACTCGGCATATATGACGGAAAAACAGAAGCTGATGACCTTAAGATTCCTCTATGAAATGCTTACTAACAGAGAAAGCGATATCAGATATCAGGCAGGGGAAATCTATGGGCAAATTGTGGCTAATTTCAATATAGAATATCGAAAGGAATTGCCTGAGGGCGTGACTCTGTCAAAGAAGCGGATTACAAATATGACACTGTGGAAGAAGACAGTCGAGAATGTTTTGAACCCGGATCACAAGCTGACAGATGAACACAAGAAGAGAGTTAGCTACTGCCTGAAGAATATGGTAAAAACACTCATAGCTAACTGTCATCCTGAGGATAAGGCAAAGTACATAGATGTTGTAGTGCGCTGCTTCAATCGTCGTGATTTGACGCCTATGAATAAGTCGGCTTTGCTCAGGGTAATTCCTGTGACTTCGCCAGAGGATTATACTTATAAGCAAAAGAAGGCAGTTATCGCCTTTGCCAACAAGATGATGAAGGAAGAAGAGGTTAACCTTCGCGTTGCAGGCGCTAAGGTTCGCCAGTATTTTGGTGTCGACAGCAAGAATGAGTGTCTGGAACGTGTGGCAATTCTCACCGGCAAGGATAGCTTGGTGACAGAAGAAGCACTGTCCGATATGTTCCTGGATAATCTAAAGGCAAGGACTCCGTGGACTATCAAAACCTCCAACATTGCAGCAATGCTTACTTATGTTGAAAGCCACAGAGATGACGGCATCACCTTGCATGTTGCAACCCATCTTGCAAATTTGATTAAAGTAAGCGAAACTGTAACGGTAAGAACTGTAGCCGGAGACGGCCTGCTTCAGATTATTGATAAGCTTTTGCCGGAGCAGAGAAATGAAATTGCAGTAGAGCTAGGCAAGGGACTTGAAATAGGAGACTATCAGTTCTCGAAATATATTCCTGAGTATCTGGGACAGATTATGCTTCATCTTTCTCCAAGAGAATTAGATGAGCTTATTACAGACCTTGAGGTATTCTTGAATCAGACCAATGCTATGGTTGCATCCTCGGTGCTACACACATTTGGTGTAATTTTGGAGAATTACAGCATATATGGTGCAAACTACGGTTTCGTAGAAAGTCCTGAGGCTACTGAACAGAGAAAGATGAGACTTCTCAATGACCTTATGAAGGGTCTGGGAAACTATATTACTGTAATCAGCCAGGAGTCACTATGGACTATTGGAGTAAATATATTCGCATCGCCTAAACTGGATCTGAGAGAAAAATACGGAATTTTCAAGGTTTGTAGCAAGAAGCTGATGACCCTGTATGAGAATAATAGGGAAGGCCTCTTGGACTTCTTTAACAATGCGGCGGCCTTCAGACATATTTACGAGTTTATCTGTAACTACGAAATAGAAGTTGGAGATTTTAATATTCCTGAGCCTAAGAAGGTGGCATTCTTCCCGGGAACTTTCGACCCGTTTAGCTTGAGTCATAAGGCCATTGCCAGAGAAATCTGCAATCGTGGCTTCGAGGTTTATTTAGCCTTAGATGAGTTCAGCTGGTCTAAGAAGACTCAGCCTAGGCTTCAGCGTCGAAGAATTATGAATATGTCCGTGGCAGATGAAGAGAATATCTTCCTTATGCCTGACAATATTTCGATTAATATTGCAAATAAAAATGATATAAAGTTACTGAAGAGAATTTTCCAGGGCAAAGACCTTTATTTTGTTGCAGGAAGCGATGTCATTAAAAATGCTTCTTGCTATAAGGTGAAACCTGATGAAGATACTATTCACTCCATTAACCATATTATTTTCAAGAGGGAATCTGAAGAGGTGAGCCCTGACTTTATTGCGCCTGAAAATACAGAGTATCCTATTATAGGAGAAATACAGAATCTGAGTCTTGAGAAAATATATGAGGATATCAGTTCCACTAGAATTCGTGAGAACATTGACCTTAACCGAGACATATCCAACCTCATAGATCCAGTGGCCCAAAATTATATTTTGGACAGAGGATTGTATATGAGAGAGCCTGCTTATAAGCATATGCTTCAGGCTAGGGATGTAACCATTGAACACCTTGAAATGAGAGACTCATCGGTTATTGACGATATGGAATCTGAGCTTGCTGGAAGAGGATATGATATAAAAAAAATAAGGGAATATCTGGACAGAGACGATGTCTGGACCCTGGCTATAAGAGATGGAGCAAGGGGCAACAAGATAGTGGCCGTTGCGGCGGCTAAGCGCCTAGATAGCTTCGACCTTTTGGCGGAGTTTGGCAATGCGGACACTGCGGAATATGTGAGAGCTCAGGCGGCAGGTGCCATACCTGTAATCGGAGGCTTCTTCTGCAGCAGAAAAACTAAATTGCCGTGCATCGAGCAGACCTTATTGGTTGAAATGGTATCGGAGCTTATTGAAATGGACTACACCTACGTGGTGTACCATCCTTGCGTGAAGGCAGGCATGAGTCGTCGGCTGACAGAATTTATGACGAAACAGGGATTCATTAATATTGGACGACCAAAGGGTGAAACCATTTTGGCAGCCAATATGACGATGCCGGTTATCATATTTAAGAATGTTTCTACTATTATCAAAGCTCCATTAAATGAGAATCCTAGGGTCTTGCGCATGGTTGAAGATGCCCACGACAGGTTGCTAGGTGAGATCAACAAACTTTATCCGGGGCATCTGATTATTTCATATAATTCGGGAATAATGTATCAGAAGATGATAAATCTGATTACTAAGATTAACGATGTGCCTGTGGAGCCGAGAAAAACCAAGAAATATGGCCCATATATGGCAGTACCTTTCGGAATGTTCCTGGAGAACAAGGTTGTTCCAAATACGGTAACTAAGTCATTGCATACAGAAAAGTACTATAACAGGGAGATTACTAATTTCACCGTTGAGGCAAGGAGAAATTATTCGCCAATTGCGGATCAGATTAGAATGATTAAGTCCTTTAACAGGCAGGTCATTCTGGTGGACAATCTATTAAATAAGGGTTATCGAATGAATAAAATCGATCCTATTCTGAAGGAACATCAGGTGAAAGTTGTGGTCACGGCTGTGGGGGTTTTGACCGGAAGAGGAAAAGACCTGATGACTATGAAGAAGCGAACGGCAGAGTGCGCGTACTATGTGCCGAACATCAGGCTGTGGCTCGACGAGACCTCTCTTTACCCTTATTTGGGAGGTGACAGCATCAAGAACCCGGGTGAGGACGTGAACCACAAGAAGGCTGTACCGTCTATGAATATGATTCTGCCTTACGCTGTGCCTAGTTTTCTGGGAGATTTGCCGGGAAGCAGCATTTACAACTATTCTATGACGTGTCTGGAGAATGCCAGGGACATTTTGCGCGTTCTGGAAGAAGAATATCAAAACGTTTTTGAGAAGAAACTAACTCTTAGGAGACTGGGCGAGGTTATTAACTCTCCAAAGATTGTGGAGGTCAATCGTCATCTGGAAACTGATGAAAGCATTGCGCCGTCCATTCATGTGGAGAGGGATATTGAGGCCTTGACCAGATTGAAGGTGATGTTTAAATGAGGAAAAGATATATAACTGAATTGTTTAAGGATATGGAGGAGCTGAAGCTACCTGTGCCTCTTAAAGGCAATGGCAACAGGGTGCACCTTCTGGCTCTTGGCGATGTGGGTGCCAATCTACTACTAGGCCTAAAGTTAATGGGTGCGCCTGTTATAGATGCTATCGGAATTTTCGATGTGAATCCTAATGTGGCTTTGCGATACGAAATGGAAATGAACCAAATAGGAGCTCCTTTCAGCGACGATTTGCCAAAGGTGGAAATAGTGGAGGAGGATCAGCTTTTCGACTGCGACATGTTCATTTTTTGCGCCAGCAAGGCTGTTCCAAAGATTGGAGTCCAAGGTGATGTGAGAATGATGCAGCTGAAGGCTAATAGTGAAATAGTCTCATATTACGGAAAGAAGGCAGGGGAAGTAGGCTTTAGCGGAATCTTTGCTGTAGTGTCTGATCCTGTGGATCCGCTGTGCAAGGCGACTCTTATGTCTTCTGGGTTGAAGCCGGCTCAGGTCAAGGGCTATGGCTTGGGAGTTATGAACAGAAGGGCTATGTACTATGCCAAGAAGGACGAGAGATTCGCGGTATTCTTGGATGAAGGACGAGTGTTTGGACCTCATGGAGGAGATCTGGTTGTTGCCAACAGCATCGAAAACTATGATGATGAGCTTAGTGGTGAGCTTACGGAACTGACAACTACCTGTAATTTAAAAGTCAGGGAGCTTGGGTTCAAGCCTTTTATTGCACCAGCCCTTTCATCTGGAGCATTTTCACTTATTGCTACCTTGGCAGGACAGTGGAATTACAGCTCACTGTGGCTAGGCAGAGGCGAAGATGGTGCTTTTCTGGGAGTAAAGAATAGAATTAGCGGAGACGAAATTGAATTTGAGAATCTGGGTTTACCGGAGGAACTTTATAAGAGAATTGAAGAGGCTTATGAAAACCTTAGGGGGCTTTAGACATGTGCAAGGGAAGATTAATTGTTGCTTGTTTTCTTGATGTGGAGAATATTATTGAGTCCAGATTGGCTGATAATATCCGGTCTGTAAAGGAGCGGGTGGAAACGAGACAAAATGGTACTATAACTGATGCTGAAGGCGTTATAGATCTTATTGAAGATGGGGAGCCTTTCGCTCAGCTTGTGGTGTCTGTAGAGCTAGACAAGTTTGGAATTAATGAGGATATGGAAAGGTTTATCAGATGCCTGAGACGACTAGAAGATGAAAAGCCCCTAGAAGGAGTTACCTGCGGAATCATCGTTGACGGTAAGGGCGAACTTTATACTAAGGATGCAGGGAGGCAGTTAGCCTTTGCTATGTCTCGGGCCGGAGGGGTTTTGCCAGGCAAACCTTTTGTAGAAGCTACGGGTAATTTGAGGAACTTCGACATTATTGCCCAGACCAGTGGGTTGAGCCACAGGGAGGCTTATAGAAAAGCTTGCAGCGATTTGATTAACAAGGTCAGGGACTTTGAACTGGAGAATTACAGGATTTTTATGCCTAGAATTCTTGCCATTCATGCAAGCAATAGAAAAACTTCCAACAGCCTGGCTCTTTGGTCCATGGTCAAGGAAAATCTTGAGGGCAGGGCTGAAATTGAAGAAGTTCAGATGAGAAACGGAGAAATCTGGGACTGCAGGGGATGCAAGTTTGAGCAGTGTCTTCACCACGGCGAAAAGGGAACCTGTTTCTATGGGGGAAGAATGGTGGAAAAGGTGTATCCTGCTGTCTTGAAGTGCGATGCCATTGTTTTCATATGTCCTAATTACAACGACTCTGTCAGTGCGGACATAATGGCAGCAATTAACAGGCTTACGGCTCTCTTTAGAACCAACGATTTCAGCAAGAAGAGGATGTATGCCATAGTAGTTTCAGGCTACAGCGGAGGTGACCTTGTGGCGAAACAAATTCTGGGCGCCATAAACCTGAATAAAAACTTTATGCTGCCCGGTGACTTTGCTTTACTTGCAACAGCCAATACTCCAGGCAGCATAAATGAAGTTCCCGATATTTTAGAGAAGGCGGAGGCCTTCGCTAAAAGAATTCTAATGGAAAGCTAGGTCAATAAGCATTGCTTATTGGAAAGCCAGATAGCTTTCCATTTCTTTTTCTGGAACCATGCTTCCGCCAGTAGCCCATAAAATGTGGGTACTGTTTTCTAATTTTCCTTCTAGATTGTGTTTCTTTATGTATTCCTTGCACTTTGTAAACTGCATTGGACCTGAGAAGCTTGCGCAGGCAGAAGGTTCAATGAAGATTTTTTCTGAAATTGCGAGTTTTGATAGATAAGGGTATAGGTTGCAGTCTTCTATGGTGTAGCAGCCGTCTAGGAGAGTTTCCATAATAGAGCCTACTAATCTTGACGGGCGGCCTACTGCCAGACCGTCTGCGGCTGTTTTACCGTCTAGGCCGATGTCTGCGACGCAGATTTCATCGTGAAGACCTGTGATGAGGCCTAAGGTCATACATGGTGCGTGGGTAGGTTCAGCGAACATAATGTGGATGTGTTCGCCGAAAACCTGTTTCAGACCGAAGGCAACTCCGCCAGGAGCACCACCTACGCCACATGGAATGTATACGAATACAGGATGGTCTTCATCGCAGATTATATTGTTTTCCTCAAACTGATTGATGATTCTCTTTGCTGCTACGGAATAGCCTAAGAATAGGTCGCTGGAACCTTCGTCGTCTACAAAGTGACAGAACGGATCTTTGGCAGCTTCTTTTCGGCCTTCAGCAACGGCTTTCTGATAGTCGTCAGCGTATTCTACTACGACAACGCCTCTGGAGCGAAGTAGGTCCTTTTTCCACTGTCTTGCGTCGGCGGACATATGAACTGTAACACGGAAGCCTAACTTGGCACTGATGATACCAATTGAAAGTCCCAGGTTTCCTGTTGATCCAACGGCTACGCTGTAGTGGGAGAACAGCTCCTTGAATTTATCTTCTGTAAGAACGGAATAATCATCTTCCAGGTTTAACATTCCCGCCTTCATTGCCACTTCTTCGGCAAATTTCAGGACCTCGTAGATTCCGCCCCTTGCTTTAATGGAGCCGGACACTGCCAGGTGGCTGTCGCATTTTAGGAAAAGTCTGCCTGGAAACTCTTCATTTACTTCTGCTTCCATAGCTGCTTTCATTGCCTTAATTTCTTTTAAAGGTGACTCGATGATTCCATTTGTAGCTTCTGTTTCAGGAAAGGCTTTCATTATATAGGGAGCAAAACGCTTTAGTCTTGCCTCGGCATCGTCTATGTCCTCCATAGTGAAAGGGAGCTGTGCCGGCTCACCTGCCTTAGGATTCACCCATAGAATCTCTTTACAGGATTTCATATCATTGATAAAGCTTTTTTCTGAAAAATCTCTTTTAATAATGTCTGACATAATTTCTACCTCACATGCTTTCTAAATATAAATGTCACATTTCTATCACATTATACACAAAAACAAAATAAAATAAAATACTTAGTGAAATAAAACAAAATAAAATAAAAATTTTGTCAAACAACTTAAATACGTAAATTTTTCCATTGACTTATATTTCACAAACCAATATAATCTTGAATATGGTCGGTAAAGACCATGAAATTTATTGGCATTATTATTTAAAAAGGAGAAAGAGAAGAAAATGAAATCAGTAGTAAAATTTCTTCCGATCGTAGTTCTTGCAGGACTAATGATCTCAGGACAGGACGCTCTAGTTGCTGCACCAATTGCAACAGTAGCAGCGTGCTTAATCGCTCGTCTTACTGAAGGCTTGGGATTAAACGATTGTATTGATGCTTCTATCAAGAGTGTAGGAAACATCATCGTGGCATTATTCATCTTAATGTTCGCATATGCAATGGCAAGTGCGTTTATGTCAACAGGTGTAGGCGCATCAGTAGTACTTATCGCCCTAAAGGCAGGTGTTACTGCTAGAACAACAGCAGTTGTTGGACTTGCTGTAACTGCAGTTCTATCAGTTGCAACTGGTTCTTCATGGGGTACATTCGCAGCTTGTTCACCAATTTTCTTATGGTTAGTAAACATTGTAGACCCTAACTGCATCGAAACTGGAAGTTTACTTCTTACAACTTGCGCTATCGCTGGTGGTGCTTGCTTCGGTGACAACATCGGTCTTATTTCAGATACAACAATCGTATCATCCGGTATCCAGGGCGTACAGGTTGTAGACAGAATCAGATCCCAGGGTGTATGGTCAATCTGCTGTCTAATCTTAGCTGCTATCGCATTCGTAGTTGCTGGTACTATTATGGGTCTTCCTAATGTAACAGCATCCGCTGATGGCGTTATGGATCAGATTCCTCAGAGCTCATTAGACTACCTAGCAACAGAAAGACCAGAAGCTATCGACCTATTAAACCAAGTAGAAAGCGGAGTTGCTCTTTACATGATCATTCCACTAATTCTAGTAATTGGATTAGCTGTTGCAGGTGTTAACACATTCGCTTGTATCGGTTCTGGTATCGTTTCAGCTTACTTACTTGGTTTAGCTGCTGGAACTACTTCAACTGCAGGTCTTCAGGATTACATTGATATGTGTCAGGCTGGATTCGCTGATGCAGGTGGTTGGGTAATTGTAATGATGATGTGGGTTGCTGCATTCGGTGGTATCATGGGTGCTATGCACGCATTTGAACCACTTGCTAAGTTAGTAGTAAGCATTTCAAAGAACGTAAAACAGTTAATGTTCTGGAACGGTGTACTTTGCGTAGCTGGTAATGCTATCCTTTCAGACGAAATGGCTCAGATCGTAACAGTTGGACCTATCATCAAGGACATCACAGAAGAAAATATCGTTGCTTCAGAAGAAGATATGTACAAGATTAAGTTAAGAAACGCTACATTCGGAGACGCTATGGGTGTATTCGGTTCACAGCTAATTCCATGGCACGTTTACCTAGCATTCTACATTGGTATTGCTGCAAACGTATTCCCACTGTACGAGTTCAAGAACACAGACTTCATCAAGTTCAACTTCATGGCTATGATCGCTGTAGCATCACTGTTAATCTTAACAATCACTGGTGCAGACAGATTCATTCCACTATTCAGAATGCCAAGAGAACCAGAAGTTCAGCTGAAGAAGAACGTAAAGGCAAACGCTTAATTTATTGTAAAGATTATTTAAGATACATTCTTAACTTGCAATATAATTTCCAAAAAATCCTGAGGGTGCCAATTCCTCGGGATTTTTTATGCTCATTTTGCCTTAGAATATAGCCTAGTGCACGCAAAGAAAGCCCTGCAGGGGCTTGCATTTCTGAGCAAACCTTGCAGGGCACAATTCATTATGGTATTTGACGTTATTAAATTAGAATAATATTAGAATCTGTCGCTATAGTTCAGGAGACCTCTCACGAAGCCACCCTGGACTTTTTTCTTTTTATTGTCTGGGAACACCATGTCGTAGTAGACAATGTTGGCAAGAAAGCCATCATCGTCGCTGTGGATTATGGCATAGGAACCACTGCTGCCGTCTCTTGGCAGAGGAAGGCTTCCTGGGTTAACCATTAGTATGCCGTCCATGTTCTCGCAGAGGCCAACGTGGGTGTGACCGAAGCACACGCATTCACAGTCATTTTCTTCAGCTCTGTACATGAGCCTGCTGAGGTCGTAGTCCACTCCGTCCATATGACCGTGAGTTACAAGGATATTTCCTGCAGGAGTGTCCACTATATCGTAGGATTCGCCCTTAGACAAGGAGCAGCATCCGTCGCAGTTGCCTTTCACAGCCACAGCTGGAACTCCTAAGGTGTCCTCTAGTGTATGAGCGTCTCTTATATAGTCTCCGCAGTGTATAATCAGATCTATATTATTTAACCTTTCAAAGACACGGTAAACCTTATCCAGTTTGCCGTGAGTATCACTTAATACAAGTAATTTCATAATAAAAAACCTCCGTAAACTCCTTGTATTATAACATAAGTGAGCTTCGGAGGGAATTCAGTTGTAACTTTAATTTATGTGCTTATTTAGAAAACGCGAGTTTTCTAAATAAGCAAAAGGAAGAAGCAAAATCAAACAGGCTAAAACAGTATTTCCGGAGCGACTGATAATGGTGTTGACTGATAAAGGGACTCCGGAAGTTTGACAGTAGCCTAGGCCACTGTCAAGGTTACAGCGATTAAAGGAACGAGTCTCTTTGTTTTTGCTTCTTCCGTGCTTAACAATTACTTTTTAGGTCTATGACCTTGACCTACTACTTTTTGGATCTTGGGCTTGCTTCCCAAAGCTTATCTGCACTTGGTTTCCAGTGCTCAGCATAGTGGTCACACTTGCTGCATAGATGTTCAGCAGTTTCAGGGGACTGAAGGTCAGTTGAGTGTGCACCTGATTCAGCAACCATCTTGCGAAGCTTTTCTGGGTTCTCTAGCATAGGACAAGGACGAAGCATATTGTCGTTAAACGGCTGATTGTCGTGATATGCCATCATCATTGGAGAACGTAGTGCTTCAAGCAATGTCTTTTCTCTGATATTTGAATCTGAATAGTGAACGAATACGCAAGGGTCGATATCGCCATTTGCATTAATGTGAAGATAACGGTGTCCACCGGCGATACATCCGCCTACATATTCAGCGTCATTCTGGAAGTCCATAGCAAATAGCGGCTTTGTAGCACGGTATTCACGGATCTTATGATATACACCAATACGCTGCTCAGGAGTTGGAAGTAGCTCAGGAGCTGCATCATTTCCAACTGGCATGTAGTGGAAGTACCATACGAAATATGCTCCAAGGTCAATCATTGAATCGTAGAATTCTTCTGAAGTAATGGAATCATAGTTGGCACTTGTGTAGCAACATGAGATACCATAAATTAACTTCTTATCTCTCAGTAGCTGCATAGCGTTGGTAACCTTCTCATATACGCCATCACCACGACGACCATCAGTAGCGTCCTGGAAACCTTCAAGGGAAATCGCAGGTACGAAGTTACCTACGCGAAGCATATCGTCAGCAAATTTTTCATCAATTAATGTTGCGTTTGTAAAGCAAAGGAATACACAGTCGGAATGCTTTTCACATAGACGGATTAAGTCATCCTTACGAACTAGAGGTTCGCCGCCTGTGTAGATGTACATATATACACCTAATTCTTTTCCTTGTCGAACAATATCATCAATCTCATCAAATGTCAAGTTTAATTTATGTCCATACTCTGCAGCCCAGCAACCTGTGCAGTGAAGGTTACAAGCTGAAGTTGGGTCAAGCAGAATAGCCCAAGGAATATTACAGTTATATTTCTTACGAAGTTCTTCTTCTTTTGGCCAGCCTGTCATAGCTGCATTAATAAAGAAGTTAACAGCAAGAGTCTTTGTAACGTTAGGGTCTACATCAGTGAAAAGCTTAAGTGCAACCTGGTGGTAAGGATGATCAGGATTTTCAATAACCTCACGAATAAGAGCTCTATGCTCCTCAAATTCACCCTTAGAGAACTTGTCCGCCCAATCCATCATCTTAACCATATGCTTTTCAGGATCCTTGTAAATATAATCAAATGTCTTTTCTACTCCATATTTCTTTAAAGTGTTAATAGCGTTCATAATTTTACTCCCCTTCCATTTTACTCCTTAGAATTCTAGTTCTATTTTTAAATTTTCTATCCGGTTGAAATGCGGTGTTCAGGACAATATAGTGTCGCAAAACACCCTCTGCCAGAAGCGCCAGTCCCGCAGCCCAAACCGTTACCTTTACCAGTAGCACTGCGCCAAGGGTACCGGTCAAAACCGACAGAGCCAGGATTGTCGCCCATGAGGACAATCCGAATCTCTTTGAATCTATAGATGTCTGTATGCCTAGCAGGCTATCTAGAAGTATGAGCACTGCAAGTCCTGTGTAAATAAATGTTCCTTCGAATCGATCTCCGATGCACAGGAGCGTTATACCTAAAACTATAAGCAATACTCCGCAGGCAAAGTCATATTGAAATGCCAAGCAATATAAGTCGTTGGAAAAATATCCGATTATCTTAATTATTCCGTAACATGCAAGAAGAATTCCAGCGATAATTTTCACACTCGATAATGCAAGTATATGTGAAAGTGGTGTTATAAGACACATAATACCGGCGATATACATAATCACAGAAACCGCTATGTATCCGACACATGCTATCTTAACTTGCTTCACATTAATCACCTCCCATTTCCTTATCTTTGCAATTAGAATATTCCAATTACCTTTGTCAAACAATAGACAAAAAAGGATTATTACCCAAAATTCAGACACTGGGCCTAATTTGTCTGAATTTTTTCATTCTGTGTAGAAAAAATTATGTGTATGTGATAGAATTTATGTAGAAATTTATTTGAATTTTTTAGTCGGGGATGAGTAGATTTGAGAAGAGATACGAGTTTGAGAGAAAAGTTTTCTAATCGCTATGCGAAGCTTGGATTGTGCATTTTTGTTTCCGGAGCCGCGCTAATTATTTTATATGAAGCAATAATCAATATGGGCGACGTAAAAGGGGCCTTTGACACACTTACAACCATTGTTTCTCCATTTATATATGGGCTGATAATGGCTTATTTGCTTTGTCCGGTGTATAATTTCTCAGTGCGAAACTTATACAAGCATACAAAGCGAAGGTTTAAGAACAAGAAGAATGCCTTCAGGCTCAGCAGGGTAATTGCTACGGTTGTGTCGCTGGTAGTTTTGATCGGGGCTGTAGGCGGCATGTTTGCCCTTGTTCTACCGGAGACCATAGACAGCGTGGTTAACCTGGTGCAGGTTACGCCGGGAAGGCTGACTGACCTGGCTATATGGGCGGAGGAGACTCTGACTAAGGGCAAGCATCCGCAGATGGCGGATTATCTGGACACCATGATTATCAACGTTAGAAAGAGTGTGATTGAGTGGACCGACAATAATTTCATGCCGAAAATCGGCGAGTATATGACGCAGATTTCTCAGGGAATTTTTGTTACGGTGAAGACTGTATTCAATATTGTAATTGGTGTCATCGTTTGTGTGTATTTTCTTAACAGCAAGGATATTTTCAAAGCTCAGACTATGAAGACTATTATGGCCATGACTAGCAGAGAAAAGGCTATGGAAATTTTTGATTTCGGAAATTTCTGTAATAAAACTTTTGGCGGCTTCATTAACGGCAAGCTTATTGACTCGCTGATAATTGGAATAATTTGCTTCGTTGCCATGAATATTATGGAATTGCCGTACCCAGTACTTGTAAGCGCTATAATCGGTGTGACTAATTTCATACCGTTCTTTGGACCTTTTATTGGAGCGGTTCCATCGACTATTATTATTTGCGTGGAGAGCCCGCTTCAGGCGCTGTACTTTGTTATACTTGTAATCATACTCCAGACCTTTGATGGCAATATTCTCGGACCGAAGATTCTAGGTGGTTCAACTGGTCTTGCAAGTTTTTGGGTAATGTTTGCAATCATTTTATGTGGCGGAATCTTTGGATTCCCGGGCATGGTTCTTGGTGTGCCTGTGTTTGCTGTGATTTACTACTATTTCAGCAGGTACATTTCCAAGAAGCTTATGAGAAAGAATTTGCCTTCTGATACGGCTAGTTATGAAGAATTTAATAAATATGATATAGATAGAAAAGAAATTTTGTAGGACTTAATTTGTAGGACTTAATAGAAAGGGAATTTATAGATGGAAAGAATATCTAATGCAGATATGTCTAAATATACCTCTTTTAAAGCGGGAGGATGCGCGGACGAGATGGTTATAGTTGATACTCCGGAGGAGCTTCTGGAGGTTTTGATAGAGCTGAATAGTAAGGCTGACCCGTATATTATGCTGGGCAATGGCACTAATACCTTGGTTAAGGACTCGGGCTATCACGGGACTGTGGTGAAGCTGGGGGACAGTTTCAATAAGGTTAAGGTTGAAGGTGAGCGTGTGACTGCAGGAGGCGGAGCGCTTCTTTCTGTAATTGCGAAGGCGGCTTTAGGTGAGTCCCTGGCTGGATTCGAGTTTGCAGGTGGTATTCCCGGAAGCGTTGGTGGTGCAATCTTTATGAATGCCGGCGCTTATGGCGGCGAAATGAAGGACATTGTGGAAACTGTTACCTTGGCTAAGAAGGACGGAAGCGGAGTTGTGACTGTGAAGGGTGAAGATATGGACTTTGGCTACAGACATAGCGTCCTTGAGGAAACTGGGGACATCGTGCTTTCTGTTACTTATAAGCTTGCTAAGGGCGACCGTCAGGAAATTCAGAGCACTATGGCTGAGCTTACTCAGAAGAGAAATGAGAAGCAGCCTGTTCAGTATCCTAGTGCGGGAAGTTTCTTTAAGAGACCTGAGGGGCATTTTGCTGGGAAACTTGTTCAGGATGCAGGTCTGAAGGGGCTGACTGTTGGAGGAGCGCAGGTTTCTCAGCTTCATAGCGGCTTCGTTATTAATGTAGGTGGCGCAACGGCTACGGATATTATTGATTTAATGCATGTTGTGCAGGATACTGTGGAAGATAAATTTGGTGTAAGATTGGAACCAGAGGTAAGGATTATTGGAAATTAATTTTGATAAGTATAAGATGATATTTGATTATCATACCCATACAACTTTTTCTCATGGAAAGGGCTCCATTGAGGACAATGTAAAAGCTGCTATAGATGCGGGGCTTTCGGAGCTGGCAATTACTGACCACGGTCCGGGGCACCTGACTTATGGTGTGAAAAGGACGGATTTCCCTGTAATGAGGGCAGAAATCGATAGGCTCAATGAAGTTTATCCGCAGGTTAAGATTTATCTTGGGGTAGAGGCTAACATCATTTCTGTGGGCAATTACTTAGATGTGAGCCCTGATGAAATGGACTGCTTCGACTTCATTCTGGCGGGCTATCATTATGGAATCCCAAGGGGTTACTGTGTTTCTAACTGGCTGGATGCTCATGGGCTTTTGCCTTTTTTCGGAAGTGATTTGCTGGTAAAGAATACGGATATGACTCTGAAGGCTCTATACGAAAATGATATTAAGATTTTAACTCACCCGGGGGACAAAGGGCGTTTTGATATTGATGACATCGCCAAGGCGTGTGCGGACACTGACACCCTTATGGAAATCAGCACATGGCACGATCACCTGACGGTGGAGGAAATTAAGATTGCGGCTAAGTACGACGTGAAGTTCGTAATCAGCAGCGACGCACACACGCCGGACAGAGTTGGAAGTTTTCACGGTGGCATAGAGCGTGCTATTGAAGCGGGGTTGGACATAGAGAGAATTGTAAACATCAGGGAGGTGTAGGTTTATGAAACAGATGAAGGTTGTCATTGTAACTGGCCTTTCGGGCGCGGGCAAAACTCACGCAGCGGATTGGTTCGAGGATCGCGGTTATTATTGCGTGGATAATATGCCACCTTCTTTAATTCTGAATTTCGTTGAACTTACATCTATGTCTGAAAATAAAATTGATAAGGCGGCTTTTGTGGTGGACATTCGTGGCGGCGAGTTTTTCCATGACTTCAACGAGTGCATCGAGAAGTTGAAGGGATATGAGGGCATCGACTTTAAGATTTTGTTTGTGGAGGCATCTAATGCGACTTTGGTGAAGAGGTACAATGAGACGAGAAGAAGTCACCCTCTGACAGGGGGAGCGGCGTCGGCGGAAGTTATCCAAAAGGAAAGGGAGAAACTTCGTAGCATAAGGTCTCACTCTGACTATATCATAGATACCACTAGACTGAAGGTAGCAGGCCTTAACGAGGAACTTGAGCGGATTTTTGGCGAGGGTGAATCGGAAAGTGCTTTTGCTATTAACATTGTTTCCTTTGGATTTAAATATGGAATTCCAGCGGAGGCGGACATGGTTTTTGACATGAGATTTATACCAAATCCTTTCTATGTGCCAAGTCTGAAGAAGCTGACTGGCAACAACAAGAAGGTGTCTGCCTATGTTATGAAGAACCATATTACTCAGGTTTTTATCAAGCATCTTCATGATATGATCGACGATGTTGTGCCTTATTACATTAAGGAGGGCAAGTACCACCTTAATATTGCCTTCGGATGTACAGGTGGGCAGCATAGATCTGTGGCGACGGCTAATAAGATGGCTGAAATCTTTAAAGAGGACGGCTTTAGAGTTAATTTAGAGCATAGACAACTTAAGTAGTTCATCTAGACAACTTGAGCTGTTGATGATATAATTATACTGTGTTTAGTTGAATAAATAACAAAAAGGAGAAGACCAATGGACAAATTAATTATCAGTGCTTGCATTTGCGGCGCAGAAGTTACTAAAGAACAGAACCCTAACGTTCCTTATACTGTAGAGGAATGTGTTAGAGAAGCAAAATCAGCTTATGATGCTGGTGCAGCTTTAATTCACTTACATGTAAGAGAAGATGACGGAACTCCTACTCAGAGCAAGGACAGATTCCAGGAAGTTGTAGATGCTATCCGTAAGGAATGCCCGGATGCAATCATCCAGCCTTCAACAGGTGGAGCAGTTGGTATGACTGACCTTGAAAGACTTCAGTCAACAGAAATCGTTCCTACTCCTGAAATGGCTACTTTAGACTGCGGAACTTGCAACTTCGGTGGAGATGAAGTATTTACTAATACTGATAACACAATTATCAACTTCGCTAAGATCATGCAGGAAAGAGGAATCAAGCCTGAATGTGAAGTATTCGATAAGGGTATGATCGACACTGCTATGAAGACAGCTCACAGAAAGGGTTACCTGACTAAGCCAATTCACTGGGACTTCGTATTAGGAGTACAGATGACTGCTACAATCAGAGACCTTGTATTCATGGTAGAATCAATTCCTGAAGGTTCAACTTGGACTGCTACAGGTCTTGGTAAGAATGCATGGCACATTGCTGCTGCAACAATCAGCTTAGGCGGACACGTAAGAGTTGGTTTCGAGGACAACCTATACATGGAAAAGGGTGTTCTTGCAGAAAGCAACGGACAGATGGTTGCTAAGGTTGTTGAACTAGCTAAGCTTCTAGGAAGAGAAGTTGCTACTCCAGCTGAAGCAAGAGAAATCTTAGGACTTGCTCCACTTAAGTAAGAACTTACTGAGTGAGAAATATGTTTAATTAAAAATAGCAGATGGCCTATAGGCTGTCTGCTATTTCGTTTATCTTCTTAAATCTATTGTTAATTCCTGATTTCTTCATAGGCGGATCCATCATTTCACCAAGCTGAATCAAGCTAGCCTCAGGGTACTCCAGGCGGAGCTGGGCTGCTGCTCTAAGTTTAGGGGGAAGAAAGTCCAGGCCACGAAGCTCTTCTATTTTCTTGATTGCCGCAATTTGGCGGGACGATGCGTCTAAGGTTCTATCTGTATTTGCATTGTCGCAGTTCGTCAGCCTGACTGTAGCGTTTACAATATCCTTGTTAAGTACAACCTCATCGAAAATCAGTCGCTGAGCGTTGGCACCCATAATAGATAATGTATCGCAGATATTTTCTGCGCTCTTCATGTAGACGATATACTTGTCTTTTCTTTTCACTATTTTCGCATTTAAGTCAACGAAACTGTTAATCATTTTTTTCAAGTCGTTGGCCAGGGTCTGTGTGGCACATACCAGCTCTAGATGGTATCCCCTGCTAGGGTCGTTCATAGTACCAGAGCCCATAAAAACGCCGCGCAAATAGGACTTCTTACAACATTTGGAACGAATAAGAGTGGCATATATGCCGTCACTGATAAAGTTGTTGCCTTCTCTTACTAAAAGTATTCCAGTTTCTCTTAGAATCTGCTCACTGTGCATCTCAGGATCTATGGTTAACATGTAGATATGACCTTTTTTCGGTCCTTGAGCGTCACCTATTTCAAGTGCTGTTTCCACATTAAAATATTCCTTAATAAGCTTCTTGTAGTGACGGGCTACAGCAGCATTGTCTGTAGCTGTGACGATCTTAAATTTACCTCCCCCGGCAAGTCTTATACTACCAGATACCCTTAGGAAGCCGGCAATTTCTGCCAGTTGACAACACTTTTTTTCAGGGTCTAATCTGGATAATTCGTTTTTCGTTTCGCCTGCAAAAGACATGGGAACTACCTCCATTTTTGTTTCTAAACAATGATGATATTATATCATATTCACCTCAGATTTGGGTAAAGAATGCATCGTAATGTGCTGATTTTTGTGAATTTTTGGTGATAATTCGCTCGTTTTGGCTTTGACAGAAAATTACATTTATTGAAAATTCAATGCTTTCGGCTGTTAAAGTTTTAACTTGCAAGAAAAAGGTTGTTTTTCGTTTCGGAGGGGGTATAATTACACTAGGGGGAACTTCTTTTTTATGCGAAAGAAACTTCTACCAATACTCACTAGAAGGGAGGATGTAAGATGTTTGCTGAAGAACTCACTAAAGTAAAGGAAAGTGAAACCTACGCAGATGAACTTCAGAAGAAGGCAAATGTGGATTCTAAGCAGAGCATAGCAGACGCGAAGACGAAGGCAGAGAAAATGCTAAGTGATGCAAGAATTAAGGCGAAGGATATTTACGACACCTTAATCAAGGAAGGTCAGGAGATATCCGATCAGCAGTACAATGCATTCCTGGAAGACAAAAAGAAAGACTGTGCGGATGTAATCAGCAGAGCCAGAAAAAATGAGGAATCGGCAATAGCGCTGATTGCAGAAAGGATTGTGAGAGACAGTGTCAATTGTTAAGATGAAGAAGGTGGCTGTCATAGGCCTGGACACTGCAAAAGAAAAACTCATATCCGATTTGATGGAGCTTGG
Source organism: Clostridia bacterium (assembly GCA_030537495.1). Classification (GTDB taxonomy): domain Bacteria; phylum Bacillota; class Clostridia; order Peptostreptococcales; family Anaerovoracaceae; genus Senimuribacter. Next base: position 15,045 of record JAUNMH010000012.1, on the reverse strand, counting down.
AATGGTGGAAATCACTGACCAGGCACAGAAGCTGACTGAGAGTGAAGAATGGAGAGGGCTCGGAGAGAGAGACGGAGACAGCGACAAGCTAACCGTAATGGATTATGACATTAATAGAGTAGCCGTAGCACTTGAAACTCTAGAGAAATTCAGCACAGCGAAGAAGCCTTTGTTTGAGACGAGAAAGGCTATGAAACAGTCGGAATTCGCAAAGACCATGGCAGGTCGAAGCGAAATCGAAAAGAACATAGAATATGTTCTTGAGCTTAATGATAAGCACCATGGATTAAAGGAACTTATCAACAAGAAGCAGTCCGAACTGATTTCACTTACACCATGGAAAGATTATGACTTGCCATTAGAGGAGACAGGCACAAAGAACACAATCTTGGACCTAGGTGTAGTTCCGTCAACGGTTGATATCCTAGCTTTAAAAGAATTGGCTGAGGATGGAGACAACGCAGTTGTTCTTAAGGAAGTGAATCGCGACAGAGATTTCATTTACCTGGCAGCTATGACAACGAGAGATTGCGAAGAGGACATGATGACAGTTCTTAAGCAGTATGGATATACTCCATTACCGCTAAAGGATTTCATCGGCACACCTGCAGAGAACATGCAGAAGCTTCGCAAAGAAATTGAGGAGACTGAGAAGGATTGCAGCCAGCTTGAAGAAGAAATTAATAAGGCTGACAGCCTGAAATTCGGTATTCAGTGCGTCTACGACCAGATGTGTATGGAAAGAGACGCTGAAAGAGTGAAGAGTAAACTCCTTAAAACAAAGCGCACATTTAACCTGGAGGGCTGGGTACCAGCAAAATCAATGGATGCCGTAAGCAAGCTCCTTACAGAAAATGAATGTTATTTTGACTTCAGGGATCCTGAAGAAGGCGAAGATGTGCCTGTAATGACACAGAACGGCAGCTTCGTTTATCCTTTCGAGGTAATAACAGAAATGTATTCCTTACCTGATTACAGAGGTGTGGACCCAACTAAGTTCTTTGCAATATTCTATGCAATGTTCTTTGGTATCATGCTAAGTGACGCAGGCTACGGAATTGTAATCGCAGTAACTTGCTTTATCCTGTTACACAAGTTTGACCTAGAAGGCGCAACATATAAGATGATTAAGATGTTCTTATATTGCGGTGTATCCACAGTCTTCTGGGGTGCCATGTTCGGCGGGTGGTTCGGAGACTTCTTCCAAGTTGCCGCAAAGACCATCTTCAACAAGGAAATTAACATTGAGCCATTATGGTTCAACCCGATTGATGACCCTACAAGATTGTTAATCTGGTCATTGGTATTCGGTGTGGTTCACTTATTCCTAGGAATGGGTATCAAAGCCGGCATGCTTATCAAAGACGGAAAGATGTTTGATGCAGTATGCGACATTTTCTCCTGGTACATGGTAATTATTGGAGGTGCTATGTATCTGGCAGGAGGAAGCATCAGCCAGGCTCTTGTAAAGCCAGGAATGTATATTACGATTCTGGGAGCTTTGATATTGCTGTTTACCGGAGGCAGAAAGAACAAGGGCTTCGGTAAGGTGACAGGTGGATTGAGTTCACTATACAATGTAACAAGTTATATTTCCGACATACTGTCATACTCCAGACTTCTTGCTCTGGGACTTGCAACAGGTGTAATCGCCCAGGTTGTAAATACCATGGGCTCACTAATGGGCGGAGGAATAGTTGGAACTATCGTCCTAATGATAGTATTTGTAATCGGACATACATTTAACCTTGCAATCAACGCTTTAGGTGCTTTCGTTCACTCAAGCAGATTGCAGTATATCGAATTCTTCGGAAAGTTCTATGAGGACGGCGGAGAAGAATTCAGACCTTTTGGAAAAGATACAAAATATGTAAGAATCACTAAGGATTCAGATGGAGGTAAAAAATGATTTCTGGAAATGTTTGGGCACTTTTAGGAGCAGCAGTTGCAGCATTAGCAGGTATAGGAAGTGCGATGGGTGTTGGTATAGCAGGTCAGGCAGCAGCAGGCGTTCTTGCTGAAGACCCTAAGAAGTTTGGTAAGACTCTGATTTTACAGGCTCTGCCTGGTACTCAGGGTATCTATGGTTTGTTAATGGCGTTCCTGGTTTTCATCAGAATTGGTCTTCTAGGTGGAAACATGATTGATTTAACTCTTTCACAGGGATTATACATCTTTGCTTCAGGTCTTCCAATTGGACTTGTAGGTATTTGGTCCGGTATTGCTCAGGGTAAAGCAGCGGCAGCAGGTATCATGCTTCTAGGTAAGAGACCTGACCAGATGGCTAAGGGTATCATTTACGCAGCTATGGTAGAAACATATGCAATCTTCGCGTTACTGATTTCAATCCTAATGCTGTTCAACTTAGGAATTTAATTGGAAACTGACGCAAAGGACGTGAATTTAAATGAGCATAGAAAAGATTACATCGAAAATTATAAGTGACGCTGAGGCCAAGGCTAAGGTCACTTTAGACGCAGCGAAAGCTGAATGTGATGGAATCCTTGCTGAAGCACAGACTAAGGCTGATGAGCTTGTAAAGAAGGCTGAAGCCGAAGGTCTGGACGAAAAAGAAAAACTGATTAGCAGAAGAAAGGCTGTTGCGGAAATCGACGGCAGAAAAATTATTCTAGAAGAAAAGCAGAAGCTAATCTCTGAATGTTTTGATAAAGCTGTTGAGAAAATCGCAAACCTTGAGGAAAATGAATACGTTGACTTCTTGGTGAAGCTTGTGGAAAGCACAGGTGAAACTGATGGCGAAATCATTATGAACGCCAAGGATGCAGCGAAAATCGGCGAGAAGCTGGTGCAGGAAGCTAACGGCAAAATCAGTGGAGGCAAGGTTACTCTGTCAGATAAAACAGAAAGCATTTCCGGAGGATTTCTGCTGAGAAAGGGTTCAGTTTATATCAACTGTTCTCTTGAGGCACTGGTTGAAAATGCAAGAGAAGGTCTTGCTCGCGAAGTTGCGGAAAAGCTGTTTTAGAAGGCATTTTGACTATAAGGAGATAAATAGATGGCAAAGCGAAATTTAGAAGAATATACCTTTGCAGATGCCTATATTGGAAGCTTCAGCAGAAACCTGATGAATAAGGCCGACTTGGTTAGACTTGCATCATGTAAGGACCTTACTGCAGCTGAGAATGTTTTGCAGGAGTTCGGCTATGGAGAAGCCAAGGAATTGTATGGTGGGGACATTGAATGGTTCATAAGAAGAGAGCAGAATAAGCTATTTGACTTAGTTTATGATACTATTCCTGAGAGAAAGGAATTGGCTCTATGTCTTTTCCCTTTCGACTACCACAACATAAAGGTTTGTCTGAAATCTGAGTTTCTGGGAATGGTGCCAAATGAAGACAATCTAATGTCTACTGGCGATATTGACTGGAAGAGCATGGTTGCTATGGTTAGAGACAGAAATCTGGTGTTCATGTCACCAATTATGAGAGAGGCTGTCTTAGAAGTAGCAGACGTTTTCAGCAGAGGACATGATCCTCAGGAAATTGACATCATTCTTGATAAGGCATGCTACAAGGATATGGTTCGTGCAGCTGAGGAAAATGGAGACGAATTCCTTATCGATATGGTAAAGCTTAATATTGATATTCTTAATCTTAAGACTTTCACCAGACTTAAGGAAATGAATAAACCTTGGTCTTTCTTCCAGAAAGTATATCTTGAAGGCGGAAATATCAGCGAACAGTTCTTCATTTCATCATATGAGGAACCATATGCACAGATTGCCGACAAGCTGGCACCATATGGATTAAGAGAAGTTATGGCAGAAGGTGGCAGAGCTATTAAGGAAAGCGGGGATTTCGCTGTTCTTGAAAGACTTTGCGAAAATAAGATGATGGATTACTGTCGTCAGGCTAAGTATTGCACCTTCGGAATAGAACCCATCGTAGGCTACTGGTACGCAAAGGAAGCTGAAATAGATAATCTTAGAATAATTCTAGGTGGAATCCTTATGGGCTCTGAACCAGATGAAATTATTGAAAGATTGAGGGAACCATATGTATAAGATAGGTGTTATCGGCGAGAGAGATTCAGTTCTCGGTTTTAAGGCCGTTGGACTGGATGTATTCCCTACAAGTAAGGGAGAAGAAGCGAAACATACCCTTCACAGAATTGCAAAGGAAGACTATGCGATTATCTACATCACAGAAGGCCTTGCAGTTCAGATTCAGAAGGATATTGACGAATATAAAGACTTGAAGATCCCGGCAGTAATTACAATTCCGGGCAAAGAAGGCTCTTCGGGAGCAGGTATGGACAATGTAAGAAAGTCCGTAGAGCGTGCTGTAGGAGCAGACATTCTATTTGGAGGTGACAAATAAATGAGCCAGGGCAAAATAGTTAAGGTCTCCGGACCACTGGTTACTGCGTCCGGCATGGAAGATGCTAATATGTTCGACGTAGTACGCGTAGGTGAGCTGGGACTGATTGGCGAAATTATTGAAATGAGAGGCGACCTCGCTTCTATTCAGGTATATGAAGAAACTGCAGGTATCGGACCGGGAGCACCGGTTGTAACAACAGGTGCACAGCTTTCAGTAGAACTGGGACCAGGACTTATTGAAACAATGTACGACGGTATTCAGAGACCACTTGAGGCAATGCGTGCTCAGGTAGGTTCCAACATTACAAGAGGTATCAACGTTCCTTCACTGGACAGAGATAAGAAGTGGGAATTTGTTCCTACATGTAAGGTTGGCGACGAAGTTGAAGCTGGAGACATTATCGGTACTGTACAGGAAACTGTTATTGTAGAACAGAAGATTATGGTACCTTATGGCGTTAAGGGTGTAATTGAAAGCATCCAGGCAGGTTCATATACAGTTGATGAAGTTGTAGGTACTGTTAAGCAGGCTGACGGTTCAGTTGCTGAACTTAAGTTAATGCAGAAATGGCCTGTCAGAGTTGGTCGTCCATATAAGGAAAAGCTAGTTCCTGAAATGCCTCTGATTACAGGACAGCGTGTAATCGATACAATGTTCCCAATTGCTAAGGGTGGTGTAGCTGCTGTTCCAGGACCTTTCGGTTCAGGTAAGACAGTTGTTCAGCATCAGCTAGCAAAATGGGCAGACGCAGATATCGTAGTTTATATCGGATGCGGTGAACGTGGTAACGAAATGACTGACGTACTGATGGAATTCCCAGAACTAAAGGACCCTCGCAGTGGAGAATCACTGATGAAGAGAACAGTTCTTATTGCGAACACATCAGACATGCCGGTAGCTGCCCGTGAAGCATCAATTTATACAGGTATTACAATCGCAGAATACTTCAGAGATATGGGTTACTCCGTAGCTCTTATGGCAGACTCCACATCCAGATGGGCAGAAGCTCTTAGAGAAATGTCCGGTCGTCTGGAAGAAATGCCAGGTGAAGAAGGATATCCAGCATATCTAGCATCCAGACTTGCACAGTTCTACGAAAGAGCAGGACGTGTAGTTTCACTGGGTAAGGATAACAGAATCGGAGCACTTTCCGCAATCGGTGCCGTATCTCCTCCAGGTGGAGATATTTCCGAGCCAGTATCACAGGCAACACTTAGAATCGTAAAAGTATTCTGGTGCCTAGACTCATCACTGGCATACAAGAGACACTTCCCTGCAATCAACTGGCTGCAGAGTTACTCTCTATATGTAGACCGATTAACTAAGTGGTATGAAGATAATGTAAGCAAGGAATTCCCAGAACTGAGAACTAAGGCTCTTAGACTACTTCAGGAAGAAGCAGAACTTGATGAAATCGTTCAGCTAGTAGGTGTGGACGCACTTTCCATTGAAGATAGAATCAAGCTTGAAGTTTGCCGCTCAATCAGAGAAGACTATCTACATCAAAACGCATTCCACGATGTAGATACATACGCTTCACTTGATAAGCAGTTCAAGATGATGCAGCTGATCTTCGCATACTATGATGCTGCAAGAGATGCAGCTTCAAAGGGTGCACCATTTAACGCATTAGCTAGTCTGCCTGTAAGAGAAGTAATCGGAAGATTTAAGTACATCGAAGAAGAAAGAGTTCCTGAAGCTTTCGAAGAAACTTTAGCACAGCTGAAGAACGAAGTTAACGATTTAGTAAGCAAGGAGGCTGAAAACGATGATTAAGGAATATAAGACAATATCAGAAGTTGCAGGTCCTCTAATGCTTGTAAAGGACGTTGAAAATGTAACTTACGATGAACTAGGTGAAATCAATCTTCACAATGGTGAAAAGAGACTTTGCAAGGTTCTAGAAATAAACGGTAGAGATGCACTGGTACAGCTTTTTGAAAGCTCTGCAGGCATCAACCTTAAGGAAAGTACAGTTAAATTCTTAGGTAAGGGTACTCAGTTAGGAGTATCACCTGAAATGCTTGGACGTGTATTCGACGGTATGGGTAGACCTAAGGATGGCGGACCTGAAATCATTGCTGAAAAGTATCTTGATATCAACGGCCTTCCAATGAACCCTGCTGCAAGAGACTATCCTGCAGAATTCATTCAGACAGGTGTATCTGCAATTGACGGTCTGAATACACTTGTAAGAGGACAGAAGCTACCTATTTTCTCAGGTTCAGGTCTTCCTCACGCTAACCTTGCAGCTCAGATTGCAAGACAGGCAAAGGTTCTTGGCGGAGAAAGTAACTTCGCCGTAGTATTTGCAGCTATCGGTATCACATACGAAGAAGCAGACTTCTTTGCATCTGATTTCCGTCGTACAGGTGCTATTGACAGAACAGTAATGTTCATGAACCTGGCAAATGACCCTGCTGTAGAAAGAATTGCAACACCTCGTATGGCGTTAACTGCCGCTGAATACCTGGCATTTGACCTAGGTATGCACGTTCTTGTAATTCTAACCGATATTACAAACTACGCTGAAGCTCTTCGTGAAGTATCAGCAGCTCGTAAGGAAGTACCGGGCAGAAGAGGATATCCTGGATATCTGTACACTGACCTTGCTACAATGTACGAGAGAGCAGGAAGAAAGAGAGACTGTGAAGGTTCTATTACAATGATCCCTATTCTGACAATGCCGGAAGACGATAAGACTCACCCAATTCCTGACCTTACAGGATATATTACAGAGGGTCAGATCATTCTATCCCGTGAACTGTACAGAAAGGGAGTTCAGCCACCTATCGACGTTCTTCCATCACTTTCCCGTCTGAAGGATAAGGGTATCGGTAACGGAAAAACAAGAGAAGACCATGCAGATACAATGAACCAGCTTTTCGCTGCATATGCGAGAGGTAAGGAGTGTCTGGAACTAATGACAATCTTAGGTGAAGCGGCCCTTACAGAAACTGATCTGATTTACGCTAAGTTCAGTCAGGAATTCGAAAAGCAGTACGTATCACAGGGTTATGAAAAGGATAGAAGCATTGAAGAAACTCTTGACCTAGGTTGGGAACTTCTGAGAATGCTGCCTAAGACAGAACTTAAGAGAATCAAAGACGAATATATTGAGAAATATTTAGGGTAGGTGAACCATCATGGCAGAAAGAATGAATGTAAACCCTACCAGAATGATGCTCACTTCGCTTAAAAAGCGTCTAAAAACAGCAACAAGAGGTCATAAGCTTATGAAGGACAAACGAGATGAGCTTATGAAGGAATTTCTGGAACTTGCCAGGGAGAACGGTCGTCTTCGCCAGGAAGTTGAAGAAAAACTTGCAGATGTGTACAAAAACTTCACAGTTGCAAGCGCTATAATGAGTAGCGAGGTAATGGAGGAATCACTTATGTTCCCTAAGCAGGGCGTAATGCTTGAAGTAGGAAACAGAAATATTATGAGTGTAGACGTTCCTGTATTTACCTTCAAAACAACGGCAGAAGATCCGACAAATATCTTCCCTTACGGTTTTGCTCGTACAACAGGAGAACTGGACAACGCTATTTCTGCTTTGTCTGATTTGTTCCCGCTGATGTTAGAGCTAGCTGCTAAGGAAAAGGAAACCTCACTGCTAGCTGCTGAACTGGAGAAGACAAGACGTCGTGTAAACGCGCTGGAATACGTTATGATTCCAAGGCTGACGGCAACTATCAAGTATATCCAGATGAAGCTGGACGAAAACGAGCGTGGTAACCAGACAAGATTGATGAAGGTTAAGGATATGATGCTTGCCGAAGTCATTCAGGAAAAAAGAGAAAACGATATGCGTGAACTGGAAAGTTACGTAGGCGAATAATAAGGTAAAAACGCGGTCGCAGGTTCTTGCGATGCGCGGGTATCAAAACCCACTGGTGCTGAGGCATTGGTGGGTTTTGATGTATGGGAAAGGAGTAAGGGAGTGTTGTAAGGGAAATACCCCGAAAGCATTCCTTTTTTTGCTGATATAAGGTATAATAATCGGATAAGCAAAATTTAGAAAGGCAGATTATCGAAAGAAAATATACTATGAGAACAGAAAAAATTACAGCAGAAAGATTAACAGAAAACATACAGAAAAGAATCGATATACAGAATACTCAGCCGGAAAGATTCAATGCTAGATTGAACTTACAGCTGGAAGAGGTAAATACTGAAGCTAACATTAAGGCAGTGTTCGGATTCAACGTAGGGGAATGGTGTCTTAATCCCTATGGCGACGTTCACGGCGGAGTAGTTGCAAGCATTTTGGACACTTCCATGGGTCTTGGTGCTGCAGGAATCTGTGAAAGTAATGTTAACACAACAGATATGACAGTAAGTTATCTGAGCGCAATGAATACGCACAGATTCTACATTTGCTGCGAGTACACAAAAATCGGAAGAAGAATGATTCGTTGCATTTCCAGAGCTGAAGATAAGCACGGAAAAGTTTATGCAACTGCAATGGCAAGCTTTATGGTAATGGGCGATGAGAAGACAATAGGTTAAAGGTAAAACGCTAGATAAATGAAAAACGTTAGAAAATGAGAAACTTAGGACAGAGGTGAGTAATTGAAATATTCAGAATCAAATATTAATCCAAATATTTTAATGGGAGTTTCCGAAATGGGCTTTACAGATATGACGCCTATTCAGGAGCAGGCAATCCCACTATTACTTCAGGGTAAGGACATTATAGGCCAGGCTCAGACAGGAACAGGAAAGACTGCGGCCTTTGGAATTCCCATGATTGAACAAATAAATCCAAAACAAAAAAACATTCAGGGCTTGGTTCTCTGCCCAACTAGGGAATTGGCAATCCAGGCAACTGAGGAAATTAAGAAGATGTCTAAGTATGTTCCCGGCGTTAACGCAGTGGCAATATACGGTGGACAAGATATAGAGAGACAGTTCCGCAAGCTGAAAGGCCCTGTTTCCATTGTAATTGGAACGCCGGGCAGAATCATGGACCATATGAGACGCGGAACTTTGAACTTCAAAAAACTTAAAATGCTGGTCCTTGACGAGGCTGATGAAATGCTGAACATGGGATTCAGAGAAGATATCGAAACCATTTGCAGGGAGATGCCGAAGAAAAGACAGACAGCCCTCTTCTCAGCAACTATGCCGAGGGAAATCATGGAAATCACAGAGGAGTTCCAGAAGGACGCAGAGCTTGTTCGCGTAAAGGCTCAGGAGCTGACAATGCCTCTGATTAAGCAGACTTTCTATGTGGTAAAAGGTCGTCAGAAGGACACTTCACTTTGCAGATTACTGGACTATATGTCCCCTAAGAGAGCTTTGATATTCTGTAATACCAAGAGAAAGGTGGACGAGCTGACCTTGGTGCTGAAGGCTAAGGGATACTCGGCAGAAGCCTTGCACGGTGACTTGTCTCAGCATCAACGCGACAGGGTTATGAACCTGTTCAGAAACGGCAATTTAGAGTTGCTGTTGGCTACAGACGTTGCAGCGCGCGGAATTGACGTTGATGACGTGGATATGGTTTTCAACTATGACATGCCTCAGGACATGGAATATTACGTTCACAGAATCGGCAGAACCGGTCGTGCAGGCCGCAAGGGTCGCGCCGTTTCTATTATTACCAACCGCGAACGTTACAAAATCGAGTCCCTTAGGGACTATTGCAACGCGGAAATTAAGGAGAAGGAAATGCCGTCTGCCGGCAGCGCATTGACGGTCAAAGCCTACAAAAATGTGTCAGAAGCCATGAACTACTGTCGCGAGAAGGATTTGATGCCGTACATGAAAATCGTGTACAAGAAGTGCGTCGAGGAGGAAATGGATCCTCTGGAAGTTGCAGCTGCATTTCTAAGGGTTAGTCTAGGCGAAATCGACGCTCAGGCTGCCGAAGAACTCCAGTCATCAAAACAGAAAAAGGCGGCTAAGAAAGCCGCGAAGGCTGAGTCCCCTGAGAAGAATGGCCGCGGAGGTCGTTTTGGTAAAAAGGAGAAAGCTGGACGCGAAGGCCGCTTTGCTAAGAAGGACAAGGCCGGAAAGAAGGAGAAGGCTTTAAAGAAAGAGAAGGGCAATAAGAATGGAAAAAGGGCAAAGAGTGCAGATAAGAATAGAAGACATGACTCAGGAAGGGGCAGGGCTAGGAAGAGATAACGGCCTGGCTATCTTCGTTAGAGGAGCCGTTCTTGGCGACCTGGTTGAGTGTGAAATAACTAAGGTAAAAAAGAACTACGCCTTTGGTAAACTGACTGAAATTATTGAGCCGTCACCAGACAGAATCGAGCCAGAATGTGAGTACACCGGGCTTTGCGGAGGATGCCAGTACAATAGCCTGGATTATGAGGCTCAGCTTTCTTTGAAGGAGAAGCAGGTGCGTGACAAACTTACGCGCCTAGGTGGCCTAGAAAATCCTAAGGTAAATCCAACTGTGGGCATGGAGAACCCGTACAGATACAGAAATAAGGCGACTATGCCTGTTTGGACTGGTGGAATTATTACTCGTAAGGGCGGAATCGTAGAGAATTTGGGCGAGCCGTCTGTGGGTTTTTATCGCGGAAAGAGCCACGATGTGGTGGACTGCTACGATTGCCTTTTGCAGTCTGAACCTGCAATGGCAGCGGCTGAGGCTCTGCGCCAGTTTATGGCTGAGGACAATATTACGGCTTACGACCCCAAATGGGACAAGGGTCTACTTCGTCATCTCATTGTCAAAACAGCCCGCGGCACAGGCGAGGTTATGGTAATTCTCGTTATTAACGGCAAGGGAATTCCTAACGCCCAGAAGCTGATCGAGATGCTGGACGATTACATTTACAACTTACCAATCACCGAAGACGGCGTCGCGTACAGTCTGGAAAGTGTCATCCTCAATGTCAACAAAACTGGCAAGGATATTATGACTGATGAATGTATTACCCTAGCAGGTAAACCAACTATTCTTGAGGAAGTGGGCGGCCTGAATTTTGAAATTTCCCCATTATCTTTCTATCAGGTAAATCCTGTTCAGATGGAAAAGCTTTATGGAAAGGCTATGGAATATGCTGATTTCAAGGGTGAGGAAACTGTCCTTGATCTTTACTGCGGAGTTGGTACTATCGGTATCTTTGCAATGCAGGCAGGTGCAGGCCGCGTAATCGGCATCGAAAGCGTAAAGGGCGCAGTCATCGACGCCAACAGAAACTCTGTAATCAATGGCATCGTTAAATCCCGATATGTATGCGGACGTGCTGAAGAGGAACTGCCTAAGCTTATTAGCGGAGAAGACCTTAAGGACGAAGACCTAAAAATCGACAGCGCCGATGTTGTCTTCCTTGATCCACCTAGAGCAGGCTGCGACCAGCGCCTACTTGACGCAGTTGTCTCTGTTGAGCCATCAAAAATCGTCTACATTTCCTGCGACCCAGCGACACTGGCAAGGGACATTAAGTACCTTGGTGAGAAGGGATATAGGTTTGAAGAGGCAACACCTGTGGATATGTTCCCATGGACCGTGCATGTGGAGACTGTGGTGTTGCTACAAAGGAAAAATATGTAGAAATCCTTGAATTTACACACTTTGTGGAGTTTTTCAGTTTCAAAAAAATAGGTGAAAATCACAAAGAAAAGAGCCTTGTGAAGAAAGTAACCGTTGTTGTTGCGTTAGACCTCGGGACGGGGAACACAAAGAATCTTGAATATGAAAATGAATAGAGAGCTATCAGATCATTGATAGATTATAGGGATACTTGTTAAAAGCGGGTGTCCCTATTTTTTATGGGGCATTCCAGAAATGGAGTGTCTTTTTTATACCAAAATATTAAAAATTCAGGAGGAAAATGAAAATGACAAACACAGCGTTAAGAGCAGAGAATAGCAATTCTCGCACAATTACTTTCAAGAGCAGGGAACACGAAAAATTTTATGAGGAATATCTGAAAAAATGCAGATATCAGGATGTCTACCATCGGGCTTTGGTTTATTGCCTGGGTATCGACAGAGACACAAGAAATAATGTGAATAAAATCTATAATTTTAAAACTGGATGTGTAAAAACGGAATGCCTGCAGGAAGGGTGGCAGACCAGTGGAAGTTTACGAATTGTCCGTATGGCATTTAACCTGTATTGTAATGGAACACCAAGCGTCGGAGATTACGAAGCAGAAGAAGATCAGTTGAAAGAATGTCAGTGTTATACCGTAGAGGATTTGTTTTGCTGTGGATATGCCCGGTATTTCTGGGAAGCCATTAAAATCCGTTATCCAGAGTATTGCTTTTACAAAGACTGGGAGGATACATATGCTGAAAATTAGATTACAGGGTACTTTGAGGGACATTCAATGGTTTCGCCGTATTTTGGAAAAGCATAAGGAATTGGATGTCCTGGAAGTATCTGATGCTTATGCAAATAAAGGAACAAGTAAATATTTTCGTGTTTATGTAGAAGTAGAAGAAAAACAGTAAATCGGAGGAAAGTATATGTGTAAAGTAATTGCTATTGCAAATCAGAAGGGCGGAGTAGCCAAAACAACGACAACCATCAATCTGGGAGCCGGACTGACAAAGAATGGGAAAAAAGTAGTGCTGGTAGATGCAGATCCGCAGGGACATCTGACAATGGGACTGGGATTTCCCAAAAATATCAAAGTGACTTTAAAGAGTATGATGGAAAATATCATCATGGGACTGGAGTTTGATCCAAAGGAAGCAGTCTTGCACCATGAAGAAGGGATGGATCTGATTCCGTCCAATAAATTGCTTGCCGGAATGGATATGTCCTTATTTACTGTTGAGGATAGGGAAAAAGTACTGAAAGAGTATCTGGAACTGTTGAAAGATGAATATGATTATATTCTGATTGACTGTATGCCATCATTGGGAATGCTGACAATCAATGCGTTGAGTGCAGCGGACAGCGTTCTGATTCCGGTACAGCCACAATATTATGCGGCGGATGGACTTATGGAATTACTGAAAGTGGTAAAAGGAATCCATCAGAGGTTTAATCCGGAATTGCAGATAGAAGGTATTTTGTTCACAATGGATAATTGCCGTTACAACAATGCAAAGAGAAATAAGCAGGCAATCGTAAGCACATATGGAGATGATATTAAGATTTTTGAGCAGACAATTCCAAGAACAGAAAGCCTTGCAGAAACAGCATCTGAGGGTGTAAGTATATTTGCTTATGATGGAAAAAGCAAAGGGGCAGACAGTTACAGGGAACTGGTTCAGGAGGTGTTGAAACATGCGTAGACCGAAAAAAGAGATTCAGCTCACCACTTATGATGAGTTACTGGGATTAGAAGAATCACCGGAAAAGAGTATGAACCAGGTTATGGAAATAGAACTGGAAAAGCTCCATCCTTTTAAAAATCATCCATTTCGTGTGAGCGATGATGAAAAAATGGATGAGACAGTAGAGAGTATTAAAAACTACGGTGTTTTAAATCCTGCTCTGGTAAGACCCCGATCAGAAGGTGGATACGAACTGATTTCTGGACACAGGAGAAAAAGAGGCTGTGAACTGTGTGGTAAGACAACTATGCCAGTCCTTGTCCGAAACTATACAGATGATGAAGCTGTCATAATTATGGTCGATTCCAACATTCAGCGTGAAAATATTCTGCCAAGTGAAAAGGCCCATGCCTATAAGATGAAATATGATGCTATGAAGCACCAGGGAAGTAAAGGTGAAAAATATACGGCAGATATGGTTGGTGAAACAGCCGGGGACAGTGGAAGAACTGTGCAGAGATATATCCGTCTGGCTTCATTATCAGATGGATTATTGGAATATGTGGACGATAATAAAATCCCTATGATAGTGGGAGAAAAATTGTCTTATCTGAAACCACAGGAACAGGAATGGCTTCTGGAAGGAATTGTCAACAGTAATATCTTTCCGACAAAACAACAGGCAGAACAATTAAAGGAATGCAGTGCAAATGGAAAATTAAATCAGGGTTATATCTATGCCATTTTATTGAAAAAAGAAAACAGTAAAATCAATGTAACCATTTCGGCAAAAAAAATCGGCAATTATTTTCCAGAGACATATTCTAAAGAACAGATAGAAGAAGTCATTTTTATGCTTTTGGATAAGTGGAAAGAAAACAGAGAAGGAGTAGCAGATGCAGAAGATACAGTTTGATTATTTTACGGGAATGGAAGCGGAACAATACAGCTTTTATCGTGTCCCGAAAGTGCTGTTTACAGAACCATGCTTTAAAGCTCTTTCTTGTGAAGCAAAGGTATTATACGGTCTGATGCTGGACCGTATGAGCCTGAGCATTAAGAACCGATGGCTGGATTTAGAGGACAGAGTATATATTATTTTCACGGTGGAAGAAATTGCAGAGCTGATGAACTGTGGAACCCAAAAGGCAGTGAAGCTGGTAAAAGAGCTGGACAGTAATAATGGGATTGGACTGATTGAAAAGAAACGTCTGGGACTGGGAAAGCCTAATGTTATTTATGTGAAAAATTTTATGCTCAGAGAAGTGCCAGACCAAAAGCCGATGGATAGCTGTGCAGATTTGCAATCTGAGCAGGAAGATCATAAAAAAATTGCAGACTTGCAATCGAAACAGGAAAGACATAAGAAATGTGCAAATTTGCAACAAGAAGCAGAAAACAAGGGGAAAACAGGCATTTCTCTGAATTGTGAAAATCATCATTCAGGAGTAGTGAAATCCACAATTCAGGATTGTGTGGAATCACAATTACAGAATGGTGAAAATC
>JAUNMH010000004.1 GCA_030537495.1 Clostridia bacterium | reverse complement strand
TAATTTCAAAAGCTTTCGAGCTATATTACATTAAAATCAACTGCAAAAGTGTGGAAAAGAACCGGGAGAAAAGATTCACCCCTTGACTTTTATGAGCTATAGGACTATACTTATTTGTAGTAAGTAAATATGGTCTTCAGGGCAGGGTGAAAGTCCCTACCGGTGGTAAAGCCCACGAGCCGTAAGGCATGATTCGGTGCGATTCCGAAGCCGACAGTATAGTCTGGATGGAAGAAGATGAAATATATTTTAGAAAATATATTTGTATGTGATGTGTATGAATTACGTGCTCTGGAGTGTTTGACATTCCGGAGTTTTTTATTGTTGACGAGTTTTGCATGCATACATGTCAGAGTTTTAAGATTGTAGTTTCGCCCTGAGCATTTCGCTTGGGGTTTTTTGTTACCAACAAAATTGAGGTGATTATATGCAAGATAGCATTGACAAGGATTACATGGCTTTGGCCTTGGAACTGGCGCAGAATGGATGTGGCTGGACAGCGCCGAACCCAATGGTTGGAGCGGTCATAGTTAAAGATGGCAAGATAATTGGGCAGGGGTACCACGAGAAATGTGGGCAGCCTCACGCGGAGAGAAACGCCCTGGCGAACTGTAGTGAAAGCCCGGCGGGAGCCACAATATATGTGACTTTGGAGCCGTGCTGCCACTATGGCAAGCAGCCGCCTTGCACAGAAGCAATTATTGAGGCGAGAATCAGTCGCGTAGTTGTTGGATCAGCGGACCCAAATCCTCTGGTTGCAGGAAAGGGAATTTCTATTCTGAGAGAAAATGGAATCGAAGTGACCGAGGATGTCTTGCGCGAGGAATGCGATAAAGTTAATGAGGTATTTCTCCATTATATACAGACAAAAAGGCCATTCGTGGCTATGAAATACGCCATGACCATGGATGGAAAAATTGCCGCATATACTGGCGAGTCCAAGTGGATTACAGGAGAGGCTGCGAGAGAGCATGTGCAGAGTCTTCGCAATAGATACACAGGTATAATGGTTGGAGTTGGAACGGTTCACGCCGACGATCCTATGCTAAATTGCAGAATGGCCGGTGGGAAAGATCCAATAAGAATTGTTTGTGATACACATTTGCGCACGCCGCTAGAGTCAAAACTTGTCCAGACGGCTAAGGAGATTCCAACAATTATAGCTACATGTTGCTCCCCGGTCGTGGATGCGTCTAAAATCAAAAAGTACAAAGACCAGGGATGCACAGTGTTGGTTTTAGACGAGGTCGATGGGCATGTGAATCTGGATGAACTTATGGATAAGCTTGGCGAAATGCAAATCGACAGCATACTGCTTGAGGGTGGCGGAACCTTGAATTGGTCGGCACTTGAGGCGGGCATCGTCAACAAAACATATGCCTACATTGCGCCGAAACTTTTTGGCGGGCAGACAGCAAAAACGCCGGTATCCGGAATCGGAGTTAGCTCGCCGGCAGAGGCATTTCATTTGAGAAATAGCAAAATCTCCAAGCAGGGGGATGACTTTTTAATAGAAAGCGAAGTGATAAATAATGTTTACGGGAATCGTTGAAGAAGTTGGAACTGTGGACCAGATTAGCCGTGGTGCGAACTCGGCTGTCTTACGGATTCGCGCTTCTAAGGTTATTGAAGACGCACAAATTGGTGACAGCATCGCGGTCAACGGCATCTGCCTAACCGTTACATCTCTGTGGGGGCAAGGCTTCACGGCCGACGTGATGCACGAGACACTGAACCGTTCCTCATTGTCGGGCCTTACCCGAGGCGGTCACGTGAATCTGGAGCGCGCAATGGCTGCAGGCGGACGTTTCGGCGGCCACATCGTTTCCGGCCATGTTGACGGCACGGGAACGGTCAAAACCATCAAACGCGACGACAACGCCATTTGGTATACAATTTCAGCAAAACCTGAAATTATGAGATACATAGTGGAAAAAGGTTCAATTACCATAGATGGAATCAGCCTTACAGTAGCAAAGGTGAGCAGTACGGACTTTGCAATTTCAGCAATTCCACATACTGTTGCTCAGACAGTTCTCAAGGATAGGAAGGAAGGCGACCTAGTAAATTTGGAAAATGATATTATTGGGAAATATGTAGAAAAGCTCATGCAGCTAGCCCCTGCGGTGTGCGGAAGCCTAGGCGCGGGAGCTGCTGTTGGCAGCGGTGTTAACGGTAGCGCAGGTTCGGCCAACGGCAGCGCATCTAAGAGAGGAATCACCCGCGATTTCCTTACGAAGTACGGATTTTAACTAACAGGAGGCGCGATTTTCCTAACAGTAGAAAAAACTATTACCTGAGAATTACGTAAAATTAACTAACAGGAGGAAGATATGAGAAAGTTTAATACAGTGGAGGAAGCTCTAGATGAGCTTCGCAACGGAAAAATAGTTTTAGTAACAGACGACCCTGATCGTGAAAACGAAGGTGACTTCATTTGCGCAGCCGAGTTTGCAACAACGGAAAACATCAACTTCATGGCGACTCACGGCAAGGGACTTATCTGTATGCCAATGTCAGAAGAATATGTAAGCAAGCTGGGAATTCCGCAGATGGTGCAGCATAACACAGACAACCACGAGACTGCCTTTACAGTTTCCATCGACCATGTTGACACAACTACAGGAATCTCCGCAGCAGAGCGTTCAGTAACTGCAATGGGTTGCGTTGCTGAAGGTGCAAAACCAGAAGACTTCCGCAGACCGGGACACATGTTCCCTCTACTTGCAAAGCGCAACGGCGTTCTTGAACGTAACGGACACACAGAAGCAACCGTTGACCTTTGCCGTCTGGCAGGCCTTAAAGAATGCGGACTTTGTTGCGAAATCATGAGAGAAGACGGCACAATGATGCGTACTCCTGAACTCATGGAACTGGCAGAAAAATGGGATATCAAATTCATCACAATCAAGGATTTACAGAACTACAGAAAAATTCACGAAACGCTGGTTGAACAGATGGCGGTAGTTGATCTTCCAACAAAATACGGCGATTTCAAGGCTTACGGTTTTGTTAACAAGCTAAACGGAGAGCACCACGTGGCACTTGTCAAGGGTGAAATCGGAGACGGTCAAAACGTACTTTGCCGTGTTCACTCTGAATGCTTAACCGGCGACACTTTCGGCTCACTGCGTTGCGACTGCGGACAGCAGCTGGTAGCAGCAATGACTCAGATCGACAAGGAAGGCAGAGGAATTCTGCTTTACATGCGTCAGGAAGGCAGAGGCATCGGCCTTATCAACAAGCTGAAAGCTTACGAACTTCAGGAAAAGGGCATGGATACACTGGATGCGAATTTGGCACTGGGTTTTGATGGCGACCCGAGAGAATACTACATCGGCGCACAGATCCTAAGAGAAATCGGCGTGAAGAGCCTGAGACTTTTGACAAACAACCCAGACAAGGTTTACCAGCTGGGTGAATTTGGTATGGAAATCAGCGAAAGAGTTCCAATTCAAATGGATGCCAACGCCCACGACCTCTTCTACCTGAAAACAAAACAGGTAAGAATGGGACATATACTTGAATATTAATTTGGTTTGATATATGCGCGCCGCCTGTTGAGCATTGTGCGATGAGACGATAAATGCGCGGCACGTGAGAAATATGAAAACGTATACAAAATGTAAATGTAGAGAATTTGGAGGAAATAATAATGAGAACTTTTGAAGGAAAATTAGTATCTAAGGAAATAAGAGTAGGGATCGTTGCAGCACGTTTCAATGAATTTATTACATCCAAACTTTTAGGCGGAGCAATGGATGGTCTTCTTCGTCACGATGTAAAAGAGGAAAACATTTATGTTGCTTGGGTTCCAGGTGCTTTTGAAATTCCGCTTATCGCTCAGAAGATGGCAAAATCCGGAAAGTACGATGCTGTAATTTGTCTAGGCGCTGTAATTCGTGGAGCAACAAGCCACTATGATTATGTTTGCAACGAAGTTTCTAAGGGAATTGCACAGGTTTCACTAGCTAGCGAAATTCCAGTAATGTTCGGCGTTGTTACTACTGAAAACATCGAACAGGCAATTGAACGTGCAGGCACAAAGGCAGGCAACAAGGGTTACGACTGCGCGGTTTCTGCAATCGAAATGGTTAACCTTATTAAAGAAATCGAAGCATAATCCTGGATATATCGCGCCGGCCATGATTTTGTTGCAACGGCTAGGTTTTGTCGCACTGAAATCTATCATTTCTGGCACATTTGCTGAACTTTGAAAGTGTAGTACCAACGAAATGCTACGGAAGGATATAGTTGCAAGAAACTTACAATTTTCCCATAGAAAATGGCCTATAAAAGTTGCTAGCTTAGCTATTGGTGCAAAAATATTTGCACATGATTACCCCTTTTCGACCTAAAATAAGGTTAAAAGGGGTATTATTTTGATGAATGTAAAATTATGCCAGAGCTTTGAGGGTGCAATATGATGGCTCTTTGGTACCAGGGAGTTGAAATTCTAGAAATGTGCCAAGTTTGATAGAATTGCATGAATGGTTGCAGCGCTGGAGGTGCTTGGAATTCTGCTTGGTTATGCGCTTGGAACCGCGGAGTGCCTTTTGACACTGAAGATGTGATGTGGTAGAATGTAGTATTGCGATTCACCTTTAGAGGAGGAAAAATAGAATGAAAAGAGTTCAAGAACTTAAACCAATTTTCAATCCGGTTCTACATGAGAACTTGAGAGATATGGTAAGCTATGCAGCTATGGAATATGACCAGGACACAGCATTTATTATAAAGCACAAATTATCAAGAAAAGAGTTCACTTATGAGAATATCAGCTTCAAAAGATTTAGAGATGAAATCAATGGATTTGGAACAGCTCTTTTGAAGAGAGGTTTTCAGGGGAGACGAATTGCTATTTTGGGTAACAATTGTTATGAATGGCTTCTTTCTCATTTAGCAATTGTAGGAGGTCTCGGAATTTCAGTACCTCTAGATAAGGGACTTCCTTATGAGGAACTTGAATCTTCAATTGTCAGAAGTTCTGCAACTGCTATTGTTTTTGATAAGGCTCATAAGGCACTTGTTGAGGAATTGAGAGACAGTGGTAACACTGGGATTACGGATTACATCTGTATGGATGAAATTGACGGATATGAAAGCGTGCAGGCTTTGATAAGTGAAGGTCAGGACCTGGTTGAAGCTGGCATGGATGACTACATGAAGCTTCCTATCGATAAGGACGCTATGGCGATTTTGTTGTTCACGTCGGGAACTACTTCTATGGCGAAGGCTGTAATGCTTTCTCATTACAATATTACTTTTGACATTTATTCAATGATGCAGGTAGAGGACATTCGTCATGGAGATGTAAATATGGCGTTTTTACCTTATCATCATACTTTTGGGGCAACAGGTCAGTTGCTTATGATCGCGGCTGGTGCCACAACAACTTACTGTGAGGGACTGAAGTATATTCAAAAGAACATTGCTGAATACAAGGTTTCTGTATTTGTTTGTGTGCCTCTGTTAATTGAGTCTATTTATAAGAGAATAATGTCTACTATAAAGAAAGAAGGCAAGGAAAAGAAATTCCAGACAGGAATCAAACTTTCACGTCTGCTTCTGAAGTTTGGAATTGACAAGCGCCGTAAGATTTTCAAAGATGTTCACGCACAGCTTGGAGGAAACCTGAGATATGTAATTAGTGGGGCTTCCGCACTGGATCCTGTGGCGGCTGAAGGTTTTGATGCTATGGGGATTTTGGCGTACCAGGGTTATGGCATGACCGAGGCGTCTCCTTGCATCGCGGCAGAAACTGCCATGGAGCATAAGGCAGGCTCAATCGGGCGCGGAATGCCGGGCATCGAAGTGGCCATCGACAATCCTAATGAAGACGGAATCGGTGAGCTTATCGCGCGCGGACCAAACGTGATGCTTGGCTACTATGAGAATGAGAAAGAGACAGCTAAGGTAATCCAGGACGGA
Organism: Clostridia bacterium; assembly: GCA_030537495.1. Classification (GTDB taxonomy): domain Bacteria; phylum Bacillota; class Clostridia; order Peptostreptococcales; family Anaerovoracaceae; genus Senimuribacter. The sequence goes on along the minus strand of JAUNMH010000004.1, from coordinate 137,331 downwards.
TGGCTTCACACTGGAGACCTGGCCTATTTGGACGACGAAGGCTATATTTTCATCTGTGGCAGAATGAAGAACGTAATTGTCCTAAAGAATGGTAAAAACGTGTATCCTGAGGAACTGGAGGTTTTGATAGCTAATTTGCCTTATGTTGAGGACAGCATGGTCTATGGGGAACCTAAGCACGGCGACGAGAAGGACCTGGCGCTTTGCGTCAAGATTACGTACAAGAAGGACGTGATGAAGGATAATTACGGCGTTACGGACCCGGCTGAAATCGAGGCGATTATTCGTCGCGACATTGACCAGATCAATGGGGAACTGCCTGTGTACAAGCAGATGCTGCGCCTGAGGGTTACGGACGAACCCATGGTGAAGACCACTACAGGCAAAGTTAAGAGATATGAGGAAATGAAGAAATAGTCAATATATCATAAATGATGAATTCTTTCAAGTTGTAAATTATTGAGAGTAAAGGTGAAACGTTGTGCTAGATTGGCTCGCGTTTCACCTTTTTTTAGTTTATTTCAAGATATCAAGACATTTCGCCACTCGCCGGTCAGTTTAGGCCCGCCTATACCTCGGGCGCCTTCATGTATTTTGAAGTAAACAAGCGAGCAAGGAAAATGATTCCGCGGAAGCAAAGCTCGATAGCCATTGCAATCCACATGCCGCGGACACCGAAAATTGGAACAAGAACCATAGCTAGGCCCAGGCGAACTGCCCACATGCTGAAGAGGGCCATAAGACTTGGAACCAAAGTATCTTCGGCACCTTTAAGGGCACCCGATGCAACGATAGATGCACCGTAAAAAGGTTCAGCAAGCAAACCGATACGGAGAATTTCCGTTGCTACGACTTGGACTGTTTTGACCGGTGTAAGGATGATGAAGACCAATGGGCAAGCAAAAAACATTATTACTGCATTAACTGTCATAAAGGCACTTCCAAAGGCGGTAGTCAGATAGCCGTATCTTCTGGCAAGCTTGTAATTGCCGGCGCCTATGCTTTGACCTACAAGAGTTGTAGCTGCCATGGCAATACCGTATCCAGGCATGTAACATAGGCTTTCAGCAGTGACTGCAAATGAGTGCGCGGCAATGGCGATGGAGCCAAGAGGCGCAATGATCGCTGTTGCAGCTACGTAGGCACTGGACATAATCATTTCTTCCAGGCCGACAGGAATTCCAATTTTAGACGCACGCTTAAGAATACCAACATCAAGAGGACAGGCTTCCTTTCTATTTATGCGCAATGGTTCATAGCGGAAGCAACATATCCACATAATTGGAATGCACACAACAATTGTGGCAATAGCTGTTCCTAGAGCTGCTCCTAGAACTCCGTATTTCGGAATCAGTAAAATATTAAAAAATGCATCAGCTACGCAGGTTAATCCGTTGAGAATACTTGGTGTTACCATATTGCCGGCACTCTGCATATAGCTAGATGCAAGTCTGTGAAAGTTCAATGCAGGTATTGTAAGAGAATACACAAGGAAATAAGCACTGGCATCGGCCCAAAGAACCTCCTCACCGCCAAGCCACCTCGGCAGCGGTTTCGCGATCAAAACACCAATGACCATTGTAACTATGGACACTATCAAACAGGCAACCAGGCCATGCTTTACAACTCGCCGCGCGTTATGCGGTTCGCCAGCGCCGATGTACTGCGCCACCTGCACGGAAAAGCCGGCCATTATGGCAAACCCGATTCCATTTATAAGCCAGGTGCTTGTTACGACCAGCCCAATAGATGCTGACGCGTTGGCACCAAGATGCCCGACCATGGCAGAATCAATATATTGCATGACCATTGAGGTCAACTGTGTGAGAATTGCCGGAATGCTCAGCTTCCACACAATTGCAAGCTGCGAGCGCCAACCTGCACCAGGATTTGAAATTGTTGCATTCATTTATAGGCGCGCCTCCCTTCGATTATCGTAAATGCGCCTCCCATGCGCACACGTTTCTAAGAAAGATTATATCAAAACTAATAGAAATTTCTAGTAGGCTATTTAAGAAAATTATTTTTTAATGTTTATCATGCCACAGTCTCCTACTAGCCACTCAAATCCTTTAGTCAATGTATCATTTCTGGCACATTTTGAGATTTCAAATTAGTCAGTACCAAGCTAACACTAAGCTACAGCACAAAATGTCAAATACTCCCAACAGAATTACCCACATCACATACATTATCTCTAGAAAGGGACAATTCTTGTATAGAAAATAATGCAAGAGTCTTTCTAGAACCTGGTACAATAGAAAACAAGGCGGTAAGAGTAGGTTTTTATCATGTATTTTGGTACTGCATCTTCAAAAAAGGCTTAATATGCCAGAACTGATAGAATCGAGTCCTTTAATAGGGCGGCATCCTCTACTAAGTTAGCGACTGCCATTTACATTAGCAGGAGATGTAGTGAAATGCTTGCGGCATCAACAAAAAAATGATAAACTAACTATGTATGTGCGCACAGGAAGCAGAAGGCGACGTAACCGCGTGGCCTATAGCATGCGACGCAAGATTTACAGCACGCGAAGCGACGTAAGAGTTGCAGCACGTAGCGCAACGCGCACAGCGAAATAAAATAAGCAAACGACAAAACAATAAATAAAGTGGAAAATGGAGATATGACAGAATGAGTGTACTAATAGTGGATAAGGTCTCTCACGGTTTTGGGGGAAGACAAATTCTTGACGATGCTTCTTTTAGGCTGAACAAGGGCGAGCACGTTGCTCTTGTCGGCGCTAACGGCGAAGGAAAGTCGACTTTTTTAAATATTATTACAGGTAATCTGATGCCGGATTCCGGTACGGTTAGCTGGTGTAACCGTATCACCACAGGGTATCTAGACCAGAGAACAACTCTGAGCCCGGGCAAAACTATCAGAGAGGTACTTCGCGAAGCCTTCGCACACTTCTTCGATTTGGAAAAGGAAATGCTTGAGGCTTATGACAAGATGGCTACAGCGTCAGATGAAGAAATGGCAAAACTTATGGAGGACGCTGCGGAAATTCAGGACATTCTGGAACACAGTGGGTTCTATACAATAGATTCAAAAATTGAAGAGTACGCGAACGGCTTAGGCCTCGGCGATATTGGGCTGGACAAGGATGTTTCAGAACTTTCAGGAGGTCAGCGTTCCAAGGTTCTTCTAACAAAACTTCTTCTAGAGGACCCAATGATTTTGATTTTGGACGAGCCGACTAACTATCTGGATGAGAACCATATTATCTGGCTGACTCGTTTCCTTCAGAATTACGAGAACGCGTTCCTGCTGGTTTCCCATGATATTCCGTTCCTTAATGATGTAGTAAACGTTGTTTACCACGTTGAAGAGGGCGTGCTTACAAGATATGCAGGAAACTATGACGACTTTATGCGCATGTACGATATTAAGCGTGCACAGCTAGAGCAGGCGTATAAGAAGCAGCAGAAGGAAATCGCGGATCTGGAAGATTTCATAGCTAGAAATAAAGCTCGTATAGCTACAACTAATATGGCAAAATCCAGACAGAAGAAGCTAGATAAAATGGAAAAAATCGAGCTGATTAAGGATAAACCAAAGCCGGTATTTCAGTTCGATTATTCAAGAGCGCCGGGCAAGTATGTAATTGAGGCAGAAAACTTAGTAATCGGATACGATGAAGCTCTTACAAATCCACTGACTTTCCATGTTGAAAGAGGAAAGAAGATTGCTATTAAGGGTGTAAACGGTCTTGGTAAGTCCACATTGCTGAAGACTATGCTTGGAATTATTCCTGCCTTTGATGGAGAGGTTAAGCTGGATTATTATGCTGAACCGGCATATTTTGAACAGGAACACGATGGAAGCAGCAAAACTGCGCTACAGGATTTCTGGGATGAATTCCCAGCAATGGACAATGGGGAAGTAAGAAGAGCACTTGCTAAGTGCGGACTTACAACAGAACATATAGAGAGCCAGGTTAGGGTACTTAGCGGAGGCGAGAATGCTAAGTTCAGACTGTGCAAGCTGATGCAGAACCCTATGAATTTACTGGTTTTAGACGAACCTACTAACCATCTGGATCCAGTGGCGAAGGATGTGCTTAAGGAAGCTGTTAGAGACTTTAAGGGCACTGTAATTCTAGTAAGTCATGAACCTGAATTCTATGAGGATATTGTGACTGACATTTGGAATCTCGAAGACTGGACTACGAAAGTTGTGTAATATCCACAAAAATAATATAATTAATTTGTGAAAAACACTTGAAGTTCCTCCGGCGATGTGGTAGTATAATCCCATACTTACGAAAGGAACGAAATGTAATCATGAAAAATATGTTTTTTGCAGCAGAATACTATTATTATTACTTTTTCTTTATGGACAAGAAGGAGTAGGTTTTGCTGCAATGAAAAAGTTTGAGTGATTACGCAAGTTTTATACACAGAAGATTTAATATTTAGATTACTTACAAACTCCGCAGTCGAAACCGATTGGCGGAGTTTTTGATTAAGGAAATTTATGGAGGTAGAAAGATGATTACAGTTTTAAAACCCAACACAACAGAAGAGCAGAGGGCGCAGTTAATTCACTGGTTTGAAGAGCAGGGCGTTACAGTTCACGAATCCCAGGGCGAAACTTATACGGTGCTGGGGCTAATTGGAAACACCTCCAATATCGATCCGGAAATGCTGGAACTCCTTGATATTGTAGAGAAAGTGACTAAGGTTTCAGAGCCATTTAAGAGTGCTAACAGGCATTTCCATCCGGAGGATTCAGTTATAGATGTCAATGGAGTGAAAATCGGCGGAGGCAATTTTGCAGTAATTGCAGGGCCGTGCTCAGTTGAGAATCCGGCACAGATTAAAGAAGTGGCAGAGGGCGTAAAGGCAGCAGGGGCAACGCTTCTAAGAGGCGGAGCTTTTAAGCCAAGAACTTCCCCATACGACTTCCAGGGCATGAAGGCTGAAGGAATCGAGCTACTGCTGGAGGCCAAGAAGCACACTGGGCTTCCAATTGTTACAGAAATTATGGACGCCAGCCATCTTCCGCTTTTCGAAGACGTTGACGTGATTCAGGTTGGCGCAAGAAACATGCAGAACTTCGAGCTTCTGAAGGAGCTGGGCAAGACAAAGAAGACAATTCTGCTGAAGAGAGGTCTTGCAAACACAATTAAGGAACTACTTATGAGCGCTGAGTACATTATGGCCGGCGGCAACGAAAACGTAATTCTTTGCGAAAGAGGAATCAGAACTTTCGAGACTTACACGAGAAACACCCTTGACCTTTCGGCAGTTCCTGTGCTTCACAGGCTGACTCATCTGCCGGTTGTCATCGACCCGAGCCACGCTACAGGTCACGCAGACCTAGTGGAACCAATGGCTCTAGCTGCTGCAGCATGCGGGGCTGACGGTCTTATGATCGAGGTTCACAACAATCCGGCCAAGGCACTTTGCGACGGTGCACAGTCACTGACACCGGCACAATTTGCAACGCTTATGGGAAAAGTCAACAAGATTCGCGAGGTGATTTAAAATGAAAATCGGAATCATCGGCCTGGGGCTAATCGGCGGCTCCCTGGCGCGTGCATACAAGCAGGCGGGCTTTTCGGTTGTGGGTTTCGATCAAAACCCACTGACTACGCAATTCGCTGAAATGGCGGACGCCATAGACGCGCCATTGACAGACGAAAATATGAACGAATGTGACTGCATAATGATTGCAATTCCACCGGTTCCTGCGGTAAAATGGATGGAGGAGAAGGCGCCTGAAATCGCCGAGAGCGTTATGGTAATCGACTGCTGCGGAACCAAGAGAAGGGTCTGCGAGGCGGGCTTCAGGCTGGCCGAGGAATACGGCTTCACCTATGTGGGTGGCCACCCTATGGCGGGGCTGCAATTTGGCGGTTTTAAGAACAGCAGGTACGACCTTTTCGAGGGCGCGCCTTTCGCCGTGGTGACGGGCAAGGACATGGGGATTGAGGAACTCAGCAAGATGAGGAAAATAATCCACGCTGCTGGTTTTGATCGAATTATTGCGTGCAGCGCCGAGGAGCATGACAAAATCATCGCTTTTACGTCGCAGATGGCCCACGTGGTGTCCAACGCCTTCATCAAGAGCCAAACAGCCTTAGACGACGGGGTCGCAATTTCGGCGGGCAGCTACCGCGATTTCACTCGCGTTGCGTACCTAGACGCGGACATGTGGACGGAGCTGTTCATGGAAAATAGGGATAATTTGAAGTTTGAAATAGATACTCTCATCGACGAGCTACAGGAGTATTCCAAGGCATTGGAGGACCAGGATGCCGAGAAAATGCGGCAGCTGCTCGCTTCGGGACGAGAGAGAAAAGTTGAGGTTGAGAAGAAATGCAGGGATTAGGCGAAGCTGTTAAGAAAGTTTTAGGCGGCGACACCCTGGTGGTGGTCACCGACGAGAACGTGAAGCCTCTTTATTTAGACAAATGTGTTAAAGAACTGGAAGACAGTGGTTTCAAGGTTTGTAGCTATGTGGTGGCTCCTGGGGAGGAGTCCAAAAGCGGGGAGACTTACCTGAAGCTCATGAATTTTTTAGCGGAAATTCCCATTACTAGGGCCGATGGGCTTGTGGCTCTTGGCGGCGGCGTAGTTGGGGATTTGACCGGTTTTGTGGCGGCCACTTATCTTAGGGGAATCAAGGTGATTCAGGTGCCGACGACGGTTTTGGCCCTTGTGGATTCGTCCATTGGCGGCAAAACCGCCATAAATCTGCCGGCGGGCAAGAATTTGGCAGGGGCCTTTCATCAACCGGCCCTCATCTGGCGCGACCTGTCCATGCTTGAGTCTCTGCCGCCTGAAATTTTTCTTGAGGGTATGGCGGAGGTCATTAAATACGGGGTTTTGGCCGATGAGGAGCTTTGGGAATTGCTTTCGGATGTTTCTAATGTCAAGGCAAATCTGCCGGAAATCATGGAGTGCTGCGTCTCCATCAAAACCCAAATAGTCGCAGAGGACGAGTTTGACAACGGAAAGCGTCAGCTCCTAAACTTTGGACATACCATTGGCCACGCCATTGAGCGCGCCAGCAATTTTGCCATAGGACACGGTTTTGCTGTGGCTAAGGGAATGGCGGAGGTGGCGGATATTTCAGCAAGACAGGGCTGGTGCAGCAAGGAATGTGCGGCAGAAATCAGAAGCCTACTGGAAGAATACGGCTTCGATTTATCCATTGATTACAAAATGGAAGAGCTTTATAAGATTATGCTTTCCGATAAAAAGAGGAAGGCCGGAGTAATTGACCTGGTTGTTCCTGAGAGAATTGGAAAATGTGTGCTGAAGAGAATCAGCACAGAAGAATTAAGGGAAATTCTATGAGAAAAATAGATATAATTTCATCGAAATCCATGGCGCATAGAGCATATATCTGTAGCGCACTAGCGAAGCTGTGCGGTGCAGATGGCGAAATCTCGAGTCGAGATTTCGCTGACAGTGGAAGGCTTTCTGAAAGAAAGGAGACCGATTCCAGCGCACTAGCTAGGCTGGGCAGTGTTGTCCAGGTCGAGTGCAGGGCAAGCTCGAAGGATATCGATGCGACAATTTCATGTCTGGAGGCTTTGGTCGCAGGTCAAAGGGAAATGCACCCAGGGGAAAGCGGGTCAACTTTGAGATTCTTGCTTCCTATTATGGGAGCTTTGGGGCACAGCGCTGACTTTTACGGTGAAGGAAGATTGCCGGAAAGACCTTTATCTCCTTTGTATGAGGAACTTACACGCCATGGCTGCAAATTAAGTCCTATGGGAAGCATTCCTCTTACCATTGAGGGGCAGCTTGAGGCCGGGGACTTTAACATAGCCGGAGACGTTTCCAGCCAGTATATTAGCGGCTTGCTGTTTGCGCTACCTCTTTTGGAAGGGGACAGCAGAATAATTATAAGTGGTAAATTTGAATCAAAGGCCTATGTGGATATGACGATGAAAGTCCTAAGGGACTTTGGAATTGAAGTGGACGAGGAGCCAGGTGAGGTAAGAAGGTCTGGATCCACCGTAATGCCTGGCGAGGAGGCTGCTCATATCTACAATGTTCCGGGCGGTCAGAAATACGTGAGCCCGGGAAGTTATACTGTTGAAGGCGACTGGTCTAATGCCTGCTTCTGGCTTGCAGCTGGAGCACTGGTGCCGGGAGGCATTGCGGTAGGCGGCCTGGATCAAAACTCCCTTCAGGGGGACAAAGCCATTGTGCCGATTTTGGAAGAGTTTGGCGCAAGGGTGGACGCAAGGGCCGACGAAATCTGGGTCGGTCCGCCAGCCGGCGCAGAGCCACAGACTGGCAGAGGCGCTGCTAGCAATGCAGAATCGCAGGCCAGTACAGGTCTTGTGGGCATTGAAATTGACGCATCGCAGATTCCGGATATGGTGCCGGTGCTAGCGGTTTTGGCATCTGCGGCGGCAGGTGACACCGTTATCAAAAATGCGGGCAGGCTTCGTATAAAAGAAAGCGATAGGCTGGCATCGGTGACTCAGGTTCTGAACGCCTTGGGGGCTGATATAGAGGAAAAGCCTGAGGGCCTTGTAATCCATGGGGTTCAGAGGCTGAAGGGTGGCAAGGTTTCATCCCATAACGACCATCGCATAGCAATGATGGCGGCCATTGCCTCCCTTATTTCAGAAGGCAAGGTAGAAATAGAAGGAAAGGAAGCAGTAGCGAAATCATATCCGAGATTCTTTGAGGATTTGCGGGATTTAGAGCTAGATAGAAAGGTAGAATAATATGTCTTCAACCTACGGAAAAAACATTCAAATTTCAATCTTCGGGCAGTCTCACTCTCATGCCATAGGAGTGACTGTAGACGGACTGCCGGCAGGTTTTGAGATTAATATGGAAGAATTGCAGGCGTTCATGGATCGCAGGGCGCCGGGCCAAAATAAGTACTCCACGCCGCGCAAGGAGGCAGACGTGCCTGAGTTTCTCAGCGGTCTCGTAGGGAACAAAACCTGCGGAGCCCCGTTAACTGCAATTATTCATAACACAAATACAAAGTCGCAAGACTACGATAATATAAGGGACATTCCCAGACCGGGACATGTTGATTATACTGCCCATGTAAAATACAAGGGCTTCGAGGATGTCAGTGGCGGAGGCCATTTTTCTGGAAGACTTACTGCGCCGCTTTGCATTGCAGGAGGAATAATCAAGCAGATTTTGGCTGAATCGGGAATTACCATAGATGCTAATATAAAAGAAATCGGTGGAAACAGTGAAGACCCATATGCTGCCATAGATGAGGCAAGAGAAAAAGGAGATTCCGTTGGAGGAATCATTGAATGCACTGTAAATGGCCTACCGGCAGGCATTGGAAATCCAATGTTTGATGGAGTAGAGAATAATATTGCCAAGGCTGTATTTGCAATTCCAGCCGTTAAGGGAATAGAGTTCGGAGTTGGTTTTGATGCCGGAAGGCTGCGCGGCAGCGAGAATAATGACGAGTTTTACTACGAGGGCGAGGGCGAGGACAAAGTTGTGCGGACCCGTACAAACAACCACGGTGGCGTTTTGGGCGGAATTACGTCGGGAATGCCTATAATTTTCAGGGTTGCGGTGAAGCCGACCCCGTCAATTTCCATGGAACAAAGGAGCATCAGCTACAGCAAAGAAATGGCTGAAACCCTTGGAGTTAGAGGGCGCCACGACCCGTGCATAGTGCCAAGAGCCCTGCCTTGCGTGGAAGCGGCATGCGCAATTGCATTATATGATTTGATATTGGATAGGTAAATATAGTATAATAGAAGGAGGTTGTAAAATGGCTTCAATGGGGGACTATAGAAAAAAGATTGACGAAATCGACAAGAAGATTGTCGAACAGCTGGAAGAAAGAATGAGAACGGTGGAGGAAATCGCTAGGTTCAAGCAGGAAAATGAGCTTCCTGTGTACGACGCTATGAGAGAAAGGGAAAAGCTCGACGCTATTACCAACATGGTGTCCGACGACATGGCGGGCTACTCCAGAATCCTGTACAACACAATTCTCGAGGTCAGCAAGGACCATCAGAGAAAGATCACGCAGCAAGACACTGATTGCGTAAAGGCGATCAAAACCGCCTTAGAGGAAACACCTAAGGTGTTCCCAGCTCGCGCGGCTGTTGCTTGTCAGGGCGTGACGGGTGCGTACTCACAGGAGGCGTGTGAAAAACTTTTTGCTATGCCACAGATTTTTTTCTTGAAAAACTTTAACGGAGTTTTTGCGGCTGTTGAGAGTGGGCTTTGTAAGTACGGAATTCTTCCTTTGGAGAACAGTACAGCGGGCTCGGTCAATCAGATTTATGACCTTATGATGAAGCACAACTTCTATATTGTAAAAAGCGTCAGACTGAAAATTAACCATTGTCTGATGGCAAAAAAAGGCGTGAAAAAGGAAGATATTAAGGAAATCGTGTCTCACGAGCAGGCAATTATGCAGTGTGACGACTACCTAAAAAACTTCCCTCATGCCAAGATCACTGTTCTGGAAAACACTGCTCAGGCGGCAAAATTTGTTGCTGAGTCTGAGAGAAATGATGTGGCAGCTTTAGCTTCTGGAAATTGTATCGATCTTTACAATTTGGAATGCCTTGCAGACCACGTTCAGGACAATTTAAATAACTACACCAGATTCATTTGCATAAGCAAGAAGCTGGAAATCTACCCCGGCGCAAATAGAACAAGCTTGATGCTTGTTACTAAGCATAAACCGGGATCGCTTTACAACGTACTTGCAAGATTCAACGCTCTTGGAATTAACTTAGTTAAGCTGGAAAGTAGACCTATTCCTGAGAGAGACTTTGAGTATATGTTCTATTTTGACATTATGTCAGAGGTTTATTCGGAGGAATTTATCAGGCTTATGAACCAGTTGGAGGATTTGACCGAGGAGTGCACTTATCTTGGAAGCTATACGGAGATTTGACAAGGAAGGGTATTAATGAGAAAGTTTGGATTAATCGGAAAAAAGCTGGGACACAGCTATTCAGCTCTTATTCACAGCAAGTTTGCTGACTATGAGTATGATCTGATTGAAACCAATGAAGAGGATTTGGAGGCTTGGATAAAGTCTGAGGAGTATGGCGGTTTCAACGTAACCATACCATATAAAAAGACCGTTATGCAATACTGCGACGAGCTTTCTGAGGCGGCGAAGAAAATCGGCGCTGTCAACACCATTGTAAAAACAGCCGACGGCATTATCAAGGGCTACAACACGGATTACTATGGCTTCCAGTATTTGATAGAGGCTACAGAAATCGACCCTATGGGAAAGAAATGCCTGGTTCTCGGCAGTGGCGGTGCGTCACTGACGGTTCAGGCTGTTTTGACCGACATGGGTGCTGAAGAGGTAATTGTTGTCTCTCGCGGTGGCGCTGTTAACTACGAAAACGTTCACGACGTGGCCGGCGACGCCCAGATTATCGTAAACGCAACACCTGTGGGCATGTATCCGGACAACGACCGAATTCCGCTGAAACCAAGCAGTTTTCCTCAGTGCGAGGGCGCTTTGGACCTTATATACAACCCGAACAAAACCAAATTCGTCTTAGATGCCATGGCTGCGGACATTCCAGCTTCTGGCGGTCTCAAGATGTTGGTTGCGCAGGCAAAGGAAGCTTGCGAAATTTTCACAGGGATAGAAATTGAGCACGAAGCCTTGGAAAATGTTCACGACGAGGTTCGCCGCGAGACCCTTAACCTAGTTCTCATCGGCATGCCGGGGGCGGGCAAAACCACTTTGGGACGCGAAATGGCTGAAAACATGGGACGCGAATTCCTGGACGTTGATGACATGATTATCGAACACGAAGGCATGTCTATTCCGGAAATTTTCCAAAGTAAGGGCGAGTCGTACTTCCGCAAGGTTGAAACGGAAATGCTTGAGAAGGCCTGCATCAAGTCAGGCGTTGTCATTGCAGCTGGCGGCGGCATCGTGAAAACCAAGAAAAACTATTTTATAATAAAACAGAATGCAACAATCTGCTGGATTAAGCGAGACCTGGACAAGCTAGAAACAGAGGGCCGTCCGATTTCCCAATCTATGCCAGTTGAAAAAATATACGAAGAAAGAAAAGATTTGTACGCTAAGTGGAGCGACTACTTCATTAATAATAATGAGGGACGAGACTAGCGCCCGTGCGGGCGATGGTTCGTTGTTTGGCGGCGGGGTCGTTGTATGGCGTGATGGTACGTTGTTTGGCGGCGGGACCGCGGTGAACATCGCATGGCGCGACGCGTACATATGGTAAAAACTATGAGAATTTTGGTAATAAACGGCCCAAACCTAAACATGTTAGGTATTAGGGAGCCGGAGATTTACGGAAAAGGTACATACGATGATTTGGTAGAACATGTGAGATGCGGGGCACGCGCCCTGGGCGTTGGTGTGGACTTCTACCAGTCCAATCACGAAGGCGACCTGGTGGATAGAATCCAGCAGGCTTATGGGGTTTACGACGGCATCGTCATAAACCCAGCAGCCTACACTCACACCAGCGTAGCGCTTCTTGACGCAGTGAAAACAGTTGAAATTCCAACTGTCGAAGTGCACATATCCGATGTCAGCCAACGTGAAGACTTTAGGCAGGTTTCCTATATCAGACTTGGTTGCGTGGGAACTGTCATGGGCAAGGGCTTCGACGGATATGTGGAGGCAATGGAAATGCTGGTAGCGGGCCAGGAGGACGCCAAATGATACAGTGCATCTTTGTAGGCATCGGTGGCTTCATAGGCGCCGTGTGCAGATATTTAATGGGCTTTCTGCCCCTGGGCAGCGAAATGGCCTTCCCTATAAAAACCTTCATGGTCAATTTACTAGGGGCTTTTCTAATAGGACTTATAGCAGCGTTTGCTGTAAAATATAATGCAAGCAATTCAAACTGGGTACTTATGTTGAAGGTGGGCGTTTGCGGAGGTTTCACAACCTTTTCAACCTTCGCCTTCGAAATGACCGATTTAATGAAAGGCGGACAGCCTGTGACTGCAGTGATTTACGGTGCAGGAAGCATGATTCTTGGAATCACGCTGATTGCACTGGCTCAGTGGATTGTGTATGTTTTTGTGAAATAATTTATGCAAGGAGAAAATAAGAATGGACAATTCAATCAACACTAAATGTGTGCAGGCAGGCTACACTCCAGGAAATGGAGAGCCTAGACAGATTCCAATCGTGCAGTCAACAACATTTAAGTATGACTCAAGTGAGGAAATGGGAAAACTTTTTGACCTAGAAGCTTCAGGTTACTTCTACACAAGACTTCAGAACCCAACTAACGACTATGTCGCTGCGAAGATTGCAGCCCTAGAAGGCGGTACAGCAGCAATGCTTACATCCTCTGGTCAGGCAGCAAACTTCTTTGCACTGTTTAATATTTGCCAGTGCGGAAGTCACATCGTAGCTTCATCATCAATTTACGGCGGAACATTCAACCTTATTTCCGTTACGATGGCAAAAATGGGAATTGACGTTACCTTCGTTTCACCAGATGCAACAGACGAAGAACTGGACGCTGCATTCAAAGAAAATACAAGAGCTGTATTCGGCGAGACTATTGCAAATCCAGCACTTACAGTCCTTGACATCGAAAGATTTGCAGCAGCGGCCCACAGACACAATGTGCCGCTAGTTATCGACAATACTTTTGCAACACCAATAAACTGCAGACCAATTGAATGGGGTGCGGATATCGTAACACATTCAACAACTAAGTACATGGACGGTCACGGCGCAGCAGTTGGCGGCGCAATCGTTGATTCAGGCAACTTTGACTGGATGGCTCACAAGGAGCTGTTCCCAGGATTGACTGAACCAGACGACTCTTACCACGGCATCACCTATGCCGAAAAGTTTGGTAAAGAAGGCGCATTCATTACAAAATGCACCGCTCAGATGATGAGAGACCTGGGCTGCATCCAGTCTCCTCAGAATGCTTTCATCTTGAACCTAGGCCTAGAGTCACTTCACGTAAGAATGCCTAGACACGTTGAAAATGCCCAGGCTGTAGCAGAATTCCTAGCATCAAATCCAGCAGTGGCTTCTGTTAGCTACCCTGGCCTAGAGGGCGACAAATATCATGACCGCGCTGTCAAATATCTTAACGGATGCGGCGGCTGTGGAGTTGTTTCCTTCGAAGTGAAGGGCGGCAGAGAAGTAGCAGAAAAAGTAATGGAGAAGTTGAAGGTTTTCGCTATCGAAACTCACGTAGCGGACGCAAGATCCTGCTGCTTAAACCCAGCAACTTCAACTCACAGACAGATGACAGACGAGCAGCTGGAAGCTGCCGGAATCCCTGCAGGACTAATCCGCATCTCCTGCGGCCTAGAAGACAAGGCCGACTTGATTGCTGATTTAGAGCAGGCATTAGCATAATAGCGCACCACCAAAAAAAGGACCATGCCGTGGTCCTTTTTTTGTGCCGCCCGTGCGCGACAACGTTAAAAGACCATGCAAAAGATGACCACGCTTGCGCGGTCTTTTTTGCGTGGTTTTTTGTGCCGATTTTGCGGCACGGGGCGGCAGGCCGGCGGGGCGGCGGTGTGGTGGTGCGGTGGCGCGATTTTGATGTTCTGCACAATATTCGGGATTTTCAGCAAAAAAGTGGTCATTTACGGGCAGTCAGGCGGCACAAATCAAAATAATGTATAAATAAACAGAATTTCTACTTGTCAAAATGGAAGAAAATGTATATAATGTCAAATGTAAATGTAAGAAATTGGTAATACAATGGGCAAGCCTACTAAGATTTTTCGATAGTTGAGTTTTGATGCTGAGAAAAAGTTGAGAGGAAACTCTGCGTGACCACTTTTTTATAAAAAATTGCGTTTATTGTGCAGCTGATAAAAACTGGAAGCAAAGAGGTATGAAAGAAAGGGGAATAAATATGCAAGATATTATTGGGATTATACAGCACGAGAAGGATTTGCAAAAAATGCATATGGCGAAGCTGAATTTAGGGCTGAGGGGTCAGAGGCCTGGCTATTTGATTAAGAGGCGAAATTCCTTTATTTGGCGATATATGAAGGATGGAAAGGTGGAGGAGGTTTATTTGGGTACGAACGAGAATGATCCCATTGTGCGGCAGTTGAAGGAGCAGCGATATATGGCGGAGTCGAAAAAGATTATTGAGAATAATTTGGTTTTGATGGATGGGTTTTTGAAAAAATATAAAAACTATGATCCTGAGACTGTTTCGAAGGGCATAAGCCGGGCGTATGAAATCCCGCCGGAGAAGGTCTTTGAGACTATGGGACTTATTAGTCCGAACACCTGGGCAAAGGACTTTGTTGCTAATGATGAGTATCCTGAACATCTGAAGCATACTACTAGCAGGGGAGAAAAAGTAAGGTCGAAGTCTGAGGTGATCATTGCAAACCAGCTGTATTTAAATGGCATCGACTATAGATATGAATGGAAGGAATGGTATGGCAGAAATATAATCAGTCCGGATTTCAAATTGTTTCATCCAGTCCAGCATAGGCTTTTTCTGTGGGAGCATTTGGGGATGTTGCTGTCACTGGGCTATTTGGACAGCGCACTATGGAAATTGCAACGGTATTACGATTGTGGTTTCGTGCTTTGGGACAATCTAATTGTGACATTCGACGACCAAGACGGAAATTTGGATTCGCGAGTGGTATCAAAACTCATAGATTTGTATTTGAAGTAGAACAATGAAAAAGGGAAAAAAGAAAGTGGCTAACCGAGTTGTGCAAAAAAATACACAACTTATATATTATGCTCCTTGCAGTCTTTACAATCATGATTTAGAGGAGTAGAATTGTAGTTAGTAAAAACAAATAAATATTTCGGCAAAGCAGTTTAAAGACTGTGACGCAAAGCTATAGGGCCTGTTAGATGGCAGCCAGTTGCATTATAAAGTTGGGGAGAACTTTTGGACGCTGGAGTTTCTTCCTTAATTTTATTGTTACAGTATTTATTTGCTTTCTCGAGGCGTGAAAAACTAAGGCGTAGAAAGGAATGAGAAAGATGAAACGAAAAATATTTTCAGTATTACTATCTGTAGCCATGGTAATGGTTATGATGCCGAGCATGGCATTTGCAGCAGAGGGTGAAACTGCTGGGGGGGTCCCACCAGAAAGCACAGCTCCGGCAAATCCATCAGAAGGCACTACAACTGAAGAACCTGTAGCCAAAGTGGGTGAAATTTCGTATGCTACATTAGTAGAGGCGGTTTCAGCAGTGTCAGATGGAGGAACTGTAGAATTACTAAGAGATTGCGATGTAAACGATGTAAACAATGTTTGGAAAGTTGAAAAGAAGAATGTAGTTTTAGATTTAAACGGCAAAAATGTATCTAGTGGTAGTGATATTGTTGTATCTAATGGTGGAAAACTAACAGTTAAAGATACAAAAGGAACTGGCGCTTTGGTTATAACTGGAATAGACACTAGCAACGGCGGACATTGTATTATTGTAGACGGAACTAGCACGGAATTTGTACAGGAAAGTGGTAAAATAGAAGTCAAGGCAGCTAATGGTTGTATTACAGGATACGGAATATATTGCAGAAATGGAGGCACTGCAACTATTAAAGGCGGAGAATTCAATGCAATTGATGCAGTTCTTACAGGAAATAACACTACTGGAGAAATGAACTTCAATGTAGAAGGCGGAACATTGACATCAAGCAGAGGTCCTGCAATATATATGCCTGGTCAAGTGAATTTGACTATGTCGGGCGGTACTCTTAATGGAGGAGTCTCATTGCGTATGGGACAGGTAAATATTAGTGGTGGAACAATAAATTCAATAAAGGATGGAATAGATTCACCATCAAAATACTATAACTACTCAGGAAGTGCATGGTTCCCAGATGCCTTCTATGTAATCGGTGGCACTTACGCCAATGGAAACGATGCCAACGGAAATTCACTTAATTTAAATATTACAGGTGGCACATTTAACTGCTTAAATGATCAGGGAAGTGCCGTTGCAATCTATGACCTGGGAAGAATTGCGCAGACAATGAATGTTAAGATTTCTGGAGATGCAAAGCTTAATACGCAGTCAAAAGTACGAAATGCTTTTGATGTAGTTGCATTCAAAGACCTTAATGTAAAAGATGATACATACGGTAAAGCTAATTTTATTGGAAAGGTTTCAACAGAAATCACAGGCGGAACATTTTCCTCAGATGTAAGCAAGTACGTTGCGAAAGACTACTTCTGTTTCAAGCACACAGAAAGTGAATTTCTTGTTGCTAAGCCTTCGGTAAAAGATATTGACGGCAAGGATTGTTATGGAGGAAAGGCCACTCTTGATTTACACGAAACAGCTCAAATGAATTTTGAACCAGGAAACGAATATGTGAAGTGGAGTTCAGCAGATGGGAAAACCGTTCAGATAAGTGAAGACGGAAAGCTAGAGGCTATAGGCACAGGAGAAGTTGTATTATCTGCTAAGGCAGCAAAAGACAAGATCGTAGGCATTCAAGAAGGAACTGTGATGCAGAACTTTACTATTATTGTCAAAGCACCGTATGTTCCATCAACTCCTTCCACTCCACCTGAAAAGACTGAAACTTCAACTGAAACTAAGCCTAATGGAGATCAGGTAACAACTACTACAACTACTAATACTGCTACTGGCGCAGTAACTGAAAAGGTAGAGACAGTTAAGCCTGACGGAACTAAGTCAGAAGTAACTACTGAAACTAAGACAGACAAGAAAGCTGACGGCACAGTTGTTCAGAAGGAAGATAAGACTGTAGTAGAAACTGGTAAGGACGGAAAGAAGACTGAAACTAAGGTTGAAAAGGAAACTACAACTCGTCCAGACGGAACTGCAACAGAAACAACTACAACAACAAACGCTGACAAGAGCAAGGAAATCGTAGAGAAGGAAACTTCAAAGAACGATTTCGATAACAAGGTTACAGAAGAAACAACAACAACAGTTTCTGCAACTGGCGAAAAGACAGTTGAACAGACAACTAAAATCGACACGCAGCAGGTTGGAACAATCACTGTAGATGTACAGAGAGATGCAGAAGGCAAGGTTACTGATGCAACTGCAGAATACGCTAAGAACGGCAAGGACGTTAAGGGCGGCACAAAGGTATATCTGAACGGAAATCATGCAAAGCAGATTGGCGAAGCTTTAGGCGATGATGTTGAATCTGTAGAGGTTACTGTTACTATTAAGACAGAATCAGGCGAAAATTCATTTACAATCACAGCTCAGACAAAGGACTTAAAGGCTGATAAGGAACTTTACATCGTAGCAGTAGATAAGGATGGAAATCAGACATTAGTTAATGCAACAACTTATAAGACATCGTCTGCAGGTTCAATTTCAGCAGTACTAGATGATGGTTCAAACTATCAGATTATTACTAAAGAAGAAAAGGATGCTCTAGTTAAGGCTATTAAGGATACAATTGCTCCAAAGGCTAAGGTTAAGGCAGTTACTGCAGGCAAGACTAGTAAGATAGCTCTAAAGAATACTCTAAATAGAGCCAATGTTAAGAGCATCACATACAAGACAAGCAAGAGGTCAGTTGCAACAGTTAGCAAGAACGGCACAATCATCGGCAAGAAAGCTGGCAAGGCAACAATTTCTGCGACAGTAACACTAAAAGACGGTTCCAAGAAGACCGTAAAAATGACAGTTACAGTGAAAGCTAAGAAATATAATAAATAACTCTTATAAACCAAAACCCTCCGAGGCGTCACAGCCCGGAGGGTTTTTGAAAATAAAAACGCAAAAATATATAATCACGAATTCTTTATGTAAATTTTTATTGTGCAAGGTGAAATGAAGGTTTATAATTGTTATGTATATCGAAAACATTTCACAAGGCAGACAGTTGCTATTTTGCGAGAAAGCGTGGTAGTGATTGTTTTTGCTAAAGATAAAGCAGGTGAAACAACTTAGGCTTGCGATGATATGGAAGTTCCTGTAATGTTTTTGAGGGACTTCTTTTTTTCGTGTCTAATCTTAAAATTGAGGAATTATTGGGATAGTTTAGATAAAGCAATCAATTGCAATGGGTTGCGGGTGGACCCGCAGTGAGAGATATGACTATGAGTAATTTGAGGAAAACAACGATAATAATTGTAATAATGATAATGGCTGTGATGTTGCTGGCGGCGTGCGCAGGCGCGGGTGGCAGCAATGGAAGCGATAACGCCGGCAAAGGCAATAATTCGAGGGAGAAGCAGGAGATCGTCATTGGAAGTGATTCTTTCGAGCCATATTTCTATCAAAATTCTTACGGAGAATTTGAGGGAATTGATATTGATTTGGCGAAAGAGGCCCTGGGAAGAATGGGATATGATCCTGTTTTTAAGATGATTGGATGGGACGATAAGGATGAATATTTGAAAGATGGAAAGATAGATTGTCTTTGGGGCTGCTATAGTATGAATGGCAGAGAGAATAAGTATCAGTGGGCAGGCCCATATATGAATAGTCGCCAGGTAGTATGCGTAAGAAAGAATATCAATATCAAGGGTTTGAAGGATCTAAGGGATAAGACCGTTGCTGTGCAGGAGACGGGAAAGGCAGAGGAATATTTTCTAAGAAAAAGAAAGGGAGATAGCTCCGTGCCAGATATACTTAGGCTCTATGCGTTTGTCAGCATGGACGAGGTTGATGCGGCGCTTAGAAAAAATTATGTGGACGCTATTGCAGGTCACGAGAATGCACTAAATTCCTTAGTTGAAACGGCACCTGAGGAATATGAAATTATAGATGAGCCTCTATTTCTGTCGAAGATAGGTGTGGCTTTTGGAAGAAACTACGATTCGGATTTTGTTCGTCAGTTAAACCGCACACTAAATGATATGCAGGCAGATGGTACAGTCAAGAGAATAGTAGAAAAATACGGTCTTAAGTATTAAAATGAAATACTAACAACGAATACTAATAACAAATTCCGGAGGAATAGTTTTAATGAAAAAAGTTGACGAGAAACAAAAGGCGGTAAAACGCTCTATATTACTCGCCGTAATTCTGATAGCTATAATTGTGGTTTTATATTTTGTCTTTTTACAGCATGTGTACAACCAATGCGAAAATTCATTTAGCAATACAGAAAATTATGTGAGAAAAAGGCTAGAAACCTATGACAATTATCAGAATAACGATAAGACAAAGAGCCTTATTAGTCTGGCTGATAAGACAGTGGAGGCGGCACATCGCTTGAAATCTGTAGATGTTGCCGATAAAGTGTCTATGGAAAAATATCTCCAGGAGCAGCATCTTTCTGGTAATTTTACTGTGGATAAAAACCTGAATTTAAAGTATGGGGTTAAAAAGTCAGAGACCGAGTCTGTTGCCTGGAATGAGCTTTTGGATTCAGATTGCGTTAAGGAAATTGTGGAATTTCCAAAGAAAACCTTTGCAAAGAGGGTGACTACCTCCAAGGGTACTATGGACGTGGCGGCAGCCGCAAGAAGTGATGCAGAAGGCGCAGTTATTGCGTATGTGTTTCAGGATACTGTAAAAGTAGGAATTAACGACATAACCCTAGATGATGTTTTTCTCAATATGAACTTCAATTACGACGGCCTGGTGGTTGTTGCGTCAGAGGGTAAGGTTATCGCCGCAAACAAAGACATGGGTTACAGCATTCCCGCAGAGAAATGGGAAAAACTAGGGGCATCAAAACCGGTAAAAGGGGAAAGATTCAGCAAAGTAAGTTTTAGTGGGAAGAAATGGTACACCCAAAAGGTGAAGTGCGAAGACTATGCGGTATATATTTCATTTCCGGTTAAAACTACATTCCAGAAGTATTTTATAATTCTAATTATTATTTCACTGATTTATACTGCTGGATGTACCTTGATATATATTGCTTACAGAACGTCGGAACGCAAAAACTATATGGACATGGAGAAGCAGTACCAGACTATTTCAGCAATTAGTGAGGTCTATGTGGCATCTGTCCTTGTCAATGTGAAAACGGGCGAGTGTGAATGGGTAAAATGCCCAGAAGAGTTGAAGAAGAGTCTGGATATCTCATCAACATCTGACACTATGTTCCATGATATAACGGATAAATATGTAGAGGAAAAATTCCGTGGAAAGTTTGTAGAGTTCATCAATATGGATACTATTGGCGAGCGTATGCAGGGAAATAATATGATTAGCTTCTTGTATAAGGATGTTTTTGGAGCGTGGATAGAAATTGATATTGTAACTCAGAAGACAGACAAGCAGGGAAACGTAGAGATGGCTCTCTATTTAATCAGAAATGTTACGGATAATATTCAGAAGGAAATGGATTATCAGGAGCAACTTCAGAAGGCCGGTGACGCTAATCAGCTTCCTGAGACGCATGAGCCATGATATCAGAACGCCGATAAATGGAATTTTGGGCATGGTAGAGGTCGGAGACCATTATAGCGACGACTTGGAGAAGCAGGCTGAGTGCAGGCGGAAGATTAAGGACGCTTCGGATATTTTGCTTGAACTTATTAACGAAGTTTTGGATATGGGCAAGCTGGAATCTGGGGAAATTGTTTTAGATCAGAGGGAATTTGATTTAAAAAAATTGACAGAGGATTGCGTCGATCTTGTTGAGAAATCAGCGAAGAGTTATAATGTGAAAATTATCAAGGAAGATAATATAGTGACTCATAGACATTTGAGCGGAAGTCCGACCCATGTGAAAAGAATTCTCATGAATATCCTTAGTAATGCGGTGAAATACAATAAGGAGTATGGAAGCATAACGTTAAGTTGCAGAGAATTGCCTTCACCAACGACAGACGAGGCTATTATTGAGTTTACTTGCGCGGATACAGGAATTGGTATGAGCGAGGAATTCCAGGAACACATCTTTGATGAATTTGCCCAGGAATATCAGGGTGGACGTACTAAGTTTGCTGGAACAGGGCTTGGAATGCCAATTGCAAAGAATCTGACTGAGAAGATGGGTGGAACTATCAGCTTTCAGAGTGTTAAGGGCAAAGGAACTACCTTTACCATAGTTTTACCTTTTAAAATCTGCGAACAGGAAGAAGAAAAAAGCACTGCAGTCAAAGAAGAAAAATCGGCAAGCATTGCAGGGCTTAAGATTCTTCTTGTTGAGGATAATGAATTGAACATGGAAATCGCTCAGTTTATTTTAGAAAATGAAGGTGCTGAAATTACTAAGGCTTGGAACGGTAGGGAAGCTTTAGATGCTTTCAAAAACAACGAAGCTGGAAGTTTTGATGTCATTCTTATGGACATTATGATGCCGGTTATGGATGGGTATGAGGCGACGGAGAGAATACGCGCCCTGGAGAGAGCAGACTCTAAGACGGTGCCTATTATCGCCAT
This sequence comes from Clostridia bacterium, assembly GCA_030537495.1. Lineage (GTDB taxonomy): Bacteria > Bacillota > Clostridia > Peptostreptococcales > Anaerovoracaceae > Senimuribacter. The sequence goes on along the minus strand of JAUNMH010000004.1, from coordinate 115,082 downwards.
GACGGCTAATGCTTTTGTGGAGGACAGGATGAAAACCAAGGCGACGGGAATGGACGCGCACCTGGCGAAACCGCTGGACAGAGAGACCATGCTGTTCACCATTGCAAAACTTGCGGAAAAAAATAAAGGAAGGAATAGAGAAAATACTATATGATATGGAAAAAAATTCTATGCATTGTTTGTAGTTTAATCTTGATTTGTTCTAGTGCCGTAATGGCTGAGGCAGAAAGCAATGACATGGGTTCAGGCACAACTGTAAAGTCTGATGCAAAGGCGTCGGTGAGCGAAAACATCACGACCAAAACCGTCAGAGTTGGGTCCTTTGAGAATGTCTATAATTATGTCAACGAGAAAGGCATGAGGCAGGGGTACGGTTATGAACTTCTGGAGAAGCTTTCTGGGTATACTGATTGGAAGTTTGACTATGTAGATTGTACTTGGAATAATTGCTTAGAGAAGCTGGAAGATGGAACCGTTGACATTTTGGGAGGTATATCCTACAGCAAGGAGAGAAAGAATCATATGCTATTCTCCGATATGCCTATGTGTGAGGAAAAGTATTACCTTTACGCAGATGTTTCTAGTACAGATGTCTCGGAGCATGATTTCAAAACGTTAAGTGGTAAGCGAGTAGGCGTTTTAGAAAATTCTCAGCCAGAAGCCATGCTGACAAAATGGGAGAAAAAGTATGACATAGAAACTGAACATGTGAACATCGCAGATAATAAGGATGTCCAGAGGAAATTGAAGAAAAATGAAATCGATTGCTTCGTTTCTTTGGAGGAATCCATATGGTCGGATTATGGAATTTCAGCTGTAGCCTGTGTAGGAAAATCCAAAATTTACTATGCAATTAATAAGGAGCGTCCAGAGCTAAAGAAAGAATTGGATAACGCCATGAGACAGCTAGAAAATGATAATCCTTTCTTTACAGCTGACCTTTACAAGCAATATTTTTCTCTGGATTACACGCCGGTTCTTTCAGGAGAGGAACGAAACTGGCTAAAATCGCACGGTGAAATTCGAATGGGAATTTTGTTAGATGATCCAGGAGTAAGTACTATAGCTGAACCTGATACGGAAGTCAGCGGTGCCATAACGGACTATGTTCAGTATGCCACTGACTGCTTGAGCAAGGATAAATTGAATTTCGAAATGGTCGGTTTCAGTAGCATGGAGAAAATGATCAAGGCTTTGCAGGATAGAGAAATAGACGCAATCTTCCACTTTCCGCAGCATCCAAATGAGCTGGAAAAATACCATCTGACTTGTACAAATACTACTTGGAATTACACCCTTTTAGCTATGACAGACAAGCATTCATTTAGTGAGAGCAAGCCTTACCATGTGGCTATATCTAAGGAAATGTCATCGCTGAAGGACCATATTGAATATTTATATCCACACTGGACGATTCTAGAATACAACAGCCCAGAATACGCGGCCAATGCGGTAAAAGCCGGCGATGCTGACTGCTATATCACCGGCACCAGTCGAGCAGCGGACCTTAGCGGAGACAGCGAATTTTATAGTGTCCCTTTAACCAATCCAGAGCATTCAGCTATGGCGGTTAACAGTGGCGATTTGTATCTTCTCTCTATATTGAACAAAACCATCAAGGCCATGCTCTCAGGCATGTTGACTAGCGCCATTGCTAAGTATGAGGCTAATGATAAGAAAGTTACATGGGGTGAGTATCTGAAGGATAACTATGCGTCGGTTTGGATGATCTCTATAGTTGTCGTAGCGATAGTTCTTTCGATAATACTTGGACTACTTAGAAAAGCTAGACGTGCGGAGGCAGCTTCCTCTAAGGCGGCCCAGGATACCTTGGAGCTAAATGAACATCTTAAGGTGGCAGCCAGGAAGGCGGAGAGTGCAAACAAGGCAAAATCAACCTTCCTGTTCAATATGTCTCATGATATCCGTACGCCTATGAATGCCATTATCGGGTATGCAGACATAGCTTCTAGACATCTAGACGATAAGAAAAAGCTGGAATCATATATGGGTAACATACAAACATGCGGTCAAAACCTGCTATCACTTCTCAACAATGTTCTAGACTTGGCTAGAATCGAAAATGACAAGGTTAAGATGGAATACACTGTTTGTGATGTAGGTGAACACTTTGGAAATTGTATTATGATGTTCCGAAATCAGGCTAAGGATAAGGGACAGACTCTTGTTGCCACAGAGCATATACTTCATCCATATGTCTATGCAGATGTGCCACATATGTCAGAGGTGTGCCTAAATATTATCAGCAATGCCATCAAGTATACAGGCACAGGAGGCACTATTAAATGTGATTTTACTCAGACACCAAATGAAACGGACGGATGGTGTAATGTGGTTGTAACCGTTGAGGACAACGGAGTGGGAATGTCAGAAGAGTTTATAGAAAACATCTTCGAGCCTTTTGAAAGAGAGCAGACATCGACCATAAACCGAATCGAAGGTAGTGGTATCGGCATGGGAATTATCAAGAAACTTATTGATAAGATGGATGGAACCATTGAAGTTACCAGTAAAATCGGAGAGGGAAGTAAATTCACCATTACTGTTCCTTGCAAGATTGCATCTGAAGAAGAGTCTTTGGCAAAGCGCGACACTACCGGTATTTATGATAAAAAAGGCATAGCGGGAACGAGAATCCTCCTTGTTGAGGACAACGACATTAATGCGGAAATCGCTACAGAACTTCTGAAGGAAGAGGGCTGCATTATTGAAAGAGCCTGCGACGGTGTGGAATGTATCGAGATGCTGGATAAGGCAGAGGACGGCTATTATAAGATGATTCTTATGGATATACAGATGCCGGTAATGGACGGTTATCATGCTGCTGCCAAAATTCGTAAAATGGATGATGATGTCAAGGCTCAGATTCCAATTATCGCTATGACGGCCAACGCATTTTCAGAAGACAGGCAGAATGCTCTAGATGTTGGTATGAACGACCATGTAGCAAAACCAATTGACATGAACATTCTCATACCGGTAATGATGAAATATTTGTTGTAATCCTGTTCATTAAGTGTTAGAATTAACTTGAAGTTCATATGAAGGCGTTTATGTTCTCCAGGCGGTTTTTATCAAAGCCGAGGCTGGAGCTAAGATGGAAGCAGGTTTGAATCCTGCACGGTCCCGCCACTGTAATGAAGGAGTTTTGTTCGGATGCCACTGCACCGGCGCATAGGTAAAGCGTGAGAGGGTGTGGGAAGGTGAGCAAAATGTTGATATCTGAGTCAGGAGACATGCATAAATGATGAACCTTTTTCTTGTGTCGGAGAGCGCAAGGGAATTTTGGATACAGTGAAAACGGGCTGTAGTTTATCGGGTCATAGACCTGTTAGGCTGCGGTCTTTTTTGTTCGGACATTAACCTTGTTCTCCTTGTTGAAATAATACGGCAGATAATCTCGGGGACCGCAGCATATAAAATTTTAATTTATTCGGAGGGACAAAATGAGAGTAGAATGGTTTGAAGATCAGGACAATGTGGTTTATGCAAATGTGGACGAGTTTGCTGACAATTTCGGCAACGAAACAGGTATTTCCGACCTTCGTGGCAAAATTGAGGCTTTCAAGAAGAATCCAACATCTGAAGGTGTGATTTACAGAGGCATTAAGCGTTCGGCACTCAAGCTGTTCGTGCCTGACATGACTTTCGACAAGCACATCGATATGGGCGAAAGCGTGTGGGTTTACATTGGCGAAAGCTACCCTGCATACTGTCTGTACTGGCCGCAGTAAGGCAATTTATCAAAACCAACTAAAGTCAAAAGGGCTGTTGTTTTTGGCGCAAATTTTGCGCCTTGGCGACAGCTTTTTCTTTTTATTTTCTTTTTATTCGCTGGGAAAAATGGTATAATCATATTATCTATATGCAGGCTTTAGGCGGGCATAAATATTGTTAGAAGAGGACGTATGTAAATGCTTACAGAAATTATGACATTTGGAATTCTGGTGGTTTTAGTCGTGAATATGGTGCTGCTTATTGTGAACCTTAAGAAGGCTGGCGGCGATGATGGACAGCTACAGAGGGAACTTCAGAAGGAGCTAAAGACAGAACTGCAGCAGGAAATGAAGGAGTCGCGCACGGAGACTGTGCAGTACATAAATCAGTCGTTTCAGACCTTTGGCGAGATGATGACAAGAAGTCAGGAGACGGCAGCCAAGCAGCAGGATGCTCGTTTAGCTGAGCTTAACGAGAAGTTCTCCCATATGGCTCTGGAAAACGAACAGAAGCTTGAAAACATTAGAAATACTATGTCTAATCAGATTACTCAGCTTAATGTGGAGAACACCAAGCAGCTTGAGAGGATGAGGGAAACTGTGGACGAGAAGTTGCAGAAAACTTTGGAGGATCGCATCGGGCAGTCATTTAAGCTGGTAAGTGACAGGCTTGAGCAGGTTTATAAGGGGCTGGGAGAGATGCAGAATCTTGCCAGTGGCGTTGGCGACTTGAAGAAGGTGCTGACTAATGTTAAGACCAGAGGGATTTTGGGTGAAATTCAGCTGGGCGCAATTCTTGAGCAGATTCTTTCACCGGAGCAGTATGAGGAAAATGTTAAGATTAAGGCAAATAGTCAGGAGCGCGTGGAATTTGCCGTGAAGCTTCCGGGTGACGATGACAAGACTGTTTATCTGCCAATTGACGCTAAGTTCCCAGGAGACACTTATAGCAAGCTGGTTGATGCTTATGACAGTGGCGATGCCACAGCAATTGAACTGGCAGGCAGAGAACTAGAACGCAGAATTAGGGCTGAGGCTAAGGACATTAGGGATAAGTATATTGAGCCGCCTACTACTACTGATTTTGCAATCCTATTCTTGCCTTTTGAGGGGCTTTATGCGGAGGTTGTAAGGCGTGGCCTGGTAGAAACTTTGCAGAAAGATTATAAGGTGAATATTGCGGGGCCGACTACTATGGCGGCACTACTTAACAGCCTGCAGATGGGCTTTAGAACTCTTGCAATCCAGAAACATTCCAGTGAAGTTTGGGATATTCTGGGGGCAGTAAAAAATGAATTTGAAAAATTCGAGGGAGTTTTAGTATCGGCACAGAAGCGCATAAATCAGGCAAATGAGGACATTGATAAGCTGGTTGGAACGAGAACGCGTATGATGAAGAGCAAGCTGAAGAAGGTAACGACGCTGAGCGACGAGGAGAGCGGTCGCCTGTTGGATTTTGATGAGTAAGGAGATTTTACGGAAAGGGTATGAGTATATATGCAATAGGAGATCTTCACCTTTCTATGGACGAGAGAATCGAGAAACCTATGGACATTTTTGGTGCCAGGTGGAAGGAACACGACAAGAAGCTTGAGGAGAACTGGCGAGCCGTGGTTGGGGATGAAGATACTGTAATTATTCCAGGTGACATTTCCTGGGGGCTGAGGCTTGATGAGGCTTTGGCGGATTTAGACTGGATTCACAATTTGCCGGGAAAGAAGATTCTCACTAAGGGAAATCACGATCTTTGGTGGATGGGCGTGGGCAAGCTGAACAAGCTGCACGACGATATGCTTTTTCTGCAGAACACCAGCGTTGAGGCTGAAGAAGGCGTCTGGATTTGCGGCAGCCGAGGGTGGATTTGTCCGGGCACGGAAGGATTCGGTGAGCACGATGAGAAAATTTACAAGAGAGAACTTCTCAGGCTGGAGTTTTCTCTCCAGGAGGCAAGGAAGCATGGGGCGGAGCGCATTATAGCGGCGCTGCATTATCCGCCGACTAATGACAAAATGCAGGGTTCGGGGTTCACACAGCTACTGGAACAGTATGGGGCCACGACTTGCATTTATGGGCACCTTCACGGGAAGGAAGCTTTCAAAAACGGCCTGAAGGGCAACTTTAATGGAGTGGAATACAAGCTGGTGTCACTTGACTATCTCGAGTGCATGCCTAAGCTTATTTATACAGAAGAGGGGGAAGATTAAAAATGAAAAGAGCAACTATAATTGTAATGGACAGCCTTGGCATCGGAGAACTTCCTGATGCAGAAAACTATGGAGATAAGGGAGCGAATACCTTTGGGCATATCGCAGAAAATGTGCCTGGGCTGGCGATTCCCAACTTAGCCCGTTTGGGGTTTGGTAATATTGCAGGCGCGGCCGGCGGGAAGTTCGCCGTGGACGCACCGGAAGGCGCCTTTGGTAAAATGAGCGAAGTGTCTAAGGGTAAGGACACGATCACAGGTCACTGGGAAATCTCTGGCCTTGAGACTAAGACCCCGTTCAAAACCTACCCTGAAGGATTTCCCAAGGAATTTATCAAAGCCTACGAAGAGGCTATTGGCGTAGAAGTTTTAGGAAACTGCACAGCCTCAGGAACTGAAATCATTGAAAGACTAGGCGCTGAGCACGAAGCGACAGGCAAGCCTATCGTATATACTTCCGCGGACAGTGTGTTCCAGATTGCGGCAAACACCGCTGTAATTCCGTTGGAAAGATTATACGAAATCTGCGAAATCGCAAGAAAGATGCTTGTTGGCGACTGGGCTTGCGGCAGAGTAATTGCAAGACCTTACATTATCGATGAAAACGGCCACAGAAAGAGAACTTCTGACCGTAAGGACTACGCTGTTGACCCAAGCGGTAAAACCACTTTAGACAACGTTAAGTACGGCGGCAAAATTACTTACACTGTAGGCAAAATCAGCAATATTTTCAACAATAACGGCGTTAGCATTTCCGTTCATACTGACAATAACATGGACGGCGTTGACAAAACTCTTGCAGCTCTTGAAACTGATTTTGAAGGCTTCATCTTTACTAACTTGGTAGATTTCGACTCCGAATACGGTCATAGAAGAAATCCTGTTGGTTATGGAAAGGCGATTATGGAGTTCGACGCAAGAATTCCTGAAATCATTGCTAAGATGAAGGATGAGGATATTTTATTCATCTGTGCTGACCACGGAAACGACCCAGTTCACACAGGCTGGGACCACACAAGAGAATACGTTCCTCTAGTGGTATATGGTAAAAACGTTAAGCCTGGCACTGACCTAGGCGTGAGAAAAACCTTTGCAGATGTTGGCGCAACTATCTGCGACTACCTTGGCGTTGCACCGACAGCAATCGGAACAAGCTTCTTAAAGGATATTTTGAGGTAGAGTTATGAACATTGTAGATATAATTACAAAGAAAAGAGACGGCGGCAAGCTGTCAAAAGAAGAGATCGAATTCTTCGTAAACGGATACACCAAGGGCGAAATCCCTGACTACCAGGCATCCGCCCTTCTTATGGCAATATATTTTCAGAAAATGGACAAGGAAGAAACCTTCCAGCTCACAGATGTCATGAGACGTTCCGGCGACACCATTGACCTGACTGCCATCACCGGCATCAAGGTTGACAAGCACTCCACAGGTGGCGTAGGGGACAAAACCACCTTAATCGTGGCGCCTCTTGTAGCAGCCTGCGGCGTACCCATTGCCAAAATGAGTGGCAGGGGTCTTGGCTTCACAGGTGGAACTGTGGACAAAATGGAGTCCATTCCGGGATTTAAGACGGCTATGGAGCCGGAGGAATTCCTGGCGCAAGTTAATAGCATTGGAATGGCTGTAATCGGCCAGACAGGCCACATTGCACCAGCAGATAAGAAGATTTATGCTTTGCGTGATGTTACGGGAACAGTTGAAAATCTCAGTCTAATTTCATCAAGCATCATGAGCAAGAAATTGGCAGCCGGTAGCGACGCCATTGTCCTTGACGTTAAGTGCGGCGACGGCGCCTTTATGAAGACTCCTGAGGATGCATCAGCGCTAGGAAAGACTATGTGTGAAATCGGTCAGGCAGCTGGTAAAAAAACAGTGGCATTAATTACAGATATGAATCAGCCACTAGGACAGGCAGTGGGTAACTCCCTTGAGGTAATCGAGGCTATAGAAACCTTGAAAGGTCAAGGCCCAGCGGACATTACTGAATTATCTTTGAGACTTGCCGGAACTATGATTTATGTGGGCGGAAAGGCTTCTTCTATCGAGGAAGGCGATGCTATGGCTAAGGATGCTTTGGAGAGCGGCCGTGGACTCGAGAAACTTCGCCAGTTTATTGAGGCCCAGGGCGGAAACCCTCAGGTTCTGGATGACTACTCTTTATTTGGACCTGCTAAGCTTTCCCTTGATATCGTTTCAGATTCTTATGGATTCGTTCAGAAGATTAAGGCTGAATCAATTGGCCTTGCTTCTCAACATACCGGAGCAGGTAGACTTCGCAAGGAAGACCCAGTGGACCTGTCAGCAGGAATCTACCTACACAAGAAAGTCGGCGACAAGGTTGCAGCCGGTGACGTCCTTGCAACTGCTTATGGCAACGACCAGGCCAAGCTTGAAATAGGCGCAGCCGAGGCTATGCGCGCCTTTGTAATCGGAGATGATGCTCCTGAGAAGGAGGCGCTGGTGAAGGAAGTGCTAGGACTGTAAAGCATATAAATCGGAGGAATTGTTAATATATGATAAAAAACGAATTTGCTGAACTTAGAAGAAGATGGAAAAATGATTATAACGCTGTAAGCACAATTTACGGCTACTATATAAATAGCAATAAGGACATCATTTCGTCCTTTGACACTTCGCTGGGTGTAATGGACCCATCGGAGGTTGATATGTACCTGTCCATTCTGAAGAAGACTATGTCTGGACAGATTGGCAGAAATCTGATAGATATTCCTTTTACCACTGAGCAGGTGGAGGGAAGTGAAGAACATGAACTTCTTATGAAACTTAAGGACAGTGACCTTAGGGACAAGGAAGCTAGAGATGCGCTAGTGGCACGAATAGTGCCCAATGTGAGTTTTGATGAAGATAATTTCTTGATATTGATGGCACATGATGCCTATGACATTGCGTACCGCGACTCTAACCTAGAGGACATGGATGTCGGTGGCAGCGAGGTTTACAAGTATTTCTTGTGCTGCGTTTGCCCGGTGAAACCGCCGAAGATGAAGCTGCAGTATAACGGCGATGACGGCGAGTTCCACACAACATCTACTGGTCAGATTGCAGCATCGCCGGAGCTTGGATTTATGTTCCCTGCCTTTGACGACAGAAGTACTAACATTTATAACGCGATATTCTACACGAAAAAGCCGGCAAACTTATATCAGGAACTTCTAGACGAACTTTTTCATGTTGAGCAGGCGCCAATGAGTGCCCCTGAGCAGCGCAGTGAGTTTCAAAATGTTATGGCGGTGACTTTGGATGAGGATTGTTCCCTTGAAGTTGTGAGAATGCTTAGTGAAAGCGTTAGGGATAAGATTGAAAATCATGAGATTTCCAAGGATCCTGAGAACTTAGAACTTTCAATTTCTACTGTGGGGGATATGCTTCAGGAAAGTGGAGTGAGTGCTGAGAAAGTTGAAAACTTCACAGCGGCTTGCAAAGAACGCTTCGGTGAGCACGCAGTTCTTGATCCAAAGAATATTGTGGAAACTAAGAAGTTTGAAATTGAGACGCCTGAGGTGAAAATCAGCATTGCACCGGAAAACAGCCACATGATAAAGACTCAAGTAATTGACGGCTGCAAGTACATTATTGTGCCTGCTGGAAACGGCGTGGAGATTAATGGTATGGCAATTAGCCTGGAAAGTATAGAATAGCAGAGCGGCGGCATATAGTAGCGCCAAAAGGCAATAAAATTGGGAAGGTGATTGCACCTTCCCTAAATAATTTTTTGTGGAATTATACTTTTTGTGGAATTATACCTTAGCCGGAACGTTAAACTTCAGCGCCTTTGGTTCGATTTCGAAATCTACAGTTTCTGCGGTTGTGATTTCTCCGTCGGCGCAAAGTAGGAAGGTTCCGTTCTTTGGAACTAGTGTCAAGGACTTGTGCTTGCTGACTTTGATAACGTCTTCAATGCCTGGAATTTGAAGGTGTGTGCCCGCTTTGTAGCTTGGGAACAGCTTCAGGAATTCGCGTCTGCTGACGTTTTGGATCGTGCTTAGGTCGAAAAGTCCGTCGTCGATGGATGCCTGAGGCATAGTATGGACACCGCCACCGCAGAAGCTTCCATTTGAAATTGAACAAAGAAGGACGTCATCCTCTAATATAGTTTCACCGTCGCATACTAGCTTGATTCCGATGGTGTCTTTTTTTATGAATTCGATTAGAATTCCAAGCATGTAGGCCATGGAGCCAGCGATGAAAGGTTTCTTTTTTAGCTCGGCAGCTGCGGCCACTGTGTTGCAATCAAAACCGATATTGAACATGTTGACGCAGTATCTTTCCTGGTGTTTGCCGTCAATTATCCCAGAGTATTTGATCAGGTCAACATCACGAGCCTGACCTAACAGCTGCGCTTTGGCGGACATGAAGTCACCGGCTTCGGGGAAGTTTCTCACCCAGTCGTTGCCGGTTCCAATTGGCATGACGCCAACAGAAATATTATCAAAACCAAAGCAGCCATTTACAACCTCGTTGACTGTTCCATCCCCGCCGCACACAATGAATCTTGCTTTATCTCCTTCTAGTTTTTCTGCTGTGTAGCGAGCATATTTCTCACCGTCGTGGATGGATTTGGTTATATAAATGCTGCTCTCAAGTCCCAAGTCGTGGGAGACCTGTTTTATTTCATTCTTTAATTTGTTAATGCCTTTTCCCTGCCCAGCGGCGGGATTAATAATAAAATAATTTCTCATACTATTATTTTATACGGGCTTATGCTCAATTTCAAGTGCAAGTTAAAATCTCATAAAATGTGAGAGGAATGCCGATATACCCTCATAAAATGTGAGAGAAGTAGCGACATACCCTCATAAAACGTGAAAGATGATGTTGAATACCCTCATAAAATGTGATAGACTTATAGCCAAGGGAGGGGGAATGTATATGTATTTGAGAAGAAAAATTGATGACTTTCTAGCAGAATGGAAGCAGAATCCTATGCGAAAGCCTTTGATAGTAAAGGGAGCAAGGCAGATTGGAAAGACAGAATCCATACTTCACTTTGCCAATGAAAACTATAGTAACATCATTTATATTAATTTTGTTCTGGATAAAAAATATTCAAACATAGTAGAAGATGGATATAATGTAGAGACTATCATAAAAAACATATCACTTACAGATCCCAAAATCAAATTCATTCCCAATGAAACCCTCATTATTTTCGATGAGATTCAAGAATACCCAGACGTAGCAACATGTCTGAAAGCTTTTCGGGAAGATGGGAATTACGATGTAATTTGCAGTGGTTCAATGCTGGGTATAAATTATAAAAAAATCCATAGTAATAGTGTTGGTAACAAAACCGACTACGAAATGTTTTCCATGGATTTCGAAGAGTTTCTTTGGGCCAAAGGTTATAGCGATGAACAGATTTCAGATATCCTGACACATATGGTAGAAATGGAACCTTTTAGTGCAACGGAGATGTCTGTTTACAAATCATTATTTATGGATTACTGTGTGTTAGGTGGAATGCCAGATGTGGTAAAGAGTTATATTCAGACAGGGACATTTTCTGATTCTCTGGAAATTCAGAAACAAATAAGAATGGACTACGAAGAAGATGTAAGAAAATATGCTTATGGGCTAGACCAAACAAAAATACTCAGCGTTTATCGAAGCGTTCCATCACAATTGGCCAAAGAGAACAAGAAATTTCAATTTAGTAAAATCAGTAAAAATGCAAGGTCGAGAGAGTATACTGGCTGCATAGAATGGTTGATTGATGCAGGCGTCGTTACAGAATGCAATTGCATGTTTTTTCCTGAGTTGCCACTGAAAGGTAACGCTGATGACAGCAAGTTCAAGCTGTATTATCCAGATACAGGCTTGTTAATTTCTACATTAGATGAAGAAGCTCAGGAAGACCTAAGAGCTAATAAAAACCTTGGTATATATAAGGGAGCGTTATATGAAAATTTCGTAGCAGAAGCCTTTGTGAAGCAAGGATTAGGCCTTTATTATTACAAAAAGGACAACTCTACCTTAGAAGAGGACTTCTTTGTAAGATCAACAAATGAGCTGATTCCTGTAGAAGTAAAGTCAAATAACGATAAATCAAAATCTCTGGAAGTTTTGATAAAGAATAAAAACTATAGTGATATAAGCCACGGCATAAAGTTGGCTGACTTAAACATTGGATGCGCAAATAACGTGTATACTTTTCCATATTTTTGTGCATTTATGATAAAAAAGTATTTGAAAACGTGGAAGTAAAAATTAAGGGAGGTAAACATCATGGACATCAGAAACAAAAAACTGGCGGACCTGCTTACAGGTTATTCTTGCAAATTGCAGAAGGACGAGAAAATCCTCATAGATTATGAGGGTAATGACTGCAAGGATTTGGTTAAGGAAATCGTAAAAAATGCATACGCTGTAGGTGCTAAACCTTATGTAACTATTTGCGATGCGGAGGTTACCAGAGAAATTCTCATGGGGTGCGACGAGGAGCAGATTGAATTCATGAGAGAGTGCCAGATGCAGCAGATGCAGGGCATGGACGCTTACATTGCAATTCGCGGCGGCGACAACAGCACAGAACTGGCTGATGTACCGTCTGAAAAAATGTCAATTTATAATCGCGTGCTCGGCCCGGTTCTTGACTACAGAGTGAGCAAAACCAAGTGGTGCGTGCTTCGCTACCCATCCGCATCTATGGCACAGTTAGCCAACACAAGCCGCGACGCTTTCGCAGAGTTCTACTACAACGTGTGCACTTTGGACTATGAGAAAATGAGCAAAGCCATGGACCCGCTGGTGGTTTTGATGAACAAAACCGACAAGGTGCGCCTGGTCGGTCCGGACACTGATTTAACTTTCTCTATTAAGGGAATTCCTGCGGTGAAGTGTGACGGCGATTGCAACATCCCTGACGGGGAGGTGTACACTGCGCCGGTGAAGGACAGCATGAACGGATATATTCACTATAATACGGTGAGCCTGGAGGAAGGCTTTACGTTCCAAGACATTCGCTTCGAGGTTGAGAATGGTAAAATCGTCAAGGCGACAGCTAACGATAATGAGCGCATTAACAGACTGCTTGATACAGACGAGGGCGCGCGTTTCTTTGGGGAATTTGCCATTGGCGTGAACCCATACGTTCTTGATCCGATGAAGGATACGCTTTTTGATGAGAAAATTGCAGGTAGCTTCCACTTGACACCGGGAATGTGTTACGATGATGCACCGAACGGAAACAAGTCCGCAGTTCACTGGGACCTTGTAATGATTCAGCGTCCTGAGTACGGTGGCGGCGAAATCTGGTTCGACGATGTGCTTATCAGAAAGGACGGCATCTTTGTACTGCCTGAACTTGAGGGCTTGAATCCTGAGAATTTGAAATAGGCGCGGCTAGGCCAATCGCTGGTCACTGCTGGCGAGAAAAAAAGTCTAGACCTTAGCGGTCTAGACTGGTCTAGACTTCTATTTCTACTGTGGTTACTTGGCCGAACTCAATAGGACCTTCGATGTAAATGGCATCAAGCTGGCCGGAGTCTACCGAAATAGTTGTGGTTATTGAGCCGGCGGGCTGATGAAATTCAAAGCTGCGTTCGCAGGAGGTTCCTGCCGGAAGATCCAGGTATTTGGCAACGGCTACTGCTGTAGATCCGGAACCGCAGCTGCCTTCAAAGTAAGTTGAATCAACATCTTTAACATATACAACAGGAGTCAGGAATCCCGTAACTGTGTCGTAGAACATTACGCCAGTTGCCGGAGCAGGTGCGATGCTGTCTGCAAACTCCTTGGCTTTGTTGAAGTTTTCCATTGATGCTTGTTGATCGAATAATACCAGGTGCACTATGCCGCCGAAGTCCACAAGCATGGAATTTTCCACAAGGGGAATTCCGGTATCGGACAGGGTAGTAACTGAAATCGGCATTGGCATCTTTACTTTTGTGTAATTTGTCTCTGTATTTATTTCAACGGAAAGAGGATGGTCTACGCCGCTTACGTTTACAACGGCGGAACCTGTGCCTTCCATTCCCTTAATCTTAGCACTCATAAGTGCAAAGGCTCTGGATGCGTTCCCACAAAACTCTAAGCCACACATTTCCATTGTGCTTTCGTCTAATATAAAAGCCACCTGCTCAGCGTTAAACTCCTTATGAGCCAGAAGCTGGGTGGCGATGTTTTGATATTGGCTGCGTTCAAATTTGTCGAGTACGAATATTGTGATATTTCCAGCAGGATTTACCACAAGAATAGATATATCTTTTTTCAAATCTCTCCTCCCCCTTTATGACTTTTATATACAATTAATATAGCATAAATTTTCTTGTTTTACAAAGGTTTTAATGGTATAATTAAGAAGTTATGGAGAGTTGTCAGAGTGGTCGATCGTGCGGCACTCGAAATGCCGTGTCCTTTACCGGACCCAGGGTTCGAATCCCTGACTCTCCGCCAAATAGCTAGAAAATCCAGTACCGATAAGGGTGCTGGATTTTTTTAATGGAATTTTGCTATTGCTGCAAATTATATGCAATCTCTTGTGGTTTTGATGTTTTTGGCTTTATGTGCAGCTTTGATGCATACGCTAGATTTTGGCAAAATTTTCGATAGTGTACAGCGGTTGATTTAGAAGCCAGTCTTCTTTCTTATAATCTGCCATGGATGTCCGCACTGCTAAATCTGGAGAGAATTTCTCATAGTAGGTTTTTAGGCTTTTTGCTCGAAGATTAAGCTCGGCTTTTACTTCAACAGGGATAATCTTTTCCCCCGTATCGACAACGAAAAAATGTGATATACCACATTTTTTACGGCGAACTTTGCCGCACATACAACACTTTTTACATCGAACTTTGAAGTGACAGCTCGCAAGCAACTCGCCAACATCTCACATTTCCAAAAAAATGAAGAAAAAATCACATAGTTTCGCAAAAAATCTATAATTTAGCAGGCATAATGTGGTATTATAGTCGGGCGGTAAATCGCATCACATCAAACACAAGGAGATTTACATATATGAAAAACTTTATCTTAAAGGGCGACATCGCCTACAGTGAAAACAAAGATAAAATAAAAACCATAGAACAGGGATACCTGGTCTGTGAGGACGGAATTTGTAAGGGCGCCTTTGAGAAATTGCCAAAAAAGTACGAAGAATTCCCATTAATTGATTGTGGGGAAAAGCTGATAATTCCTGGAATGACGGACTTGCATACCCATGCACCACAATATGCCTGCAGGGGTTTTGCTATGGATCTCGAACTGCTGGAATGGCTAGAGGCCTATGCGTTCCCCCAGGAAGCAAGGTATGCGAGCTTGGAATACGCCGACCAGGCCTATGATGTTTTGGTAAAAGACTTGAAAAAATCCTTTACTACAAGGGCAGTTTTCTTTGGAACTCTCCACAAAGAGGCGACGACTCTGCTTATGGACAAGCTAGAAGATTCAGGAATTGTCACTTACGTTGGCCGCGTGAGTATGGACCGAAACGGTGGTATGAACCTTCAGGAGACCAGCGTTGAAAAATCAATAGCTGACACCCGTGACTGGCTGCAGTCAATAGAAGGACGCTATAATCGAACAAAACCTATATTGACTCCTCGCTTCATTCCATCTTGCAGCGATAAGGTAATGGCAAACCTCGGCGAAATTGCTGAGTCACAAAATGTGCGCATTCAGTCTCACCTGTCCGAAAATCCTTCTGAAATTGAATGGGTTAAGGACCTTGTTCCTGCTTCATCTTGTTACGCTAATGCTTACGAGATTTTCGGATGCATGGGTTCACCGGAAGCACCCGCAATTATGGCGCACTGCGTTTACAGCGACCAGGCAGAAATGGAAATCATGAAGAAACACGGCGCCTACGTGGCTCACTGCGCCGACTCAAACATGAACCTGTCCAGCGGTATCGCACCTGCCACTAAGTTCCTAGAGTACGGACTCAATATGGGTCTCGGCAGCGACATTGCCGGAGGAACGTCACTCAACATGATGGACGCCATCATCGCCAGCATCAAAGCTTCCAAGCTTTACTGGCGTCTAATCGACTCTAATAGCAGAATTCTTACTTTCGAGCAGGCTTTTTTCCTGGCTACCGCCGGAGGCGGCAGCTACTTTGGCAAAGTTGGTGCCTTCGAAGATGGTTTTGATTTTGACGCGCTGGTCTTAGACGACAGTGAAACATTGTCACCGGGAGGACTTTCCATCAGAGATCGCCTAGAAAGAATGTGCTACGATAGTGGCAAGTGCGTGGTCGCGAAGAAGTTCGTGGTTGGGCAGGAAATTGCGCTAGGGTAGGCTCCATATGCTTGCAGCATATAGGAATGGCGTAAATCTCAAGCGTATTCATGGATTATTCACAATTCTAACGTCTAACACAGAACTGAAAACTATCCAGTTACACCATTTGCCTATTTTGCAATTGAAATGTCTTAACTGAGCTGCTGATTAGGCTTTTGTCGAGTTTTCATAGCTTATAAAATTTGATAAAATGGCCTGACGAATGTCTGAAAATGTAAGTAAATAGCAGCCGCCAGGCCTTTGTTCATTTTAAGTCAAAGCTACTCTAAAGTTGTCGGAAATGTCCATTCATATAGCGAATACTTATGCACTGTTTATGTATATTTCCTAGCAAGTATAGTTCATTTGCTATTTGATTAACACATTTACCTGTCAAAACCATCAAATGGTGTAAGACGATAGACTGGTGCCTACTGCGGCCGTCCCAAAACCGTAAATATTAAAAGACCTATAGAAAAATCTACAGGTCTTTTAATATCTCTATTCATTTAAAATCTCTATGCTTCTTTCAAGTATCCCATTCATGTGGGCGATGAGAATTCCGTAGTTGGTGAATTCAACGTCGGAGGCCTCAGCAAGTTCCATACGGGAAACCATTTCCCTTTCGTTGAGCATGCAGCCGCCGCAATGTACGATAAGGCTGTAATCCTTGAGGGCGTCGCCTTCAGGGAATTCGCCACCACTAGTGAAGCTGAAGTTAAGCTTCTTGCCGGTGAATTTTTCAATCCAAGCTGGAAGCTTGACTGTGCCAATGTCTTCGCATTGCCTATGGTGGGTGCAACCTTCAGAAATCAGCACCTTGTCGCCATCCTTAAGATCTGCTAGGTGCTCTGCTCCTGAGACTGCAGTGTCTAAAATTCCCTTAAGTCTTGCGAACAAAATTGAGAAAGATGTAAGCTTAACTGATTCAGGGATAATTTTCTTAACTGTGTTAAAGGCCTGGCTGTCAGTGATTACAAGGGCAGGAGGCTCTTTCAGCGCGCCAAAGCACATTGAAAGTTCCTCGACCTGAGTGACTATGCAGACTCCGTGACCGTCCAAAATATCTCTGATGGTCTGCACCTGCGGCAAAATCATTCGTCCCTTCGGAGCGGAAGAGTCTATAGGTGTTACTAGGATAATTACGTCGCTAGGTTTCAACCTATCCATAATAATCTTTTTATCTACGGCAATTTTCTTTCCCATAGATGCAAGGGTTTCTTTTAGTTGGTTGACGCCTGCACCGGTTAGGGCGCTTACCGGAATTACCTCAGCATTTTTCGCGCCATCGGAAGTCGAACCCCCAGAAATCGCATTCGTAGTGCGAGGGTTAGGGGTTCCCGTAACGCGCAGGTCGCTCTTGTTTGCAACCACAACATAAGGAATTTTCTTGGATTCGAAAAGTTCCATGAGCTGGCTGTCGAAAGGGGAAATTCCCTGAGACGAGTCAACTACGAGGACTGCGATGTCTGTTTTTCGCAGGATGGTCATGGCCTTTTGCACGCGCATTTCGCCGACTAGGCCTTCGTCATCGAGACCAGCTGTGTCAGTGATTACAACGGGTCCAAGGGGCAGCAGCTCCATGGCCTTGGACACTGGGTCTGTAGTTGTTCCCGGCGTGTCGGACACGATGGAAAGAGACTGGCCTGTGACTGCGTTCACCAGGCTGGATTTTCCGGCGTTGCGTCTTCCGAAGAAGGAAATGTGCACGCGGCTAGCGCTTGGCGTGCTATTCAGGGCGGCGACGCGATTTGGCTGCGGCGTAGTGCCTGTGTGGTCGGCGCTGGCAACATCAGCTGCGCAGTCGGCGTTCTTAGAATCTAAAATCTCTCTTGCCATGTTCAATCTCCTTGATGTACTCCTCAGCGATTTTGCGAACCTTTTCCTTAGGGATATTTTTAAGTTCCTTGGCAATTAGAGCCTCGCCGGCAGCCCTTGTTTCTGGACAGGCATAGTCAACCAGATATTCCTTTAGAGTCATCAAAGCGTTAGGGTGACAGCAGTTTAGGATTTGCTTGTGCTTACATAAATCCATGAATCTGTCGCCGGTACGGCCCTCTCTGTAGCAAGCAGTGCAGAAACTTGGAATAAATCCAAGGTCGATAAGCCACTTAATTACCTCGTCGAGAGTTCTTCTATCCTCAACCTCAAACTGAGCAGAGTTGTCATCTTCGTCCACTTCGGGCTCATCGTAACCGCCTACGCTGGTTTTAGACGCGCCACTAACCTGAGAAATACCAAGCTGAAGAGCGCGCTCACGCATCTGCTGATTTTCTCTAGTGGACATAATCATTCCAGTATATGGAACCGCAATTCTGATAATCGCGATAATCTTTGCAAATAAATCGTCAGTGATACCGCCATCAACACCACCGTCAAAATCGTCAGGGTTGATGTCCTCAGCCGCACGAACCCTCGGCACGCTGATTGTGTGAGGTCCAACGCCATGAGCCGCCTCAAGGTGTTCAGCATGCATCAATAGACCAGCAAGCTCGTATCTGTACATGTCCAGACCGAACAAAACTCCCAAACCTACATCGTCGATGCCGGCTTCCATAGCTCTGTCCATAGCCTCAGTGTGCCATGCATAATTATGCTTAGGACCAGTTGGGTGAAGCTTTTCATAGCTGTCCTTGTGATAAGTTTCCTGGAACAAGATGTAAGTACCGATTCCGGCATCCTTTAGCATCTTGTATTCTTCCACAGTAGTTGCCGCAATGTTTACGTTAACACGTCTGATTGCGCCGTTTTTGTGATTTATGGAATAGACAGTTTTGATACAGTCTAGGATGTACTCAATAGGGTTGTTCACAGGGTCTTCGCCGGCTTCGAGCGCCAGTCTCTTGTGGCCCATATCCTGAAGAGCAATTACCTCGCGCTTAATGTCCTCCTGAGAAAGCTTCTTGCGGGCAATATGTTTGTTTTGATGGTGGTACGGACAGTAAACACAGCCGTTCACGCAATAATTTGAAAGGTAAAGAGGGGCGAACAAAACAATTCGA
This sequence comes from Clostridia bacterium, assembly GCA_030537495.1. Lineage (GTDB taxonomy): Bacteria > Bacillota > Clostridia > Peptostreptococcales > Anaerovoracaceae > Senimuribacter. Next base: position 95,897 of record JAUNMH010000004.1, on the reverse strand, counting down.
TTCCCATAAAACTCATCTTTAATTCTTTTAGCAAGAGCAAAGATTTCCTCTTCAACTTCCTTGTCATCACAAGCTAGAAGCACTGACGCCTCTCTGTGGCTGATTCCCTTAGTAAGAGCCGCTTTGTCCAGAATCTGGCGAATAAGCTCCTTGTTGTCTTTGTTTTCATCCGCATACTTCAAGGTGTCCAGAATTTCATCGTGATTGATAAATTCCTCTGCCTTTAGGGATTTTGGATCATACATTTTACCATCTCCAATCTTTTTGTCTTTGTGTTTTTACATACTTTACATACTCTATAATAAACTAGGGTAATCACCCCGGCTTATTTCTACTTTATACCCGATTTTCTCCATTTCCAAACGAAGCTTTGCAAGTCCCTCAGCCGCCTCAACGCCTGTAGCCAGCTTGTTGTCATAGATGCTATATTTTTTTCGTGTGTCAGCAGGAGAAAGATTCGGCATAATTACATTAGCTCCTGCCTGAATTCCAAGAGCGCGTCCATCTTCCCTAGCCGTTCCAAGAGCCGTAGTGGCAGGGAGCAAAACCCTCGGATTCATAAGCCTTATAATACTTAGAAGCTTCAAAGTCATGTCAACAGATCCGGCAGGCTTTTCCGCAAAAGGCGTATCCGTCGCAGGTAAAAAAGGCCCGATTCCAACCATTTGAGGCTGAAATTCCTTAATAAACATAAGGTCGCAAGCCAACATATCAAGTGTCTGCCCCGGGCTTCCAACCATAAATCCACAGCCCGTCTGAAAACCGATTTCCTTAAGATTTTTCAAGCACTCCATACGGTTATCAAAAGACATGTCTCCCGGGTGAAGCCATTCATAATGCACCTTTGTAGCCGTCTCGTGGCGCAAAAGATATCTGTCCGCCCCGGCATCATAAAGAGCCTGATAACTTTCATTTGAGCGCTCTCCCAGAGAAAGGGTTACCGCACAGTCCTCATGCTTTCTCTTAATCTCCTCTATCAAAACCACCAGCTTTTCATCATCCCAGTAGGCGCCTTCGCCGCCCTGTAGTACAAAGGTGCGAAAACCCATTTCGTAGCCCTTATCACAGCAGTCTAGAATCTGAGATTCTGATAATCTGTATCTGTCGGCTTTTGAATTGCTGCAACGTAGACCGCAGTAATAGCAATCGTTGCAACAGATATTCGATATTTCTATGAGGCCTCTGATATAGACAGAGTTTCCAAAAACAGTGCGTCTCTTTTCATCTGCTTTTTCCGCAAGGAACCTTCTGTTTTCCTCACTTTCATCTTCCAGAAGGCAGATGAATTCCGACTGACTTAGGGTCTGCTCCGAGGCCAGTTTATTTATAATTTTTCTGATTTCTGATTTATTTTGCATAAATGTAATAATATCACAAATACTATAAAAATAATAGACTTTAATTGTGAGTTTTGATAGAATTAAAGGGACAAAGGAAACCGTTACAGGCTACGCTTACGAGCCGTGGCATGTAAGATTCGTTGGTACAACTATTGCCAGAGACATTCAGGAGAGCGGGCTTACGCTTGAGGAATATCTGGGAGACGCGTGACGTGGGGGTAAATTATGGACAGAAGAGATGCGTTTTCACTTTTGGGCGTTAGAGAGAATGCAAGCCCGGAGCAGATTGCACAGGCTTACCAGTACAGATTGAAAAAATACAAGTCTGCGGACTATAATGATGAGCCGGCTTACGCTAGGAGGAAGATGGCTGAGCTGAAGCAAGCTTATGCACTTGCGACCGGTCAAGCAGCACCGGCGCCGGAGCGAGCTGAGCGCGGAGAGCGTCGAGGGGGCGGCAGGCTTAAGGAGATAGGCAAGTGGATTGAGCGCGACCATGAAGATTGCACCGGCAGCGCAGAGCACCGAGGCCGCGAAGGAGGCGGCAAGAGCAAGTCTTTGCGCAGGGATATTCATATCACCTCAGACTGCGAGGAACATGGCAAGAAAATGCCTGGGTGGATGAAGAGCCCAAGCGTTAAGTTGCCGAGAAAAGTGCCAAAGCCTGCGGCAAAAGGCGACGGGAAGGGAATTGCACTTGTCTTGACAGTTTTAGCCCTTATTGTGTCTGCATATTCTACTTTCTCAGGCGTCGCAAATAGTTCTGACTATGATTTAGATACAGATTCAAAAGAATCCATTCTTGTTTCGGACTTAGATAGAAACATTTATAACTCTGCACGTGAGTTTTACTGGATTTACGACTCTGATAGCGTCAGTGAGGATGAGGTGGAAAAAGATGTAGAGGAAATTACAAATTCCAAGAAAAGATTGAGAAATGCAGCTGAAACCTTTGCAGATGCATACACTTATGAAACCCTGGATTTCGACAACTGGTACGCCACTCTTCTTTCTAATTATCCTGACTGGATGAACTTCGGTGAAGATGATGAACTAGAATTTAGGATTGTGAATCTTTTGGAATTTTACGAATTTCCGAGGTATGAGGATTTCCTAGGCTACCAAAACGATAACGGCAAGGTCATGAAATCCTTAGCAGACGTACTAGAATTCTTTGCGGAATCCAGAACAACTGGCGTATTTTATCCATGATAGTAATTTAAAAAGGCTTCCGCTTAAATTGGCGGAAGTCTTTCTAAATTAGTCGAAGTCTTTCATAATTGCAACGCCTGCGCTTGCACCTATACGGTCGGCGCCGGCTTCTATCATTTTTAGGGCTGTGTCCAGATCGCGGATGCCGCCGGAGGCTTTAACCTGAACCTCTGGGCCAACAGTTTCCTTCATAAGAGCAACGTTTTCTATAGTTGCGCCACCAGTTGAAAAACCTGTGGAGGTTTTGACGAAATCAGCGCCTGCATCCTTTGCTAGCTGGCAGACCTTGACGATTTCTTCTTTTGTGAGCAGGCAGGTCTCAATGATTACCTTTGTGATGGCACCAAGGCTGTGGCATTTGTCTACGACGGCTTTGATGTCTGCTGACACGAAGTCGTAGTCGGCCTCTATCATTTTCCCCACATTTATTACCATATCGATTTCGGCTGCACCGGCACGGATTGCATCCTCGGCTTCGAAGACCTTGGTTGCAGTGGTGCAGGCGCCCAGTGGAAAGCCAACAACGGCGCAGGTCAGCACGTCCGACCCCTTAAGCATGTTGGCAACAAAACCAACATAGCCAGAGTTTACGCACACTGAGGCGAAATCATATTTTAGGGCCTCGCGGCAGATTGCCTGAATTTGAGCTTTTGTAGCCTCGGGTTTAAGCAGGGTGTGGTCGATGTATTTATTAAGATTTTTCTTTAGCTTCATTTTTTATGCTCCTTTTATACTCTATTTTTTATGCTCTTTTTTGCCTTTTTTTCACCTTTTAACTTACTAGTTTTTTGGGGAAAAGTCAAGAAAAGTCAAATTTCTAAAATTACCATAAGCTAGGCATTTGACATACGTAAAGAGAACATTTATAATTATCTAATGACTACAAATGAAAGGGATTTGGAGCATGGATAAGACATTGAAAAGACTAAATCTGCTAATGTGGATGGGAGTTCCTTTAGGCTTGATTATGTATGTGGGAACCGAGGAAGCCTTCGGCTTCGAAATGGCTATGCCACTTTCCATTATTGCGGCAACTTCTTTTGCTTTGATTGTCAGAAAGGGCAAAGAGAGAATTATAAGCGAAGCCTTGGCCAAGGAAATTCGAGAGGCCATAAATCGCTTCGGAAGAATTGAGAATTACATTGAAATTAAGAGTGGAAAGCGCATAGGCTTGATTGCAAGAATTTACCTTATTAACGCAGGAAGCAGAGCGGGAGAGATAAATCAGGCGGTAAGAAATCGCTTGGAGACTTCCGTATTTAAGGGTAAAATTTGGATTCTTCAGCTGACTGACATGGCATCTAAGGAGGAACTTCGTGCGACTCGCCAGGCACTGGATATCCAGCTAGTTGAAGAACTGAAGAAAATGGCTGAAGACGAAAGAAATAAGAGAAAATAGTTGATGATTCAAGAAGGGTCATATGTTTTTCAGAAGAAAACCAGAGGCAGATAACTCCAGAAGGAGGGCTGACTATGGTTTTTATTTTTTGAAACAATGGGAAAACAGGAATGAAAGAGGAGTATGGAAAAATGAATTTGCAGGAATTTTTTGCAGAGTATCCAAAGGTTGCACTGGGCTTCTCAGGAGGAGTGGACTCTGCTTTTTTGTTTTATGCGGCGAAAAAATATGGCGCAGACGTAAAAGCATGCTTTGTCAAGAGTCAGTTCCAGCCTGAGTTTGAGCTGGACGATGCCAGAAAGCTGGCTGAATTCATTGGCGCAGATTTCGCGGTAATAGAGTGCGATGCCTTAGCTGATGAAGAGGTCAGAAAAAATCCGTCTGATAGGTGCTATTACTGCAAAAACAATATATTTGGTAAAATCGTCGAAGTGGCTAATGCTGATGGCTATAAATTTATAATTGACGGAACTAACGCCAGTGACAATGCGCAGGACAGGCCGGGAATGAGGGCACTCAATGAAATGAAGGTGCTTTCCCCGTTGCGATTATGTGGCCTTACCAAGGACGATGTGAGAAGACTCTCTAAGGAGGCGGGGCTTTTTACGTGGAACAAGCCGAGCTACGCCTGTCTGGCAACGCGAATTCCAGCAGGTGAGGTGATTACTGAAGAAAAGCTGGCGGTAGTTGAAGCTGGCGAAGATGCACTTTTTGCCCTAGGATTTACAGACTTTCGCATCAGGCTCTACCACGGAGCTGCACGAATCCAACTACCGGCGGATCAAATGGTAAAGGCAGTTGAGATGAGGTCGACTATCAAAACCAAATTGGATCCACTTTTCACCGAGGTCATGCTTGATTTGAAGGAAAGATAAAATTTCGATTGGATAGGAAAAGATATGGAACAACAGGAAATTAGGGACCTGCTGCAGCAGGTAAAAGAAGGTGCGGTAAGCACTGAGGAAGTTTTGATGCGGTTGAAACTTGAACCTTTTGAAGATATAGACATTGCGAAAATTGACAACCACAGGGGCTTGCGTCAGGGGGCATCGGAGATTATTTATGGTGCGTCGAAAACGCCGGAGCAGATTGACGTTATTGCCCGCAAAATGTATGAAGGTGGACAGCGCACGATTTTGATCACACGAATGAGCCGGGAGGCTGCGGAATATATTGACAAAGATTTGCCTTTTACATATTATGCGGACGCAAAAGTTGGCCTTGTGGGGCAGATGATTGAGCCAAGGCAGAAGGGTTATATTCTCGTTGCAACAGGTGGCACCAGTGACATTCCCGTGGCTGAGGAAGCAGCTCTTACCGCAGAAATTCTGGGAAACAATGTTAAGCGAGTTTATGACGTTGGTGTTGCTGGCATTCATCGCCTCCTTGCTCACACTGAGGACATTATGAATGCAAGGGTGATTATTGCCATTGCCGGAATGGAAGGGGCTCTGGCCTCTGTTATTGGGGGCCTGGCTGATTGCCCTGTCATTGCTGTACCAACAAGTGTGGGCTATGGTACGGCTCTTGGTGGCGTTACGGCTTTGCTTTCTATGCTGAATTCCTGCGCCAGCGGAGTTAGCGTGGTTAACATCGATAATGGCTTCGGGGCCGGATATCAGGCGCATTTGATTAATAATATGGAGGGATAGAATATGAGAACTTTATATATTGACTGCAGCATGGGGGCTGCGGGAGACATGCTTATGGGGGCTCTTTGCGAGCTCTTGCCTGACAAGTCGGAGTTCGTGGAAAAGATGAATTCTCTTGGAATTCCAGGAGTTCACGTTCACGCGGATTCTAAGGAGAGTTGCGGAATCATGGGCACTCACATGCATGTTCACGTTCATGGAGTTGAAGAGGGCGAGCATGAGCACGCGCACGGGCATGAGCATGGGCATGAACACCATCACGATCATGGACATGGACATAGCCACGAGCACTCGGGCATGGCGGAAATTGAGCATATAATCGGACATCTTAACGTAAGTGAAAAGGTAAAAACAGACGCAATGGCTGTTTATCAGTTAATTGCTGAGGCGGAGTGCCAGGTTCACGGCCAGGACATGGAGCATATCCATTTTCACGAAGTGGGGACCTTGGACGCAGTTGCAGACGTTGTGGGAAACTGCCTGCTTATGGAAACGCTGGGAATCGAGAAGGTATACGCATCACCGGTTCACGTTGGAAGCGGAACTGTAAAATGCGCTCATGGTGTGCTGCCAGTTCCGGCGCCGACTACGGCGCTAATCATTCAGGGTATTCCGATTTATAGCGAGGACATTAAGGGCGAGCTTTGCACTCCAACAGGCGCAGCTCTTTTGAAGTACTTCGTTTCAGAATTTAGAAATATGCCGCAGATGATTGTGGAAAAAGACGGTTACGGCATGGGAACCAAGGAATTCTCACGTGCGAATTGCGTGAGAGTTATGCTTGGCGAAACGGAAGAACAGGCCGAGGATGTCATTGAAATTTCAACGAACCTGGACGATATGACAGCCGAGGAAGTCGGTTTTGCTATGGAGATTCTCCTGGACAACGGCGCTCTTGACGCCTACGCAGAGCCCATCGTCATGAAAAAAAGTCGCCCGGCAACTAAGCTTGTATGCATGTGCAAGCCTGGCGACAAAGACCGTCTATCAAAACTAATTTTTGCTCACACCACGGCAATCGGCATGAGAGTCAACCGATTCGAGAGAATCGTTATGGAAAGAAGTTTTGATATTGTTGAAACCCCCTGGGGTGATGTGAGAGTTAAAACCAGCACGGGTCAGGGCGCGACTAGGCGTAAGGCGGAGTTTGACGACGTGGCGAAAATCGCCAGGGAAAATGGACTGTCCCTTTGGGAAGTAAGAGAAAAAATTGAGAAATAAATTGGTAAAAATTTAGGAGGTAAATTTATGCATATGGCTGACGCCTTAGTGGCACCTGCAGTAGCGGGCACTATGTATGTTGCGGCGGGAGCGGCTGCGGCTTATTCAATAAAGAAAGTAAGGGAGGAGGACGACCCGAAGAAAATTCCGGTAATGGGAGTTATGGGGGCATTTGTTTTTGCTACTCAGATGATTAACTTTTCAATTCCGGGAACCGGTTCTAGTGGACATCTTTGCGGCGGAATGCTTTTATCTGCACTGCTTGGACCTTATGCCGGATTCCTTACTATGATCGGGGTTCTCCTCATACAATGTTTGATGTTTGCTGACGGGGGGCTTCTGGCTCTCGGGGCCAACGTGTGGAATATGGCCTTTTATGGTTGCTTCGTGGGAGCTCTGCTGATTTGGAAGCCAATTATGAGTAAGGGAATGTCTAAAGGAAAAATCATTCTTGCCTCTATTTTAGGCTGCGTTCTTACCCTTCAGATGGGTGCTTTTAGCGTAACGCTAGAGACCCTTGCATCAGGAATTACTGAATTGCCGTTCTCTGTTTTTGTTGCAACTATGCAGCCTATTCACCTAGCAATTGGTACAGTTGAAGGCTTAATTACAGCTGCCGTTCTTTGCTTCGTATATGAAGCGAGACCAGAAATTTTATATACTGCAACTGAGGCTGAAAAAAAAGCTGGCAGCATGTCCTTTAAGAAGACTGTTGTAACTTTAGCAATTATTGCAGCGCTTATTGGCGGAGGACTTTCGCTATTTGCTTCTGCAAATCCTGATGGCCTAGAATGGGCTATGGAGAGAATCGCAGGAACTACTGAAATTGAAGCAGCAGGCGGAATTTACGAAACTTTTGCAGGTATCCAGGACAAGTCAGCGGTGCTTCCCGATTATGCTTTCAAGGGTTCAGACTCAGCTGTGGGAACTTCCTTCTCCGGCGTTTTCGGCGGAGCCGTTGTAGTGGCTGTTTGCGTGGGAGCTTGTTACTTGTTTAAGTTCTTTAAGAGAAAGAGAAAATAGCGAGCAGTGTAAAGCGTGAAAAATATAAAGTCGCATTTAGAATAAGGATAGTGATTGAAGACTATGGAAAAAATCGATAGGGCCATTGGCGAAATTCACAAACTGGACAACATGTCAGATGAGGACAAGTGGATGAATAATATTCATCCACTTGTTAAGCTGTTTTTGACTTTGTTCTATATTAGCCTTGTTGTATCCTTTAACAAGTATGATATTATGGGGCTTTTGGGCATGACAGTCTATCCTATTGCCATGTTTATTTTGGGTGATATTTCTATAAAAGATACCTTTGGCAGGCTTAAAATTGTTCTGCCTTTAGTATGTTTTATAGGTATATTTAATCCATTTTTTGATAAGGTACCGGTTACGTTATATGGGATGACTATGCCTGCGGGGGTTTTGTCCATGCTGACTTTAATGCTGAAGGGAGTGCTCGCTGTCTTGGCATCGTATTTTCTCATTGCGACGACTTCTATTGAGAAGATTTGTTATGCCTTCCGTTTGGCGCATGTGCCGAAGCCTCTGGTGACGCAGATTATGCTGACATACAGGTACGTCGTGCTTCTTTTGGGTGAGGTGAACCGAATGTCGGCGGCCTATTCTCTCAGGGCGCCGGGGCAGAAGGGCGTTCATTTTAAGGTGTGGGGCTCTTTGACTGGGCAACTTCTTCTTCGGAGTATGGACAGGGCTACTACTGTTTACGAAAGTATGAGCCTTCGTGGATACAATGGCGATTTTACCTATATTGGGGAGAAGGACAGGTTTAAGAGTGGTGATGCTGCGTTTTTGATTTTCTTCGGGGCACTTTTTGTATTTTTGCGCGTGTGCCCTGTTATTGTTGTTGTGGGGAACTTGTTGTGACACCATCGACGCATGAGAAATGTGAAATACTGGGAGGCGCCTCTGAGGCGAGATGTTTGACTGTTATGAAAGGGAGAAACTTGATGAGCGATACTTGGATTGATATTGAGAATGTGAGTTTTGCGTATGAGTGCGGCAAAACTGTGCTTGAGGATATAAACCTCAACCTGCGCGATGGTGATTCTATTGGTATCATCGGCGAAAATGGAGTGGGAAAGTCCACCTTGCTGAAGATGCTTGTGGGACTGAACCTTGGATTTTCGGGATCCATTAAAGTCATGGGCATTCCTGTGGGAAAGAAGAATCTGGCTGAAATCCGCAGGAAGATCGGCTACGTTTTTCAGGATTCTGACAGTCAGCTTTTCATGTCTACTGCTTATGACGACATTGCTTTTGCGCCACGAAATTATGGACTCAGTGAAGCTGATGTGGAGGCGCGAGTTGAGTATGCCCTAAAGCTGACGGGCACCACGCACCTGAAAAACAATCAAATTTACAAAATGTCTGGTGGCGAGAAAAAACTTATTTCCATTGCAACTATTTTGTCCATGACTCCTGATATCATTCTCATGGACGAACCTTCCATTGCCTTGGATCCGCGAAACCGCAGGGCTCTTATTAATATTTTGAATTCTTTTGATCACTTGAAAATCATCGCATCTCACGACCTTGACATGATACTTGACACCTGCGAGACCACGGTGTTATTATCGGATGGACGAATCATTGCGACAGGACCCACTGAGGAAATCCTTAGCAATAAGGAGCTGATGGAAGCCAACGGTCTGGAGTTGCCACTGTGCATGCAGCGCCGCTAGGACAGCACTGGAGGACCCTGGGCACAGCGCGAAATCCTTTGCATAGTTAGAAATTCCCGGATATGGAGAAATCCCTGGACGCAGCTGGAAATCCTAAGCTCTGCGAAATCCCTGAGGCAGAGATAATCCGCTGCAGAACTGGAAATTCCTGGGCACCGGACAACCTTGGTGGTGAAAATATGAGGTGGAGTATGAGATGTGAAGATAAAATGACAATTTTGGTTATAGATGGACAAGGCGGTAGACTTGGCAGACAGTTAGTGGAGGCTGCGCGCAAGCAATTTCCTGACGCGGAAATTCTAGCAGTAGGAACTAATGCAACTGCTACGGCCGCTATGCTCAAAGGCGGCGCAGACGATGTTGCAACAGGAGAAAACCCTGTTGTTGTGGCGTGCCGTAGAGCTGACATAATCATTGGACCACTGGGAATTGTAATTGCTGATTCCTTGCTAGGTGAGGTAACTGAGAGAATGGCTCTAGCCATTGCGCGTAGCAGGGCGGAGCGCATCTTGCTGCCTATGAACAGATGCGACAACCTGGTAGCAGGAGTAAACGTTCAAAATATCACTGAACTCATTGACGATGCCATTGCAAAGATGGTGGAAATCGCAGCTGACAAATAAATCCTTTGATACATGAAAGATATACGAAAGCCATATGTAATTTGTGCGGAGTCGCGGAGCGACTCCGTTTGGTTTTTTGTGGTGGTTCTGAGACTTTTGCACCATATTCCTCAAATTGGCCGTACCGTGACAAATTTGGCATGATTTATGGCGGTTGCCTATTCGGGTGCAAAAAAGTTACGCGATTTGATTTTTTTGAGCAATCAGGTGCGGGATTTTGACATGATTCCTGAAATTTGAGTGAAGGGGTGCAAGGTTAGGCATGACTAGCCTTGTTTGCTGGTCGGAAGGCCTTGGATTCGGTCGGAAAACCCATACAGTTATTAGAATAAATGGATTAAAATTACAACAATGTAATGGAACTCAATACCTTGACTCGATAAACCGGTAGTTAGGTAAAACTAACTTGCACCCGATTCCATTTTTTTTAAAATTCACGTAAAATTTTCGCACCTTTTTTTGAAAAATAGGCACAATGGCCCGAGACTCTCAATCCGCTCAATGGCCGCGCCCGCGATTCGAAGTTTATTTCTAATACGGCCGGGCAAATGCCCGATTTTGAATATTTTTGAAATTTGTACCGGTGCTACATCTATCAGATACCTAGTTTTTACTGTAATGTAATGGAAAACTGCCCGCCAAGCAGCAATTTGGCCGAATCCGGCCGGGTGAGCGAGGCAATATAGAGAAATCCTAGCTAGGTTCTAAATGCTTGATCAGTTAAAAGACTTGAAATTCCAGTGAACATGCCCGTATTCATGATTCCTTGCCACAGGGGGCGTGAAACAAAAATGTTTCACGGTACTTTTCTTAATAAATTGTGATATCAGGCATTTGCCCGGCCGCTTTTGGCATTTTTCACGTACATCGGGCGCAGAGCATAGCCACACCCCCGGTGGCGTGCAAGCCGGACGCGCCAGGCAAGGCGCGGGGCGCGCAGTTGCACTTGATTGCGCTGGGGGTTTGTGCTAAAATACCGAAAGCATAAAGGAGACTGAGATTTATGGAAATAGAATTAAAGTACACTATGGCTGAGTGGGCCGTGGCAGAAGAGATTTTTAATGATGAAAAAGTAAGGCGTTATAAGGATGAGAATACGGAAGAGAAGATTCCGATGAAGGCTGTTTTTTATGATACGAAAGATCAAAAACTGAGAAAAGCAGGTTTTGCGTTTAGAATTAGGCAGGAGGGGAATGAATATATTGCAACTCTAAAATGGGCAGGAACCTCATCAGAGGGGATGCATAAGAGGCAGGAACTCAATATAACCCTTGATGATGAAGAAGCAAAGACTCCGACCATTGCCATATTCAACCAGGACGAAGTCGGCGGAGAACTGGGGAGTCTTGTGGGAGATGAGGAGTTGCATGACTTGATGACGGTAGAATTCACGAGAAAGCAGGTTAGGCTGGATACGGGAAAATCAATTTGCGTGTTGTCAGCAGACAGGGGCTTTGTGAGAGCTGCAGGTGGAGAGACACCTATTTGCGAGATGGAATTGGAACTTTATTCGGGAGACGAGGAGGATATGACCGCCCTTGGAAACGAAATTGCGGAAAAATATGGCCTAAATCCCGAGAATACAAGCAAATTCAAGCGAGGTTTAGCTTTACTTTCGGATAAAAAGAGTATATAATATATAACGCCTATGCGTAACGAATGATAATAATTTAGGAGGACATATATTAATGAAAACAACACTTCTTTCAAAGGAAAACAATGTTGTGAAGTTTACAATGGAATTCACAGCAGAAGAATTTGATGCTGCAGTGGTTAAGGCTTATCAGGCAAGCAAGGACCAGTTTGTAATTGATGGTTTTAGAAAAGGTAAGGCTCCAAGAAGCATTATTGAAAAGCACTACGGAGAAGGAATCTTCTTTGAAGACGCTATTAACAACATGTTCCAGGAAGCTTATCCTGCCGCAATTAAGGAATTAGATTTAGAAGTAATCGAAAGCCCAGCTGCTGATTTCAGCGAAATCGGACACGGCAAGCCACTTACAGTAACTATTACAGTTGGCGTATTCCCAATCGTAGAAATCAAGGACTACAAGGGTGTAGAAGTTGAACAGGTTGAAGCAGCTGTTAAGGCTGAAGACGTTGACAACGAAGTTAAGGCTATGCAGAAGAGAAATGCAAGAGTTGTAACTGTTGAAAGAGAAGTTAAGGATGGAGATACAGTAATTCTTGACTATGCTGGTTTTGTTGGTGACGACCAGTTCGAAGGCGGCACTGCAGAAAATCAGGAACTTAAGATCGGTTCAGGAATGTTCATCCCTGGATTTGAAGAACAGTTAGTTGGTGCAAAGGCTGGAGAAGCAGTTGACGTAAAGGTTACTTTCCCAGAAGAATACCACGCTGAAGATTTAGCTGGAAAAGAAGCAGTATTCCACTGCACAGTGCATGAAGTAAAGGAAGAACAGCTTCCAGAACTTGATGATGAATTTGCAAAGGACGTAAGCGAATTCGATACTCTTGACGAATTAAAGAAGTCAATCGAAGAAAAATTAGAAAAGTATGCAAAGGATCAGACTTTAAACGAAGCTAAGAACGATGCAATCGAAAAGGTTTACCAGGCTAACGAAATTGACGCTCCAAAGAACCTTGTTGAAGATGAAATCGATTCAATGGCTCAGGAACTTAACCGTCAGTTAAGCTACCAGGGTCTAGGACTTCAGCAGTACTTACAGTTCATGCAGAAGGACATGGCTGAATTCAGAGATGAATTAAGAGCAGATGCAACTAAGAGAGTTGCTACAAGAATCATCCTTCTTTCAATTGCTGATGCAGAAAACATTGAAGTTACAACTGAAGAAATGGATGCTGAAATTAAGGAAATGGCTTCACTTTACAATGTTCCAGAAGAACAGGTTAGAAGCATGATCGGAGAAGATAACATGTCATTCTTCGGTAAGGACTTAATGGTTAAGAAGGCAATCGACTTAATCTATGACAATGCTAACGTAAAAATGGTTAAGGAAAAGACTGTTGTTGAACCAGTAGCTGAAGAAGAATAATAACTACGAATATACAGATATTTATTAAGGGGGAGAAAGAATGGCTTTAGTACCATACGTAATTGAACAGACAGGTAAAGGGGAAAGATCCTACGACATCTATTCTAGATTGTTGAAGGATAGAATTATCATGTTGAGCGGAGAAATCAATGATGATATTGCAAGTCTGGTTGTGGCCCAGTTGCTATTCTTGGAAGCAGAGGATCCGGAGAAAGATATTTGTATTTACATCAATAGCCCCGGCGGTTCAGTAACCGCCGGTATGGCTATTTATGACACCATGCAGTATATAAAGTGTGACGTTTCAACGATTTGTGTTGGAATGGCAGCAAGCATGGGAGCATTCCTTCTGTCGTCCGGAGCTAAAGGAAAGAGATATGCATTACCTAACGCGGAGGTTATGATTCATCAGCCGCTAGGCGGAGCACAGGGTCAGGCTTCTGACATTATGATTCACGCAGAGTGGATTATCAAAACCAGAGAAAAGCTTAATAAGATTTTGAGCGCTAACACCGGACAGAATCTTGCTACTATTGAGAGGGATACAGATCGCGATAACTTTATGAGTGCAGAAGATGCTCAGAGTTACGGACTTATTGACCAGGTAATTGCGCACAAGTAATACATGAAATCAGGCGCAGGCAAGATTAAACGCATGAGTAAGGCATTAGTTTAGGGGGAATTATATGAGCAAGTATGATGAAAACAATCAGCTGAGATGTTCTTTTTGTGGCAAGTCACAGGACCAGGTTCAGCGTCTTATAGCAGGACCCGGTGTGTATATCTGCGATGAGTGCGTGGAAATGTGTATGGACATTATTTCCGATGCAGTCGTAAATGATAAAGGACATCCATCAGAGGAAGTTAAGTTTGAACTTCCAAAACCAAAAGAAATATATGAGATTTTATCTGATTATGTAATCGGTCAGGATTTAGCAAAGAAGGCACTGGCTGTTGCAGTATATAATCATTATAAGAGAATCAACAATATCGGCGGAAAGAATAAGGAAAAGCTGTCAGGTGATGTGGAACTTCAGAAGAGTAATATAGTAATGGTTGGGCCGACAGGTTCAGGTAAGACTCTTCTTGCGCAGACACTTGCAAGACTTCTTAATGTGCCATTTGCTATTGCAGATGCCACAGCACTTACAGAAGCTGGATATGTTGGTGAAGACGTTGAAAACATTCTGCTTAGACTTTTACAGGCGGCAGATTACGATATAGAAAAGGCACAGAAGGGCATTATTTATGTCGATGAAATCGACAAAATTGCTAGAAAATCTGAGAATCCTTCCATTACAAGAGATGTAAGCGGCGAAGGTGTTCAGCAGGCACTTCTGAAAATTATAGAGGGAACAGTTGCTAACGTGCCACCTCAGGGAGGTCGTAAGCACCCTCAGCAGGAATTCATCCAGTTTGACACTACTAATGTTCTGTTTATCTGCGGAGGTGCCTTCGACGGCATGGATAAGATTATTCAGAGAAGAATGGGTGAAAAGGTTATTGGTTTCAATTCAAATGTTCAAGCAAAAGCCGTTGAGGATGATGAGAACATTTTATCAAAGATTGAACCAGGCGACCTGATGAAGTTTGGTTTGATTCCTGAATTAATCGGAAGACTTCCTGTAATTGTAACTTTAGATGAACTTACTGAAGAGACTCTGATTACAATTATGAAGGAACCAAAGAATTCACTTATTAAGCAGTACAAGAAGTTGTTCGAGCTTGATGATGTTGAACTTGATATTGAAGATGATGCAGTACGCGCAATTGCGAAAAAAGCAATTGAGAGAAAGACAGGAGCTAGAGGTCTGAGAAGTATCTTTGAGGACGCTATGACGGACATAATGTTTGAACTGCCTTCTCGTAAAGATGTTGAAAAATGCATTATTACTAAGGAAACCATTGAGGAGAAAAAGGAACCCGAATTGGTTTTGAGAGAAAATTTGAAGGATGCAAATCCTGCAAATTTGAATGACGATAAGGATGATAAGGGGGCGGCTAACGCCTCGTAAGAATAAGTCTCATATTTTTAGTCCACTATAGTCTACTGAAAATATGAGACCTTTCTGCTATTTTGCAGACACTGCGGCGGAGCCGCCGGCGGGCAAAACTAGCAGAACCCAAACAAACAACAGATTTATTGGAGGATGAGGAAATGTGTGAAGAAAAATTTGAAGAGAGAATATTTCCCTGCATCGCTCTAAGAGGAGTAACAATTTTTCCAAAGACAGTTGTTCATTTTGATATAGGAAGAGAGAAATCCATCAGAGCTTTAGAAAAAGCCATGGCGGATGACAAGTTGCTCTTTGTGGCGACACAGGAAGATGAGGATATTTTAATCCCAACGTTTAATGACATATATGAATACGGCACCCTGGTTAAGATAAAGCAGATGCTGAAAATTCAGGGAGATGCAGTTAGAGTTCTAGTAGAGGGAATTTCAAGAGCTGCCATTACAATGCCAATGTCCGAGGAAGATTACCTTTCCTGCCATATCAAAACTTTCCATGAGGAAATTACAGATGATGATATGAGCACAGAAGATAAGGCGACTATGAGAGTTTTGATCGACCAGTTCCTTGATTATGCGCAGAATAACCAGATTAGCGGAGATGCAGTGGACAAGTGCCTTTCAGGAGACGACCCTGTTGCTGTTGCAGACAGAATGGCCAACGAACTCCTTGTGCACACAAGCGTGAAACAGAAGATTCTGGAGAACATGTCTTTCTCAGAGCGAATTCTGGAGCTGACGTCAATCCTGGCTGAGGAAAACAGCATTGCGGAGGTGGAACAGGATATTGCCCGCAAGGTTAAGGAAAATGTGGATGCAAACCAGAAGGAATATTTCCTTCGTGAAAAGATAAAGGCAATCCAGGAAGAGCTAGGCGTTGCAGAGGATGCGGGCGTCGAGGCAAACGAGTGGATTGAGGCATTAGAGAAGCTGAAACTTCCGAAGAAGACATCCGAAAAAGTTAAGAAAGAAATCAGCAAGTTTTCAAAGATGGCACCGTCTTCTGCAGAGGCGGCTGTTATCAGAAATTACGTTGAAAACATTTTGGCGCTTCCATGGAACAAAGCTTCCAAAGTCAATGTTGACCTAAAGCGTGCTGAGGAAATCTTAAACGAAGACCATTACGGTATGGAAAAAGTTAAGGAAAGAATTCTGGAATACCTGGCAGTTGTACATTTATCAAAGGCAATTAAGGGACCGATTATCTGTCTAGTAGGCCCTCCAGGGGTTGGTAAGACAAGTATTGCAAGATCCATTGCAAGAGCGTCCGGAAGAGAATTTGTAAGAATGTCCCTGGGTGGAGTAAGAGACGAAGCAGAAATTAGAGGACATAGAAGAACATATATTGGAGCAATTCCAGGAAGAGTCATTTCATGCATAAAGGATGCGGGCAAAAACAATCCTGTTTTCTTGTTGGATGAAGTTGATAAGATTGGTGCGGACTTTAAGGGAGATCCGGCGTCTGCACTTCTAGAAGTTTTAGACCCTGAGCAGAATAATACCTTTACGGACCACTTCCTTGAAGTACCTTTCGACCTTTCAAAGGTAATGTTTATAACTACTGCAAACTCGATTGATACTATTCCAAGACCACTTCTGGACAGAATGGAAGTTGTTGAAGTTTCAGGTTATACAGAAGAGGAAAAGGTAAAGATTGCTCAGAAATATCTGATTCCTAAGCAGATTAAGGAACATGCTCTGAAGCTTGAAAATCTGAAGATTTCGGAGAAGGCACTTAGAGATGTAATCAATTACTATACAAGAGAATCTGGGGTTCGTAATCTGGAAAGAGAAATTGCAAATCTTTGCAGAAAGACTGCCAAGAGAATTGTAACTGAGGATGTGAAATCATGCTCAATTACGCAGAGCAATTTGGAAAAGTATCTTGGAAAGAAGAAATTCCACTA
The DNA here is from genome assembly GCA_030537495.1 of Clostridia bacterium. Classification (GTDB taxonomy): domain Bacteria; phylum Bacillota; class Clostridia; order Peptostreptococcales; family Anaerovoracaceae; genus Senimuribacter. The sequence continues at coordinate 78,810 of JAUNMH010000004.1, read as the reverse complement.
CGACGTTGTTGAAGGTGAAAATCAGATTGGTGTAACGACAGGAATGGCCTGGACTGCGGTTGGTGGAGACACGCTGCAGATTGAAACTGCAGTGGTTCCGGGAAGCGGTAAGCTTCAGCTTACAGGTCAGCTTGGCGATGTAATGCAGGAATCTGCAAAGGCCGGACTAAGCTATATTCGCTCAATCAGCGACAAACTTGGAATTGACAACGAGTTTTACAAGAAATATGATATTCATATACACGTTCCAGAAGGTGCTGTTCCAAAGGACGGACCTTCAGCAGGTGTTACAATGTGCACTGCGCTTATATCTGCTTTGACCAAGACACCTGTGAGACGTGATGTTGCCATGACAGGAGAAATTTCCCTTTTAGGAAAGGTAATGCCTGTTGGTGGTATTAGAGAAAAGGTTCTGGCTGCGCATAGAGCGGGAATCAAGAAGATTCTTCTGCCGAAGGAAAACGAGAGAGACATCGATGATATTCCACAGGCAGTGAGAAAGCAGCTCGAATTTGTTTTGATCGATAATGTGGACAGAGCTTTGGAAGAAGCGTTAGTAAAGTAGGGAAGGATTATGGCACTAAGAATAGTAAAATCAGATTTGGATACGGTTGCGGTTAAGCCCAGCCAGTATCCGCCCGATGATATGAAGGAAATTGCCTTCGCAGGACGCTCTAACGTTGGAAAGTCATCGCTTTTGAACCTTATAACTGGTCGTAAGAAGCTGGCCAGGGTCAGCGGCAGTCCGGGAAAGACAAGAACAATCAACTTCTATATCATTAACGATGAATTTAGAATAGTAGACCTGCCCGGATACGGCTATGCCAAGGTTTCTAAGTCAATGTCCGAAAACTGGGGCGACATGATGGAAACATATTTCCAGAAAAGAGAGGGTCTGAAGAAAGTAGTTCAGCTTGTGGATATCAGGCATAAGCCGTCTGCTCAGGACGTTCAGATGTACAACTATCTGAAGCATTACGGTCTGGACGGTATCGTTGTCTGCACCAAAGCTGACAAAGTCTCCAGAAACGAGGCTCAGAAGAATATAGCGATGATTAGAAAAACTCTGGAGCTGTCCAAGGAGGACAAGGTTATTCCTGTTTCTTCACTTAAGAAGACGGGGTGCGATGTTTTGATAGAGGAAATTGAAAAAATCCTGGAGGATTAAAGATGCAATTTATCAGCTTTAGGGTAATTTTAAAGAGAATAAAAGCTGTTTTCTACATGCTTAAGGATAGGACAGTGCCTTTTAGGAAGAAAGCACTAATAATCTTCGGACTGGTATATCTTGTGCTTCCTGTAGACCTGATTCCGCCGATACTTTTTCCTTTCGGCTTTATCGACGACCTTATTCTATGGATTTATATTCTGTGGACACTTAAGGACGAACTTGATTCCTACTGGATGGGCGAAAAAAGTGAGGACCTGTCGAGAAAATTCAGTGGTAAAAACATGGTAGAGGGTGTAGAATATAAAGTAGAAGATGACGATAAGGAGTAAGCAATGGCAAAGGAAACAATTGGAACTATATTATACACACAGGAAGATATCTGGAGAAGAGCAGAAGAACTTGGAAAGCAGATAACAGAAGATTACAAAGGCAAGAAACTTTTACTTGTAGGTACTCTGAGAGGCGCTGTTATGTGGATGGCTGATATGATGAGAAATATCGACACAGATATGGAAATCGATTTTATTTCAGCGAGTAGCTATGGCGCAGGAACTGTAAGTTCTGGAAAGGTTAATATTAAATTAGACGTGGAGCTGGAAGTTGAAGGCAAGCATGTTTTGATCATTGAAGATATTATCGATTCAGGAAACACATTGAAATTCCTGAAAGATTATTTTGGTGAGAGAAAAGCGGCAAGCGTGAAGATTTGCACTATGCTGGACAAACCTTCAAGAAGAACAGCTGACGTATATGGGGATTACATCGGATATACTGTTGACGATCTGTTCATAGTTGGATATGGACTGGACTTCGATCAGAAATACAGAAACCTTCCATACATTACATATTTGGAAGGCTAGGCGTAATCAGAAGAAAATCATGGAGATAGGCCAGTTCGTCTGTCTCCTTTTGAATACGAGGAGAATTTGAATGAAACAGATAAACTACATTTTGTCGTTTATTATGGTACTGCTGATTTCTCTTGCAATACTAATGCTTTCATCTACCTTGGTACTGCGAATGTCAGCGACTTATGTGTATCACTTTAACGACAGTCAGGCTGTTCTTGACATACCTTATAGCGTTAAGGGAGGCGAAATGGCCGACGAAATAAGCGGATATTTGACGTCATTTAGCAGCGATAAATTCCAGGTTTATGAGGATAATGGCAAGTACAAGGACCCTCTTTACAACAGTACTGAGCAGGAAGTTATGAGACAGGTGCGCAAGGTGCTGAACATTGAGCTGGGACTTGGCCTTTTGTCAATGGGGCTTTTCGTCGCCATTTACGTTCATTTTTGGCGCCGAGGGTCTACGAAAGCACTTCGAAATAGAGGTTATTTGGCTATAGGTATTACAGTGGCGTGCATACTGGTAAGGGTTATCTTGGTCTGCAACAAAACTTTCAGACACTGGCTCTATGGCCAGTGGATTGGTATCAAGTTACCAAAGGATTCCCTTCTTGTAATGGTTCTAGGGGACCCTATGTTTAAGACCTATGCGTTGTTTGCCTCATTGGTGGCACTTATATTTGCAGGAATATTTGCGTATGTGAATATGAGATTAACTAAGCAGGAACGAATTTTTTATTAAGGGATAATGATAATGGTATACGTATTTTTAGCACATGGATTTGAAGAAATTGAAGCTTTGACAGTGGTTGACCTACTGAGAAGAGCCGAAATTCAGGTTAAGACGGTTTCTCTGATGGAGGATAAGACTGTCTTTGGAGCACACGGAATAGGTGTGGAAAGTGACATGATGTTCAAGAACATTGAACCGGAAAGATGTGGTATGATGGTTCTTCCTGGCGGTATGCCTGGAACTACGAACCTTTGTAACCACAAATATTTTAACGTGGTTCTTAAGGAATATGTGGCAGAGGGCAAGCCAGTGGCCGCAATCTGTGCGGCACCTATGGTGCTTGCAAAAGCAGGACTATTTGATGGACACAGAGCTACGATTTATCCAGGCATGGAAGAAGAACTTGTTAATGCAGTTTCAACAGGTGAGAAAGTTGTTGTAGATGACAAGATTATTACAGGTAGAGGTCCTGGAGTAGCCGCCGATTTTGCACTGGCTATTATTGAATATTTATCAGGAAAGGAAAAGGCAGAGGAAGTAAAATATGGGTTACAAGGTTGATTATCACGTTCATACATATTATTCAGACGGAACAATGAAGCCAACTGAAGTTATCAGATTTTTCAGCGAGAAGGAATATGACATGGTGGCAATTACTGACCATGACGGAATAGATGGAATTAATGAGGCTGTGATTGCAGGAGAGGCATTGAAAATGCAGGTTATTCCGGGAATTGAATTTGGAACTGACTGTAAGTTTGGCGATGTAATTACGGAACTTCATATTCTTGGATATCATATCGATATTGAAAATGAAGAACTTTTGGAGAAGCTTAAGGAACTTAGAGAAAATCGTAAAGAGAGAAACGATAAGCTGTTGGTTTTGATAAATGAGAAGGGGTACGAGCTGAGCTATGACGATCTGCTGACCAGACCGAAGCAGACTTATGTGGGTAAGCCTAACTTTGCGAGGGCGCTTAAGGCCAAGGGCTATGACATTCCTAATATGAGGCAGCTTCTGGACTCTGTGGAGAAAAAGAAAATCGATACATTTGAGGCAATTGAGCTGATTAAGACGGCGGGAGGCATTGCTGTTTTGGCACACCCTATGAAGATTAAGAACCTGGGTGAGAAAGGCAGCGAGGAATTCTGGGCAAATATGGATGAGCTTATTAAGATGCTGAAAAAAGCAGGGCTTAAGGGCGTTGAATGCTTCCATCCATCTGCCAGCGAGGAAGATTCTCTGAAGCTGGTTACAATTGCAGGAAAGTATCATCTGCATATTACTGAAGGCTCAGATTTCCATACTGAGGAAGATTACAAAGAAAGATAGAAATATTGTAAAAGTAAGAGTATAATAGGGGTAAAATTAATATTATACGAGGGGGAAGCAAGATGAAGATTAAGTTTTGTGGAGCATCATCAGGAGTTACAGGTTCATGTCATTTATTGACAACGGAAAATCACAAAATTCTGCTCGATTGCGGACAGTTCCAGGGTGGGAAGGCGCAGGAAGCTTTGAACGCCGAGCCGTTTCCATTTGACCCGGCAGAAATCGAATGTGTGGTTTTGAGCCATGCCCATATTGACCACTGCGGAAGAATCCCACTTCTTGTGAAGCGTGGTTTCAAAGGAAAAATCTACTGCACTGATGCCACAGCTGATTTGCTGGACGTAATGCTTAAAGATAGCGGCTATATCCACGAAAAGGATGCCGAAAGACAGAACAGAAAAGCATTGCGTGCAGGAAAACCAATGGTTGAACCGCTGTATACATATAACGATGCAGTGGACTCTTTGCAGTATGTAGAGCCGGTTCTTTACGATCAGCTTATTGAACTTAACGACAATATGAAAATCGTATTTAACGATGCAGGTCATATTCTTGGTTCAGCTATTACAGAGCTTTGGATTACTGAAGATGGAAAGGAATCCAAAATAGTATTTTCTGGCGACCTTGGAATGATGGACAGACCTATTCTAAGAGACCCAACTATCATCAAAAAAGCCGATTATGTTATTATGGAAACTACCTATGGTAACAGAAATCACCCTGAAAATTCAACGAGCATAAACCAGCTTCTTGATATTGTTCTGAAGACTATAAAGAGAGGCGGAAACGTTGTAATTCCTTCTTTTGCAGTAGGCAGAACACAGGAATTGATATTTGAATTTAACAAGTTCTATGAAGAACACAGCGAGTACAGAACTCAGCTTGATAAGGTAAAAGTCTACGTAGATAGCCCTATGGCAACAACAGCAACTGAAGTTTTTAGAAAAAACGCACAGGTATTTGATGAGGAAACTAAGGCATATATTATGCGCGGCGACAACCCTCTGGATTTCAAGAACCTGAAGTTTACGAGAACTACAGCCGAATCTCAGGCACTGAATATGGATAAGAGTCCGAAAATCATTATTTCCGCCAGCGGAATGTGTGAAGCCGGACGTATTCGCCATCATCTGAAGCACAACCTTTGGGACCCACGTGCCAGCGTTATTTTCGTAGGTTATCAGGCAGAAGGCACTCTTGGCAGAATCTTAGTTGAAGGCACAAAGGACGTTACACTCTTTGGTGAAGCGGTTCACGTTAATGCAGAAATCTACAATCTGGAAGGTTTCTCAGGCCACGCCGATCAAAACGGACTGTTAGCGTGGATATCTGGTTTCCAGAAGAAGCCTAAGCAGGTATTCCTGGTTCATGGTGAGGAAGACTCTAAGAAGGATTTTGCAAAACTAATTACTGACAAGCTGGGCTACGACCCTGTCGTTGTTCTGGGCAACTCAGAATTCGAGTTGGATATGAACACTGCGGAAATCACTCACGTGGAGAAATTCCTGGAAGAAGGCAGAAAGAACGACGATATCGACAGATTGCGTAATCAGCTGGCAAAGATTCACTATCAGCTTGAAAACATTCTGTACACTACAGACCTTGCCGTTGCCAGCGACATTTCAGGAGCAAAACTCACTAAGATTAATAACCTTGTTCAGGAACTGGATAAGGATACCTTAGTACTTGGTTCTGCAATTACTGAAGAGGACAGAAGCAAGGAAGAGGTAAGTGAAGAGGCAACTAACACAGGAGAGACGATAATTAATGGATAATGTAATTGTAATTGGTATTGCCGGAGGAACAGGCTCTGGTAAGAGCACTTTAATAAAAAAAATCAAGGAAAATTTCGGAGATGCAATAACTGTAATCAGTCACGATTCCTATTACAAAGAACAGAAGGGAATGACTTATGAGGAAAGATGTCAGACGAATTATGATCATCCTGATGCTTTTGATACAGACCTTCTTGTTGAGCACGTTATGAGACTCAAGAACTGGGAAACTGTAGAAATCCCTGTATATGATTTTACAATTCATAACAGAGCAATTGGGGAAACTGAAATAGTTAAGCCTTCTAAGGTAGTTATTGTTGAGGGAATTTTAATCTTTGAGAATCAGGAGCTTTTGGATTGCTTCGATATTAAGGTATTTGTGGATACCGACGCCGACGTTAGAATTATCAGAAGAATCTTGAGAGACGTTCAGGAGAGAGCGAGAACCTTAGATTCAGTTGTAACACAGTATCTGACTACGGTAAAACTTATGCATGAGCAATTTGTTGAGCCAAGCAAGAAGAAGGCAGACATAATTATTCCTGAAGGCGGGTTTAATGTTGTTGCCCTGGAAATGCTGAATCAGAGAATCGAGTCATTGCTAAAATAAATTAAACAGGATTAGCTTAGTTATTGAGATTATTTATGGAGCTGTTTCTCACATGAAACGGCTCTTTTTTTCTATGGTAAAACTTTAAATATTTAGGTGAGATGGCTGAAAAACTTCGAAAAAAAGATAATAGGATTTTGGGTAAATTGAACAAAAAATGTCATTGAAAAATCACAAAATACCAGTATAATTAAATCGAAAGAATTTGAAAGAGCATGATTGAATTTAGTTGAATCCAGATATGGAGGATTGGAAATGGGAATAGCGAAAAAGAGAATTGAAGACTTGGTAGACTATGGGAGTTTTGTTGAAATCGGCGAAAATGTAATGGCTAGATTCACTGACTTCTCTAGCCCCGTACATGCCAAAGGGGGAGACGGAATCGTTACTGGATATGCCACAATGGGAGGAAAACTGATCTATATATATAGTCAGGAAAGTTCTTCTATGGGCGGTTCACTGGGCGAGATGCACGGAAGAAAAATTGTTAACCTATACAACCTGGCGATGAAATCACAGGCGCCGATTATCGGAATTCTGGATTGCAGCGGAATCAGAGTTGAAGAAGGACTGGACGGATTAAATGCGCTGTCCAAAATATATAAAGCTCAGGCAAAGGCTGTGGGAGTTATTCCTCAGATTGCCATTGTTTCAGGAATTTGTGGCGGAGGAATTTCAGTCCTTGCCAATATGGCAGACTTCCTCTTTGTAGATGAGGAACACGGAAAATTATTCGTAAACTCACAGAACTTCTTAAACGGACAGGAACTTTTCACTCAGAAGGTTTATACAGATGCCATCTTAAAGACCGACGAGTTAAATGCATATATTAAGAAGCTAGTTGAAATCTTGCCATCCAGCACCAAGGAACTTCCTATGGTTAAGGAATGTAAGGATGATTTAAATCGTGAGCTTACAGATGATTGCACAAAGGACACAAGAACACTTCTTAAGGAATTGGCTGACAATCACAGATTTATAGAGATTAAAGCTCAGTGGGGCGGAGATATGGTGGCCGGCCTTATGAGACTTAACGGCGCAGTTGTAGGCGTATACGGAAATGACGGTATTTCTGATAGAATGACAGCTGAAGGAATCGAAAAAGCTAACAGACTTGTAAGACTTTGCGATAGATTCAATATTCCGGTTCTTACGGTTACAGACACTAAGGGATATGATGTAACTATAGAAACAGAAATGAGATTTTCAAAATCTGCAACAGCTTTGATAAGGGCACTTGCTCAGGCCAATGTTCCAAAGGTAAACTTGATAACGGGAGATATTTACGGAAGTGCTTACAGCTTGATGAATAGTAAAGGCCTTTCATGTGATCTGGCATTTATGTGGGATACAGCAACTGTAAATACCATTGATTCTTTAGATGCCGTAGCAATTATGTATCCGGAACTTGGGCCAGTTGAGGCTGAAAAGAAGGCGGAGGAGTATCGCCAGACACACTGCAGCCCTCAGGCTTTGGCAAAGCACGGATACGTTGATAAGGTAATTAGTCCTAAAGATACGAGAAAGTACGTTATAGGCGCATTTGAGGCCTTTGCAAACGTATTCTAGACCGGGAGGTGGACATATGACAACAGGTGAAATATTAGAGAAGGCTTTGTTGAATACAGCCCTCGGTATGGGAACCGTCTTTGCTATGCTGATATTCATGTGCCTGGTGATTTCATGCTTCAAGTTTTTACCAAAGAGTAAGGCAGAAATATCAAAACCAACAAGCACAGCCAGCAGGGCAACTGGGGCAGATGCTAGAGCCTGTACAGGTGCGGGCACAGAAATTGGCGCAGACCCTGACGAAGAACTTGTTCCAGTAATTATTGCAGCAATTCTAGCATCTAAGGGAATCAGTCCAGCGAATGCAGGAAACGGAACAACGCCATACATAGTAAGATCAATTAGACGAATCAGATAAGCAATCGGGAGGTTGACATGGAAAAATATATTGTAAGAGTAAATGGAAAAGAATATGAAGTAGAAGTTGAAAAAGTAGATGGTAATAACGTAGCAACTTCAGGACAGACTCAGAGCGCGGCAAGCGCAAGTGCAGCCGCAAGCTCTGCACCAGCAGCGAAGGCAAAGGTGGCTGGAACAGATGTAAAAAGCGGTACTGCGGGCAAGGTCTGGAAGGTTGTTACTAAAGTAGGCGATGAAGTAAAGAAAGGCGACAGCATCTTAATTTTGGAGGCTATGAAAATGGAAATTCCAGTAGTTGCTGTTTGTGACGGAAAAATTGCTGATATCTGCGTTAACGAAGGTGACCCTGTAGAGGGCGGACAGGTTGTAGCAGTTTTAGCGTAAGCTTCGGCTTAAAATGTAACGAAAGTAACAATGGGAGAAACTTATGGAATACATTACAGAAACTCTAAGTAATTTAGTTGGTCAGACGGCTTTTGCCAACTTGACCGGCGGTAATTTAATAATGATTGGAGTTGCCTGCTTTTTCATGTATCTTGCTATAGGAAGAAAGTATGAACCATTACTTCTTCTTCCTATATCCTTCGGAATGCTTTTGGTAAATATTTATCCACCAATCATGGAAGATGGGGGCTTGCTCCACTACTTCTTCATGCTAGATGAATGGACCATCCTGCCATCCTTGATTTTCCTAGGTGTGGGAGCTTTGACCGACTTCGGTCCACTAATTGCTAACCCGAAGAGCTTCCTACTTGGAGCAGCAGCTCAGTTTGGCATTTTCGCAGCCTATATAGGCGCAATGCTTCTTGGATTCAGTGATGCAGCGGCAGCGGCAGTCTCAATTATCGGCGGTGCTGACGGCCCAACATCAATTTTCCTAGCCATGAAGCTACACCAAAATGATTTGATGGGGCCAATTGCTGTAGCGGCTTATTCATATATGGCACTGGTTCCAATTATCCAGCCGCCGATTATGAAGCTTCTTACAACTAAAGAGGAAAGACTGGTTAAGATGGAACAACTTAGGGAGGTATCCAAGCTGGAAAGACTGCTTTTCCCTATTATTGTAACGATAGTTGTATGCGGACTCCTTCCTACCACAACCCCGCTGGTTGGAATGCTTATGTTAGGAAATCTTTTCCGTGAAAGCGGAGTAGTTCGTCAGCTACAGGAAACAGCATCTAATGCCATGATGTATATAGTTGTAATCCTACTGGGAACTTCAGTAGGTGCAACTACAAGCGCAGAAGCCTTCTTAAACTGGAATACGATTAAAATCGTAATTCTAGGACTTATGGCCTTTGCTTTCGGAACAGCTGCCGGCGTAGTTTTAGGAAAGATAATGTGTAAGGTAACTCATGGAAAAATCAATCCATTAATTGGAGCAGCTGGCGTATCAGCAGTTCCAATGTCGGCAAGAGTTGCCCAGAAGGTAGGCGCAGAGGAAGACCCTACAAACTTCTTACTGATGCACGCTATGGGACCTAATGTTGCCGGCGTGATTGGAACAGCAGTAGCAGCCGGAACCTTTATGGCTATATTTGGAGTATAAAGGGAAAAGAGACAGAGGTATAAGAGGAGAAATATTATGAGTGATAAAAAGCTTAAGATAACAGAAACCGCAATCAGAGACGGACACCAGTCCCTTATGGCAACAAGAATGAGAACAGACGAAATGGTTCCAATTCTTGAGAAGATGGATGAAGTTGGATACTATTCCATTGAGTGCTGGGGAGGAGCAACCTTCGATGCATGTATGAGATTCCTAGATGAAGATCCATGGGAAAGACTTAGAATTATTAGAAAAAACTTGAAAAAAACCAAGACACAGATGCTGCTTCGTGGTCAGAACTTATTAGGATATCGTCATTATGCAGATGATGTAGTAGAATATTTCGTTCAGAAATCTGTTGCCAACGGAGTTGATATTCTAAGAATTTTCGACGCCCTTAACGACTTGCGAAATGTAGAAACAGCTGTAAAAGCTGCCAAGAAAGAGGGCGCTCACGTTCAGCTGGCAATGTCATACACAACAGGGGAATCCTATACTTTGGACTACTGGAAGAAGCTTGCCAAGGATATGGAAAGCCTGGGGGCGGACTCCATCTGCGTAAAGGATATGGCAGGAATTCTTACACCTACCTTCGCACCAGAACTAGTTAAGGAATTGACTAAGACCGTTGGCATTCCAATCGACCTTCACAGTCACTGCACCAGCGGCGTTGCACCGATTACTTACGTAAGAGGCGTAGAAGCCGGCTGCAGCATTATCGATACAGCCATTTCCCCATTTGCCATGGGCACAAGCCAGCCGGCAACTGAGGTTATGGTAGAAACTTTCAAGGGCACAGAGTATGACACAGGTCTAGACCTTAATCTACTGGTTGAGATTGCCAATTACTTCCGCCCAATTAGAGAGAAATACATGGCTGAGGGTATTCTAAATCCTAAGACTTTAGATGTAAATATCAAAACCCTCATATACCAGGTTCCTGGCGGTATGCTTTCTAACCTTATGTCTCAGCTTAAGGAACAGAACGCAATGGATAAGTATGATGAGGTTCTTGCAGAAGTTCCAAGAGTTAGAAAGGATTTAGGTGAGCCACCTCTTGTAACACCATCTTCACAGATTGTAGGAACTCAGGCAGTTTTGAACGTGCTATATGGTGAAAGATATAAGGTAATGTCTAAGGAAACCAAGGCAATTCTTCACGGAGAATATGGTAAGACTATTAAGCCTTTTAACCCGGAAGTACAGAGGCTGGCCATTGGTGACGAGAAACCGATTACTTGCAGACCTGCAGATCTTTTGACTAACGAACTTGATAAGCTTGAAGAGGAAATGAAGGTTTACAAGGAACAGGATGAAGACGTGCTTTCATACGCACTGCTTCCAGGACCGGCAGTTGACTTCTTCAAGAAGAGAGCAGCTAAGGAACATCTGGTGGATCCTGAGCTGATGGATTCCAAGAATAGGGCATATCCAGTATAAGTAAAATTCTGCGCTGGAAATCAGAAATAAAGACTACAACTTAATATGATATCCATACACACAATAGGAAACCCTGAAGGATGAGACATAGTCATTCTTCAGGGTTTCTTAGCGTATAGAAAATAGGAGTTAATGGGATTTATTGCGTTATCAATGTGATTTGATGAAGCGAAAAAGTAGTAAATAAAAAAATGGTCACGATTTGGTGATGAATTTTACATTAAAATACCATAATTTTTATAAATTTTCATTGAGTGTTTTCAATTTGGCACATTTTGTGCTAGTTATAGCTACAAAGTTGTCATTAAATAGGATGACACTATCTTATGAGAATATCTTTTAGGAGATAAAGCAAAGGAGGCTCTGATATGAAGGCTAAAAAATTGAGTGCTGTGTTGCTTAGTTTGACACTAGTTGCAGGAGGTCTTGCAGGTTGTGGCGGCGACAAGCAAACAAAAGTTGAGTACGACGATGGATTTGCTGAAAATGTCCTTCGTGTTACTTATGACCATGAATGTCAGTCTGGTGACGTTAGACAGACAACTTCGGATTACATTATTCCAATGAACTGTTTTGATACGCTAGTTCAGACAGTATCTAAAGATGACGGAACTACCGAATTGCAACCTTGCGCTGCAGAAAAGTGGGAAGTTTCTAAGGATGGATTGACTTATTCTATGCATCTAAGAAAAGATATTAAATTTACAAACGGTGAGCCAATGACATCAGACGACGTACTCTATACTGTAGATAGTATGTTGGATCCTGAACGTGCGACTATGAATTATTATTGGATGGATATGATAAAGGGCGCAAAGGATGTTCTTGATGGAAAAACGAAAACCGTAGAAGGAAAAGGTATTATTATTCACGATGATTATAACTTTGATATAGTTCTTAGTGAATCATATGCACCTTTCTTATCAACTTTAAGTGTACCTGCATGGTCTATTCTTAATAGAGAAGCTTGTGATGCAGGAGATAAAGCAGGTAAGGGTAAGAAAACTACATTATTTGGTTCAGAACCAGAGTACACTATTGGTTCAGGTCCTTTTATTGTTAAAGAGTGGGTACTAAATGACCACATTTATCTGGAAGCAAATAAGGATTACTGGCAGGGTGCTCCTAAAATTGACGGCATTTTGATTAAGGTTGCTACTGATACAGATACTGAAAAGATGTTATTTGAATCTGGACAGACTGATATCTTTGAAATTGACAAGGCGAAGAGCTTAATCCCAACATATCAGGATGATGATCAGTGGAGTGATAACATAGTTTCTACAGTAATAATGGGTGGAGACTACTTAGTTTTAAATGAAAACGTTAAACCTTTAGACAATGTAAAAGTACGTAAAGCTCTACAGAAGGGTATCGACCGTCAGGCAATAATAGATTCATTATATGAAGGTACAGGTACACTAGCTAAGGGTATATTCCCTCCTACATTAATCTGCTACAATAAGAATCTTCCAGATATTGAGTATGATCCTGAGGGTGCAAAGCAGTTACTGAAAGAAGCTGGATATGAAAACGGATTTAAACTGAAATTGGCAAAGAAGGCAACTGAAAAGAGCGAGTGCTTGGAAGTTATTCAGGAACAGCTGAAGGAAATTGGCGTAGAAGTAGAAATTGAACAGGTTGACGAGGCATCTTATTATGATATCAGAGGCAATGGGGAATTGGCATCTCACATTGAATCATGGTGGGCAGATTTCAATGACCCAGATAACTTCTTGTATACATATTTTGCGACAGCAACAACAAAAGAAAGGTCAGTAAACTATAAGGATAAGGATGTTATCAAGAGAGTAGAAGCTGCAAGACATATGACAGATAATGATGCTCGTATGAAAGAATACCTGGATCTTGAAGAAAAAATAATAGATGATGATGCTGCATTTGTACCACTGTGGCACGCAGAAAAGATAAGACTTGTCCAGGATAGAGTTAAAAACTTTGTTCCTCAGTGGGCAGGTTGGGGCGACTGCTCATACTACTCAGTTGAGCTGGAAACTGCCGAATAATTCAAAAATATAGTCGAAAGGATTATACTAATGGGAATATCTACGGTTTCGGGTATTCCCATTTTTTAAAAATATGAAACATTGAAAGGAGAATAGAAATGGCAAAATATATTATAAAACGTATTCTTGTTTCTATTCCGCTGATTATAGTAACTATATTGATTGTATTTCTACTACTTCAGGTAGTACCAGGAAATCCTATTGCTGTTATGATGGGAGAAAAGGCAAATCCGGAGGTAATAGCAAAGGTTACAGAGGAAATGGGATTAAATGATCCTTTGCCAAAACGTTTTTTTGATTACCTGGTTAATCTTGTGCATGGAGATTTAGGCAGCTCATATAAACTAAATCGTCCAATAGCTGGACTTATTGCAGATGCATTTCCAAATACACTGAAGCTGGCTATCACTTCAGCGATAGTTGCGTGGATTATTGGAATACCTGCAGGAATAGTATCTGCTATTAAAAAAGACACTTTATTGGATAGATTTTTAATGGGATTCTCTCTTGTAGGAATTTCACTTCCAGTATTCTGGGCAGCAATGTTATTACAGTATATTTTTGGATACTCATTAGGAATTCTTCCAATTTCAGGATATGCAACGGCTAAGCATATGATATTGCCGGCATTTGTGCTAGGATGGGCATCGTCAGGTACAATTGCAAGACTGACACGCTCTAGCCTGTTAGGCATAATGAAGAATGATTATATTAGAACCGCTAGAGCTAAGGGTATTGGTGAGACTTTGGTTGTGGTCAAACATGGACTGAAAAATGCAATGATTCCGGTTGTTACAATGATGGCGATGCAGTTTGCAAGCTTGTTATCAGGTGCAGTTCTTACAGAGACTGTATTTGGTATTGGAGGAATCGGAGTTTTAATGGTTTCAGCGATTAACGCTAGAGATATGCCATTACTTCAGGGATCTGTAATATTTTCTACTATGATTATTATCCTTGGAAATATGGTTGCAGATTTACTATATTCTGTTCTAGATCCAAAGATTAAAGAACAGTAGATTGGAGGTAAAGATGCTATTTAATAATAAGAAAAGAAATGAAGCGGTAGATATTCTTGCCGACAGAATAGTCGCTGGTTTTTCTCCAGCACAGGACAGACCTAAGGGTACAGACTGGATTCCCAAACGTGCTACGGAACCTATAAGGATAGAAGAAGCATCTGAAGCATTGATAGCACCAAGTGAGACGATAAAAGATCAGCTAGCTAGCATGTTTAAGAATAATAAAGTTGCTCTAGTATCAGCTATAGTAATAGTAGTATTTATTATTGGAACGTTGTTTGCTCCACTATTTGCACCTTGTGATCCTTATGTGCAGGATCTTGGGAATAGACTGGCAGCGCCATCTATTCATCATCTTCTGGGAACTGATAATTACGGCCGAGATATACTGAGCCGTATGATGTATGGTGGAAGAGTTTCCTTATTGGTTGGAATTGTGCCTACCTGTATATATATGGCGATTGGTACCATCTTAGGATTAATTGCCGGATACTGTGGTGGCATAGTAGACAGCATAATAATGAGAGTTGCAGATGTATTTATGGCATTCCCTTCAATGCTATTGGCTATACTTATATCCTACACACTAGGTGCAGGAATGCTAACTATATTTTGTGCGCTAAGTTTTGTTTCCTGGGGTGGAACCGCCAGAGTTGTTAGATCAGAAGTTTTGTCACTAAAAGAAAAGGAGTACGTAGAAGCTGCAAATTCCATTGGTGTAAAAACCTGGGTGATTTTGCTCAAACATATATTACCCAATTGTGTACCGACGCTGATAGTTTTGTTCACTATGAATGTGCCTGGAAACATCCTTACAGAATCTGGACTTTCCTTCTTAGGAATAGGTGCACAACCTCCTTCAACAAGTTGGGGTCTGCTCGTATTCCAAATGAAGAAGTACTTGTCTAAATCACCAGTTGCAACTCTTGCTCCTGGTATAGCAATTCTTATTCTTGTAGTTGCATTCAATTTCTTGGGCGATGCGCTTAGAGATAAGCTTGACCCACAACTTAAGGATTAGGGTGGTGAAAATATGAGCGATAAAAAGACAATATTTCAGATAAGAGGACTGAAAACCCAGTTCTTCACAAAGAAAGGTATCGTGCCTGCAGTAGATGGTATAGACATTACAGTAAAACAAGGAGAGGCGGTAGGTCTTGTAGGTGAATCGGGAAGCGGGAAAAGCATGACCGCAATGTCGGTTATGCAGCTTTTGCAGAAACCTGGTAAGGTCGTTGATGGTGAAATTCTCCTAGACGGTGAGAATCTTCTTGATAAATCCATGAAGGAGATTGATGAGATTAGAGGCAACAGAATATCTATGATATTCCAAGAGCCGATGACGTCATTAAACCCGGTTTATACAATTGGCAAGCAGGTTTCAGAAGCAATCTTGACACACGAAAATGTATCCAAGGAAGAAGCAAAGGAGAGAGCTATAGATATTTTCAGGAAGGTAGGTATACCGGAGCCTGAAAAAAGATATGGAGCATACCCACATCAGCTGTCTGGAGGACTTCGACAGAGAGTTATGATTGGAATGGCTATGGTTTGTAATCCGGAACTTATAATTGCGGACGAACCTACAACTGCCTTAGATGTAACTATAGAAGCACAGATTTTGTACTTGATGAATCAACTGCAGAAAGAAAAAAACACGGCAATTGTAATGATTACGCATAATTTGGGTGTTGTAGCACAATCATGCGATTATGTTTACGTTATGTATGCTGGAAAAATAATGGAAGAAGCGTCCGTTAAGGCCCTATTCAAAAATCCACAGCACCCTTATACTTTTGGACTTATGAACTCCATACCTAAAATGACTGAAACTAAGGAGCATCTATTTACCATAAGGGGAATGGTACCAAATCTTCTGCACCTTCCAAAAGGATGCCGTTTTTGCACTAGATGTGACAAGGCTATGAAAATATGTACAGAGTATCAGCCAGAACTTTATGAAACAGAGGAAGGCCACAAGGTTAGATGCTTCTTGTATGATAAGGAGGTAATGGAAAGTGGAAAATAAGAAAGTTCTTGTACAGCTTAAAAATGTAACAAAGGAATTCAACACTAAATCCAGTTCCTTCGGCAGAGTAAAAAATGTAGTTCATGCGGTTACGGATGTAACCTTGGATATATATGAGGGCGAAACACTAGGAGTTGTAGGAGAGTCTGGTTGCGGAAAATCAACTCTAGGAAGACTAATGCTACACCTCTTAGAACCAACGCGGGGAGATGTGATATTCGATGGACAGAATCTTAATGACTTAAAGCCTGCGGAAATAAGAGATTTAAGAAAAGGAATGCAAATGATATTCCAGGACCCTTACGCGTCGCTTAATCCTAGAATGAAGATTAAGGATATTGTCGCGGAACCTCTAGTTACTCATAAAGTATGTAGTTCTAAAGAGGAAGAAGAAAAAATCGTGGAAAATTTGCTTTCAAAATGTGGAATTAGACCGGAATTTATGTGGAGATATCCTCACCAATTTTCTGGAGGACAGAGACAAAGAGTCAGCATAGCTCGAGCTTTAGCACTTAACCCTAAGCTTATAGTTTGTGACGAGCCAGTATCGGCATTAGATGTATCTATCCAATCACAGGTTTTGAACCTTCTGGGAGATTTGCAGGTAGAAAGAAATTTAACCTATGTTTTTATCTCTCATGACCTTTCCGTTGTAAGATATCTTTCTGACAGGGTATGCGTGATGTTTCTGGGAAAGGTATGTGAACTAGGAATTACGAGAGATATATATGCTAACCCGATGCATCCATATACGAAATTTCTGCTTGAGGCTGTGCCAATTCCAGACCCAGAGAGGAGAAAAGAACAGAAAGATATGCTTTCAGGCGAAATACCTTCACCAGTTAATCCTCCTAGCGGATGCTTCTTTAGGACAAGATGTCCATATGCAACAGAAAAATGCGCACAGGAAGCACCTGAACTTAAGGAAGTTGAGCCTGGAAGATTTGTGGCATGTCACTTAGTTGAATAAAAATAATATACCTCTTGGAATAATAATCCAAGAGGTATATTTATGAGGATTTAATATATGTGGAACTTGAAATTACGAGAGTTTAACCGATGATGTTTTCGATTGCTCTGATATAAAGATTAGGTAAAACATCAAAATTATAGTGCTTTTCAAGGCGTTCTGTATACTTATGCATATCTTTTCCAGCACATCCTAAAACCATACCTGGAACCTTGAATTCCTTGAGATCCTCACCGGGGAACTGGTAGATAGAACCGACACCAATGAGATTTTCAAAGAGGGCATCAAAGTCGAGTCCATCAGCAAGCCAGGTGTAGCTCATATCAGAGATGCCATAGTATTCACTTGTCTTAAGAGTTTCACCGTAATTGTCAGCAGCGTACTTAATAATATCCTGCATATTTTCCATCATTTTAACCGTATCAGGATCCTCCATATTGAGATTCACATCTGGATAGTAAGGAGGAATAATAGAAATTATTATTCTAGGAGTTTTGTCCTTAGAAATTCCTGCTAAATATTTTACGAGTTGAACGCATGAATCTTGCATTTCTGGATTTACACTCATAAATTCAGCTAGTTTTTCTTTTACGACTGTTGCTAAATCACCGTCGAAATCATTTTCGATGTCTTCGTAAAACTCCGCAAATGTTTGCACCTCAGGTTCGGGCATATAATAATCTGGAACTCTTCCTGCAAGCTTTGTAAATCCATCTACGTTCTTCTTAATTATTTCTATTACATTATCAAAGGCTTCATTGGCAATACCCTTAAGCTTATTCATTAGGTCCTCCGGATCAAGTTTGATTGTTGCAATATTGTAATAAGAGGCAGCGTAGAGTGTAGTTGAAAGGGAATAATTCTCTTTCATATCCTGCAGTTTCAATCCACATGGCGGTGATGTAGTAATACCGTGATTGTTCTGGCAGAAGAGAGGGTTAGTGTGCATTAACCTATATACTTCTGACGAAAGTGAATTGGCATCCAGACCAAGAAGTGGTTCTTCACCATGGGTTGTCTTACCAATACAGAAGAACATGGGCATAATTTTACCTGCATTGCCATACTGGATATAGCGTACTCCAGCTTCCTGTCCATCAACAAGATAACCTTCCATCAAAAGCATCAGCCGATAGTTTAAATTTTTCTCTTTTCTGAAACTATTAAAGAACTTAACCGCTGCAAGCATTCCTTCTGAGTTAGTCTCTTCGCCGCAGACACCTACATAGAGAAGATTACCCTTAAGTGATTGAGTCTCAGAGTAATGATGTAGTAGCTCGAGACTGGCAACATGGCCATACTTCATATCAAGAACACCTCTACCGAAGAGATAATTCCCACTCATGTAGTCATTTAAAACTTCATCACTTAGAGGGAGTTCTTTAATTCTATCCGTTATCTCATCAACATTAAAGGCAATATCTTTAAGTGAGCCGAATTCCTCCACATCAACAACGTCATAGTGACCTGTCAGAATAACCGTATCTTTTGTCTTCTCCGGAGCTTCTAGGAATGCGGTAATCAACTTCCTATCAAAAGGGTCGCCCTCAATAGGTAAGAGCATTACCTGATCCGGATGCTTCTGAAAATATGGTATTTCCATAAGTAATTCTTGAATCTTTTCTGCTCCAGCTTCCTCGTCTGGAGTACCTGAAATGCTTGGCACAGAAACAAGACGCTTGAGATTTTCATACATTCTGTTCTTATCAATCATATTTGGCACACTTCCTTACATACTTTGTGCATTAATTACTGTATATTGTTCATAGGTCAATGCTTATAGGTCAATATTGATAGCCTCTCCACCGGTTTTCTTAACATAGAACCTAGCTCCAATGTAGATAGCTGAATACATAACTGCACATACGATGATTCCCTTTACTTCACCGGGATCTGTCAGAGTTGCAACGAGCATTGCAAGGAATGATATAACTCCTAAAATAGGCACTAGTGGGAATAGTGGAGTCTTGTATGGAAGGTCTTTTACATCTCCGCCTTCGGCTAGATAGCGTTTTCTGAATCTGTACTGTGAAATACAGATTACAGAATACATAAAGATGTTACCACCGCCTATGAAGTATACGATGAATAGATAAACAGAATCTTCCGCAACAAATTCTGCAATAATTGCAAGCATTCCAAACAACATAGATACGATTAAAGCGTTTACAGGAACGCCATTTTTACTTGTCTTCGCGAAAATTTTAGGTGCCTGGTCAAACTTGGCCAATGACCAAAGATATCTTGAACATCCATATACGAAATAGTTACCTGATGTCAGGGCAGATGACAAAACTACAAGGTTTACAACCAAAGCTGCACCGTTCATTCCTGCATTTCTGAATACGTATACAAATGGTGAGCCAAGGACATTAGCCTGGTCTGCAGGTAATAACAAGCATACGATTGTAATTGACAAAACTACTACTGCAATAAGGATTGCAATTGTCAGGTTAATAGCTTTACCCATTTTCTTTTCATCTTCAAGTTCGCCGGCTGTTGCAGCAACGATTTCAGTTCCGGCATATGCATAGAATGCAGTAAGAACGCAGGCGCACATTGTAGCAAAGCTGATACCGCCAGTTCCTACGCTTTCATGAGTAATTGCAGCACCCTCACTACCAAAACCTCCAAATACCATTGCACCGCCAACTACGAAAAACGCAGCAACCATTAGAACCTTAATAGTTGATACCCAAAAAGAAATGTTTCCGAATAGTTTAGCATCCAAAAGATTTACGCCAAATAATAGGACAGCAAAGAGAACAATCCATATCCATGTTGGTGAATTTGGAATAATATCGCGCATAATGATTGCACTGGCAACAACCTGAGCTGAAATGGTTGCAGCTCCACCTACCCAGTTAACCCATCCAATAGTGAAGCCTAGGGCTGGACCACAAAACTCAGTAGCATAAGCCTGGAGTGAACCAGCAACTGGCATTGCAGCAGATAGCTCTCCCAAACAGCATGTCATAGTCCATGCGATAAATCCACCGATAATGTAAAGTACAATTGCTCCAATAGGGCCTGCTGTTGCAAGCACGTCTCCTGAGCTCAGAAACAGTCCGGTACCAATTGTACCGCCTATTCCTGTCATAACGGCAGCCTTCATCTTCATTGTACGATTTAGGCCGGTGCTCTTTGACATTACACGTTCAATGCAAGATACATTTTGTTTACTCATAATAAAACGCCTCCTTTTGTTTTATCAATATGCGGTAATTTGCATTATTATGTCTACTATATATTTAGCAAGATTTATGCCATAATCATTTAGAAATAAAAAAACCTGCCATAAAGGGCAGGCTAGTAATCAATGTAGTTAATAGCGTTCTATAACTGTTTCAAAAACAACTTGCGTCTGTGTTTTTCCAAATCTCTGAAGTTCACCAACAAACTGATTTAAAGGCGTTGTAGAAGGAAACATAGTCTTTACTATCATAGAGTAATTACCAGTAATATGATTGCATTCTATAACGCATTCTTGGTTGCCTATGAAGTCAATGAATTCCTCTTTGTCTTCAGGGCGAACCGTAATCATAATAAAAGCTTTGATTCCGTTTCCAAGCTTCTCATAATCTGTAGTTGCGTGATAACCGGTAATAAATCCATCGTTTTCTAACTTTTCTATTCTTGCAGAAACGGCCGGAGTAGAGAGAAAAACTGCTGCTGACAACTCCTTGAGCGGAGTTCTTGCATTTTCTCTAAGAAGTTCTAATAATTTATAATCTGTTTCATCTAAGGTTCTCATACAACCACACCTCCAATAATGCTTATACACGTTCAGTTTAGCACAGTTTTTGATTAATAGCAAGAAAACTAATTATGGTAAATCATGTGAGAAATCACCTAGCAAATAATTACAGCTATATGTTATACTTAATTAAAGTATTAGGCACTATTTTTGCTTATATATAAGTGGTATTTTTTGTACAAGATAAGATTTATTAATTTGACAGAGGTGAAAAATATGAAAGTTTATATCAGCGTGGACTTAGAAGGCGCTACTGGAGTAACTGATTGGGCAGAAACTGAACTGGGAAATGGTGAACATAAATGGGCATCCAAACAGATGACACTTGAAACTCTAGCTGCATGTGAAGGTGCTATTGCAGCAGGAGCAGATGAGATTTACATTAAAGACGCTCATGATAGTGGTAGAAATATTGATATCAGTGACCTTCCTGAATGTGCTACAGTCATTAGAAGTTGGACACTTACACCGGAATCAATGATGGCCGGAATCGATAGTTCTTTTGACGCGGCAATCTTCATTGGATACCACAGTATGGCAGGTTCAAATGCGAGCCCTCTTGCACACACAATGAATCGTGACAACTGCTGGGTGAAAATTAATGGAGAAAAGGTTGCAGAGTTTGACCTTAATGCATATGTAGCAGCAAGCTATGGAGTGCCTGTTGTTTTCGTAAGTGGAGATGAGGGAATCTGCAATCACGCCAGGAAACTTGTTCCCGAAATCGGGACTGCCGGTGTGAAATTCGGGATTGGAGAAGCGACTTTTAGCATGGCACCTAAGAAGGGCGTTGAACTGATTAAGAAAGGCGTAGAAGAATCTTTAAAGAATATAGAAAAATGTAAGATTGAGCTTCCAGAAGAATTTGTCTTTGAAGCTAACTTTAAGGAACACGGAAATGCACTTAGAAAAGCATATTACCCAGGTGCAGAACAGGTTGATGAGCACACTGTTAGATATGTGGCAAAAGATGTTGCTGATATGATGACAGCAAGAATGTTTATCCTTTAAGTCGTTCACGTAGTTTACAGGTCGACTTGTATATTAAGAATGCTGAGCATATAAAATAAAAAAAGCGAAAAAATGGTTGTACCTAGCACTTAGCTGAGTACAACCATTTTTCAATACCGTGAAATTTAAATTTCTAAATCCTATTAAATGCGATTATTTAATATTTTCGTGTAAAAATCTTAGAGCATTTTTGTAGAAGATACCGTCAAGCTGTTCTTCGGATAGACCTTTTTCAAGAAGATAATCATACATTTCAACAACTTTTGCCGGAGAACTTAAACATTCTGGCAGAGTAGCACCGTCAAAATCGGAACCTAGTGCTAGATTCTTTTCTGCCCCTAGTTCAAAGAAATGGGCAATGTGTCTGTAGAACATATCTGCATAATCACAGTTAGAGTCTACACCGTCTTTCTCATAGTCACTGATAAAAGCAGTGTAATAATTTAGGCCGATTAAGCAATCTCTTTTAACCATTTCGCGAATCATATCATCTGTAAGATTTCTCTTATGTGAGCAGATAGCACGAGCATTGGAGTGAGTAGCAACAAATGGTTTCTTCACAATTTCAAGAAGTTCATTGAAGCCGATATCGTTAAGATGAGAAACGTCTACAATGATTCCATTTTCTTCAAGTAGAGGAACAACTTTTCTTCCGAATTCAGAGAAGCCCTTGTCAGTATTATGACCTGAAGCAATTTCATTGTCACCGTTCCATACTAGAGTCATCATCTTAACTCCGTCATCAGCAAGAATTTTAACTCTGTCTGCGTCTCCAGCTAAAGCACTGCCGCCTTCAACAGTAAGAATAGATGCATATTTGCCTTCATCCCAAGCTTTTTCAATGTCTGAAGCACTTCTGCACTGAGACACTTTGTCGGAGAAATCTTCCATTTGGTTCTTGTAACGTTTAACTATTTCATCGTAGAACTTGACAGCAGATTCTCCACGGAATTCGTCAGGCATAAAAATAGCGTGGCATTGAGCCCAGCGACAGTCACCAGGAACTTTGTTATAGTCCATAACGCATTCATCGTTGAAAATTGGGTTTTCGAAAAGTTTGTCTTCTGAATCGCAAGCAGTTATAGTATCACAATGTAAGTCAATAATTTTTTTCATTTAAATCACCTCATATTTTATCATTTCACAGTCATGGTTTAAGTCACAGCCTCTGAAGCCCCTCTCGGAGGACTCAAATTCCCCATATTGATTGTCATAAGGGTCGTCTCTCCAGAAATCCTTGTCAATAGTAAAAGGAGCCTGAAACTCGCTGTTAGCAATCATTCTAAAGGAATCGATGTTTCCAAAGTAGAATTTTCTTCTTTCTTCGTCGCCAGATCTAGCAGCAGAAACACCGTAGGAAGGATCCGCAAAAAACCAGCCGTATGGCTCCACATAGAATCTTGCCCAGTCATGAGCTCCAACAAAACCTGGCTCCGCAACTAGTCCACTCTGCCAACGTGCAGGAATTCCGCTGCATCTGCAAAGTGTAATGAAGAGCAGTGCGAAGACGCCACAGTCGCCGGTGTAATTTCTTGCACACATTTCCGCGATGCTGTCTAATACGAAGTAGTCCGGCATGAAAGTGTATCTCATGTTCAGGGTTATGAAGTCGTAGAAAATTCTGGCTTTTTCCATAGGGTCAGAAACACCTTCAGTGAGTGAGTCCGCGAGAGCTTTGATATACGGTGTAAAGGCGATGTGAGGCGCCTTCTCTTCGGTATCAAAACCTGGCTGGACTGCATCCGCAGCTAAACCTGTCGTATGGTGCATGGAAGCGGTATATGTATAGGAATATTCCACTGAGAAAATGTGGTTCTCTTCCATGGTTTCCTGCCAGCAAACTGTACGTTGAGGTGCATCAGATGGAGCAACTGATCCGTTTTCTGGATACATTTCTTCAATGACGATGTCGCTTTGCTCATGGCAATCTGCTGGAATTGGAAGGTGTACCTTTACCTGCATTCCCGGTGTGAAATTCTCATCTTTAAGCTGAATCCAAGCCTTCATGCGAATTCTGTTGGAAAATTTACCCTTTTCCTTAAGCCCTTTTCTCATTTTTACCGCATATTCCGGCTCGCTTAAATCACTTTCTGAACCTGAAAGATTCATCTGCGCTCTCTTTGCGAAATCGTGGTTTGTCTTGCATAATGTTGCGAAGAAACCTGAGAAAATGTGCATTTCTCCATTAACATATATCCATCCCACTTGATTGGTGTCAATGAAGTTATCAAGTTCATCCATAGTGAAATCTGGAATCCTACCCTTGATAATATCAAGGGCCTCAGCTTTTGTGTACGGATAGTTGTCAGGAAGTCTCTTTATGATTTCCCTTTGTACTGTAAGGCATTGGCGAAGAGGGTAGGTAGTGCTTTCTCGCGCAAGACGTAAATCTATAAGCCTTAGCGCCCCCTCGAAATCACCGTAAATCTTTCGTCTTTGAATATCCTCAGGCAAGCCAATGGAAAGATATTCAAAGGTGTTGTTAATGCTCATGTCATCACCTTTCCCTTATTGAAAATTAACGATTGAAATTATTGTGTAATAGAATCACAATTTATTATATTATACAATACTTTAACGCAAAAATCTTGCCAATTAGGTATCACTTTGCAATAATTCTGAGGACTTATTTGAGGGCCTAACAGTATGGGAAAATTGGCATAGTATTTGCTTTAATATTTGTATAAAACGAGACAATTAAGCTTTGATAAGAAACGAACATGGAGGAGCGACAATGGGTATATCTTTGGAAAGTAAGGTTAAAATGACATCTGTCTACAAACCTGGGAAAAACAATCTAATTACTGATGTTGAAGGCGTGAAAGTAGGACATTTTACAATTAAAGATGATGCCAGAGACATTCATACAGGAGTAACAGCAATAATTCCTCATGAAGGAAATATTTTTAAGGACAAGGTAATGGCTGCTACGTCGGTTATTAATGGCTTTGGAAAATCAGCAGGGCTCGTGCAGATAGACGAGCTTGGCACTATTGAAACACCGATTATTATGACTAATACATTAAGCGTGGGAACAGCTTTAAATGCTTTGACAAAGTACATGCTGAAGGACAACGAGGATATTGGAGTAAGCACTGGTACTGTAAACTGTGTGGTAACAGAGTGTAATGACGGCGATCTAAATGATATTCGAGGACAGCATATTGAAGAAGAACATGTTTTTAAGGCCTTAGAAAACGCGTCTGAAATCTTTGAAGAGGGAGATGTTGGAGCAGGTACGGGCATGATTTGCATGGGCCTTAAAGGCGGAATCGGCTCCGCTTCAAGAGTTTTTCAAATAGATGATAAAGACTATACAGTAGGGGCTATGGTTCTTTCTAATTTTGGATTTCCAGAGTGCCTGAGAATTGATGGCAAACTTATAAATGTTAAGGAAATTACTGAAAAGAAGGACGGCGACGTTGAAAAAGGTTCTGTTATTATTCTAATCGCAACTGATGTTCCTCTTAGTGAGAGGCAGCTTCGCAGAGTTGCTAAGAGAGCGACTGTAGCCCTTGCAAGAACTGGGTCCTATTTAGGAAATGGAAGTGGTGATATAGCTATTGCTTTTTCGACAGCCAACAGAGTTCCACACTATGGCGATACGTCTATGGTAGATATGAAAATGATAAATGACAGAGCTATAGATAAGATCTTCCAGGCAACGGCTGAGGCAGTGGAAGAGTCTGTGTACAGCTCACTTGATCATGCTCACACTGTAACAGGAATCAGAGGAAAAAAAGTGTATGCGCTATCGGAGATTCTATAATCCAGTAGTATAATACCTTTCATAAATCTTTTACATGCAAAATGCAGGTTGACCAGGTAAAGATCAGCCTGCATTTTGCATTGAGAAATTAAAGTTTTATCTAGTGTAAAAGACTAGCGAGGAGGTCGCTGTATCCATTTCACACAGTGCTCCCATTGGTAGAGTAATCATTGGAAAGCCATGGCCAGACTGAATATTACTCATAACTGGGATGTTTCTGCCTTCAAGAGCGTCTGCAACAACGCGATTAACATCATAATATGCCCTATCGTTTCTACAATTAGTAAATTGTCCGATCAAAACCCCTTTAATCTCGTCTAATAAACCTGCATTTTTTAATTGATATATGCATCTGTCAATGTTTCCAATATGAGAATCCAGTTCTTCCATAAAAAGAATTTTTCCTTTGGTATCAATTTGGTAAGGTGTTCCTATGGATGTACTGATAAGGGTTAGGTTGCCGCCTACCAACGGTCCCATGCCATAACCTTCTCTGACGATTTTGATATCAAAACCGTCAGGTGCGACGTAGGTGTACTTTTCTTCCGCATTTAAGCAGGAGAAGAGACTCAATTTGGTTTCTCTGTCGTAATGGTCCACCAGGTTTGAAGATACCATTGGACCGTGGAAAGTGATTAAATCGCACTCTTGGTTAAACAACAGATGGAAGCTGGTAATGTCACTGTATCCTACGAAAATCTTTGGATTTTTACGAACAATATTTAAATCAATTAAGGGAGCAACTCTGTTTCCACCATCGCCACCTCTGACACAAAATATGGCATCGACTTCTGGATCAGCAAACATTTTATTAATCCATTTCGCGCGGATTTGTTCATCCCCTGCCATGTAGCCACCTTTATCTGCGCAGATATTATCGGAAAGTTTAACGGTAAAACCCATGTTTTTTAATGCTTTGACGCAGGCATCCAGCCTTTCATTAGAAATTGAGGAGCTGGGACTTACGAGCCCTATTACAGCTCCGGCCTTAATTTTTTTTGGGTAAATCATTTTGCATAACCTCACAATTCTTTAATTCTGTCGATTCCTTTATCAGTTATCCTAGTGCCGTAACGACCTTTACCTATCTTTATATGACCGTCTGTTTCCATGGCACCTAGTATGCTACGAAGCTTAACATCGCTGATGACAACACCCCTTTGCTTAAGTTGCTGAAGAAGTGATGTTCTTCCAATGCCATGTGACATAGATGTATTTGTATCAATAATCTGTAAAATGGCTTTTTCTAGGTTAACCGAATTCTTGCTGTAACTGCCATCAAATTGTTTGCTAATAATATTCGATGGCAGTTGAGAAAGAGTTTTATAATATATGGCAGCATTTTCAACTTCTCGGACATTTCCTGGCCAATCATATTCTAATAGGCATCTTCTCTCTTCATCGGTAAATGCACCAACTCCGCGTCCTAAGAAGAAACTGAATAAATCATGCAGATCGTCTTTTCTTTTTCTAAGTGGAGGTACTTCTATGGGTAGCACGTTAAGTCTGAAAAATAGGTCTGCACGAAATTCTCCATTTTGAATTGCTTCCTCTAAATCTTTATTTGTTGCGGTAATTAAGCGAATGTCTATGTCTATTATTCTGTCACTGCCGACTCTCATTATTTGCCGTTCCTGAATTGTACGGAGAAGCCTGGATTGAAGTCCGGGCGATATATCTCCGATTTCATCGAGAAAGATTGTTCCGTGATTGGCTTCTTCGAAAAGTCCTATTTTGCCTTTTGACTGAGCTCCCGTGAATGCCCCTTTTTCATAACCAAAAAGTTCACTTTCTAGAAGTGTTTCAGGTAGGGCGGCACAGTTAATTGCTACAAAAGGAAATTGGCTTCGGTATGATGCGTTATGAATAGATTGAGCAATCAATTCTTTACCTGTTCCGCTTTCCCCTCTGATAAGCACTGTATGATCTGTAAGAGCAATCTGACGGGCCCTTTCTATTACATCATCCATGGCCTTTGACTTATGCACGATATCCTTGAAACTATGCTTAGCAATGAAGCCCTTCTCTCGGCGTTGCTTGTCAGTAGCGCTAAAATCAGTAAGATTTTGTAGGGTAATGTAGTAACCTGCAGTCTCATTGAGCAAAGTGAGATCATATTTATCGTAGTGATACCAATCTCCGTTGATTTCAATGTTGTCATTATTAACATCCTTAGACGCCAAGGTATCTGCAGGGATATATCTTGCAAGATTGATGTCCTCCTTTTCCTTTTTTTGAAAAATGTTAAGGGCGATATCATTGACAAATATAACTTCATAGTATTTGCTCACCAAAACAATTCCTAATTTTACCGTATCTATTACCCTATTAATCATTTCATTCTGCAGATAACCGTTTATGTAGTTTGAATTGAACTCTGCATTAGGCTCAATTACTGAATAAACATGATTGAATAGATTTTTATTTACTGCAGGTACGTCTAGCTTGAGAATCTT
Organism: Clostridia bacterium; assembly: GCA_030537495.1. Taxonomy (GTDB): domain Bacteria; phylum Bacillota; class Clostridia; order Peptostreptococcales; family Anaerovoracaceae; genus Senimuribacter. The sequence continues at coordinate 50,375 of JAUNMH010000004.1, read as the reverse complement.
CATGAGTCTAAACATGGTCTCAAAGCTGACTTTTCTATAGCCTATGTCTATAATAGTTTCGATATGCTTGGGTACGAGATGTGGTTCAGACGGTGTGATTGCAATTTGTATATTATCGTAAAGTCCAGTGTTAACGAGGCTTCCGTCGAAAGGCACCATGTTTACATGACCTATGCCAACTTCGTAAAAGGCCTGAGTTGTTTCTAAAGATGAATTGTAGCTATCGTTTACTACGAGGACTGTAGATCCCGAAGGAATGTAAGACAGCTTATTGAGAACATCTTTGTTCGGACTTCTTGTAAGCCTAATTACCTTGGAAAAATCTGAAACATGGTCTTTAATGCTTTGCATTTCCACACTTTGAGCAACTAGAAAGGCATCTGCTTCCAGAACCGTTTTCTCATCTAGATCCATGACATAATATACAGTTGTTTCAACGTATCCTGCAAAAACCTCATCAATATTGTTTTGCACATAGGAAATAGCCTCTGGGTTATATGAGTCTTTAAAAAATAGGATTACTTTTTTCATTATAGTCAGCTCCTTAATTTATCTTGAGATTATTCTCAGCCACAGAATATGTGCTGTATATTGCGATTATAACACAAGATAATAGGATTAAATAAGTTTATTTCAATTTTTTCCCGGAGAATTCAATAACTTTTCTTGCCAGCACATCCATAGGGTCAATATAGTAATCTCCCAGATGGTTGTCTTCTTTTATAACAGAAAGCTCAGTACATGCCATAATGGCGCAATCACAGCCATTTTCCTTGATATATGTTTGTAATTTCATCCATGAATCTTCGTCCCAAGGCAATCCTTTCTTAATGCAATCGTAAATTTGATGCATAACTGATTTCTGCATTTCCTTATTAGGAATAAATGGGATTAAACTGTATTTTTCCAGCCTTTTCTGATATAAACCTGTTTGAATAGTGCCGTCTGTAGCAAGAACCGCAATTTTACCGCCTGGATATTTCCTTGCAATTTCCTCAGATGTTTCTTCTATCATATGGATAATTGGAATTCCTATTTTATCCTGTAATCTGTCTGCGAAGAAATGAGCCGTATTGCATGTAATTGCAATGGCCTTGCAACCAGCATTTTCGAGGAGCTTGAAATCTTCTAGCATTTTGCTATCAACTGCATCGTAATTTTCTGCAAGTATGGCGCCAGTTCTGTCAGGCATGGAAGCATCGTTTAAAATTAAAAGCCTCACATGTTCTTGGTCGCACTGTGCCTCTGTTCTTTCTATTACCATTTTGTAAAACAGCTGGGATGCCATGGAACCCATGCCTCCTAGTACTCCGATTAGTTTATCCATTGTCTTATCTGCTCTCCTTTGTCGTTTTATTTTCCTAATACAAATTATATTACCTATTATAAAATTGCAAGTTCTGTGCCATAGTTTTTATAGAGGAAATGGCATAAAGCTTGCGTAATTGTAATCACATAATTGTAATCAATGGCAATGACGTGAGAAGAGGAGATAATTACTTATGAATAATGCAATCATGAAGAAAATTGGTGTCGCTGCTTTGTCTTTGGCAATTATTCTTTCCTTTACCTTTACCTTCACATCAATGAAGGCATATGGTAATGAGGAAACGCAGGATCAAGCGCCAAATTGCAAGGCTGCAATTTTGTATGAAGATACTAGCGATACGGTGATTTACGACAAGAACAAGGATATGAAGCTTGCACCAGCAAGTATGACAAAGGTTATGACAGCCCTTGTTGTCTTAGATGATAACCCGGCATTAAAGGGAGAAATTACAGTTGACCCAAGGGCAGTAAAGGATTATTACTGTTCTTGGATGGATATAAATAAGCATCTGGAGGCGGGTGAAAAAATATCTGCTTATGAATGCATGAAGTTTATGCTGGTGTATTCTGCTAACGAAGCCACTACTGCATTTGCTTTTAGTATGTACGACGACTATGGGGATTTTATTAAGAAAATGAATGAGAAGGCAGAAAAACTTGGGTGCGAAAATACACATTTTTACGATAGCAGTGGCCTTTCATCAAGTAATGTTACTACTCCTGCAGATATGGTAAAAATGTGTCGTGAGGCCATGAAGAACGATAAATTTAGAGAAATTGTAAAAAGTGAAGGAGGAGTCCTACCAGTTTCTAATAAAAGGTCTGAACCTACACCTTATAAAACTTATTTGGCTCCTATGTGCCCACAGGATAAGGTATATGAAAGTCCGTATTCCAAATACATTGTAGGAGTCAAAACAGGTTGGATTCCGGCATCTGGTTATTGTTACGCGTGTTGCATGGAAAAAGACGGATATGTCTACTATTCGGTTGTAATGAGTGGAGATGATATAAAGGTAAATGGTCGTTGGGCTCAGGGTGATTTTATAGATACCATAAACCTTTTAAAACTTACAGATGGATTCGAACCTAAAATGAAGGTTGCGCCAATAGTGGCAGGAATAGGAATTTTAATCCTATTAATCGGAGGGTTTATCATGTTAAAGCACAAAAGAAAGAAATAGATTTTAATAGGGTTTAATAGGATTGAATGTGCCATAAAATATGTATTTTGAAAATACGATGTTATTACAGTGAATTAAGTACACCGCTAAATTACACAGTTTAATCAAGAATATTAGGAAATGGCATATAAATTGCTTATTTGATTAGATATACAAGAAAACTGAAAGGAAAGAGATTATGAAATACGACTCAGTAGGTTTTGATAATTATCTTTGCAGACTTGTAGAAGAAGGAAAATACCCAGGCGTGTCGGTAACTATTCGTGGACCGGAGGGTATAATCTTCGATAAGGCCTATGGAAAGAGAAGTATCGAAAGAAACACAGATGTAGACACAGATACCATGTTTGGGGTTGCGTCTATGAGTAAATCGATGGTAGCTTTGGCGTGCTGCATTTTGCATGTTGAGGGCAAGATGAGCCTCGATGACCCTATAAATAAGTATTTTCCCGACTTTAAAGTTCCAGGAGTACCAGATGAGTGTATCACGGTTGATATGATGATGCAGCATCGTGCATGTATTCCGCCTATGGAACCCCTAGAGTGGTCTATTGCCATGAATAGCATAGAGCGAGACTCTTCTTGGTATAGACATATGCTTAAGACTTCTCCTAATAAAATGGACAAGATTGAGCAGATTGTAGAATATATTTCCAAGGGGGATTATGTTCCTTTAGGAATGCCTGGCGAATATATGAGTTATTCTAATGAGGGCTATGCGATTCTTTCGTATGTTGTGGATCAAGCTGCAGGAATGCCATTGGAGGATTTCTTAATGGAGAGGGTGTTCAAACCTATTGGCATGACACGCAGCATCTTGGATTTGGATTGCAGTGAAGCGAGAAAACTATCTGGTGGAAATATCACTTCACTTTTCGAGCTGGATGACGGCAATCTCATAGAAGATGATAACTGGTCAGTTCTTCCACCATTCAGAGGTTGCGCTTGTGTAAAATCGACTTCAAAGGACATGTCTGCTTATTACATGTGTCTTTGCAATAAGGGGATACATGAAGGAAAACAGGTTATTCCAGCGGAGGCTGTTGAACTAATGGTTGGAGATAGATTCCCTGTACAGAAAGAACCTTATTATTGCTGTGGACTGGACAAGAGAAGAGTAAAAGACATTGTTGTTTGTGAACACTCTGGGGGCTTACATGGAGTATCCAGTCACGGCGGATTTACAAGTAATGGATATTCAATGGCCGTTCTCTGTAACGCTGGTGAGTTTGACATGGACAACTTTATTTGGGGCTGTTACGGTTTTGTTAACGGTTGGGACTACACTGAGCCGTTGAGGTGGGCAGAACCGACTGGTACGGAATTTACTATGCCGGAAGCCCTATGCGGAGATTTCCTTTGCAAGGAAGGGGTTCCTGCCCATGCCGTTGTAAGATACGAGGATGGCAAACTTAAGGCGAAATATTCTGATCGCGATGTAGAACTGTTACACTGTGGCGGAACGGTATTTGCAGCGGTTATAGATGGTGACCCTAACAGAAGGATTAGCACCTTCAAGTTCTTTATAAGAGAAGGAAAGGCTTGGGCAGTAAGGTGCTATACCAGATTCTACCAGAGAGTGGAATAATGGAAGGAAGTGATTACTATTAAAGATTATGTAATTAAGAAAATTTTATTAGGCGTGTTATTGGTTATAGTTGTTTCTTTCTTGACCTTCTGCCTAATGTACATGATGCCGGGAGATCCTATCGACATCGTCGTTGACCGTAAGGTTACTGCTGAGAGAAAGGCTGAATTAGCTCATGAACTAGGGTACGACAGACCTCTTATGGTTCAGTATTTTGACTGGTCAAACAAGGTTTTACATGGGGATTTCGGAAACTCAGTAAGATATAAGAGTCAGGTAACTGACCTTATGATGGCTAGAATTCCATATAGCTTAAAGTTATGTGGATGGGCAATGTTTTGGGAACTTGTTCTAGCAATCCCTTTGGGATTATTGTGTGCCATGAAGAAGGATAAGATTTTTGACAGATTTACTGTAAACTTTTCACTTCTTTTAACAGCAATTCCTTCATTTTGGCTGGGAGCTTTGTTTATAATTTTCTTTGCCGTAGATTTGAGAGTACTACCGATAAGCGGATATTCGACGCCGGCACACTTTATTTTACCAGTCGCAACAACGGTTTTGGGCGGCATGGGAGCGACTCTTCGTATTACTCGAAGTGAAGTTTTGGACGTAATGAATGAAAAATATGTTACTACAGCTTATGCAAAGGGTGTATCGAAGAAAAACGTAATGGTTAAGCATGTGCTACGTAACGCGCTTATCCTAATAACTACTTTAGTATTTATGTCAATTCCATGGCTGATTTCAGGAGCCGTTGTTATTGAAAAAATATTTGGATTACCAGGAATGGGAAATCTACTCCTGAACTCTATTATTGTTCAGGACATGCCAGTTGTGCAGGCGGTTTTGCTATTTATCACTATATTAACAGTTATCTGTAACCTACTTAGTGATATTATTATGGGAATTCTTGATCCAAGGATTAGATTATCTTTGAGTGGTGGTGATAATTAATGGAAGAAAACAAGAAGTGGAAAGAGACATTGAATGAATGCCGTAAAAATAAGAGTTTTATGATAGGACTTTTCATTCTAGTTAGTATCATTTTAATAGCTATTTTTGCAAATGTTATTGCTCCTTATGATTACGCAGAGCAAAATGTTGGCACAAGATTTACTCCGCCATGTTCAGAGTTCCTTTTCGGAACTGACCAGCTAGGACGTGATGTATTATCGAGAGTAATCTATGGCTCTAGAACAGCGCTTTGGGTAGCCTTCCTTGGTGGCTCGTTGCAGCTGATAATTGGTGTTGTTGTAGGTCTTCTATGCGGATACTTCGGCAAGTGGGTAGACAGGGTTCTGCTATTTATGACAGACGTTACATGGTGTATTCCAGGTACTATCTTGGCACTAGCAGTTGTAACAATTCTTGGAAAAGGTCTGACTAACACAATTATTGCAATTTCGTTAGTTGCGTGGGCAAGCTATGCCAGAACTGTAAGAGCTAAGACTTTGTCGCTGAGAAATATGGCCTTTGTAGAGACAGGAAAAGCATTTGGCGAATCAAACACTGCACTCATGTTCCGCTACATTTTGCCAAACATTGTTCCTTCATTGATTGTTTTAGTTTCATTGAATCTACCTGGAACAATTATGTCAACAACAACTTTATCCTTCTTAGGACTAGGTTCACAGCCACCTTCACCGGACTGGGGACTTGCAATCTCAGATGGAATTAAAGATATTACAAGAGCTCCTTGGTTAAGTTTATATCCAGGTATCGCTCTAGTATATACAACATTCGGATTCAATCTTCTTGGTGAAGGCTTAAGAGACCTATTGGATCCGCATATGAAATCACAGTAAGGGGGGGAAAGATAATGAGTGAGGAATTATTGAGACTAAATCATCTATCCATTGATTATAAAGTTAAAGATGGATATCTTTCCGCAGTAAATGATATTAATTGTGTAATTAATAAAGGTGAGGTTTTTGCCATCGTAGGTGAGTCCGGATGCGGCAAATCTACAGTAGCGCACAGTATAATGAACCTGCTGCCGGGAAATAATGCAACAATTACGGGAGATATTATTTTCAAAGGCAAGAACTTAAGGAAATGCACAGAAAAAGAAATGGAGGGAATCAGAGGTAAGGAAATAGGAATGATTTTCCAAAACCCGCTAGACTCTCTGAATCCGGTATATACAGTAGGTGATCAGACAGCAGAAGCTATTCTACTTGATAAGGTTGATAAAACAGAGGCTTGGAACAGGGTTATTAAGCTTTTTAAGGATGTTAAGATGCCTGATGCGGAAGAAAGAACAAAGAGCTTTCCACACGAACTTTCAGGCGGAATGAGACAGCGTGTAATGATTGCCATGATGCTGTCAAGAAACCCTGAACTACTTATTGCAGATGAGCCTACAACAGCTCTTGATGTAACAATTGAAGCGCAGATCCTTGAAATTTTGAAACAACTGAGAGCAGAATTTAACACTGCGATAATGCTTATTACCCATAACTTTGGACTTGTAGCAGAAATTGCAGATAAGATTGGAATTATGTACGCAGGGGAAATGGTTGAATCAGGTGATGTTTTCGAAATATTTGAAAATCCCGTACATCCATATACTAATCTACTTATGAAGGCCCTTCCAAGTGGCACTAAGAAGGATGGCAGACTGCAAATTATTGAAGGTTCCGTTCCAAGAATTACAGAAAAGAAGCAAGGGTGTAGATTTGCAAACAGATGTCCATATGCAAAGGAAATTTGCTTCAGTGAGACTCCGCAACCTGTAAATATTAGCGAGTCCCACTTCTGCCGTTGCCATAAATATGGAAAGGAGGACTTCTAAATGGAAAATCAGGAAATCATTAGACTTGACGGAATGAAGAAGTACTTCTCCATAACCAAGGGAATTATCAAAACCCAGACAACGTATGCAAAGGCGGTAGATGATATTTCTCTTTCAATCAATAAAGGAGAAATAGTTGGCCTGGTAGGAGAGTCAGGAAGTGGTAAAACCACACTTGCAAGAGTTTTACTGAATCTGACTAAAAAAACCGGTGGAACTATGAGTATTAATGGTAAGGATCCGTCGAAGCTAAAGGGAAAGGAACTTAAGCATTTAAGAAGTGAAGTAGCAGTAGTTTTCCAGGATCCTGCAGCAAACTTAAATCCAAGAGACACTGTAGAATCTTCCATCATGAGACCAATGATTATTCATGGAGTGCCCAAAGCTGAGGCGAGAAAAAGAGCTGGGGAAGTTTTAGACATGGTAAAGATGGATAGACGATATCTTAACAGCTATCCACATCAGCTATCAGGAGGACAGCTTCAGAGAATTGCTATAGCAAGAGCATTGGCACTTAATCCTAAAATCATGATACTAGATGAGCCTACCAGTGCACTGGACATTTCTGTTCAAGCTCAGATTTTGAATCTTTTGCTTGATTTACAGGAAAAAATGGGTCTGACCTATTTGGTAATAACCCATGATCTAAATGTCATAAAATATATTAGTGATAAAATTGCAGTTATGTATTTGGGAAGACTTGTTGAGTTCGGACCTACAGAGGAAATTGCAGATCACGCTATGCATCCTTATACCAGGGGTCTTCTTGATGCGGCACCAGTTCTTGATCCTAGATTGAGAGAACGCAAAAAAGAACTTCTTAAGGGTGACCCTGGAAGCCTTATTAAAATAGGTGAGGGATGCAGATTCTGTGACAGATGTAAATATGCCACAGAGGAATGTAAGACCACGATGCCAGAGAATCGCATGGTTACAAAGGAACACATGGTAGCCTGCTTCCACCCTCTGGATATGTGATAGGAGAGAGTCAATCTCAAAGTTTAACTTTAAGAAAAGGAGAACGAAGATGAAAAAGAAATTGTTAGCATTAGGCCTAATCTTCGCGATGGTATTTACTATGACTGCCTGCGGCGGTGGCGACGATGGCGAAAAGAGTGCGAAGGACACTTTTGTCGGAACAGACAGTGAATGGTACGGAATTGACGCTTATCAGTTAGACAGCACAGCTAATTTCACAGGCATGGTAGCAGCACCTTTATTCCAGTGGGATCCAGATGAAGGTAAGATTGTAGACTACGTGTGTACAAATTGGAAGGTAAGTAAGGACGGAAAGACTGCAACCTTCGATGTTCCTGAAGGGATGAAATATTCAACAGGAGAGCAGGTTGAACCAGAAGACGTTGTTGCATCGATTAAGCACGGTCAGAAAGTCAGCCCATATAACAGTGGTTATATGAACATCAAGAGCATGGATGTTGACGGAAGAACTGTTACAATGCACTTAAGCCAGTACAGATCAGAACTAGAGTATTATCTGACAAGTGGTTTCCTTGTAGTCATCGATAAGGATGAATTAGACAAAATGTCAAAGGATGAATTAATGTGGAAATCACATCCGTATGGACCATATGCTATTGACGACTACGTTTCCGGTTCCGAAGTAAAGTTGGTTGCAAACGAGGGATGGAGCTGCAACAATCCGCTTGCTGAAAACCACGGAGTAATGAAGATCAAAAACGTGGATCTTAAATTTAATGTAGAAGAATTCACTGAGACCGAGGAATTCAAGAGTGGTAATTTTGATTTCTTAAATAGTCTTTCTGGAGACATGTATCAGGAACTTAAGGACGTTGATGGAATCGAAATCGTTGATACGTCATACCCTTCAATTGATTACTTTGAATTAAATACTGACAAAGGCATCTTCCAGGACATCAATGTAAGAAAGGCATTAGCACTTGCCATTGACAGAAAAGCAATAGCTGAAACTTCTGATGGCATGCTTGCTCCAGCAAACTCATTGGTTATCAGCAAGGTTCAGTGCTCCAGCGAAGACGCTGAAAAGTGGTTCACAGAAAACTTAACCAATGACGTAGACCAGGCTAAGAAATTGTTAGCAGAATCAGGTTGGAAAGATACTGATGGTGACGGATATCTTGAAAAAGATGGAAAGAAGTTAGAGTTCACATTCTACTCATGGGATAGCGCAACAGACATGATTCAGAAAATGGCTGACCAGTTAAAGAAGGTTGGATTCAAGCTTAATATCGAAACTCTTGACTGGAACTATATCTACGAAAAGATTTCTTCAAACAATTATGACACTGGTATAGAAGCCTTACAGTGGGCTGAACCTATGCTTTTATTTAACACATTCTTCTATGATAAGACAAACAACCCAACTATAACGCCAGAGTTCGAAGCATTAAGAGATAAGGTTGCTTCAGAACCGGATCCTGAAAAGAGATCTAAAATCGTAGGCGAATTACAGCTAATGATGTACAAGAATGTAAACATTTTACCATTAGTTGAAGAATTGTCATATACTGCATACACAAGTGACCTTAAGGGATATAAGGTACTTGCAGATGGAACATCTGTTTTCTTAGATATGTCTTTCTAAGATCGAGAAAAGAATTTCAATTTCAAAATTGAAATTCTCTGATGTCTAAAACTCATATATAAAACTAAGGTGAAGGAGCCGGCGGAGGAGAATCCGTCCGGCTCTTTCACTGTCTTCGACCTGCTTTTGCCCTGTACTAAAACTGAAATCTTTACATAACGTGAAAAATAATTTGCACATTAGCATAGAATGATGCTATTATATAGATTAATAAATGGTGCGATTTATTTTAAAGCATTAACTAGTTACAGTGAAGTTTAACGGCATAGGAAGAAAAGATGAAAAAAATATTAAAAGACAGAATTATAGAAGACTATGAAATGTTTTCTACTCAGGAGAAAAAGGTTGCTAAATATGTGGTAGACCATTACAAAGAAGTTCTTGCTCTTTCAGGTGGGGATTTAGCCAGAAATGCAGGAGTTAGCGAAGCTACCGTTGTTCGTTTTGCTAAAACCCTGGGATACAAGGGATTCTTGCAGGTAAGGAACGAGCTTAAAGACGAGCACTCAATTGTTAAGAGAGTTTCATCCAAAAGCCATAACACTTATACCATTTTGGATAATAACGCGATTTCTGACTATTATACGCATTTGGAAAATGACGCGAGAATGTTTTGTGAGAAGTTGGATGTGGAGATGCTGGAAAGACTTTGCCGAAACATTCTGGATGCTGATACGGTATATGTTCACGGTTTGGGAAGTGACAGAATTCTTTGCGAATATTTGTACAATTACCTGCCAATTATGGGCATACGCACAGTATTCGTTGGCCAAGAGGGCATTGCCTTGAAAGATAGAGTCATTGGAATGACTGAAAATGACTTCGTTATTTTTACTTGTTTCCCATCGGTGCAGGAAAGTGATCTTTGGTTTGGAGAGTATATAAAAGAAACTGGAGCAAAGATGTTTATGATAACAGATTCAGACATTACTGCGAGAGTTTTTGGCGTGGAAACTGATTATGTGAAGACTAAGAGCTCCGTGGATACCTTCTTCAATTCGCCGATATTATCAATGTATTTCTGCGACATCTTGCTTATGAAACTTAAAGAAATGGCTCCAGAGAGGGCAGAATGCTTCTTAAAGAAGTACGACAGAATTACAGGACAGGAATAAGGCATAAATTACCCTCAAGTTCGAAGGAGTTCAAAGGATTTCGATAAAGTTCGAAGGATTTCGAAGAATTTGGGGGTTTTGATTACGCTGGAAGAAAAAAATTTTTCAAAATATGAAAAATGACTTTATTGATTTCGCAATCGGTGATATACTTCAAGTATGAAAAGGAAAGGAGCCAGTATTATGACACAGATTTCTGAACGTATAAAAGCTATCGTAGCAGACAACATTAGAGATTTCGAACTAATCAGCGATTATATTTTCAACAATCCTGAGCTTGGCGAAGAAGAAGTAAAAGCTGCTAAGTACCTGACAGAATATTTGAAGACTCAAGGCTTTACTGTTTCTTTTCCAGTGGAAGAAATGCCAACAGCTTTCGTAGCTGAGTACGGCAACAAGGAGGCGGCACACTTTACCATCGGTTTTCCGGCGGAGTACGACGCGCTACCAGGTTACGGCCCAAATGGTGAGCCTGCTCACGCATGCGGTCACAACTGGATTTCGGCCACAATGTGTGGGTGCGGCGTGGTTTTATCAAAACTAGCAGAGGAGTTAGGCCTCGTAGTAAAGGTTATCGGAACACCAGCAGAAGAAAGCACAGGAGGCAAGTATAATCTTTGTCAGGTAGGTGCTTTCGACGATTGTGATGTAGTACTTCAGGCACATTTGGCAGAAGCGTCTTGCTTGGAAACGAAGACACTGGCAATGGATTCACTAGAATTCAGTTACTATGGCAAAGCTTCACATGCAGCACAGTTCCCAGAGCAGGGGATTAACGCACTAGATGGTGTTCTTCATTTGTTCAGTGGAATTAATTCCCTTAGACAGCATGTAAGAAGCGATGCGAGAATTCATGGAATTATTACTCATGGAGGCGAGGCTCCAAATATTGTTCCGGATTTCGCCCAGTGTCAGATTTCAGTGAGAGCGTTAGATAGAAAATATATGCGAGAAGTACAGGAAAAAGTAATTCGCATAGCCGAAGGCGCTGCCCTGATTCCAGGAGCAAAAATGGAATATAGACATTACGAGAATCCTTACGACGATATTAGAAATAACAAGGAACTTATTGCTTGTGTTCAGAAAAACCTTACTGAATGTGGAATTAAGGATTTTGTGCCAGGATACGAGTACTTGACTCCGGGTTCGTCAGATCTAGGAAATGTAAGTTACATCTGTCCGACTTTATATTTTGAAGTGGATCCAGAGGGTGAATATACATGCGTTGTTCATGATCCCTCGGCGCTTAAGATTGTTAATTCAGAGGCCGCATATAGAAAGATGGAACAGGTAATCGAGGGATTCTCTCTTACAGCAGTAGAACTGTGTCAGGACAGTGAGCTGATGAGCAGGATGAAGAAAGAGTTTGAAGAAGGGATTTGTTAATGGCGTCGAAAAAAAATAAAGGCTATTTGATGATACTCATTGCAGGTGTATTATGGGGAAGCATTGGCTTCTTCGTAAGTATACTGCAGAGTTTAGGAGCTGACTCTTATACAGTAGCATTCCTTAGAATTGGAGTCGGAGCTATTTTAATCGTTCCTATAATGTTCATATTCGGTGGACCGAAACTATTTAGAATAGATGGGAAGGGCTTGGCACTATGCCTTGTTCTGGGTCTGTTCAGTCAGGCAATGTTCAATTTCTCCTACAACGAGGCCATTGGGAACGTAGGTGTTGCAACGGCGTCGGTACTTCTATATACTTCGCCTGTTTTCGTATGCATAATGAGCAGAATTTTCTTTAAGGAGAAAATAGGTGCCATTAAGCTACTTGCCCTGATAATTAATATTTGTGGCAGCGTAATAACAGTTACAAATGGCAACTTTGGAGGTCTGACCTTCTCATTATACGGTGTAGCAGCAGGAGTTATGGCTGGATTCCTTTACGGACTAATGACAATTATCAGCTCTACTATGGATGAATATCACCCCCTAACCATTGTCTTTTACAGCTTCCTCTTTGGTGCTATAGTGCTGGGAGCAGTGATAAAACCATGGCGTATGTTTGATAATGGAGTGAATATGAAGTTCGTTATGGCAGCTATTGGTTACGGACTTATTCCAACAGCAGGTTCATATTTCTTCTACATGAAGGGATTGTCTATGAAGCTAGAAACTTCAAGAGTTCCAGTCATTGCATCTATAGAAACAGTAGTGGCAGCGTGTATCGGAATAATTGCTTTAGGAGAGGCCGCAGGTCCCTGGAAATTATTTGGAATTTGCTGCGTTCTTGCATCAATTGTAATTATGAACCTTAATAAAAATAAGAAATTATCCTAAATATATAAAAACCATGATAAAGAGACATCCTCAGGAATTTGATACACGTTCCTGAGGATGTCTCTTTTTAGTATTTTCCAAGTGATGAAGCTAATGTTTCATCAGGTTCTTCTACGAAGTGATAATCCTTGCCAGGAAGGATCGCATTAAGCAGGATTCCCACAATTGATGCAACTGCAAGCCCTGTCATGTTAATTGTAATATCTCCGATTACGATTGGAATTGCTCCGGCTTCGGAGAAGTTGATACCTACTGCAAGTCCCAAAATCAAGGCTGCTACGATAACATTTCTTGACTCCTGGAAGTTAGTTTTGTTCTCCACCACGTTTCTGACACCGATGGCAGAAATCATGCCGTAAAGAATTAGTGAAACGCCGCCAATTGTTGCAGTTGGCATAACCTCGATGACAGCTGCGAACTTAGGGGAGAATGACAGCAGAATGGCATAGCATGCAGCAATTTTGATTACTAGCGGGTCGTAAACCTTAGTAAGGGCAAGGACGCCGGTGTTTTCCCCATATGTTGTGTTTGCGGGAGCGCCGAAAAGGGAAGCAATAATAGTGCCTACGCCGTCTCCAATCAGGGTTCTGTGAAGACCGGGATCCTTAATGTAGTTTCTGCCAACTGTGCCACCGATAGCTGAAATATCGCCGACGTGTTCCATCATAGTTGCGAAAGCAATTGGAACTATGGTAATTATAGCGGTTACAACCATACCCCAGTCGGTTTCGCTACTTGTAAGAACGTAGAGACCTGTATTTTTCCATATGATTGGAAGTCCGAACCAAGCAGCATCTTTAACTGCTGTGAAATCAACGTTTCCTGAAACAGCTGCTACCACATAGGATGCAATAACACCAAGTAAGATAGGTATAATTTTTATCATACCTTTTCCCCAAATGTTGCAGACAATAACTACGACAATGGCAACTAGGGCAATCCACCAGTTTGTGCTGCAGCTATTGATTGCTGACGGTGCCAGATTAAGACCGATAGCGATAATAATCGGACCTGTCACAACAGGCGGGAAATACTTCATTACGTTGTTTGAGCCCCAAGCTTTGCAAATGGCTGAAAGAACCAGATACAGAAGTCCTGCGCAGGCCACACCTACACATGCATAGGAAAGAGCCTGGGCTGTGTCCATTCCGGCATCTGTTCCGGCCTGTTTTACGGCTGCATATCCGCCTAGGAAGGCGAAGGAAGAGCCTAGGAATACAGGAACCTTATTATTAGTAACAAAGTGCATGAATAGGGTTGCGAGTCCGGCAAAAAGCAGGGTGGTTGAAATATTTAACCCTGTTATAATCGGTACCAAAACCGTTGCACCGAACATGGCAAACATGTGCTGCAGACCCAGAATCATGATTTTGCCTGTGCCAAGCTGGCGCGCGTCATAAATTGCTTCGTGTTGTTTCATCCAAAACCTCCAAACTTTAATTAAACTATAACAATCAACTACTATATATTAATTTATATAATTGTTTTCTTTTCTGCGTTATTCGAGTACTTGTCTACGACCTTAGCGGCAGCTTTCTTATTAATAAGTGTACCGTTTCCGCAGATGCAGCCACCCTTGCAGGCCATACCTTCTATGAAATTAGCATCCAGCTTGCCGATTTTTGCTTTAGTAAGAGCAACTTTGCACTCTTTTATGCCATCGCAAACAATTGGCTTGAACTCAATGCCAAGATCCAGTTCCTTAATTACCTCCTCTACGGCCTTAGTTACGCCACCGGAAATAGGGAAGCCTCTTCCGTAGAAAGAACCGCCCTGAATATCAGTCATCTCAAGAGATGCAAGGTCGATATCTCTTGCGTCGAACATAGCCTGAAGTTCTTCAAAGGTAATAACGTAGTCAACGTATTCTCTGACACCCTCCTTGTAAACTTCGTACTTCTTGGAAATACAAGGTCCGATGAAGACTACCTTTGCATCTGGATGTTCTTCCCTAATTAGTTTACCAGTAATTGCCATTGGGCTTGGTGCTGTGGAAACTTTGTCCTTAAGTTCAGGAAAGTATACATTGATGTACTCAACAAAGGCTGAGCAACATGAACTTGTCAGGAATCCCTTTTCGGCTAGTTCCTCGGCATCTTCTCTCGCCGCAATGTCAGCTCCGATGGCAGCCTCAACTACATCAACAAAACCTAATTCCTTGATGCCCGTTATTACCTGGGCGAATCTTGCCTGGCTGAACTGAGTCACTATGGAAGGCGCAATAATTGCGTAAACCTTATTATTTTCATCTCTCAGCTCGTTAACCACATCTACTATGGAAGAAATGTCCTGAATGGCACCAAATGGGCACTTCCATACGCATTCTCCGCAAGCTATGCATTTTTCTCTATCAATAGAAGCTGCACCTTCTTCATCGGCAGAAACCGCATTTGTAGGGCAGGCCTTTTCACAAGGTCTTCTGAGGTTTGTAATTGCGTTGTACTGGCACATTTCTGCGCATTTACCGCATTCTATACACTTTTCTTTATCAATATGTGCTTTTTTCTTTTCGTCAATAAAAATGGCATCTACAGGGCAATTCTCCTTACAGCTCTTTGCTATACAGCCTCTGCACATGTCGGTTACGCTGTGTCCGGACTGAGGGCATTCATCGCAAGCAATAGTTACTACCTGAATAATCCCCTTGCTGTCGAGACATTTGCCCAGACCTACTCTCATTCTATCTGCAATAATTGCTCTATCCTTGTAAATGCAGCATCTCATAGGCGGTTCGCCCTTCTTTATAATACTGCTGGCAATAGCATTAAAAGCAGTAAAAGCGTCTTCACCGTTCCAGGTATGACGGGCCAGTTCTCTAAGCACTTCATACTTTATCTTTTGCACTCGGTTATCAAAAATCTTCACTTTAACACCTCCACTGTAATTAATTTTGTCACAAAAATATAACCTTTTAAATTATAAATCAAAACCCACTTGGTGTACAGAGGGAGTTGTTATCTAGACCAAAAAATGATATAATTTTTCATAATGAGACACGATTAGAATTTGCGACTATGGAAAGAGGGGAATTTGCTTGGAACTAAAGAATTACGTCAGTGCCATGGAGCACTGGAAGGGGAGAGTAGATACTACAGATGACTATGAGGCTTTTAGATGGCATCAGTGGGTACAGCCTCTAGACTTAAATAAAGAATACGAGACGCCTTTATGTGAATATGGTTTTGCTTTTATCGGATTTTGCAGTGAACAGGGTGTAAAGAGAAATAAGGGACGTGTTGGTACAGCTCTTGCACCTGATTTTATCAGAAGACAGATGTCCAACCTGCCTTGCACCTTCGATTCAAAGGTAAAACTTTATGACACAGGAGATATTCTCTGCGATGAGATTTCCATGGAGGAAGGCCAGAAAATCCTAGGGGAAGCAGTAGAAAAAATCCTTGCTCTTGATTTATTCCCAATTGTCCTAGGTGGAGGTCATGAGACAACTTTTGGACATTTCCAGGGGCAGTTTGCTGACCTTAAGGCGAAGAAAGAATCTCTTAATATGGGGATAATCAACTTCGACGCTCACTTTGACCTTAGACCTTACGGTAATGGACCATCTTCAGGGTCAATGTTTAGACAGATTGCAGATATTTACAAAAAAGAGAATGTACCATATCGCTATTTGCCTCTGGGAATTCAGAAGCACGGAAATACTGTTAGCTTATTTAGATATGCTCAGGAAAACAATGTTAACTACATTCTGGCTAAGGAAATTCAGAATTCCACATATGCTATAATCCTGGAAAAGATAGATACCTTCCTGTTTAACTGCAATTCCGCTTATATGACAATTTGCACAGATGTCTTTTCAGCGGCTTACGCGCCAGGAGTTAGTGCTACACAGGCACTGGGCCTTGAGCCAGAGGCTGTTTTGCCAATTATTAAGCACGTACTGCGTACACGCAAGGTTAGAGGTTTTGATATATGCGAAATCTCGCCGAGATTCGACCAGGACGACACAACGGCGAAA
Source organism: Clostridia bacterium (assembly GCA_030537495.1). GTDB lineage: Bacteria > Bacillota > Clostridia > Peptostreptococcales > Anaerovoracaceae > Senimuribacter. Next base: position 33,520 of record JAUNMH010000004.1, on the reverse strand, counting down.
CTAGGAGCCGTAATTATATTCACGGTGGTAAACACATTGTGCAAACTTAACGACTTACTTATTATTGATTTTGACTAGCTCGGAAAGAGGTGAATTTCATGCTTTGGTTTTTGATAAAAATATGTATTGTGCTTTTCGTTCTTGGGGCACTGATGGATATATTTGCTAGTATGCTCGAGGATATTTGCAAGGTTTTCAGCTTCCTTGTCGGCAGTAAAAGGCAGAAAGAACAGCCTCAACAGCAGCAAAATGATAACATTGAAAAACCGAAGTACGACCCTTATGAATTTAAGACTTTCAGTGACCCGATGCCACCTGAAGAGGATATCGAATGGGGAAATGATGCATGGTGGGATGTTCAGAAAAGGTACATTGACGAATCCTTATATGTGAACCACGACTGGGATATTTTCAAGGATGACAAGTAGAAATAGAAAAATTAATATCAAAAAATGGTAGGTAATAACATTGCAGCGGGAGGCCTTGCCGGAATCGGTACGGTTGTAAATTACTTTTTCAATTTCCCTGTTGGCTTAACGGTATTCATACTCAATTTACCTATTGTGCTATGGGGAATGACCATTAAAGGGAAAAGGTATGTTTTTACCACAGTATTTGTAGTAGCGGTATATTCTACAATTGTTGATGCTTTTGCATTTCTGCCTTGTTTGTCGGAGGATAAGATTGTTGCCGTAGTTTGTGGAGGAATTTTATATGGAGTTTCATCGTATTTCTCCATAAGAGCGGGAATCTCCACAGGCGGAACGGATTTATTGGCAAAACTTCTAATCACTAAATTCAAAACCATCACTGTAGGTCAGATGATGATGATGATTGATGGATCCATTGTAGTTCTTGCCATCTGTGTTTATAGAAACATCGGAGCAGGTATCTATGCGATTCTTGCAATTGCCGTAGCTGCTATTGTAACAGACAAGCTAAACAGTGGTTTCAACAAAGCTTGTGTGTTCTACATCTTTGCCAATAAGAATCTAGACAAGATTAGCAATGCAATTCTAGCTGATATGGAAAGAGGGGCTACACTACTTGATGGAGAAGGGCTGTATTCCCATGAGGATAAAAAGATTCTTTTCGTTGTGATCAAGCCTTCAGAGGTGCCTCGCTTAAAGGCAGTTGTACATAGATATGACCGTACAGCCTTTGTTATACAGTCATCAGCTACAGAAATTATCGGTTTGGGTTTTGAAAGCACTAACTTGACATCGACAATTCACGATGATGACGATGTTGAAGACTAGGGCGCTGAACACTATAGAGCTGAGCAATAGGACTATAGAACGCATGGCGAAATAAAAAATATGAAAATAAAAATGCGCGCAGTAACTTGATACAACTGGGCGCATTTTTTAGCTTATTTTATCTATTCTTCTATATATTCGGGTTGGTGGTTTTGATCGTGTTCTTGTCCGTGTTCCTGACTGTGCTCTTGTGCATATTCCTTGGCGCACTGGTCGAGAGCCTCACCTAGTATGCGAACACCATCGCGAATCTCGTCTTCGGAGCATCCTGAAAATGACAGACGAAGATGTCCGCATCCTTGATATCCCTGAGGATAGAAGAGAAAGCCGGGCATTATCAGCAAGCCTTTACTGCGGGCAATTTGGTAAAGTCTGCGTTCCTTAATGTTGTCGGCAAGTCGGCACCAGATTATAAGCCCTGTAGGCGGTACATCCCAGTCGATGCCTTTGTGGCGAATAGTCTCAAGCTCTTTAATCATGAAGTCTCGGCGGTCTTTGAAATAGCCGGCTAGCCATTCGGCGTGCTGGTTAAAATAACCGCGCTCAATATATTCATTAAGCAGATAATGGTTATCATTTTTTAAATCATAGCCGTTAACCATAATGCATCTTCCCAGCTCGTCGGCCAAATCCTGAGGCCCTACAACGTAACCGGTGCCCACACCGTAAGGCATGGTCAAAGTAAAGGAGTGAAGATAGATTACGGAATTGTGCTTGTCCAATGCAAAGAGGCTCGGAATATGCTGCTCCGTATATCGAAACTCTCTTAAGGAGTCTTCCTCGATAATTGGAATTCCGCACCGCTGCGTAATTTCCAGGAGCTTAAGTCTCTTCTCCAAAGACATAGTCACAGCCGACGGATTGTGGCCGTTCGGTATGGTATAAATGAATTTCGGCTTATGTTTGGCGATCAAAGCCTCCAGAGCTACTAAATCCATACCGTCTTTTTCCATAGGCACCGTTACCAGCTTCAGACGCTTTAGCCTGAAAAGTGAAACATTGTCCGGTACAATTGGTTCTTCTGCAATTATGCAGTCTCCGTCGTGAAGGAATAAATCCATTAGAAATCCAATGGCCTGATTGGTTTCTGATACGACTTGAATATTTTTCTTGCTTACATATATATTTTCTTCTGAGAGCAGTTTGCAGATGTTGCCTTTAAGACGATCTGTTTCATCTTCTCTAGTATGAAACATGCCTGGAGCAAGGTCAGCAATATGGTCTATGGGATAACCGTCGCTGTTCATAACCAGGCCACCCATGGATATATAGTCTTTATTTTCTGAATTAGCGAAAATTTCCAGGAATATCTTTTCTCTTTCACTGAAGTCATACTGTATGAGCTTTTCTAAAGGGAAGAAACGCCCTGTAAAGCTGTGGGCATCCTGAGCCTCTGTTACGAAATATCCCTTAGGAGACTTTCTAGATGCATATATATATCCTTCACAGGTTAGCTCACTGTATGCTTTGACAATGGTGTTACGATGCACGCCCAGCTCTTCTGCCAGCTTTCTTTCTGAAGGCAACTTATACCCCGAAACTAATTCACGTGATGTAATTAGCTTAATAATTCTTGCTTTAATCTGAAGATAAATCGGTGTTTCACTGTTCCGGTTGATCTTTATATTCATAAAAACATCACTCCCCTGAACTTACTAAGTTAATATATTTCTAATCATATAAACAAACAGGGCCGAATCGAATTTATTCCTTCGACGCAATGGGCCCTGTCTTTTTCTTTTAATTAATTATAATTCAGTTTTCATAAAAATTCCACTGTTAATTTGCATTGTGTTCTGCTTGCATTAGATTCCGATAAGAACACCTACAACCATTAGGATGCACTGTAGAACGAACATCATTCCAAATAGCTTCAAAACAAACTTATACCAGTGTCCAAGGGAAAGTCCCATGATTCCACATTCTGTAGCAACTGCAGTTGGCCAGATCATGTTGGAGAAACCGTCACCGAACTGGAATGCCATTACGGACATTTCACGGCTCATTCCTACAACGTCAGCAAGTGGAGCCATAATTGGCATCATAACAACTGCCTGTCCTGAACCGGATGGAATGAAGAAGTTGATTAAGTTCTGAACGATTAGCATTCCGATACCAGTTAATGTTGTTGGAAGTGTTCCTACTACATTTCCTAGAGCATAAACAACTGTGTCGATAATTGAACCAGCTGCCATTACCATTGAGATACCTCTTGAGAATCCTACTAGAAGAACTCCGTACATAGCTGCTCTTGTAGATTCTACGAATGTTTCTGCAATTTCATTTGGAGTCATCTTGTTGATGAATGCAGTGATTAGCATGAATACAAAGAACAGTGATGCGATTTCACCTAACCACCATCCCTACTTAATGATACCCCAAACAAGGATAGCAATAAGAAGAACGAAGCCAAGCATAGAAATCTTATGCACAGTTGTAAATTCAACTTCCATACATTCTTCACGAGTTAGCAGACCTGTAATATCTTCCTTGTGTCCATAAAGAATACTCTTTGTAGGATCTTTCTTTATCTTGCTTGCATAATGCATCAGATATCCGATAGTCAGTGCTAAGAACAGAACGAAAGCAACTGTACGGAAGATAGTAATCTTAGTTCCTACAAGCGGTACGTTAGCAACGTCGGATGCTACACCGATTGTGAATGGGTTAAGGATTGCAGCTGAGAAGCCGACAGAGATACCCAGGTAAACGATGGCACCACCGACGATACGGTCGTATCCAAGTGTAATAGCTATAACGATAAACGCTGGAATTAGAGCGTAAGTTTCTTCGAACATACCGAATGTTGTACCACCGATTGCGAAGAATGTCATGAAGATTGGGATAATCAGGTTGTCGTGTGATCCAATCTTACGTAACATTGCACCTGTCATAGCGTTCATTGCATTGCTCTTAGTAAGTACATATACATAAGATGATGCGAAAACGATGAAGAACATGATGTCTGCGGCATCAACAAAACCATCAAACAGTGATGTTACAAGTTTCCAAGGTCCAACTGGCGTACTAGCTATCTGGTGGTAAGTTCCTGGAACAACAAGGTCTCTGCCTGTTACTTCGTCGAATGCTGTTTCGAACTGTCCGGCAGGGATAATCCATGTTAAGATTGCACAGAAAACCATAATTCCGAAGATAATGACGAAGGCATTCGGCTCAAATTTCTTCTTTTTCTTTTCCATAAGTTTTCCTCCTAGTGATTGCAGCATTTAGAATAAAATATATAGTTGCTGCATAAAGATAATTTCTGCCTTTATTATATTGAATATTATGCTCCACAGTAAGTACCAAAAAAATAAGTTGAATAGTCCGAAATTTTTCTTGGACTATTCCAGTTTTCTAAGAATGGTACTTGCAGGGAAAACTGTTTCTGTTAATATGAATTCAATATAAATAGTTTCTTAAAATCAGGGAAGGGCGGTATAATTTAATGATTTTATTTAAGAATTGTAGATTGATTCCGGAATTAACAGAAGGAGTTAGTTTGGATGTAGATCAGCTTGCTGACGTGTGGGTGTCTGACGCGTATACAATTGAACGCATTGAGGTTGCTGGCACTTCTGAGGCTAGAGATGCTAAGGTAGTTGACGCGGAGGGCGGCACATTGCTACCTGGTTTCTTTGACTTGCACGCGCACTTATGCTTAGCGGACTTGGATTTTAAGCAGATGAGAAATCGTAGCTGCGAGGACAGCTGTTTCGAAATGTATGACTTTGCTAGAGAGTACTTGAAGCAGGGTTACACAACTATTAGAGACGCAGGTGGTCCTTTTAATGTTACGCCTGCTTTGAAGCGTGCTGCCAAGAGTGGAATTATTAACATTCCTGAGTTAATTACTTCTGGACAGATTATGACTCCAACTGAAGTTGGAAATGAATCTTTTGAATCTTTATACGCTGTTGCGGATTCTCCTTATGAAGTTCGCAAGGTTTGCAGAGAACAGTTTGAAAATGGTAATGATGTAATTAAGTATATGGTAACTGGCGCATATTTAAATGAAGCTGGTAACCCCGGTGATTTAATTACAACTGAGGATGAATTACGTGAAGCTGTTAGAATTGCTGAAATGAAGAACAGCTATGTTATGGGTCACGCTCACGGAGTGGAAGGTATCAAGCTTGCAATTAAGTGTGGCCTTAGAACTATTGAACATGGTAGCTTTATTGACGATGAAGCCATCGAAATGTTAAAGAATTCTGACAAAACATGGTTAGTTCCAACTGCTGCTATTGGCCTTGCGTGTCTAGACGATGAGGACGGCACTCTTACTGATGATGCCCTCGAAAAGAGCAAAAAATATGAAATGATGGAAAAGAACGCTGTTAACAGCGCATACCAGGCTGGCCTAAAACTTGGCTTTGGTTCTGACATTGACAGAAAAAACCTAGTTGCTCACCCTGGCATGGAATTCTACGCTCGTACTGACTGGTTTGACTTCAAGCCTATTGACATCTTACTTCAGGCAACTAAGTACAGTGCAGAAATTGCAGGCATGGTCGACCGCAAGGGCACTATCGCTGTAGGAAAGCAGGCTGAACTAGTTGTTATTGACGGAAAACCGGAAGAAGACATTTATGTAATGAAGCAGATGCCTAAATTTGTCTTCTACCGTGGCGAACTGATCGAGAACTAGGTGAATTTGCAGGAATATGCAAAGAAAAACTGCCTGATTTTAAGAAAATATCAAAAAATCAGGCAGTTATTTTTAATTCTAAGCTTATCTTTGACTTGTCGTTGGTACTGGAATTTTGAAATAGCCTAGATGTGCCATAAGTGATAGGGCCGCACTGGCAAACACGGATGCATAAGAGATGCATTATACATTTCGTCTTTCATATTCCTTTTCTTTCTTATTCTTCTTAGCAAACTTGCCTTGTTTAGCGTCATTAATGAAGCAAGTTAGGGCAGCCAGCAGTATTAGCAGTCCACCTATGCCACCTAGTATGCGATTTCTGGTAACTAGGTAGAGCGCGAATACTAGAAGCGCTGCACCTAGCAGTACGCGATACATTTTATCTAACATAGTTAAATTTCCTGGACTTCTTTGCCGCTGATGTGTTCGATTTCAATTTCAAACATCTGGGCTGCTTTGCCGGAAACAGCGATTTCTTCGTCGGCAAGTTTTTCGTTAGGGTAGTATTTCATTGCAAAATGCTTCAGCTGTTCTATTGCAACTTCGGGATCTTCAATTAAATGGCATCTTCCGAAAACAACTGCACTCTTTACAAAAGGTGCCCAGTCTTCTTTCTTAATGACTTCTTTGCCATAAACTGTGAAGCAGATTTTGTCGCTGGCTTTTAAGGAATCAACCTTATGACCGGCACGAGCGCCATGGAAGTATATGTGCTGACTTTCTTCATCGTATCTGTAGTTTACAGGAATGGCATAAGGGTAGCCGTCATCACCATTAACTGAAAGAATACCGATTCTTGCTTCAGCTAACAGTTTCTTTGCTTCATCCAATCCAATAGCATTTGCTTTTTTTCTAATTTCTCTAAACATTACAAATTTCCCCTTTCCATATTTCACAATTATTTCATACACTAGGACTCCCAGACGAGTTATCTGACTAAATTATTATACTTGAAATTGACAAAATTGACAATATACTAAATATCTCGCTATGACTTGACTTATTAATGCGGGGGGGGGGTATACTATAGAAGTACGATATAGGATTGTTTCTCTTAATAACAGTAATTATGAAGGGACTAGAATTGAGATGAGAAGTAATTCATTTTTTATAACGCTGGTTTCCAGCGCGTGAATATGAGAATAAAGTGAGGCTTGCAATTTCATTGCTGAGATGTGACGAAAATCTCGGCGATAGGATTATGTGAGTCTTTTTGTGTGCTTTTTTCAAGGATTATACATTAGTAATGCCGCACGAATTGACGGCGAATGGCGCATAATAAGTCGTAGCAGGAATTTATAAGGAGTGAGAAATGAAGATGAGAAAGAAAGGTTTGACATGTCTGATTATAGTCTGCATGATAGTTGCCCTTATTCCAGGGTCTGCTTTTGCAGCAGGACAGACTACAACATCTGGCAAGCTTGTAATAATGGACAGGCAATTCGAGATAGCGCCAGATATTAAAGAGCGTGAGTACGTCACAAATAATAGTGAACTTACAGCGCAGCAGTCGGGGCATGTTCTGGAGGTTAAGACTGGTGATAATGCTCAGATTATAGCCGGTTACAAGGATTATGCTATAGAAAGCATCAAATCCGGAAAGAACTGGGGCATGGAGAGAACTACAACCCAGGCTCAGAATGCAGAGACAAGAAGAAAAGTCAATGTAGTAGGAGCAGTTAATGCAGACTTCTTTGATATGTCTAATGGTAGACCTAGCGGAGTGTTGATAATGAATGGCACTGTTATACAGAAGACGGACAGACCTTGCTTCTATATAGATAATGCGGGCAAGCCACATATATCAGCGTCATCCGCCAACCTGCCAGATGATACGAAAGAGGCTGTAGGCGGAGCTACAGTAATTGTATCAGATGGACAGGCTGTTAATACAGGAGACACAACTAAGAACCCTAGAACCTGCATAGGTATCAAAGCGGATGATACAGTAGTTATATATATGGTAGATGGTAGACAGGCGCCTTTATCTATCGGTATGGATTATGCGGAATTGGCACAGACTATGATTGACTTGGGATGTGTTACCGCCCTGAATCTTGACGGTGGAGGTTCTTCGACTTTTGCTACTCAGCGTGCAGGTGATGTTATTGCAAACAATGATAAGCAGGCAGGTCTTACTTTGCGATGCAGTCCGTCAGATGGATATGAACGTACAGTATCATCATCTTTGCTGGTAGTTTCTACAGCAAAAGCTGATGGTAAGTTTGACCATGCAATAATATCTCCAAGTCAGGAGGTCTATACACCGGGAAGCACTATTGCCTTTACAGCTCAGGGAGCTGATAAATCGGGAGCGGTTGTGGGTTTACCAAGTGGACTTAGCTGGAAGGTAGATAACAGCGAATTTGGTACAATCGATAACAACGGCAAATTTATTGCAGCAGCAGGTAAGACAGGATCAGTAAAGATATCCTTAGAGAAAGATGGAAAGGAAGTAGGAAGCACAGCTGTAGAACTGCAGTGGCCTGACAAGCTTGGATTTACAAACAACAGTGTATCTTTAGACTTTGGTGAAACAAGTGATTTGTCCTTTAATCCTACATATAAAGGCAGAGCAGTTCACTATAAAGATGGAGATTTTGAGTGGAGTTTAAGCGACAATTCGTTAGGAACTTTTTCAGGAAACTTATTTACAGCAACAGAAAATGCAAGCCTTAGAGGAGAAGTAACGGTTAAGGTTAATAATGTGGTAGGAAAAATCGGAATTATTATAGGTATGGAACCGTATGTTCTAATGGATTTTGAAGACCAAAAAAATTCTGATGGTACAGTTACTTCCGCCGAGGAATTTTGGAAAATACATATAGGACCATCGAAAGACAATGGTGGAAGCAATATGTTGTCAAAAAATGAAATCAGAAAAAATAGACTATGGCTTCGCTCCTTGGGACAGGCAGGAACTATGCATTCGGCAAAAATTGTAAATGACGACAATGGTGAGCCTGTACGGTTCGGTAAAAACGCGTTAAAAATGGAGTTTTCTTTTCCAACAAATGGTTTAACAGGAGTTTCAGACAGTGTTTTAGGTTTTGCAGCAGATACACTTATTGATATTGTAAAACCTAACAAAATTGGTATGTGGATTTATATACCTGAAGAATATGGATACGAGAATTATCAACTAAAAGCAATCATAAAAGGAAAGGGATATCCTAAGTCTGATTCAGAAACTTCATATCGCACATATGATCAAAACTATAATGAAACTATTAATGATGGGGAACTTTTAGGTACAACAAAATATGTGAATTATTACAGCTACAATGAAAAAGGTGAAGTTACAGGTAGGAGTTTTTCTGATTGGGCTGGTAAAGGCTGGACATGGGTTGAATGCGACATTTCTGAAATGCAGATGCCAGTGGATTTGTGCAGGGCATATACTGTTAGAATTATTGCAGCACAAAATGTTGAAAAAAAGAGTGGACATATATATATAGATAATCTTCAATTTATTTATGGTACTAATCCTAATGATACAAATAAGCCTAAAATAGAAAATGCTATAGAAAGAAGCAGTAATATTGATTTAGAAACTGCTATTAAGCCTGAATTTACAAACAGTAAGCCTCAGTTTGATGTAGTATTATCAGATAGTGAGAATATAGACAAATATGCTACAGGTATAGATGCAAATAGTATACGAGTAGCGATAGACGGTGAAGATTACACAAGTTCTGCAAATGTTACGAACAAAGGTGTGTTATTCCAGACACCGCAGCTGACTAATGGGGAGCACTCTATAACAATTAGAGTAAAGGATAGGTTTGGCAACGAGACTACTAAAACCTATCGTTTCACCGTAAACGATGAGACAGCAGCAGTAGCGGCGGTAAGCGTTGTGCCACAAAGTGAAAGTGCTGAAATAGGCAAAAATTTCACGCTGAATATTAACAATATAAGTACTAGTGTTGCAGAATATGTTGATAGTGTTGCTACTACAATTGATGTACCAAGCGGATATGGTAATGCGATTAAAGACAATCTAACCAACTATATACAATATGGGCCGCTATATGAGCAAGATGGGGCTCCGGTATATAGCAATGGTAAAATAACCATAAGCGCAAAAAAGAAAACGAAACCTGATACGGGAGAAACAAGCGGTACAATTGCGAGCATAAGTTTTCCTATACCTGATAGTGTGAAATTAAACGACAGCTTTAGTTATGCAGTACAGGGTAGCTATATTACAAGTGGCAGGGGCTACACGTACACATTCTCACAGGGACAACAATGTATATCTCTATCCGCAGAATATACTATAACTGCAGGACAGGCTATAGTAGGCATACCTGTTAACTTTACTGTTATAGATAAAAATGGAAACCCTGTAAATGAGAATATAGACATATACAAAGGCGAAGAAAAGCTAAGAAATCCACATACCTTTACCACTCCAGGCAGGTTTACAGTATATGCCAAGGATGCGGAAGGTAAGCGTTCATGGAACACTGATATAGTTGTAAGCAATCTAGGAACAGACGGAGAGGGTAAACCTTACGGCATACAGAACAACGGGTCAAAGGATGGCTCTACTATGAGAAACATCACATGGCTTGCGGCTATAAATAGTAGTAAGAATAAGGCAGTTATAAAATACGGGGATGCAGAGAATGCTTTGGATAAAACCCTAGAGGGTACGTGCAGATTATTCTCCTTTGTAGAAACAACTCAAGGAGAGGCATATAGGCTTAACAGTGTATCCTTAACTGGATTACAGCCTGAGAAAACCTACTATTACCAGGTGGGTGATGGCGAGAAATGGTCTGAGGTAATGTCATTTACTACAGCACCTAAGGATAGGAGTGCTGATACAAAGTTCTTTATATTCGGTGATATTCAGACTGATAATACTGCTAATTTAGCTGCTGCCATAGAAAAAGTCAAGGACGGTGGTTATTCATTTGGTATTCAGACAGGTGATGGCATAGATAATGTGACTAGATTTAGCAACTGGAGAGGATATCTTAACAGTATCAATAGCAAAAAAATGAATAGCATCGATATGATACATACCCTTGGAAATCACGAATACTATGGCGATGGAAAGGGTGATATATCAAAGGGAATGTTCGGACTCGAAAACAGTGAGCAGGGTGGCTACTACTCATATGAATATGGCAGCATGTATGTTGGAGTAATAAATGATGGTGGAGACCTTCTTAAGGCACTGGATGAGGCTAAGAATGATATTAAGAATACAAAATGCACATGGAAGGCGCTGGTAATGCATCAGCCAATCTATGGAACTGAAGATATGATGAAAGAGGAGGCAAGGCAGAAGGTCGTAGCCGCTATAGAAGATGCTGGTTTTGACGTTGTGCTCTCAGGAGATGACCATTCATATGCGAGAACATATCCTATGAAGGCTGACAAGAAGCTTGGCGAAGCAAGCAGAGATGGTGTGGTTTATTACATATGCGGAGATCTTAGCAGTAAGGATAATAAATATGAAAACCGAGATATCTTCGCGAAGATGATGCCACACAATGAGTACGACGGTATGTATATGTCCGTTGAAGCAAGCAGAGAAAAGCTTGTTCTCACTGCATATAAATATAACGGTGACCTGCTGGACAGCTATACTATAGCAAGAACCGATTGTGAGCTTGGTAAGCATAGCTTCGATGAAAACAGCGTATATGATGTAGACGATCAGAGTGTAACATGTAAGCTGTGTCAGAAAAAGGTTAAGGCAGCAGACAGTAAATATACAGGTAAGCTTAAGGCAAAGGGCGATAAGGGTGAGGTAATGCTTGTAAATGGCGTTGCCAAAACAGGATGGTTCCCTCTTGGCGATAAAATTTGCCATGCAGGAGACAATGGAATTCTGCACAAGACTACTACTGTAGATACTGCAACATGTCTAAAAAACGGATATTTAAAGTCAACATGTGAGTGCGGTGCCGAATACAAGGGCTCATCTACATGGGGCAAGGGTCATAGCTGGGATGAAACACACGTATGTACGGTTTGCCATGCTGTAGGTAAGAATATTGAAAATGTAACCTTTGATATTGAAAATAAGTTCTGGGAATATACAGGAACAGCAATAAGAGCAGCAATTCCGGTAAAGGATGGCGATTATACATTATCTGCAAGCAGCAGCCGATATGGTAAAGACGCATATAAATCATATAGCAATAATGTTAACGTAGGAAAAGGAAAGGTAACCTTTGAAGGACGTGGCGATTACTATGGAAGCAAGACTGTAGAGTTCCCTATAGTTCCTAAGAGCGTAAAGGAAATAACAGTAGGAGATGTTTACTCGAACTCAGCGACAATAAAATGGGATGAAGCTGCAGGAGCAGGCTACTACAGAGTATACATGAGAACTTCAGGCACAGACTGGAAGCTGTTTAAAAAGACAGAGGAAACAAACATAATTGTTGACAATCTGAAGCCTAATACAAAGTACTTCTTCCTTGTTGCAAGCAGTACAGATGTTGAAGGAGAAACATATAATTGTCTGCGTTGGTCAAATGAGCTGAGCATTACTACGCCGGCTAGAGACCCAAACACCAGCGCATCACAAATTAATTCTATCAAAGCTAAATTAGGTGATGTGGAAATTAATGAGGTTGTAAAAGGTGGAGAGCATTATCTAATGCTGCCTGCCTCAGCTGACATGACTAAATTGAACCTAGTTCTTGGCTTGAAGGGCGAACATAGCAAAATCACATACAGCGGTGGTGCCGATGCAATAGACGGTGGCAATGATGCGACTATAGATGTAACAAAACTTACAGGGAAGAGTGGCGGAAATGGTTTTGACCTGCGAATTGCCGTAGAAAACCGTGATCCTCTGACACTTCATATTTTGAAATCTATGAGCACATCGAGCATCCACTTGACAAGCGCTAATGCTAAAGAGCAGGGAAGAAAATATGTTGATGCTGTAAAGGGCAATGTTGCTACTGGAAGAATGAGAATGATCGGGGCTAATGGCCAGAGTATATACGATGGAAATCTTAAACAGATTAAGGCGCGTGGAAATTCCACATTCCAGTATTATGATAAGAAATCATATCAGATAAAGCTTGAGAATGGAACGGATCTCCTTAACAAGGCCGAAGAAGTGAAAACCTGGGTACTGCTTGCAGGCTACGGTGATGCAACTCAAATGCATGACAAGCTCTTTAAGGATATGGCAGCAGCGCTGGGTATGAGCTATGTTGCAAACTGTGACTGGGTAGATTTATACTACGATGGAGAATACAGAGGCGTATATCTACTTAGTGAAAAGAATTCCGTAGGAAACACAGGCATAAATATTACTGATATGGAAAAAGCCTATGGGGAAAAGAATGAGAATTATAGTAGTTTAGGCAAGGATACGAAGGCTAACAAGGGCTTAAATGAATATGGTCAGGAATATCTGTACATAGAGGGACTGAAAGAGCCGGATAATATTACAGGCGGATATTTAATCGAGAGAAATCTTGAGACAATAGATGAAATCTGTGGTTTCTATACTAAGAAAGGCAGTGGATTCAATGTAAAGAGTCCTGAATTTGCCGGTAAGGACGCAATGAAATACATCAGTGAATACTATCAGGAATTTGAGGATGCTGTATATTCTAAAGATGGATATAATGCTAAGACTGGTAAGTACTATTATGACTACTGCGATGTCGATTCGCTTGTAAAGGTTTATCTGCTTCAGAAACTTGGTTACAATGTGGACGGATTTAGATCATCATTCTATTTTTACAAGGACAAAGATGGCAAGATGTATGCAGGTCCTGTATGGGATCAGGAAATGACTTTGGGCACCGGATGGACTGAAAAAATCAACGCAGATGATATAACATACAACTATCTTGAAGAAGCACTGATAAAGATTCCGGATTTCCAGAATAGAGTAAAGGAATATTATAAATCCACATTTAAGAATCAGATGACATCTCTGCTAGGAGATGAGGGCATTGTATCAGGATATTATAATAAGATTTCACCAAATGCAGATATGAACTATGTGCTGTGGCCTTATGTACGCATAGGTTATCCAAAGGCTAGCGGCCATCTGTGGCCAAGTGGCACAAACTACAAGATGGTTGTAGATGATATGAGAGATTGGATAGCAGCTCGTGCAGATAAGCTTGATAAGTTATATGGCGATGGAACACTTCATATGCATCATAACTATGTTGAGGAAATTACAAAGGAAGCAACCTATGATGAAGAAGGCCTGAAGACATTCACATGCAGCGTGTGCAAGCATTCGTACACAGAGGTTATTCCAAAACTTGTAAGACCATCATCAGGTGGTGGATTAGTTGTTCCAGGAACTGAGCCGGGCAAAACCGATAAGGCGGAAAACATAGAAATTAAGCCGAATACTGAGGTTAAAAAGAATGAAGACGGTAAGAATGTAACTGTGGCAGAGATATCTAAGGAAGAAGGTTCCAAGCTAGTAAAGGATGCAATTTCCAATGATTCAGAGGAAGCTGTAATTAACGTTACTACTAAGACCGGCGAAATCGATGGTGCAGAGATTCCATTAAACGGTAATACCTTAAGTGAATTTGCTGAAAAAACAAGCACTGTCCTGGTAATAAAGAGTGACAAGACAGAGGTAGCCCTTGACAATATCGCATTATCAGCAATTGCCATTCAGGCAGGAGAAAATAAGGTAACACTTGTTGTTCAGATTGTTAAATCTGATGATAAGGTTTGTGAAGTGGAACTTAAGATTATATCAGCCGATGGCACAATTAAGGATTTCAAGGGTGGAAAAGTAAAGGTTACACTTGAGATAAATGATAATCTTAAGAAAAATAAGCCAGTATGCGTATATATTGATGAAAATGATATTTACCATAAGGTAAAGAGTGGATTAAATAAAAATGGCAAATTCGAATTTACCACAGGACATTTCTCAAGATACGCAGTAATGGCAGAAGCAGAGGCTAATAAGATTATTTCCAAGCAGCTTAAGAAGATGATTAGTGACGTAAAGATTAAAATGTCAACAAAGAAGACTGCTAAAGGAAATATCAGGGTTAGTGCAAAGGTTGATATTAAGGCCTTAAGAAATGCAGGATATAATGTAAAATACAAATTTTACAGATCCACAAAGGCTAAATCAAACTATAAGGTAGTTAAAGTAAAGGCAAGCAACTCATTTATAGATTCCAAGATTATAAAGGGAAATAAGTACTATTACAAGGTAAAACTAATGGTATACGATGAGAACAACAAACTTGCAGGAAGCACTGCGCTAAAGAAAAGCCCTCATTCTAAGGCTGTAAAAGTGATGAAAGCGGCAAAAGCGAAAGTGCATTAAAGGAATATTATGGCAGTGAGCTATGATATATATTAAAAAAAGAAAGGACGCGATAACTATGAAAAAAACATTATGTTTGCTGTTAGCAGTAGCAGTTATGGTATGCTTCGTACCTTCAATGGCTTTTGCTAGCGAAAGCACGTCAAACGGACCTACCAACTCAACAGTAGTTTCTCCTGATGCTTCTGGAGGTGGCGGCAACACAACAACACCGCCAGCAACAAATCCTGATACTTCCGGAGGCGGCGGCAGCACAACAACACCAGGCGGCGGTACAAGTACTCCAAGCATAGGCGGTGGCGGTACAGCAACACCTCCTGAAGTTGTAAAGAACACTGAAGGAACAACTACTGCAGATGTTACAACTACTGTTAAGGACGATAAGGTTGTAATCGTAATCGACGAAAAGACAGCTGACAAAATCGTTGAAAAAGCAATTGAAAACAAATCAAAGAATATCGTAATTAATGCTGTAACAAACAAGGAAAACATTAAGGCTGCAGAAGTAAGTGTACCTGCAGATGCTGTAAAGAACATTGCCGAGAAAACAGACGCAGCAGTTATTATCAAAACTGATGTAGGTGAAAAAGAATTAGATAAGGCTGCAGTAGCTGCTGTAGCACAGCAGGCTCAGTCAGGAGACATTAAATTTATCATTAGCACAGTTCAAAAGGATAATAATAAGATCGTTCTGGAACTAAGCATTATTACAGCAACAGGCGCTGTAAAAGACTTTAATGGCGGAAAAGCTAAGGTTACTGTTAAGCTAAGCAACGAGTTAAAGACAAATAATCCTCTATGCGTATATGTTGACGCTGAAGGCCTTTACCACAAGGTGGAGGGACAGTTAAATGAAAATGGTACGTATACATTTGTAACTACTCATTTCTCACAGTTTGCTGTAATGGCTTCAAAAGAAGCAGATAAGACCATTGCTGAACAGAAGGCTAAGGTTAAGGCTACTACTATTGCACTTAAGTCAAAGAAGGGCAAGGGATATGTAAGACTAAACTGGACTGCTAAGGGAGATTACAGCCTTGACGGATACGAAGTATTCAGAGTAAAAGCAAATTTATATAAGGCAAAGCCTGCTATAAAAAAGAAGTGGGGAAGCACAGCTAAGACTACTTACAAGAACGCTAAGGGACTTAAAAAGGGTAAATACTACCACTACAAGGTTCGTGGCTACAAGTTAGTTGATGGCGCAAAGGTTTACACTAAGTGGTCAAACCGCGTTTTCAAAAAAGCAATATAAAAAATTATAAAATTGAAAATTTTTTTTAAAGGAGGATTCAGCTTGAATCCTCCTTTAAACTCTCTAGCACTCGACTGCCACTTTAATAACTCCATCGCGCTTACTCTCAAACAATTCGTAGCCCTCGGCGATTTTGCTTAGAGGGTAGGTATGGGTAATCAATGGCTCGGTGTTAATTTTGCCTTCGGCGATGAGCCTCAAAGTTTCCTCGCAGTCGCATCCGTCTACACCGCCGATTTTTATGGTTAGGTTTTTGCCATACATGTCAGGCAGTGGCAGTGTCTGGGCCTTGTCGTAAAGAGCGACGATTGTAACGGTTGCGTTGGGTCTTGCGGCGTCCAGGGACATGGCGAAGGTGGCCTCAGCGCCTGCAACTTCAAGGACTACGTCCGCTCCGCCGTGGTCGCTGTTCTCCCTAACGAAATCCACACAATCGGCAGGCGCCACGGTCAGCACCTCAGGGTAATGCTCGTTAACAAAACCCACTCGGTTAGCATCCTGCTCGCATAGTATGATGCGTTTTGGATTTTTCAGCATAACACATAGCAGGGTGCAGATTCCTGTAGGGCCACCACCGATAATTAGCACTGTGTCGTCCTCGGTGATTTCTGAAATGCGAGTTGCCCAAAAGCCTGTAGCCAGAACGTCTCCAACAAGTAGAGCTTGTCTGTCAGTAACGCTGTCAGGAATTTTGTTTAGCCCCTGGTCTGCAAAAGGTACGCGCACATATTCGGCTTGTCCACCATCTATTCGGCATCCCAGTGCCCAGCCACCATTGGAGTCGGTGCAGTTGTTTACGTAGCCGTTTTTACAGAAAAAACACTCCCCGCAGAAAGTCTCTACATTTACGGTTACTCTGTCGCCAGGCTTTGCATTTGTTACGGCACTGCCGACTTCCTCGACAATTCCTACCATTTCGTGTCCCACAGTTATGCCGGGAACAGCGCGAGGCACACTCCCATGTTTGATGTGCAGGTCACTTGAGCAGATACTTGCAAGAGTTACTTTGACAATGGCATCACGCTCATGCAAAAGCACTGGCTTTTCTTTTTCAATTAGCTGAAAATTTCCTTCTGAAACGTATGTATAAGTTAGCATAGTTAGTCCTTCACTTTCTAAGTTTTTATCTACTACATTATAATTCTTTTTGGAGAATACGAAAAGACAAATATTAGTATTCTTTTTTAGAGGGAAAGATGGTACAATTTCAGTATATAGAGATTGAGGGCAAAAGGACTTTATTATTAGCGAGAGGAGATATCGACATTATGAGTAATAAGGCTAAATTTGTTTTACGAAGAATAATGGCAACTATTATGATTGTTGCGCTGATATTTAGCGTGCCAACTATATCTATAGAAAGCGGCATAGAAGGAAACTGCACCTCAGTTTATGCCCAGACCGCATCAAAACCTACTTATGTGAAAGTGCCTTTTCGATACGGGAGGGCGAAATTGGAAAATAGGAGCCAGAGATACATATATGATAGCATATTGAAGACCGTTCAAAAGAACAAGAAGAAGGTTTTTTTCGATACAAAGAAATATAAGCTTTCACAGAAAAACTTGGATTATGCGGAATTTGCATTTATGTTTGACTATCCCGAGTACGAGTACTGTAATGTAAGGTATTATTATACCGAAATGAGAGGTAAAAGAGAGTATGTTACAGGAGTAGTGTTTGACTATTATAAGCCGATGCAAAAAAAGAAAGCAACGCTAGATAGAAAAATTAAAAAAATAGTGGAAGAAATTCCAGCTACTTGTGTGACAGACTATGACAAAGCCCTATACCTGCACGATTATTTATGTAAAAACATTAAATATAATGAAGATAATAAAAAATGGTGTTACAGTGCCTATGGAGCACTGCTCCAAGGAAAATGCGTGTGTGATGGATACTCTAAGGCATATAATCTTCTTTTAAATAGAGCGGGAATAAAGGCTTGGAAGGTAGATGGACATTGTTATGAAGAGGATGGAACTCTTTCTGATGAAGGACATGCATGGAATATTATGTGGATTGATGAGAAGTGCTTCTATGCTGATGTTACATGGGATGATTCTCCTGAAGATAATATATATTATACCTATTTTTGTAAGTCGAGGGAAACTATGGATAAAGCACGTGTAGTTCTATACGGAAATAACAATAACGAATCTAAATATTACAATCAGTTTTTAAGAAAGGCTATTCCAGAATGCCACCATGACGAGAGCGAATATCTTCCTCCAGGAACTATAAAAATTACAGGACCATTAAATTATGATTTGTATAAATATATAGAAAATAGTTTTGGACAAGCATATCCTTTGTATGATGATGAGGACGGCATAAATAAATTTGCAAGAAAAGTTGACCTATATTATGATGGCAATGAGGATTTGAAAAAGTGGTTAGAATCATATGATATGTCAATTGGTTTTGTTGGAGAAACATGGTATGGAATCTATGAATGTGGCAATATGTACACCTATGAAATTATGGGCTTGAACAATCCAACTGCAACGGTTCGCCGATTAGAGCCATGGCTTGATTTGAATAGCTTGAGTTGAATCTAAATTTGTATCTTGATTATCTAAAAAAAATCAAGTATAATGAGTATACGCAAAGGTGTTTGCGAAGTTAAGAGTGTTGCTGCTTAGAGTGCAGACCTTTGATTTAAGTGCTTCACCGCTTTGAGTGTGAACCTTTAATTAAAGTGCTTCGCAGCTTGAAATGCGAAATGTTAATTTTTAGAGAGATGAGTTTTACTTGTCTCTCTATTTTATTATGTAGGAAATATCGCTTCGATATTTCCGGAATATCAAGAAAGTCTACTTCTTCTAATATAATCGACGAAGCCGACTTTCTTATTTGCTTTGGAGGTAATAAGTGGATTTTTATTATGTTGATCAAGAATACATGGAGTTTTTACAAAATTTTGAAAAAGTGAAGCGGGGATTTACAAAGGTTCCGAATACACAATATGCTGAACATAGCAAGTTTGTTCTTGGTGTTGTTCTAAAAATCGAAGATTTTAATTATTATGTTCCGGTATCATCTTTTGATAAGAAACAAGAGGCCAATATTTTGATTCGAATAACAGGAGATATAGTAGAAGTTAAGGGATCTCTAAGGTTCAATTATATGTTTCCTGTTCCCGATGAATTCTTGGAAAAAGTTGTTATTAACGATATAGAAGACGATAAATACAGAGCACTACTATATAAAGAATATCGATTTTGTAAGGAAAGTGCTGAGAAAATTCAGAAAAAAGCAAACAAAATATATATCATGGTTACTACAAATCGAAAGCCCTTGCTAACTGATAATAGCTGCGATTTCAAACTTTTAGAACAAGGGTATCGGATATATAAAGATAAAGTCAGACAAGAATAATTATGATTAATTTATTCTCTGTACAATCACATTCACCCACCTAAGTTCGCGGCCGTCTAGGTTGTCGCCGGTAATCCAGACTCTTGTTGAGCTCGGCTCAATTGCTGCCTTGACGTAGTCTAAGAGGGCAGGCACTGTGTCTTCGGTGGCGCAGGTGAAGTGGCGACCTCTTTCGTCGTCGAAGTCTGCATTGCCGTACTTGAAGCAGGTGAAGAGAAGTCCACCTGGGACTAAGGCTTTCATTACTTTTAGCAGGGTTGCTTGGAGATCTTCTCGGGTTAAATGATGCAGGGATGAGCAGGCCCAGATGCCGTCGAAAATTTCCTCATAGTCTAGGTCTTGAAATAGCAGGCATCTTACGCCTAGACCTGTAGTTTTAGATGCGATTTCGCAAAGCTCCGCGGAGCCATCTATAGCAGTCACATGAAAACCCATTTCCACAAATTTCTTGCTGTCTCTGCCGGAACCGTAGCCTAAATCAAGGATGCGTGCTCCAGGTGGCAGTCCTTTTACAAACTCGTCCAGCACGTTGCTCATGTCCACATTGAGGGTGCTTTCGGCATATTCTGCTGCGTTTTTATTGTAATACTCCAAAGTTTTATCTTTCGGTGTAAATTTCCCCATTGTTTTTCCCATAGTTTTTCTCACTGGCTTTTGCTGCGACTTTTTCCTTATGGATTCGCTTCATTTCATACATATTATTATCTGCCAGGTCCTTAACTTTGTTTATATTGTCTCCGGGCCTGAATTCGGCTACACCCATGGACACATATGGCAAGACCTCCAGGCTTTTTCTACGGGTTTCCAGTTCAGATATCAAAACTTGCGCGCATGCGCTGAGGTCTGTTTTGATATCGAGGAGTGCGCAGAACTCGTCACCGCCGATTCTGTAGCAGAGTCCACTTCCAGAGTAGGCCCTTCTTTATGCCGGCAGCGACTTCTTTGAGGCACTCATCGCCGACTAGGTGGCCGTAGTTGTCGTTAACGTACTTGAAATTGTCCAGGTCGAAGACGATCAGGATGGACTTGCGCTTGAGGGAAGATGTTTTGTTCAGGTAGCTTGTTTGGTTGAGGAGGCCGGTTAGACCGTCCAGTTGTTGCCACATGATGTTGCAATACACGAAGTAGAGTATGGCAAGCAGGGATGCGCTGAGCCAGGACGTGTGCAGATGTGGTAAAATAACTTGTATCATAGTTGAAACTAGCAGGAATCCAGCTACGAGATAAATCATATTTCGGCTGCGGTTTTGGTGTTCATCGACGCTTTGCAAGGTGATAACTACTAGGTATATTATGCTTATGCTGTAGGCGAGAACATACAGACCGAAGTGTTCTCCGCGCATGTAGTCGTTGTTGGCATCAACCTGAAATACCAGCCCAAAGGGAATGGAGATTCCCAAAAGGATAAGGTAAACGGTCTGTGTGATTAAGGGCCTTGAGCTTATCTTTTCTTCAGCTAGCGTAAAGGAGAGAGCCATTGGTACCGCTGGGGTTAGGCCGAATCCTAAGTAATTTGAGAGGATGTTAATCCATCTGAATTCCGGTGATGCATTGTTCACTGCCACTGAAATTACTTCGAAGGCTGAAATGAAAGAAATTAGCATAAATGAGCACACAAACCAGCGCTTTTGCTGTTTCCTCAGTGTTTCACTGTATCTTGTAAAAACGCTCATAATTGCTAAAACGAAAATATCAATAATTGTAATAACTAAAAAGTAATAATCCATGTTTTCCCCTGTTGATGTAATTTATTTTCTCGTCACTTATATGACTCTTTAGTCCACTGATATGCTAGTCGTGGAGAACCGTCTGCGGAATAGATAACTCCGCAGTATTTGAAGCCATTTGCGAAAATCAGCTTCTGCATAATTTTATTATCTTCATAGGTGTCTATTCTGATGTTGTCGCTTAAAGTTTTGCTATAGTCTGTGGCGCACTTAAGCAGGCCGTGAACCTGCCCGTCGCCTGCAATTCGGTGAATTGTAAGGTAAGGCTCGTCGTTTGGCCACTCTCCACTATCAATCACATTGTATGTTGGGTCTTCGCCATCGAACAAAGCGAACACGCCGTGAATTCCGCTTTCGTCGTAGATGACTTTACATACCTTGGATTCTATGTCTTTTTCTATTAATTCTACGCTCGGATATCTATGGCCCCATTGGTTTGGATTTCCGGTTCTGATCATAAAATTTTGGGCGTATTTGTAAATTTCAAGGATTTGCTTAAGATCGTCTATTACTGCATTTCTTATTTGTAGCATAACTGCCTCCCCTAAATATGATATAGACATACTCTAGAAATTATATACCTAAATGGTGGGGGTAGTAAAGATTGAATGTGCTAAAAATCATTAGCCTGAATTTCATTCATTAAATTGAATTGCTAATGAATAGCCGGTGGAAACATTCACAATTTGCGGATAGAAGAGTTCCCAAATGGTCTTCTTTGCAAATTCATCGGCTTTTTCTAACTCATTTTCCGCTTCAAGCTTTGCCAACATCTTAGTCTTTGCGGCATCTTCAACTTCTTGAGTCTGTTCGGCAGTCATTTTAATTTCACCGAAGGCGAGAACGCCCTTTTCTATTTCGCCAA
This sequence comes from Clostridia bacterium, assembly GCA_030537495.1. Lineage (GTDB taxonomy): Bacteria > Bacillota > Clostridia > Peptostreptococcales > Anaerovoracaceae > Senimuribacter. Next base: position 11,072 of record JAUNMH010000004.1, on the reverse strand, counting down.
ACTCTACCTTATTGACGTTAATATCTTTAAGCTCAGCGTGTGGGATTGTTATAGTTACCACATGCTTTTTTTCGTCCACAGAAAAACTGCGACTGCTTAAATTGCTCAGATCTACAACATATGTTGCAACGCCAGAGTATTTAATTTGCTGATGCTTGGAGAAAAGCTTGATGTTGAAAAGTCCAGTATCGGTAATTGAAGCAACGTCCGTTACGTCTCTTTCGTATACCTCGACTTTCTTCTGCTGGCTAGCCTTACCAAGTACTGCTTCGGCAAAGTCAGCTGCCTTGTAACCAAAGATACCATTGTTGTCGATGGTTAAATCGTAGCCACTGACTTTTTTATCAAAACCAAGGCCTTGCTTAATTTTGTACAGTACGTTGACCTTTGGAAAAATTGCCATAATTACAACTACAATTAGAAGCACGGTCAATATTTTAGTTAGGAGAGCGCTTCCTACATTCGTTACAATGGAGCCTTTTCTTCCAAACTTTGCGCTGGACTTTACCCCGGCCTTGGCGCCGGATTCTGCTCCGGCTTTTGCCCCCTCATAGGCGGCTTTTTCGACGCTTTCAAGAAAAGCCTTATCGTTTATCTGATTCATAATATATTCTCCTCTAATTGAATAAGCTATACAAAACCCTGTTACGGAATCTCGTTAATAACATTATACCGAGCAAATCTACACTTGGCAACTGATTAAGCAGTTCGTTAAGCTCAAAATTAATCTCAAAATCCACCCTGAAAAATTATATTTTCTCAAATAAATTTATAATCTTCCATAAATTGGACAGAAATATATAGACATTTAATTCCAAAAGTTATACAATAAATTGCAAATAAGACAACCTATCCAAATGACGAATTACGATGCATTGTCTGAACAGACAGTGTATTTTTTGTTTTTATTTTTAGGGAAATTGTCCCATTGAGGTATGTATAAACATAACAAAGGACAGCGCGACTACCGGCGCACAACAGAGGAAGAAGATTATTGACTGGTGCCTGCCTGACCTAAACGGTATCGAGGTAACTCGTCAGATTCGAAGTCTAGGCGATGACTACGCCTACAACGGACCAATGCCACCAGAAGGCGCTCATAAAGGAAAGAGGAATTACGATTGCCCATGTACTAATAATATTCATATACATAGTGAATTTTGTATCTCCACCGCCTCTGAGGATTCCCATGCTGACTGGCATCTGGTAGGACATGCCCACCATAATGAAACTCATTACGACAATTAGCTGATCTGCCATTACCATAGCTGAGTCGTTTAGGTTGTACAGGCTCAGCAGTGATCCTCTCAATAAAAACAAAGATAGACCGAGCACTACTCCGATTACTACGTCAATTACTGCAAGGGTGCGTGCGTCGGTTTTGATACGGTGCATGTCGCCGCGACCAACTGAAGCGCCGATCATAACCGCAGAAGCTGAGGACATTGCCACAACGATAACCTTTAGGTACTGGTAGAAGGTTGTAGCTACTGGATTTGCAGCGATGGCGTCCGCAGAAAGATGACCCAAAATTGCTGTCTGCATTGGCACAGAAACTGCCCATAAAATCTGCGAAAGCATAACCGGAATCTCAACCTTGGCGTAATCGCTACGCAGCTCAGCGTCAGGCTTCAGGAAATTCTCGCTGAACAGCTCTAGCTTCTTGTCAACTTTCAGCACATACACCAGCACAATTGTCAGCTCCACAATGCGGGCTACCAAAGTTCCTAAGGCCGCACCACGGATACCAAGTTCCGGCGCTCCGAAGCGTCCAAATATCAAAACATAATTAATTCCAACATTTACGATCAATGAAACAATTGAAATATAGAAAGAAATCTTTACTGTTTCCACGCAGCGGAGGGCTGCCATTAGGACATTTGTAATGATAAATAATAGGAAAGTGTATTTGATAATACCTAGATATGTTACTCCCTCTGCAATGATACCTGCATCGTTAGTAAAAATAGAAACGACTTGGTGTGGAATAAATGTGCAAATTAAAATGATCACAACTCCACATATTAGGCCAAGTTTTAGGGCGATACCGGTTAAGACCCTAACAGGATGCATTCTCTTTTGTCCCCAGTATTGGGCGCCTCCTTTACTCCAAAAAATTCTCTGTCTGCTAAGGTGCGGCTGCCGTATGTTGCCATGCGCTGCCGCACCGCCGCCATGCTGGAGGCGCTGAGCTACGCAAACAGAGACATAATATTATACCGTACATATTTTGGCTTATAAACAAAAAAATACTTGAGAACTAGTGGTGTGCAAATAAAGGGTTTCTGCATGTTGATGTGAAAGCAAGCAGTGATTTTGCTGAGCTATCGATTTACACCATTTGTCTATGAAAAGTGCGGGAAAAAGTGCTATAATTCAATTTAGAAAGGATGATGTGGAATATGAAAGTAATTGATTTAACGCACACAATTAAAGAGGATATGCCGGTGTATCCTGGTACAGATACACCAAAGTTTATTCCGGCAAACAGCTATGAGAAGGATGGGTTCAAGGAGACATTACTGCAGATGTATACTCATACGGGAACTCATATGGATCCGCCAGCACATTTATATGGAAACAGAACGACACTTGATTGTTTTCCGGCGGAGCAGTTTATTGGAAAAGCATTAGTAATCGATTGCCGTGACCTAAAGGAAGGACAATCAATTTCTCTTGAGCATATTAGGAAAAAAGGTGAAAAGGTTCAGAAAGCGGATTTCTTACTATTCAACCTAGGCTGGGACAAGCGTTGGAGAACAGAGGCATATTTTGGGGATTATCCTTGCATAGACGAAGAAGTTTTAGAATTAATAATGAATGGAAATTACAAGGGAATTGGTTTTGATGTTATTGGATTAGACCCAATCGCAGATGAAAACCTGACACGACACAAGACGCTTTTCAAGGAGTGTGATATTGTGAATATAGAGAATCTTAAAAACCTTGAATTATGCGGCGATGACCTATTTTGGTTCAGTTGCTTCCCGCTGAAACTTGAGAATTGCGACGGCTCACCAATAAGAGCTGTAGCATGGTTTGAGTAATAATGAAAAAATAACGGTTAGACGAGACTTACAACACTCAGAATGAGGAAAGCCTGTCTAACCGTTCAATTTAGTAAATTGTAAAGTACGGCTCGTCGTTAGACCACTGCCTGTACTCAATCACCATATATAGGGTCTCATTCATCACTTCATTAATTTCTTTTGATAGTATTCTTGCTTTTCCTTATACATGGCCATGTCAGCTTGTCGAACTAGCTTTTCAATGGTTGCATCGGGATAGTCGATGGCCAAGGCACTACCTACGGAAAGGCTTAGGCTTTGGACTCTTTTGCCAGACCAGGCGTCTACGATGCGCTTGAGGGTGGCCTTTGATTCTTCGACCTGAGGTGCCTGCATATTTGCAAAGACTACGAATTCGTCACCGCCGATTCTGAAGGTTGTGCCTTTGCCGGCAAAGGCTTTCGCAATGCACTGAGCAGCACCACAGATTAATTCATCTCCGGCCTCGTGGCCCTTGGCGTCGTTCACGGATTTCAAGCCATTTATGTCAATTAGAAATGCGACCAAGTCCTGTGGGCGATTTTCTTCATAAGTTTTGATAGTATCAATATATGCGAAACGGCTAAATACACCGGTCAGAGGATCTACTGAAAGCTTCTGGCTCTGCTCAGTTAGCACCTTGCTCATTCTTTCGCGCTGAATTACGTAGAACTCGTTAATCCATCTGATGACTACAAATATGATTCCTAGCAGGCAGGCTAGGGCAAAGAGTAACTGGATTAAAATAGCAGATATATCAATTCTCAGCATGCTTCCAACTTCAATTCCCTGATTATAGAATTCTGATAAAATTCTATTTCGCAGATACATAACACACAGTATGCCTATTATTCCTGCGCTTATTTTTGCCCAAAAGAGAGCCTTGTCATATGATGCATCTTCTTGAATCGCCTCAGCATTATTACAAAGATATGAAAGGTAGTCCTTCACTTTTTCTTTTGAAAGAATGTGATGAACCAGGCAACATGCTAAAGCTGCCGAAACGTAGGAAACCCAGTCCTGAACCCAAGGAAGGGATAGTAACTCTACGCGTATAGCCTGAAAATGCATTGGAAAAAAGAGGTATAATGTTATGAACACCATAAAGGAATGAATGAAAGTGCTCAGTACTGCAATAGCGGATATACCCAAATAAACGTGCTTGCGCTCTTTTCTGAAAAATAGTCCAAAGAGGGCACTAGCTATAACCGCAAAGGCAATTCTTGCTAGCACGAGTGTAAGTGATCTAACTGGTGCTCCGCTGATGAAGGGGGAGAAAAGCTGATCAAGGGCCGAAGTAGAATATGTGGCTATCCACATGGACGTGAAAGCAAACACGCAAACCACAGGTACGCTTCCTCGAGAGCCAAGAATCATTGCTGCAACAATAACGATAACATGAAGCGTTGTGCTTGATACGGTTGGAAGTTCAATGCATTCAAGATATGAAAACGCAAAAATAACCTCGAAGGCCATAAGCACAAAGACTATCTCGTGTAGCAATTTATTTGTAAGGGTAATTCCATATAATTGTTTGAAACGGTTCATTCCGAGCCTCCTTAAATGCATAATTAACTATATTCTAACACATTTTTCAGATAGATACTAAGCAAAATGCATAACTTATGTTGTGGGTTTTGATGGATGGACTGTGGACTCATTAGAAGATAATGAAAAGTTCGCTAATACTTTATCAGGAGGTCTATTAGGAGTATTAAAAGATTTTGATAACACATATGGTGAAAAGTAGAAGTTGAAAAGAAGAATAATTCTGGTACATAAAATGTAGAACAATAGCTTTGGTTCAGTGCATAATTTCAGTCCTGAGCTCTATGCATAGGCACTAGGCAATGCGAATCTATCAATCTTGGCACATTCGAGGGTTTTTGAAATGCCCAGTACCAAGTCATAATTTTGAAACTAATAAATCTGCCCTAATACCTGATTTTTTTCAGATAAGGGGCAGATTTTTTGCTTAAAATAACAGGATTCTATTTTAGTAGGTTAGAAATGTTACTAACCGAGTAGAAAAGCACGTTTATTTACCTAATTATTCTGGAAATAATAGATTAATATTCTTAATATTGTGTAAATATACGCCAGGGCAATATGGCTTGGTACTAGCGATGTCAAAATAGGCCTAATGTGCCAGAATTGATAGCCAGGCCGTGCGGTTCACACCGCAATGCCGCTACGCGCGGGCGTAGATTGTTTTTCCGGCAAGAACTGTCATATCGACCTTTACATCTTTGATTTCGTCAGGGTCGATTTCATAAATGTCTTCGCCTAAAACGACTAGGTCGGCCCATTTGCCGAGTTCCAAGGTGCCGTATTCGTCTTCAGTGTATGAAGCATAGGCAGCATATTTGGTGAACAGTTTTACAGCTTCGTCTACGGAAAGCTTTTCGGATGGAATCCAGCCTTCAGCAGGTTGGCCGTTAATATTTTTTCTGGTTACAGCAAAATATATATTTTCCAGAACATCAAAACTTACAACAGGCGCATCGGATCCGCCGGATGCGTGAATTCCCATATCAAGCATACTCTTCCATGCATAAACCTTGTCCATGCGATGAGCACCGATTCTAGATTCGACAATATCCATATCTAAATCGACGAAAACAGGCTGAATGTATGCGAGAATTTCATTTTTCTGCATCTTTTCTAAAATGCGCTGATTAGTAATCTGAGCGTGGACAATACCGTGTCTGTTTTTTGGATTTTCCTTACGGTAAGGGGATTTTTCAATGGCCTCAATAACCATATCCATAGCACGGTCGCCGATGCAGTGGACTGCAACCTGCATATGGTGTTTGTCGTGAAAAGCGATGATATCATCAAGTTCTTCCTGAGTATAGATGCTGATTCCGATATTGCCGCCATCATTTTCATAAGGTTCATTCATTGCTGCTGTTCTTGCACCTAAAGCCCCATCCTGAAGCATCTTCATTGGACCAACGGTGAAGAATTTTCCCCTTTGACCTGTGCGGAAACCTTCTTCCACAAAGGCTTTAGCGTCTTCTAATCTTTCAAAAAGACACTGCTCGTAGATTCTAAGATTCATTTCATCTCTCTGGTCAAGAGCCATAAATGCATCCATGATTCTTCTCCAGTTTTTTCCCGGAAGAGAAGCCAGGTCGTCAGACTGAATGCCAGTGATTCCGGCTTCGTTGAGCTTTCGTATACCGTGCTTGATGAAGTCCTCAACCTCGTTCTGAGACGGCGCTTCAAGAACAGAATAGTAGAATTGCACTGCATTTTCCTTCAGCAGGCCTGTGTCAAGATCTACATCTTGTGCTATCTCAGGGAACTGAGGAATTTGTTTGAGTAACTCAAGGCCACGGGTATTGCAAACTGCAACGTGCCCGCAAACTCTCACCATAATAATTGGAATTTCAGTAGAAAGAGCGTCCAACTCATCCTTGTGCGGATAACGAGGGTTAGTGAAATTCTCATGGTTCCAACCACGGCAGAAAAGCCAAGTCGGTTTTGATACACTTTCGAGCCTTTCTTTTGCAAGCTTCAGACAATCTTCGACGCTTTTGCAATCAAATAATTTAACTGATTTCTCTACAAAAGCGTAGTGAAGCATGTGCAGGTGAGAGTCAACGAAGCCAGGGAGCAGCAGTCTGCCCTCTAAATCAATTTTATCATCGCACTGAAGGGTAAGGGCTTTCTCGTTACTTCCGATGAAAGCGATTTTTCCATTTTCCACACCGATTGCTTCGGCAGTACTATTGCTATCATCTAATGTTCTGATTTTTGCATTGTAAAAAATTTTATCCATTTCAGGTCCTCGATTTCTAGTTTTCAATTTCTCTAGCTTTTTTGTTTTCGTAGAATAAGTCAACCTCTGGGTCAACCTTACCGATTCCCATATAGCGAGCTTTGTAGTCCTTTAACAGTTTTACGAATGTTCCGCTTAACATGAATAGAGTAAGAACGTTTACGAATGTTGGAACTACTGTTGTGAAGTCGCAGATTGTCCATAACTGAGCAGGTGTACCATTGCTGTATACGTTCAAAACAGTAACGAGCATACCCCATAATGGAGTTCCAAGGATGAATACCTTTTCTGCAATTTTAAGAACTTTCTCATTGTTTCCAAGCCAGTGCTTTAGAATTACGCTGTAGTATGTGAACCAGCCAGTTGATGTTGTTAATCCAAATAGGAAGATTGATACAGCAATAAGCACTCTTCCGATGTAGCCCATTCCTGATTCAAAAGCTGTTAATGTTAATTCAGAGCCTTGAAGTCCTGAGTTCCAGAATCCAGTTGCAATAACTACAAGGCCGGTTACTGAACAAACTACGATTGTGTCCATGAATACTTCAAATGCTCCCATTAGGCCCTGCTTAATAGGGTGGTCTGTGTTTGCAGAAGCGTGTACCATTGGTGAAGTACCCCAGCCGGCTTCGTTGGAGTATACGGATCTAGCAAAACCAAGTCTCATAGTTGTTGCAACTCCCGCGCCAACAAAACCACCAGTGGCTGCCTGAGTTGTAAATGCTCCTTTGAAAATCATAGCAAATGTGCCAGGAACTGCATCGGCATTCTTAATTAAGATAATTAAGCAACCTAGTACATAGAATGTACACATGAACGGCACCATGCATGCGGCAAGTTTACCAACCTTCTTTACGCCACCGAAAATTACGAAGTAAATTCCGATTACGTAAATAATTGAAGGTACGATAAATGGAATCTTAAATGTAGTTCCGATGGCTTCTGAAACTGTGTAGTTCTGAGCTGTGATGAACCATGTGCTGAAGATCATTGCACCGAATCCTACTGCAAATAGTCCCCAAAGTGGGAATTTCTTTTCTTCTCCTAAACCTTTCTGCATGTAGAAAGTAGGTCCACCGATGTAGGTTCCATCTTCCTGTTTCTGTCTGTAGTAAACACCAAGAGTTACCTCACACATCTTGATAATCATAGCAAGTAGTGCAGCAACCCACAGCCAGAATAGGGCACCGGGGCCACCTACTGCAATGGCAGTTGCAACGCCGGACATGTTGGAAACACCAACTGTACCTCCGATAGCAATTGAAATAGCCTGGAAAGGTGTCAGTGACTTACCGTCATCTCCAACGCCTTCACGGCTTTCTTTGTTAAACATGTTTTTTATGATGTATCCAAAATGACGGAACTGGAAGAATCCAGATCTTATTGTAAGGAATACACCTGTTACTAGAATGGTTATTAAAAGAGGTAATCCCCATAACCAGTTTGTAATACTTTCAAAAATAGCAAACATAATATTTCTCCTTCTTATAACAGTATATAATTTCGTAGCACGCCATATATATGGCAAGATTTGTGCCAATTCACCATGAGTAGGAGAAAGCTTTGGAATTTACACTAAATTGACGGAAGAGCGCCTTAATGATACTTGAGTAATACTTGTAATTTCTCTTGCTTTATCCTATAATTATAGGATAAACGTGTATATTAATAGGATGAAAACTATAGCCATAATAGGATAAGGGGTAGAAAATAAATGATGAAGACAATTTATATTGTTTTTAACAATAGGCAAAAAACAGAAACGTGTATGAATTTATTCGATGATTTAAGATTTGTATTTGAGAGTTTTGCAAATGTAAAGATATGCTTCCTTGATGAAATTGAGCCAGGAGATATTGATGATGGCGATTTGTACCTTGTTTTGTACAAAGATAGGGTATATCCTATGAGGGAGTATATTTCTTCTCTTGATAAGGTTATGGTAATGGCTAGAACTTTTGAACGGAAATATCTTGACGAGGTATATGCTCTTGCGTCAGGTACAGAAGTACTTGTTGTAAATGACTCCAGGGAAAGTACTATTCAGACAACAAATAGCTTATATGAGCTGGGTTTGAACCATCTGAATCTTATACCATATATGAGAAGGGAAGATGATGGCAGATATGATCACATCAAGGTTGCAATTACGCCAGCGGAAGAGGATTTGGTACCTTCATACATTGAGCATATTATTAATGTGCATAACAGGTGCATTGATACCAATACATTCGTTACTATTATTAATAAACTGAATTTAAACAATCGTGAGGTTACAAGAAATCTGCTTTCTTATATTCAGAGGACGACGGGAAGTACGGGGAAAAGATATATTACCGACAGCATCAAGGATCAGATGCTAAAGCAGACTATCCAGGAGTCAAGAGAATCAGTGATTATTTTGGATAATAGCTATAATATTGTTCACTATAATGATAAGGCTGATATTACATTTAACCTGGCAGGAAGCAAGGCTTTGTCTCTTAAGGAAATTTTCGAGGATGTTTTTTTAGAGCTTTTCGCAACAGAAGACTACAGTGATAAGTTTATAAAGTTCCAGAACAATCATTATATTGTTGCGAAGACGACTATTCGAGTAATGGATCAGATAATAGGATATTCTCTTCGTTTCAGTGCTGAGACAGATATAAAGAATCTGGAGATTGACATTAACAAGCAGCTGATGAAGAGGGGGCTTGTAGCAAAGTACATTTTTGATGATATTATTTACAAAAGCGATGTAATGAAGAAAACCGTTGGTCTTGCGAAGAAAATAGCTGTGACGGATTATACTGTTTTGATAAATGGGGAGAGTGGCACCGGCAAAGAACTGCTAGCCCAGTCGATTCACAACTTTTCTCGAAGAAAGGAAAAACCCTTTGTGGCCATTAACTGTGCGGCTCTACCTGAGTCACTTCTTGAAAGTGAGCTTTTTGGATATGAGAAGGGCGCTTTTACGGGAGCTTCGCCGCAGGGAAAAATTGGGCTCTTTGAACAGGCTAACCGTGGTACAATTTTTCTCGACGAGATAGGGGACATGTCGCTGAATCTTCAGGCGCGACTACTACGTGTTCTTCAAGAAAAACAGATTACAAGAATCGGTAGCGACAAGGTCATAAACCTCGATATTAGAGTAGTTGCAGCTACTAATAAAAACCTTTCTGATGCCATTAAAAATCGAGAATTTCGCGAAGATTTGTATTACAGGCTTTGTAATATTCCCATTACTATGCCTGCCCTAAGAGAGAAAAAAGAGGACATTAGTTTGCTCTTTAGGTGTTTCGTTGGTGAAAAATTCGACGAAATGTCCGCCCTGGAAAAGGCGGCAATGGAGAACTACCGCTGGCCAGGCAATGTTCGCGAGCTAAGGAACGCAGCTGACTATTACATCACCCTAGGCGAATTGCCTGCCGCTGTGCTATCAGCGGCTAAAGCACCCGCTTTTTCAGGCTATGGGGAAATCCCAACAGACGCGAAAAGCATTGCATACGCTGAGGCCCCAGCAACGGCGCCCGCGTATGCGACAAACATTGCACGCGCTGTGGGCTTTGCGCCAGGCCCTAATTACGTTGAGTGTGCCGCACCCGCGCCCGGCCGCGCGCCAGCTGATCAACTTGAAACCCTTGTTATGTCTATAATTTCAGCGCACACCACGGAGCTTTGCGGCATTGGGCGAACATCAATATTAAATGAACTGCGTGCAAGAGGAATCAAACTTAGCGATGATAAGCTGAGAAAGCTGATTCGCAAACTTGAAGCCGAAAATAAGATAAAAGTTGGCCGAGGCAGGGTAGGATGTATGAGGATTTAGCTGGCGTTAAGCTATTAATAGTCTATACAATGCTGTTCTGCTATGGGATTCTATCATTTGTGGAACATTTTAATGCTTTCGATATGGCCAGTACCAAATTTCTATGATGACATAAAACAAGTTGTCCCATTTCTTATAATTATATAGGAAATGGGACAACTTGTTCTTTTTACTACTTATATAGCTAGGGTCAATGTTAAAATCACTCCAAAATTTTGTGAGTTTCTAGGATTTATTGCGTTATATTGGTATTAACATTCGCCAAAATGTATATTAATGCGGTAGGCACAGATGGCATGGTACTGGCGATGTTAAATTGGTCTAAATGTGCCAGGATTGATAGCCAGACCATGAGTTTACGGCATGCATCTGCCGGCGAAGGCTAGAAAAGGCTTAGTCTACGGCATGCATCTGCCGGCGAGGGCTA